>NZ_CP146256.1:3600000-4200000 GCF_039134705.1 Kineothrix sp. IPX-CK | reverse complement strand
GAAAGGGGGACGAGGACGTGTTGAAAATAGGATTCGCCGATTATTATCTGGACAATTGGCACGCCAATTACTACCCTGGATTTTTGAGGGAAGTAAACACCAAATATGGCCATGATGCCGCGCTGACCGAAGCCTATGCTCTGTACGATAAGAAGCAGGGGATGACGACGAAAGAGTGGTGCCGTAAAAATCACGTGCATCAGGCTTCCTCCATGGAGGAGCTGATAGAGAGAGTAGATGCGATTATGGTGATCGCTGCGGACGATTCGAGATGGCACGAAGAAGTGTGCCGTCTGCCCCTTGCAAGCGGCAAGCCCGTATTTGTGGATAAGACCTTCGCCCCTGATGTGGAAACGGGAAGGCGGATGTTTGAATATGCAAAAAAGCATCATACTCCGGTATTCTCTTCTTCGGCTCAGCGTTTTTGCGAAAGCATCTTGAATTATAAAGAGCGGGAACAGGGCAGCACGAAGTTCATGTCCACCGTTGGCCCGCATGATCTGGATAACTATGCGGTTCATCAGTTCGAACCTATCGTTGCAGTGATGGGAACGGGAGTGCGTCGCGTGAAAAGCTTTGCCGTGGGAAGCAAGGTGACACAGTTGATATTGGACTACGGTGATGGACGGATGGCTAGCTTCACTCAGACGCCTAACCCATGGGCGGAGTTTAATTTCATGGTATCCGACGGGGAAAAAGGAGAGCGGTTGGATAGCTCTGACTACTACCTCAATACGATGAAAGCGATTCTCGATTTCTTCGAGACAAAGCAGCTTCCTGTGAGAGAGGATGAGACGCTGGAAATACTGGCTCTTATTGAGGCGGCGAAAAAAGCGAGGGAATTGCCGGATAGCTGGCTGGAAATAACATATTAGGAGGCGTGCGAATTGCGATGGAAAAGATAAAGCTGCATTATTTGATCGGCGATGTTCATATGGGTGGCCACGATGTACACCGGGTAGCGATAAACAATAAAATTTTGTTGGAAGAGGCGGGAGCTTTCGATATTCTGATGGTATGTGATGAGCCGTCCATCGGAGATATGTGCTTCGATACATATTTTGCCGGTGATCTGATAAAGGAATGCCAGGTGCTCGTATTTAACTGCGGCAACTACCGATTCAATATAAGGGAAGAGCAGGAAAGGCTGGAGCAGGCGGTGGCAGAGGGAGCGGGCTTCGTCTTTCTTCACGGGGATCATCCCTGTTATTGGAAGGCGATAGGTAATTCTGCATGGGAAGGCGCAGAACGGATGGCAGGACTTCTCTGGAGAGAGGTAACCTCCCATGGGGATTATGGCGAGGCTCATATAGAGATAGATCTGCCGGAGCACCCGATCATGAAAGGACTGGAGGCCTTTGATACGAAGGATGAGATATTCTGCAACTGTGAAAACGTATGGAATGTGCCGCTTCAGACGTTGGCCAGCGCCTGGTCCGATTCGCGTGTGATATCCAGGCACGGAGAACCGGGCACGGGCAAAAAGGAGCCGATTGCCGTGACGGGATACTATGGAAAAGGAAGAACCTTTAACCAGCTTTTGGGGCATGTATGGCCTTATTATACCGGACATGGTCTCGGGGAAAATACAATGCTCAGCTTCAGCCCCAGACAGTTCCGGCAGATGTTCGTCCGGGCATGTGAATGGGTGGCTACCGGAAAGGTGGAGAAGACGTTTGCTTTCGATGGCGAAGCAAAACTTCGATAATAAAAATAAGAAATAAAACGGAGAGAGAAATGGTAAAAGATTATAGAGTAGTATTTACAGAGAGAGAACGGGCTGAGCTTGTAGAGAAGGAATTCGACGATGTTCCGGCAGCGGATGAAATCGTAGGAAAAAACATATTGTCCCTCATATCCACAGGCTCCGAGAGGGGCGGCTATACACAGCAGTTTCCCTCGGAAAGATATCCGATGCAGACCGGCTCCTCTTCCGTCGCCGTAATCATATGTACGGGAGAAGGGGTGACGGATCTGAAAGAGGGCGATCTGGTCTATCATAACGGACATCATACATTATATTGTAAGATGAAGGCGGAGGATGTCATTCTTCTTCCGGAAGGAGTGAAGCCGGAGCACGCGCTGTTCGGAAGATATGCGGCGGTCTCCATGACCTCCATCTTTCATGCGTCGGCGAAACCGGTGGAAAGTGTGGTCGTAACGGGACTTGGCATGGTGGGCCTGATGTGCGCACAGATGGCGAACTGCTTCGGTTACCGTGTATACGCTACAGATCCTTCTGAAGAACGAAGAAACACGGCGAACAGGGCGGGACTTGTTAATGTCGGTGCTTCTCTGGAAGAATGGCCGGAGCTCAAGGGGAGCGTATCGACCCTGTATGAGTGCTCGGGTAACGAAAACGCGCTGCACGCTGTCATTCCTTATATGAGAAAGCGGGGAGAAATCTTCCAGATAGGCGTTCCCTGGAAAAAAACTTCGGATTGGGATGCCCATACGCTGCTTTATGAACTGTTTTATGCGTTCATAAGTATTCACGGAGGCTGGGAGTGGTCGATACCGCTGAAATCCGATGAGCTGCATTCTCACAGCTCCTTCTCCCATATCCGTTCGGCGATGGAATTCATCGCGGAGGGAAAGGTGCATGTGCCGGAAGAGATGTACGAGCTTCGAAACCCCGAGGATTGCGGACAGGTATATCATGACATCACGATTCCTCGCATGGCGCCTACAAGCATGATGTTGGATTGGAGGGATTTTTAGCATGGCAGACATAAATGTGAAAGATAAAACAGCTATCGGTATCCATCATATAGGAATGCATTCTCATCATTTCGATGAAACAGTTCGATTCTACGAGGAAGGACTTGGTCTTACTGTGAAGCATACATGGGGAAAAGGGGAGCGTGTAGCAATGATGGATGCAGGATGCGGAAGCTGTATCGAGGTGTTCGATGCGGGAGAGGGCGAGACCATTCCCGGAGGAAGCTGGATTCATGTGGCATTACATACGGAGGATATCCATGACAGTTACGAGCGGGCCATACGAGCAGGCGGCAAGCCGAAGCTCGCTCCTGCCTTTGCTGACATATTGGAAGCGACCCCGGAGCCTGTCTACATGTGGTTCGCCTACGTGGTGGGTTTTGACGGAGAAGAGATAGAATTTATTCAGGAAGTGGAGAAGCCGGAGGGAAGCGGCCAATGCATACCATAGCGAAAAAAGTGCGGGTGATGTTTTTCCCGGAGAAGGCGCACACCGAGGAGCAGATGAGGACGAGCCGGCGGATACTTCTCATACAGGGAGTTATGGCCAGTGTCATGCTATCCCTGACCACGGGAAATTTCATGGCGGGTTATCTGGCTTATCTTGGTGCCAGTCCCTCGATGGTGGCGCGGATTGCGATTATTCCCCAGCTCGGCTGTGTGCTGCAGATGATTTCTCCCTTTTTCTTCGAGAGGCTGAAATACCGGAAACTACCTATTGCGCTTATTTGCTTCGCTTTTCGCTTCTCGATAGGATTTGCGGTGTTCGCACCGGTTCTTTTTCAAGATCAGAAGACCGGACGGCAGTTTGTATTCGTCTTGTATTTTTTTGCTTTTCTGGCCGCCGGATTCGTAACCCCGGCGCTGAATCAGTGGATGCTTCAAGTGGGGCCTGTGGATGGGCGGGGACGGTATTTCGCCATAAAGGATATTTTAGCTATGACGGCCACCTCGGGAGTTTCTTTTCTAATGGGATATCAACTGGATTTTTTTATCGGACAGGAACAGGCATGGGCAGGATATCTGGTCGTGTATGCATTCTGCATTCTCTTTTCTATTGTGGATTTCATACTTATGCTTCTCATACGTGAACCAGAGAATTCCGTGACGAAAGGATATAGCCTGAAGGATGTGGCCGGGCCCTTTCGCAATCCGCATTATCGGCCGGTGCTCATATATAATATGTGCTCCTATTTTGCAACCCTGTTCGCATCCGGATTCCTTGCAATCTATCAATTAAAGGTGCTGCACTTGAATCACACATTTATCGTGGGAAGCGGCGTGCTGGCATCCATCTTGGGAGTGGGAGGCATATGGTTGTGGGGAAAGGTGGCGGATCGTACATTTTGGACGATGGTAGTCCTTGGTATGCAGATGGTGACGGGCTTTTGCAATCTGGGATGGTTTTTCATGAAGCAGGATGTAAGATGGGCGGCACTTTTGCTCATATGTGTATCGGCGCTAGGCAATGCTTCCTCCGGAATGGCGGGCCTGAATCTTCAATATGCCAGCGCGCCGCCTGAGCGGATGACGACCTACCTTGGCGTTACGGCGGCGGCAGCCAGCATGGTAGGATATGCAGGAGCTATGGCGGCAGCCGCCTTGCAGGAACAGCTGGAGCGCATTTACGGAAGCGGGCAAAGCATTGCCGTTTTGTTCCTCATAAGCGGTGTCACCGGACTTTTCACGGCCTGTTATGGATTATATCGTCTTCCCCAAAAACGGGTGGACTACCTGAAATTAAAGAAATAAAATATAACGGAAAAATTAGGAGGAAGCATTTTGGATACCTATTTAGGATTGGATTTCGGCGGGACAAAGCTGCTGATTGGAGAATTGGACGAGGAAGGCCGCGTTTTGCAGAGCAAGCGGTACGATACCGGACTGAACAATCAAAAGGAGGCCACGAAGGTGATTCTGAATGACCTGGCAGATTATGTAGAGATGGTGGGTATTCGGGGAAACCTGAAGGCATCAGGGCTTGGCATCGTCGGAATCGTGGATAACAGAAGAGGAGAATGGGTTTCCATTAACCACGAGATTACGGGTCCTCCGGTTCCTATTGCGGCTATGATAGCCGATAAGCTGGGTGTGCCCTGCGCTGTGGATAACGATGTGCGAAGTGCCACTACGGCGGAGCTTATACTGGGACAGGGCAGAACGTCTTCGGATTTCATCTATCTGAATGTGGGTACCGGATTGGCAGCAGGTTTTGTGTGCGATGGAAAGATTATGCGCGGTGCTAACCACAACGCAGGAGAAATCGGTCATATGGTCGTGGACTTGAGCAGAAGGGAATCTTGTGTGTGTGGCAGGGAGGGGTGTGTGGAAAATGCAGTTTCCGGTATCGGTTTTACGAGACAGATCACAGCGCGCGGACTGCCGGAGCTTCTGGATGCAGGAAAAAGAGCGGATGTGGTACGTCTGTTTAAAGGGGCGGACGAGGGACTTAAAGAATGTGTTGAAATTACAGAATATGCGGCTCAAGCGCTGGCCTGTGTTATAATGAATCTTGTGAGGGTAAGTGACCCGGATACGGTTATTTTGGGCGGAGGTGTAATCAGCGACGGATGGCTGATGCGGAAGGTGAACAGATATCTTTCCCCCGAAACGATGCGCGGCGTGACAAACGGTGTAGTATTTTCCAGCTTTGACCTGCGACATGCGGGATTAATCGGAGCGGCTACCCTCGGGATGCTGCTCATGAAAGGAGACAATCGATGAGAGATGAATTCCGGAAAGAATTAGAGGACAGTTTGTTTATCCATTCCATGCTGCCCTTGCATAGGGAACGGTCATTGGAGGCGGAATTCCCGAATAAGAAGGTGCTTGATAGAAAGAATGTATGGACGGCGAGAGAGCAGATAAGTACTCCTGCTGCGGGGGAGAAAGGAGTTCTGCTTGTTCTGACGGAGGAAGAGCAATCGTGTGTAAAAATTACGGCTCCCCTTCGCAGTGACCGATGGCCGAAGGGAGCGCCTGAAGACGGAGACTACAGTAATTTCGGAACAGCAGAGGTACATTTTTCTTTGCCGGGAGAGAATCTGACTGCCTACAACAGGCTGCATTTCTGGGTACGACCGGAGGTGAAGGGTGCCGGGACAGTACATCTGAACGTGGGGATTAGAAACGATGGAGAGCAGAAGATACCGGACCGCTATGTGCGGGAAGGGTTTACAGTGTTCGATTTAAATAACATGGAATGGAATGAATGCTTTTGGGAATTTACAAGCCTTCCCAGAGATAAGGTGATGGAAATTCAGTTCTATATTTTTCTGTGCGGGCAGGACGTAGCTATGGGAGAGGAGCTTACCTACTATTATAAAGACATTGTCTTGGAACAGGTGGAGAATCCTGAAAAGGAGCTTGGATGGGAGTGCGCAGAAAACAGTATCGTGTTATCCAGCGCAGGTTATTTTACAAAAGGGAAAAAGAGTGCTGTTGCCAACATGGTGGCGGATTTCTTTGAGGTAATCGAGGAAAGTACGGGAAAGAGCGTATACCGCGGTGCGGCTAAGCTGGTGGAAAATAAAAACGGCTGCTTTCAGGTACTTGATTTTTCTCAGATAAGCGGCGAAGGAACTTATTATTTGCAGGCGGGCGAAGTGCGAAGCCAAAGTTTTGAGATCACGAACAACTTAATGGAAGAAAATATATGGCGGGTGTTGAACTTCTTATACGGTGAGCGATGCGGAATGCCCATCGCAGGAAAACACGGAACTTGTCATCAGGATATTACGGCGAGGCACAAAGGGCTTACCATGTCCTTCGTAGGCGGCTGGCATGATGCGGGGGATGTTTCCCAGCAGAGTGCGCAGACCGGAGAAGTGGTACATGCTCTTTTGGAGGCGGCAGCAGGCTATCGGGGCAAGAACCCCCTTTTATATAAAAGAATTGTGGAGGAAGCGCGTTGGGGTCTTGATTTCATCTTAAGGACGCGGTTTAAGGACGGTTATCGCGCCACCAGCGCCGGAGCTACGAGATGGACGAATAATTTGACTGGCGATATGGACGACGTAGAGACGAGGGTGTATAATCATGCCTATGAAAATTTCTTGTTTGCAGGCATCGAAGCCTATTCATATCTACAGCTTAAGGAAGAGGACAGCCCTTTGGCCTGGGGCAGTCTGGAGGCAGCAAAAGAGGACTTCGCATTTGCAGAGAATCGTTTTGAAAATTTCGGTGCAGAAGCGGTGCAGATGTTTGAGCACACTTATAATTCCGGACTTTCTCAATATTATGCTGTGATCGTATGGGCAGCTTCCTACTTATATGAAGCGACGGGCGAGGAAACATATGCGAAGAAAGCGGAGAACTGGTGCGACAAACTGCTCCAATGTCAGGAAACCGGCGCGGCAGGGCTCCCTTTTGACGGATTTTTCTATCGAGAAGAGGATCACCGTACGATAGTACATTTCAATCACCAATCAAGAGCGCAGCAGTTTATGCAGGCGTTGACGGAAATCTGCCGTTCCCAGCCGGAGTCTCCTAAGCGTCCTCTTTGGGAAGAGGCTATGAAGCGCTATGGAAGTTATCTAAAGGCTATCGCAGGTAATACTGCGCCTTATGGAATGCTCCCTGCAGGCGTTCATAAGATGGACGAATACGAAGATGAAAAAACATTCCCGTATCTCCATGTGACGTGCTCCTACGAGCAGGAAAGAGAAAATTACAGAGAACAGCTTGCTGGCGGAACACCGGTGAGGGATGGGTATGTGCTCCGCAATTTTCCTGTTTGGTTTTCCTTTAGGGGTAATACGGCAGTGATGCTGGCAGAAGGTAAGGCCGCATCTTTGGTCGGCCGGTACTTCGGTGACGAGGAGCTTCTGCAGATGGGAAGAGAGCAGCTTTATTGGATGTTCGGCAAGAACCCCTTCGGTCATTCGCTCATGTACGGGGCGGGCCGCCGTTACCCGGCACAGTATGCGGTACTTCCGGGCGAATGTGTCGGTGAGCTTCCGGTTGGAATCGAGACGTTTAATAATGGTGATGAGCCATATTGGCCTCAGGGCAACAATGCCACCTATCGCGAGGTGTGGACATCAGCAGCGAGCCGGTGGCTCTGGCTGGCGGCGGATTATACGGTTGAAAATATGGAGGATTAAAATGAAAATTACAATTATGAAAACCGAACACGATTTTGATGTAGCGGCAGCGTGGCGTATCATCGGGCAAATGCTTGAAAAGCCGAATGCAGTCATCGGCCTGTCCACAGGACAGACGACGAAGAATATGCACAGGATCGTCAGTGATATTTATAAGGACTCCCCCTTCGATACGTCGAAGGTGACCATATTTAATGTAGACGAGCTTACCAACCTTGATCGTTCTTATCCGGGAAGCTGCTATACAATGATATATGAGCAGGTCATTAAGAATCTGGGAGTCCCTGATGAAAACTTCATCATGCCTCTCACATTCTCCGATGACTTCGATGCTGAGTGCGCAAAGTTCGAGAACGCTTTGCAGGAACGCGGCGGTGCGGATCTACAGATGCTTGGCATCGGCTGGAATGGCCATATAGGCATTAACCAGCCGGGCACACCCTTCGAACGCCATACATGGGTTTCTCCCATGGATCCGATTTTCGAAGAGAAGGTGCGCAGAGAGACGAAGGTACCTGATGACTATCCGCTTGGAGGGTTGACAAGAGGTATCGTAGATATCATGCAGACGAGAAAAATCGTATTGATCGCCAAGGGAGAGAGTAAAGCGGAAATCATAGAGAAAGCGGTGCGGGGGCCTATCACCACCGACATTCCCGCCTCTGTCATTCAGCTTCATCCCAACTGTGAAGTGCTGCTCGATGAGGCGGCGGCCAGCAGATTACGGTAGCGGTCAGATCTCGGCGTAAAAAGACGGAATTCGGAGGGTAAAAGGATATGGAGAAAAATTCATTAACAGAAGTTATACTGAATCAGACACGCCGTGCTCTGTGGGAGGTAGGGAATGTGATTGACTGCGTACCGGACGAGCTATGGGACAAAGCATACTGTGATATGCCCTGCTGGAAGCATATTTATCATATGCTCCATTCCCTTGACCTATGGTATATCAATCCAAGGGATAAGGACTATGCGGAGCCGGATATACACGAAAAGGATCTGAACAACCTGGATGTGATTTCCGACAGATGCCTTTCCCGGGAAGAAATAAACCATTATTTTTCCTCTATTGAGAAGAAAATTGAGGCTTATGTTTCGGAGCTTATGGATGAAGAACTGAGCGCGAAGCCCAAAGATTGTGAATATGACAAATTCACCTTGATTTTAGCACAATTCCGGCATTTGCACAGCCATATGGGAATGATTATGGGATTTATTATCGCGGATACCGGTCTGTGGCCGAGAGTGCTTGGGTTAGAGAAGCCCTTCCCTGTGGGAGAATATGATAAATATTTTTAAATGAAAGAAAATAGTATATAAAATACAGAAAATGCCTCGATTATGGCTCTATGGCCTGATTGGGGCATTTGTTGATTTATAAAGACAGTGATTGACTTGGAAATGCACATAAAGTATAATAAGTGTGAAAAGTATGACTAATAAAACAGAAGGGAGGATGCTATGGAAAAAGACAAATATCTGGGAATCTGCAAAGTGGGGGAAAAAGGACAAATAGTAATTCCAAAAGAGGCAAGAGATATGTTCGATATAAAACCCGGTGATTCAATCGTTGTATTATGTGATAAGAAAAAAGGAATAGCACTTGTAAAATCAGATGTAATTGAAAGTATGAGCGATGAATTTCTGGGAGGCAATAATGGCAAATAAGAGATTGGATTATTTAGATAATATCAGGTGGATTACAGTCACTTTAGTAGTGGTTTATCATATCATATATTTATTTAATAATAGCGGGGTTATATCAAATATTAATGTAAAAGGCATTCCTGTTATGGACTCATTTCTAATATTTGTGTATCCTTGGTTTATGTGCTTATTATTTGTAATAGCAGGTATTTCAAGCAGATATTCCCTCGAAAAAAGAGCTGATAAGGAATTTATAAAAGATAGAATCCAAAGGATATTAGTGCCTTCTTTACTTGGAATATTTATTTATGGTTGGATATCATCTTTAATTACGAGTCAATATGTAGATATGTTTGCAGGAAATGGAGACATGATACCCGGAATTATAAAATATCTTATTTATTGTTTGGCGGGGATAGGGCCATTGTGGTTTTGCCATGTTTTATTTATTGGATCTTTGCTGATTATATTAATAAGAAAAGCCGATAAAAAAGACAGGCTGACTGAAGTTTGCAGAAAAATAAAATTACCGGTATTATTTGCAATGGTATTTTTGGTATGGGGAAGCTCATTTATACTAAATACTCCATTAATAACCGTATATAGATTTGGAATATATTTGCTTATGATGTTACTTGGATATTATGTTTTTTCGAATCAGGAGTTAATGATAAAACTAGAAAAAATATCAATACCTTTAACTATAATATCAGTAGTAATAGGAATCTTATATGTAGTAACATATTATGGTCAAAATTTCGCGGATAATAATGTGTTAAGTGACTTATTTACTAATATTTATTTGTGGATTGGTATATTATCAATTTTAGGTATTGGAAGTAAGTTCTTGAATTTTAAAAATAGATTTACACAATATATGACTGAAAATAATTTTAATTTTTATATTTTACACTATGTAGTTGTATTATCGCTGGGATATTTCATAGTTACTTATTTAAATTTATTATTTATGATTAATTATATTTTGATATTACTTGGAACAATCATCATATTGCCTCTGCTAATTGAAATTGTTAAAAGGATACCGATAGTCAGATATATGGTTCTGGGAATTAAAAAGTAGAATCCGATTAGACGTGGCCATTTACCTAGGGTGTGTCTAAAAACTCATTGCACCGCCCTAAACGCTCCACTTTGCAGTATACTGCGTTGCGATTTTGGGGACGTAGCACCACTACGCGCCCAGAATCACGCCTTGTCTCCCACAAAGTGAAGCGTTTCGCTCGGCAAAAGTAGTTTTCAGAAACACCCTAATCGGATTTTGTTTATTCCATCCTGCTCATACAGTTTACCCAAACAAAGATTACTATTGCTGTAGCAATAAAAAATTCGGAAAGAATGACAGATGGATTCCAAATTTGAAAATAGAAATGTCCTATAAAATATACAGCAAAAAATATCAAATATATTCCCATCGAATAAATAACACATCGGATAATCTGGTTACGTTTTTTCTCTCTGATTAACATTTGTTCTTGTTGCTTTTCTAACATTTCTGTTTTAACCGATAGCGCATCTATAGCAGATGGTTTTAAAAGACAATCGGTTGTAACATCGAATATTTCGCTCAATGCTATAATTTTTTCTAATTCTGGCACCGTTTGTCCGGATTCCCATTTTGATACAGATTGTCTTGAAACATTCAGTCTCTCCGCTAATTGCTCTTGTGTTAAATCTTTACTTTTTCGTAATGTTAAAAGTTTTTCCGAAAAATCCATGTGTAACCTCCTTGATTTTGATACATAAATAGTATCAGAACATCTAGTTGCACTCTATATAGCAAACTGTATTTCTTCGCAACCATCAGTTGAAATATATGATAAAAGCCCAGCTGTAGTTCGCAGCTTCTGTCTCTTTAATGATTAGGGTGTCAAAAGGTCCTTTTTAAAAATATTCGAGTCAATATGCCCAAAACAAAAAGACTCCTGCGCCGAATTCCAATATATAAGAAGTTCTAATTCTCAGTCCATCCCTGCCAAACATAACAGAAAACAAAAAACTCGCTGCGCTCAAACAGTTTTGTTTTCTGTTATGGCACAAATGTCCAGAGAAAGAACTTCTAAATATTTACATAGGCGCAGTCGTTCTTTTTGTTTTAGGCATATTGCCTGGAGACGTTCGCAAAAAAGGACCTTTTGACACCCTGATCCTATAATTTAATATACTATACTATTTACCACGCTTCTACACAATTCTGTAATCCTTGCAATGGAAGTATATTATAAAAATAAAGATAGGCTTAGAATAATGGTGATCAGCTTTTCAAATCCATACTATAAGGAATTATGATAGGAAATAATAATGAAATAGCAATAGAGTATAATAAAAGGGAGAAAATAGATGATAAAGTACAATAATTAGAAATAAAATACAATAAAGTGTAAAATTAATTGACTTATTCTTACTGTGAATGATATAATGACACCAACGTTAGACTGTGAGGTAAAGCCATGGACGGGAAATTTTATACCATATATGAAGTAGCGCAGCTGTTAGAGCTTCATCACAAAACAATACGCGGATTTATTGCAGACGGCAGATTAAAGGCGATAAAAGCGGGGAAACAGTGGCGCATTGCCAGGGAAGATCTTGAACTCTTTATGGGCGGTGAGGTGCCGTCCCGCTCGCCCGATGAGCATGGACATATCTCAATGAATGCAATGAAGCAGAATCTCGTGTTCTCGACCACACAAAATACCACATTTTCGGCCACACAGGGAGCCGTGCCGGCCGCAAATGAAAGCATAAGCGTTTCCACCGTAATAGACATAAAGGAAACATCAAAGGAAAATTTCGAACGGATATCCAATACCCTGCTCGCGGTGATGAACAGCAAAGGAGAGGTATACGCAAATGCGACTATCCATATAAAATACGATGAGGAAACAAAGTTATTTAAGATATTTTTATGGGGAAGTATAGATTTCATGAAAGAAATGATGTCAATTGTGCCGCTTTTAATGGAAGATAAGAATTAGAATAATGAAAAGATAGAAGAAAGATAGGAAAAGAAATACATTGCAAAGAAACGGAGGTCGGCATAATGCAGACAGAATTTATACAAGTAGGAGAAATAGGGCTGGAAAAGATAAGTGAAGATGGGAAAACTGCTGTTTATATTCACTCAGGGGAACCCGTCATTACTGATACCCAGTCGGCGCTCGATTTAATGTCCACAGTCAGGTACGAGGTTGATTGTGATATCTTTTTGCTGGATAAGGCGAACATAACGGAGGAATTCTTCGACTTAAGTACCCGCCTTGCGGGGGAAATCGTGCAGAAATATGTCAATTATGGAGTTAAGCTTGCAATAATAGGGGACTTTTCTTCTTATAAGAGCAAGTCCCTGCACGATTTTATCTATGAATGCAATAACGGAAAGGATTTATTTTTTGTTCCGGGAAAAGCAGAGGCTCTGGAGAAAGTCTTTCTCATCTAGGAAGCCGTATCTCGAAGGTGGTACCGCTGCTGCCGGTAGAGGCCACAGAGATAGAACCCCGGTGAAGGCTTAGGATTTTCTTCACCAGTGTAAGCCCCAGGCCGTTTCCCTGCGTGGTATGGGACATATCGCTCTGATAGAATTTGTCGAAGATACGGGCAACGGATTTTTCCTCGATTCCGCAGCCCTGATCCGCGAAGCGAAATACGGTCTCTGCAGCATCCTGCTTCACCGATATTTCTATGACGGAATATTCCGGAGAAAATTTAATGGAGTTGTCCAGTAAATTCAGCCATACCTGCCAGAGAAGCTCAGCACAGGCATAAATGTTAATTTCCTCACACTCCAAATAAATTTCCATGTGCCTGGCGTTCCATTTATTTTCCAGAAGAGCCACTACCCTGCGTATCTGCTCACTCACGTTATAGGTAGCTTGATCCGATAGAATGGTCTGATTTTCGATTTTGGACAAATTGAGCACATTGGTAGCGAGGTCCGAGAGCCGGTCGGATTCCGAGATAATGATATCCAGATATTCGTTGCGCTCTTCCTGTGACAGGTTCTCGTACTTCAGCATCTTCGCAAAGCCTCTCATGGAAACGATAGGAGTTTTGAACTCATGAGAAAAATTGTTCACGAAATCGGCCCGGAGCATTTCGATATTGCCGAGCTCCGCCGCCATATGGTTAAAGCTTTCACTCAGCTTCATCAGCTCCGGACTATCTTCGCCTAAATCAAGCCGCACCGAAAAGTCTCCTGCCGCGAGCTTATCGGTAGCTACAATCATTTTGCGGAAAGGAGAAAGAAATATGCGGCTGAAAATAACGGATAATATGGTGCCGACAAAGATGGAAGGCAGAGCCAGCAGAAGAAAAGGCATCATAGCGGAGCGAAAATGGTAAAGTCCCAGGCGAATGAGAAACATCGCGATAAAAAAGACGATTACCATAGAAAAGACCATGATGACAAAGACCATTACGGTAAAGCGCAGGGCGAGAGGCGCTTTTTTTATTCTATAGATTTTTTCTGCAACTTTACTCACATTTTTTCACCACCTTATAGCCAATCCCTCTTATAGAAACAATTTCAAATTCAGGATAGTGCTCAAATTTTTTCCTCAGACGGTTAATGTGCACATTTACCGTTGCATCTGTCGTCTCCGAATCCATTCCCCATATTTCATCCATCAACTGAATACGTGTGAAAATCTTGTCGGGATAAGATAACAGCTTATAAAGCAGATAGAATTCTTTTTGAGGGAGCGTCTGTGACTCTCCTTCTCTCGTAACGGTAAAGGAATCGTAATCCAGAGAAATCTTGCCTATAGTCAGTTTGTGCTCGCTTACGATTTTGGCCCGGCGAAGCAGAGCTTTGATACGAAGGAGCATTTCCTCCTCGTTGGCGGGCTTGACCATATAATCGTCCGTGCCTACGATAAAGCCTTTGACCTTATCATCAGGAAGCTGCTTGGCGGTCAGCATGAGAATGGGAACCATGTCCCCTGCCTCCCGAAGCTGCCTGGTGAATTCATATCCATCCATTTTCGGCATCATTATATCCAAGACGATTAAGTCTATATGCTGCTTGTCCATCAACTCTAGGGCGGACAGACCGTTATCAGCACAGAACACCTCGTAACCGGCGTGTGTCAATACGGCGCACATCAGCTTTGACGTATGCTTATCATCTTCTACGACCATAATGTGGAACATGAAAAATCCTCCTCTTTTTTGCACAGTGAATATTTCTTGGTTCATCCCTTGTGTTATCTATTCTACCATAAAAAATAAACTCTATATAAACAAAGTAAAATTTCTATTATATGTCAATATAGTTTATTTTCGGTTTATTCATTTCGTGTATAGTGTCAAAAGGCATTTGAAAAATCAGAGGAGTTTGGAAGGAGTAGAGTTCTAAAGATGGTAAAGGTAAAAGAGTTTATGAAAAAGCACAAGAAATTGTTGATACTGCTCTGCATTCTTATCGTGATAGTAATAGGTGTATTGGCAGTCAGGGCGCAGCTTAATAAGCAGATGGAAGCTGTGCAGGCAGCCATGAATAAACAAGAAACGGCGTTAGTGGAAAAACGTTCTCTCGTGAGTTCGATTTCTGCAACCGGAAAAGTAGTAAGTAACGAAAGCAAGAGCATTATCGTAAACCTGACAGGAGTGGAAGTAAAAGATGTGAACATAGAGGTTGGAGACACGGTTCAGGAGGGTGACGTTTTGCTCGAGTTCGATTCCTCGGATATTGAAGACAGTCTGGCGGATGCGAAGACTTCTTTGAACGCAAGCAGCAGCAAGTCCGGCATTTCAGTTTCCTCCTCCCAGCGAAGTCTTTCGGAAGCGCAGGCTGCGAGGGATATCGATGCGGAGCGCGCAAATCAGGATGTTGCGGATGCCTGGAACGATTATCTGGAGGCTCTGACGGATCTGGAAGAGGCGGAGGATGATTATGACAATGCAAAGCAGACCACAGTAGAGAAAAAGGGTGAGATGGAACTTAGGCAGTCGAATGCGGAAGCTGCAAAAGGCAGCATGGAATCTGCCGCTTCGCAATTCGGTTCTACGGTAGAAGGACTGAGAAGTACATACGGGGCATATGATTTCAGCGCGTTGTCCATTGAGAACAGCAATCTCGTAAGTCTAAGCGGTTCCGATTTCGTGACGGATGGAGATACGGCGGCTACGGATGCGATAACGCAGGCAATCGTTGGATTGATCTCATTACAACAGCAATACAGCTCGGCAAGTGAGACCTATAGTGCAAGCAGTTCGGATTTAGCAAGCTGGCAGACGAAATATTCCACAGCCCAAAGCAGTGAGTCCACTTATGAAAAAGCGGTAGACACGGCTCAGAGTACGGTAGACAGTAAGTTGGATGCTTATAATACTCAGGTAAGGAACCAAGAGGACTTGGCAAGAAACAACTCGAGTACGGTTGCTGCCAAGGAGGACGGGCTAAGGACCGACAAGCTGTCTGCATCTACGGCATCTTTAACCGACAAGCAGCAGGTGAAGCAATACGAAACGCAGCTCGAAGATTGCGTCGTAAAAGCTCCTTTTTCAGGAGTTGTGACGGCGGTCAATGTGGAAGCAGGGGACATCTATAAGGGGGAATCTATACTGACGATAGAGGATACCAGCGCATATGAGGTGTCTGCGGAAATTGACGAATACGACATCAGTAGCATCGAACTGGGACAGAAGGTCGTTATCAAGACGAACGGTACGGGCGATGCCCAGCTGGAAGGATCTGTCATCGACATCGCGCCCAGAGCTACGGAAACTACGGGAACGGATGTTACCTATACCATCAAGGTTTCGGTGGATACTCCTAACGACGATCTTCGGCTGGATATGACGGCAAAACTCAGCATCATTCTGGAAAGCAAGGATAATATCATGACAGTGCCTTATGATGCGGTACAGACCGACGATGAAGGCAATAAATATGTGGAAGTGATTAACGACGAAGCAAAGCCTGCGGAAGCGGCCACAGATACGAATGTACAGGATGAAACGGGAGAAAAGAATACATCCAATACCGAAATCGTTTATATAAATACTGGAATTGAAAGCGATTATTATGTGGAAGTGGAAAGCGGCGAGCTGACCGAAGGAATGCAGGTAGTTGTAAAAGCGGCCCAGAGCAGCACCGATTTGGAAAGCATCATGTCCATGCGGGGACCTATGGGAGGTTTTTAACGGATGGAGAAAAGACCAATCATAGAACTTAACGATATCATTAAGCGGTTTTATGTCGGACAGCCTAACGAACTGCAGATATTGAACGGAATCTCGATGACAGTGCGGGAGGGAGAGTTTGTCTCCATTGTAGGAGCTTCCGGCTCAGGGAAATCTACACTGATGAATATTATCGGTATTCTCGATCGTCCTACGGAGGGCTCCTATGTGCTGGATGACGTTAACGTCATAGCCGCCAGGGACGAGAGTTTATCCAAGATAAGAAACCGCAAGATAGGCTTCGTGTTCCAGACCTATAATCTGATCGCCAGGACTAACGCCATTAAAAATGTAGAAATGCCCATGCTTTATGCAGGTATGGGAAGAAAGGCGAGAGTGGAAAGGGCGAAGGAACTGCTGGACATGGTGGGGATGGGCGATAGAATGCACCATTTGCCTGAGGAGCTTTCCGGCGGACAAAAGCAGCGAGTTGCCATCGCCAGGGCTATGTGCAACGATCCGGCCATCATTCTGGCAGATGAGCCCACGGGTGCACTGGATTCCCAGACGGGACGTATGGTAATGGATTTGTTTCACCAACTCCATGAAGAGCAGGGCAAGACCATTGTGCTGATTACGCATTCCCCGGAGCTGGCGGAGGAAACCGAGAAAATTATCACGCTTAAGGACGGCTCGATTATCGGAGAAAGGAAAGGAAGTGGAAGAGCATGCTCATCATAGAAAATGTGCGGCTGGCGCTGTCCAGCTTAAAAGCGAATAAGATGCGGGCGCTCCTTACCATGCTGGGAATTATCATTGGTATCGCTTCCGTTATCGCTATCATGACCGTTGGTAACTCTCTGACTTCCTCCATCACCGGTTCCATGTCCGCTATGGGAGCTAACAATATAACGGTGGGCCTGCAGCAGAGAGAAAATGAAGAGGAGGAAACGGAAACCGGAATGACCTTCGGCAGCGGACGTAACCAACAGAAAGCTCCCAAGGAGGAAGATTATTTCACTGCAGATATGTTAGAGGGCTATTGCGAAACATATTCTAATGAGATATATGCCTTGTCGGCATCGGAAACTATCGGCAGCGGACAGATCGAGGATGGAAATTTATATGCCAATGTGTCGGTAATGGGGGCAAGTCAGGGATATTTCGTTGCTAATGACTTAACGCTTCTGTCAGGACGCTTTTTCTCCGACAGAGAGACGGATGGCGGTGACAAGGTTGCGATCATCTCGGAGAAAGCAGTGAACAACATGTTCCAGGGGGATATGGAGAAGGCGATAGGAAGCACTATTCAGACGAATGTAAATGAATCGTATGAAAACTATACGGTAGTTGGAGTATACGAATATGAGGAGTCTGCCTTCACCTTTTCTACCTCATCGGAAAAAGATATCAGCACCAGCGTATACATTCCGTTAAAGACTGCTCTCGATAAAAATCATAAAGCAGGTTATACCAGCTTTACGGTAGTAACGCAGGCAGAAGTGGACTCGGATAAGTTTGCAGGCACGACGGAAAGCTACTTCAATACCTATTATAGAAATAACCGTGATTTCGAAGTGTCGGCAACGAGTATGGCATCTCTGGTAAGCGCCATGTCCGACATCATGGGTACGGTAACGACTGCTATATCTGTTATTGCCGGAATCGCTCTGGTGGTAGGCGGAATAGGTGTTATGAACATCATGCTCGTATCCATTACCGAGCGCACGAGAGAAATCGGTACGAGAAAGGCGCTGGGTGCGACCAACGGTTCTATCCGGCTGCAATTTATCGTAGAGGCAATCATCATTTGTATGATAGGCGGCATTATCGGCATTGCGCTGGGAATAGCGGGAGGAATCCTGGGAGCTCAGCTCATGGATTCGGAGGCAGCAATATCGGCAAGCAGCATCATCATATCGCTATTATTCTCTATAGGTATTGGAGTGTTTTTCGGATATTATCCGGCGAACAAAGCAGCTAAGATGGACCCTATCGAAGCCCTGAGATATGAATAAATGACACTGCTTTATAATTATAGCTATAAAGATCTTCCGGAAAAAAGCGTTCCTACGCTTACACCTTTGACAATATCATATAGAGCGGCAGGATTTTTCCCGTTTGTAATAATCGTGTCGATACCTTGAGCGGTGGCTAATTTCGCGGCCTGGAGCTTCGTCTTCATACCGCCCGTGCCACGGCGGGAGCCTGCGCCTCCGGCTAAGGACTGCACCTCTTCGTCGATTTTATCGATGTGATCTATGAGCTTTGCGTTAGGATAGAGGCGAGGGTCACTGTCATAGAAACCGTCGATATCGGACAAGATCACAAGCTTCCGGGCCTTACACAATACGGCGACAACGGCGGAGAGCATATCATTGTCGCCGAACAGCCGGTCTTCCGACTCGATTTCCGTATAGCTGACGGAATCGTTTTCGTTTACAATGGGGATAATACCCATTTCCAGCAGGGAATCGAAGGTGTTGGTGAGATTCTCTTTCTTTTCCTCAATTTCCATATCCTCCGCATTGAGGAGGATTTGGGCGATAGTTTTATCATAGTCATTGAAAAATTTATCATATAGGAACATAATGCTACATTGCCCCACTGCAGCGGCTGCCTGCTTAAGCCGCATGCTGGTGGGGCGTGTTTTCATTTTCAGCTTATTGGCACCTACGGCGATGGCGCCGGAGGATACGAGTATAATCTCATATCCCATATTCTGGACGTCAGATAAAGCCCATGCGAGGCGGTCGAAAGAGCGTAGATCGTTTTGACCGATGTCGTTTGTGAGTGTGGAGGTGCCGACTTTTACAACAATTCTATTTTGATATAATCCCATGGGGTTCTTCCTTTCGAGTAAGTCTCCGGATTTTTATATTTTATTCCTTTCTCTTGAAAACGCTATGAGCATAATGTATCATAAACTTATAAATTACAAAAGCGCATGTTTATCATACATAGCATTACAAAAACAGATAGAGGAGTAATATGTGTAACAAATATATAAAACTGAGCGATTAGAGGGTAATAAGGACAATTACGTGAACTGCAGCAGAAAGAGTGAATGAGAATGGACATGAATATTCAAAAATATATGGCGTTTATCTCCACTGTGGAATATGGGAGCTTTACAAAGGCCGCGAAACTGCTGAACTATTCACAGTCGGGCATCAGCCGGATGATTAATGATTTGGAAAAAGAATGGGGAATATCACTTTTGGAGCGTGGGCGCTCCGGCGTGCGGCTGACTTCCGACGGCATGAAGCTTCTGCCATATGCAAAAAATGTATGCAGAGAATATCAAAAGCTGCAGATCCAGGTGGATGAGCTGAATGGACTTCAGTCGGGACTCATTCGAATAGGCACATTTTCAAGTGTGGCAACTCACTGGCTTCCCAACGTCATTAAAGAATTTCAAAAGGATTATCCTAACATCGAATATGAACTCCTTTTAGGAGATTATACCGAGATAGAGAGCTGGATATTGGAAGGGCGCGTGGATTGTGGATTTCTGAGGCTTCCCACAATTCCCGAGCTGGAAACAATTTTTTTGGAGCAGGATAAACTTCTCGTAGTTTTGCCTGAGGAGCATTCCATGGCGGATTGCGAATATTTTCCCGTCAAGGCGCTTGCGGATTCTCCATTTCTGCTTCTTGGAAAAGATGAGAATTCAGAAGCCGCAGAGATATTCAAACGGTGCGGGATATCTCCCGAGATTCATTTTACCACATGGGACGACTATGCCATTATGTCCATGGTGGAAAGCGGTCTGGGCATCAGCATCTTACCTGAGCTTATCTTGCGCCGCATACCTTACCGCATTGTGGCAAAGGAAATGGAAGTACCCGCTTATCGTAAAATAGGAGTGGCGCTTAAAGATAAAAAAAGCGCATCGATGGCGGTTAAGAGATTTCTGGATTATATCGAATATAGGTAAATAGGTAAAGGCCAAAATGCGGAAAGGAACAAATTGCCGGGCTATAGGTTTATTTAGATAAAATCAATCTTGAGCTGATAATGTTTTCAGTGTTTCTATGGGCAAATAATTTTGTCTCTCCCGTGGTTAAGTTGTAAAGGGCGGACCACTGCAATCTGTCAGTATTTCCGGCTCGGCCGCCCACTTCGGCCAATAGCGAAAGCGCCTGCGTGTTGCTCAGTCGATTTCCGTTGCCTTCGATCGCTGCCATTACAGCATCATAACGCTCAAACTCTGTAGCTCCTTCCCCAATCTTAAGGTCGTTGTAAGCAATAAAATCAGATGCGATCTGGAAATCTTCTTTCGTTTCAACAGTTTGCATCGCACCGTCATAATATTCAACAATCACAGATCTTCCGCTTGCGTCTGCAATTAAGTAGTGGCAATCTATTCCCCTCCCCGAGAAATAAATGTTAAATATAGGTGTCTTGTCATATGACATTACATGTGATAAAATAAGCACCAGCATAATTCAGAGAGGAACAAGAGATGGACACAATTATAAAGAGGATAGAACAGCTAAAAAAGGAAAAGGACATAGCGATATTAGCGCATTACTATACCGACAGCCGGATTCAGATTCTTGCCGACTGCGTTGGAGATTCCTATTTCCTTAGCAAAACAGCGACGGAAATACCCCAGAAGACCATTTTATTCTGCGGAGTGACCTTCATGGGTGAGAGCGCCAAGCTGTTAAGCCCTGAGAAGACGATCCTTATGCCGGACAGCACTGCGGACTGTCCTATGGCGCACATGGCGGATATCGATGAGATAAGGGCGGTAAGAGAAAAATATGAGGATGTAGCGGTAGTCTGCTATGTCAATTCCACAGCCGAAATCAAAGCCCATTCAGACGTATGCGTCACATCGGCCAATGCACTCAAGGTAGTAAAGAAGCTTCCGAACAAAAACATTTATTTTATCCCGGACGCCAATCTGGGCAGATATATCGCGGGCATGATTCCCGAGAAATGTTTTATATTGGGAGATGGATTCTGCCATGTACATACAAGTATCAAAAAAGAAAATATTCAAAAGGCCAAAGAGCTTTACCCGGAAGCATTAATTCTTGCCCATCCGGAATGTACACAGGATGTGCTGGAAATAGCAGATTATATCGGAAGTACCTCAGGAATCATCGATTATGCGGGGAAAAGCAATGCGAAGGTCTTTATCATATGCACCGAAATGGGAATACTGCACGAACTGGAAGCGAAGAACCCGGATAAAACGTTCTATTCGGTAGGACATAGGCAGTTCTGTCCGCACATGAAACGCATAACGGTGGAACAAGTCTTAGAACAGTTAGAGAATGCGGACAATCTCGTTACACTGGACGAAGAAATGATGGGTAATGCCAATAAGGCTTTGGAAAAAATGATGGTTATGTCGAAATAAGGTGATTGGAAATGAAGACTAAGACGGATATTATTATAGTAGGAACGGGGGCAGCGGGACTATGCTGTGCGCTTAACCTGCCTGAAAACAAGGAAATTTTGCTGATTACCAAAAGCTCCCTGAAAATGAGCGACTCCTATTTGGCCCAGGGAGGCATCTGCACGCTGAAATCGGAAGCGGATTATAACAGTTTTTTTACGGATACGCTGAAAGCCGGACATTTCGAGAACGACCGGGCTGCGGTGCGACAGATGATAAGGAAGTCGCCGGAAATTATAGGCGATCTGGTTTCCTACGGGGTTGAATTCGAGCAAAAGGACGGGGCCCTCCTTTATACGAAGGAAGGCGCACATTCTGCCCCAAGAATTTTATATCATAAAGATGTGACCGGGCGGGAGATTACGGAAAAGCTTCTGGCGCAGGCCGTTGAGAAAAAGAATATCACTATTATGGAATATGTGGAAATGATAGATCTGGTATCCTATAAAAACTGCTGCCTCGGTATTGTCGTCCGTACAAAGGACGGCAGACTCGTGCAGCTTTCCTCTGATTATACGGTACTGGCTACCGGAGGAATCGGAGGTTTATATGAAGCTTCCACAAATTATCCCCATTTGACTGGAGATGCGCTGGCGGCAGCGCTGAGGCACAACATTTCATTAAAAAATATCGATTATATACAAATCCATCCAACTACACTCTATTCTGAAAAACCGGGGAGACGTTTCCTGATTTCTGAATCAGTAAGAGGAGAGGGGGCTTATTTACTGAATGCAGGCAGGAAGCGCTTCGTGGACGAGCTTCTGCCTAGAGATTTACTGACCCAGAAAATCCTCCGTCAGATGAAATTAGATGGAAGCAGACATGTATGGCTGTCCGTGACACATCTGGGCAGTAAGGCTGTTAAGGATAGATTTCCTAATATTTATGCCCGTTGTATGGAAGAGGGAATCGATATTACTAAGGACAGTATTCCTGTCGTTCCGGCTCAGCATTATTTTATGGGAGGAATTGCCGCAGACCTTGAAAGCAGAACCTCCATGGAGCATCTGTATGCCGTGGGGGAGACGAGCTGCAACGGCGTACACGGAAAGAACCGTCTTGCCAGCAACTCGCTGTTAGAAAGCCTGGTTTTTGCCAAAGAAGCGGCAGAGCATATTTCTGCCACATTTCAAAAGATGAACTACTCCATAGAAACGGTAGACCTTACGGTATACGCCGATTATGAGCGCCTTAAAGAAAGAAATAAAAAAATGATTTTAGAGGAGATAGAAAGGGAGAATAAAAATGAACAACGAAATCACATTCAAATTAAATGCGGATAATCTTATATTACAATCGCTGCGAGAGGATATATCCAGTGAGGACGTATCAACTAATTCGGTCATTCGGGAGAAAAAGGAGGGAAAGGTCCAGCTTTTATGCAAGCAGGATGGTGTCATAGCAGGTATGGACGTCTTTTTACGGGTATTCGAGCTTTTGGATACTTCAGCAAGATTAGAAGCATATGTTAAGGACGGAGACCGGGTAAAAAAAGGAGACTTGCTCGCCGACTTATATGCAGATGTGAGGGCACTTCTTTCGGGAGAGCGGACAGCGCTTAATTATCTGCAGCGCATGAGCGGAATCGCTACCTATACCCGTTCCATAGCAGACATGCTAAGCGGAAGCGGAATCAAGCTGCTGGATACGAGAAAGACTACTCCTAACATGAGAATATTTGAAAAATATGCGGTCAAGGCAGGAGGCGGATACAATCACCGTTTTAATCTTTCCGATGGTATTTTGCTGAAGGACAATCATATAGCGGCGGCCGGAGGAGTGAGGAAAGCAATAGAAATGGCACGAGAGTACGCGCCCTTCGTGCGAAAGATAGAAATAGAAGCAGAGAATCTGGAAATGGTAGATGAAGCGCTGGAAGCCGGGGCCGACATCATTATGCTGGATAATATGAGCTTGGAAATGATGAAACAGGCCGTAAAAATAATTGACGGCAGGGCGGAAACGGAATGTTCTGGAAATGTTACGGCGCAGAGCATCGGCGAACTGATTCAAATCGGTGTCGATTATATATCCTGCGGGGCATTGACTCATTCTGCCCCTATTTTGGATGTCTCGTTAAAAAACCTTATGGTATTAAATAAATAGAATTAATAGTTCATATTATGAATGAAGGAGCTGCAAAGTGTTATAAGCCTTGCGCAGCTCCTTTTTATTAATATATGGCGAATATCCAGGCAAATAAATCATATATTTTAAATTGAATAGATATATGACGGAGGCCTTATAATGCTGTATAACACAGTAAATGGAATCGACGATTTAATCGACGATTTTTCCATGCCTCATTTTTTAGATACTTGTATGGCTTTTGTAGAAGCGATTGTTCCATGGACTCCGAGACTTGCGGCAGAATATGGTGAGATACAATATCCCGGAGCGGTTGATGCGCTTACTTATGAATATCTTGTTCTGTCCCTGTACGAGCTGGGAAACGTGGCATTGCTGAAATCAACAGTAAAGACCCTTGATATGGCGGCAAGGGAGCTTGTGATAAGTGGAGGCAATGAATTCTCTATGGATATTATGGGAGGCGGAACGATAAACTTTGCCGCACTGGTGCCCAGCGATAGGCTGGCGGCGCTGAATATCTTAAAGCAGCAGGAACTCTCCTCTTATAACAGTCCGATGTTCACAAATAAATACGTGGTCGATTTGCTGGTGAAAATGACGATGATGGGATATTATTCCGAGTGGTTTGGATATGGTTCCACCCGTTTGGATGAGCCTAATCAGAGAATATTTGAATTCATGCCCTTTTCATGGCAGCAGGTATCCTATCCGGGCGTGGACAGAGATTAACATTTTTTCATAGAAAGGATAATAAATTCTGGTGTAAAGTATGGAGTATGATGTGGATGTTATTGTAATTGGTGCGGGAGGAGGAGGCGCTGTAGCAGCGAAGGAACTGGGAGAAAAAGGAATTAGAGTTCTGGTTCTGGAAGCCGGTCCGTGGTATGGAAATGAGAAATGGCCCAGGCCCAATGCCGAGCATGGCGGAGAGAGCAGTTCTTCCATAGAAGATTTAAACCTTCCGCTGTTGAAAGAAAATTTTACCGACTTGGAAAATGATATGAACGATTTAGTAAGCGGTAAATTTCGTTGGGGGCCTGCCGATAGAAGTATAGGTCCATGGACCAGAAGTGTAGCAAACGGGGGAACCGTATGGCAGAGCGCGGGAGTGGGCGGAACAACACTGATTTATACTGCAAACTGCCCGCGGGCATATCCGGTGGCAGTAAACAATATCTGGCCTATACCCTATAACGAGCTCATCCCTTATTACGAGAAAGTCGAGGAGGCACTTCCTGTAATCGACAGCAGGCCTACCGCCAAGGAGAACTTGTTCTACTATGGGGCGAAGCAGGCGAACTGGAATGAGCTGACGGGAAAGGATATTACGCGCCCGGGCTACCGTCCGCAGCCAAATGCCATCCTGCTTCGCAGTGAAGAGGCCAATATACCGGATTACGATATGGAAAGGGATGGAGAATACGGCTGTACGTTCAGAGGGCACTGCATAAACGGTTGCCATATAGGGCCGAAGGTGCAGGCAGTGGCTAAAAGATCCACCTTTGCAAGCTATATTCCGTGGGCACTTTATTCCGGAAACGTACAGGTCAGGCCAAATGCTTTTGTAACGCAGATATTAACGGAGCCGGACAGCGAGAATGTACTTCGCGCGGTAGGCGTAATATATAAGGACACGTGGACCGGAGAGGTGTTCGAACAGCGCGCGGATGTGGTAGTTATGGCAGGCGGCTCCATTGAGACACCGCGCCTTTGGCTGAATTCCGGACTTCCCCAAAATGCGTGGGTCGGAAGAGGATTGGTAAATCACTGGATGGACAGCGTTACGGGGATATTCGACAGGGAAGTGCTGATGGAGGTATTGGGAAGTCCTGACATAAGTCCTTTCGTAGGACAAAATGGGGCGGCGAGATTCGATTATCCGGGTCTGGGCGTCATACAGACCATGGGTTTTAGCCCCGGTTTGTATTCTTCTGTCTTTTACGGCATGAGCGACAAAGGCTTTGCTGAATGGAATGAGGTGAGCCCCGGTGAGCTTTGGGATATGGAAGGAGCGGTAGTCGGTGCCCGGTTAAAGGAAATAATGATGGACTATAAGAGAACACTGAGTTTACTCATATTCACGGACGATGAAGTGAATCAGAGAAACGGTGTAAGCTTGGACTACAAAGTCAGAGATGCGTATGGATACATACCTAAAATAGTCTATTATCCCAGCGATAAGGACAGGATAAAACGCGACAGGCTTGCGACCATATCTGCAAATATTTTGAAAAAAGCCGGCGCAAGAACGATTCTTCGTTCCAACTGGCCGGCTAATCTATATATACATATTCAATCTACCATGCGTATGGGAATCGTCACGGATACCGATTGTGAGGCGAGGCAGGTAAAGAGGCTGTTCATAGCCGACAACAGCGTGCTTTACAATTCTCTGGGAGGCCCCAATCCGACCCTTACCACACAGGCTTTAGCGGTAAGAACCTCGGAAAAGATAAAAGATAAATACTTTTAATAAGCGGGCTGCGCACTAAATTATTTAGTGTCGCAGCCTGTGCTTAAAGTTACAAAAGCTGAATGCGAAAAGCGGTAGTCTGAGGCGGTATACTGGGAGTCTGGAAGTTGGCATGCTCCACTTTTACCATTTGCCCGGGCCTGATAGAGCCTAAGCGGATTGACCTGCCGCGCTGATCAAGAATTACGGTTGCGTTGGAGATGACAAATCGCATCTGACGTGCCGGATTAGCGGGATTTCCAGTAATGAGAAAACCGTTATTTACGTCTACTTTGACTACCCGGTCTGTAGTGACGCTGGTGGAAGTCTCTTTCTGCCGTACAACAATGCGGAATGCATTTGACTGAGGAGGAATACTTCTCGTCATAACAGCCGAGAATTCGGCGTCTATAAACATCCCCTTCCTGATTTCGCAAAGGCAAGTACGTTCGCCGAACTGATTTATAATAACGGTATCCCGCCCTACATTTAACCGGAGGAGCTCGATTTGAATCATATTACCCTGTCCCCGCACTCCATAGGAAATCACGATAAAGCCAGATGTTCTGCTGTTGGTAACTACTTCTTCGACCAGGGCGTTCTCCACACGCATAATATTGCCGCGCTGAGTAATAGTGCCCCTGCTGTCTGCTGCACTTGTATTGTTCATATAAACCTCTGGGTTGTATGTTTTTCTAGTTATATTATATGCCTGCGTCCCGAAAGGTGTCACATTGAGGGAGAAATCCTAATGTTTTTATAGATAAAAATCCGTTGACAAATTGAAATCCATTGCATATAATACGAATTAATATAAAGAAAAAGACATTGAAAAGGAATAGTAGCTGTTTGATGATTTTCAGAGACCTGCTGGGCGGTGTGAAGCAGGAGTTAGAGAATGGTGAACTCGCCTTCGAGTTGCAGGCTGAAATCAAGTAGGTCGTGCCGGATGCCCACCGTTACAGGGGATAGATATTAGTCTTATTGTACTTGTATTGAAATTGCCCGGAATAGAGTGGTCCGCAGATAATATAACTTCTGTCTCTTAGCGAGACGGGAGTTTTTTTATTTCATAGGAAAAAGCTCTTTTTGTTCTGCAATAGCAATTTAGAACATTTAAGGTAAGAAGTATCGAAAGTGCATACATAATTGTATGAATTAGAGTGGTACCGCGGAAAGCTCCCTTTTCGTCTCTTGACATCGGCAGGAGATGAAGGGAGCTATTTAAATACCACAAAAAAGGAGATGCAGTTATGAAAAGAAAAATTTACGTATTTGACACAACACTTAGAGACGGAGAACAGGTTCCCGGCGCGAAACTGAATCTGGAGGAAAAATTAGATGTAGCGGCACAGATTGCCAAGATGAAAGTAGATATGATGGAAGTGGGCTTTCCCTCCTCTTCCCAGGGAGATTTTGAAGCGGTAAAAGCGATCAGCGAGAAGATAGGTCGGGAGGTATGTATTGCAGCCTTAGGCAGAGCTGTGGAATCGGACATAGACGCCATATACCAGAGTATCCGTAAGGCGCAGGACCCCTTGATTCATATCGTATTAGGCTCCTCTAAAGTACATGTATCCAAGAAGCTGCAGAAAACACCCGAGCAGATCATAGAGATAGGAGCCTCTTCTGTGAAATATGCCAGGCAGTTTCTTCCTAAGGTACAGTATTCCTTGGAAGATGCCAGCCGGTCGGATTTCGAATATATGTGGAGAACAATAGAGGCGGTCGTAAAGGCGGGGGCCACCATCATCAATATTCCGGATACCGTGGGCTACGCCGTACCCGAGCAGTTCGGCAATTTGATATACCGAATCAATGACAGGCTGAAGAACCTGGAACCCAACGTGCTTTTGAGCGTCCACTGCCACAACGATACCGGACTGGCTACCGCGAATACTTTAGCTGCTGTGAAAAACGGAGCGGATAAGGTGGAATGTACCGTGAACGGAATTGGAGAGCGTGCGGGAAATACCTCCTTGGAGGAGGTGGTTATGGGAATCAAGCTGCACGAGGACTATTACGGAGGCTACACCAGTATTGATACGGCAAAAATCTATGAAACCTCCCGCATGGTCAGCGCCACGATGGGATTGGATGTTCAGGTCAATAAAGCGATTACGGGAGAAAATGCCTTTGCCCATTCGTCGGGTATCCATCAGGACGGCTTGCTGAAATCCAAAGATGTATATGAAATCATGGACCCCGAGACAGTAGGAGCGCCTCCTATGGAACTGGTATTGACGGCGAGATCCGGCAAACACGCCTTTTTATATGTAACAAAGAGGTTAGGGTTCGAAATACCGGAAATGCATGTTCCGGAGGTCTTCGAAAAGTTCTTGCAATTAGCCGACAGGAAAAAGGAAGTTTATGATAATGATATACTGGCGCTGTTTAAGAACTGTCCTAATGTAAAATCCGTTTTCGATAAGGAACTGTGGCAGTTGGAAGAATATCAAATGACCGCCACCAGTACGCTGCCTGCGGCTACGGTCAAGCTGATCCGCGGAGATAAGCAGGTGGTAACAAGCAGCAGCGGTTCGGGAGTAATCGACGCGCTTTACAGCTGCATCATGGAAGCGGTACAGGAGCCCGTAGAATTAATTGAGTACAGAATTAATAATCTGAGCCGGGGGAAAGGAAGTCTTGGAAAGGTCACTGTTCAGATTAAACACAACGACAAATTATATCAGGGAAAAGCGATTGAGCAGGATGTAATGGAGGCGAGTGCGCTGGCATTTATCAATGCAGTGAATAAGATTATTTTGGATGAAGAATAGGATATCATATAGGAAAACCATAGGTTCAGGAGGAAAGCTATATATTCAGACTGGGAAAATAAAGAAGGTGTCAAAGCAGCTTGCTGTTAATCCAAAAGCTGAAATCTGCGCAATGAAGGACGGAGAATGGATCCGATTGGAAGGTATCCTCGTGGAGGACGACAGGGCGGAAGCCAAGGAATCCATGCTGGAGGCCTACCCTTCCCTGAGAAGTATGTATGCGGTGGATGACGGAAACACCCAGGTGCTTTATTTTGAATACGCTACTGCCACATTATATTCGCTCACAAAAAAGCCGGAGGTTATCCTTAATAATTAATGCTGGAAATGGTACAAAAGTCACAAAAATGATTTGAATTAATAACCTGCATGGAGTATAATTTTAGTCAGTATCGGGGATACGGCATGTATGAAAAATTTGCTGGCTTATGACAAATAATAGCAAGAATGGATACATTACAATTTCAGGATAAGAAAGGACGAGATACTATGATCTGGAAAGATAAGTATGAGCTGGGCGTTCAGATAATCGATGAGCAGCATAAAGAGCTGTTTCGTCGTGTCGACGCATTTGTGCAGACGCTGCGCTCTTCCGTTACTTGGGAAGAAAAGGTAAAAAAGGTCAACGAAACGCTGGAATTCATGAATGGTTATGTAGTGGAGCACTTCCGTGATGAGGAGGAATATCAGAAGAAAATAGGATACCCCGGTTATGAAGAGCATAAGAAAATACATGATGATATGGTAAATTATGTGGTGAAGGTTACCGAAGAATATGAGAAAAGCGGTTATAACGAGCAGTTGATGCAGCAGTTCGGTGGAAAGCTCCTTTCCTGGCTGATCAACCATGTTGCAGCGCAGGATCAGCGGATTGCCGATTACGCAATAAAAAAGGGGGTGTCAGAAGATGACAGATAATCTTTACAGACCCTTTTTGGAGGCCACCCGCAATGTGTTCCAGCTAATGCTGGACATCACTGACATCGATGAGCTTTCTCCGGAGAAACATGTGGATGAGGACGGTTTGGATATTTCCATCGGGATTATAGGAGAAATGGAGGGAGAGGTCATTTATCGTTTCCCGCGAACCACCTCTCTCGGTATGGTAAATATCATGAGCGGACTGGAAATGGATACTGTGGATGAGTTCGTAATCTCAGCTATTTCCGAAATAGCGAACATAATCAGCGGCAACGTACTCACTATGTTTGCCCAGAAAGACGTGAAATGTGATATATTGCCGCCGGTATCACGCAGAGCGGAGAGCAGAGACGGTTATACCACCTGCTGTATCGCTACTCCTGCGGGAGACGTTTGCCTGGACATCATTATGAAGTCCGCCGCAAAATAGACGAAGCATTCGATAATGCAGAAGTAAAAAGCAAAGGCGTACCCACCAATGGAAGGAGAACCCAATGGAAAATTTTAAATTCTACAGTCCCACCTATTTTGTTTTCGGCAAAGAGGAAGAAACGAGAACGGGACACTATATAAAACGCTTCGGCGGTAAAAAGGTCCTGATTCACTACGGCGGCGGTTCCGTAATCTGCTCCGGCCTTCTGGACAGAGTAAAGCTTTCCCTGGAGACAGATGGAATAGAATTCGTGGAACTGGACGGCGTTAAGCCGAATCCCAGAAGCGGTCTTGTTTATGAAGGCATTGAGCTGTGCAGGAAAGAAAACGTGGACTTCGTCCTTGCGATAGGCGGCGGGAGCACCATCGATTCTTCCAAGGCCATAGCTGCCGGTGCTGTCTATGAAGGAGATTTCTGGGATTTCTACCAAGGGAAGTTAGTGACAAAGGCGCTTCCTATAGGAACCATACTCACGATATCCGCAGCAGGAAGTGAAGGGTCGCCGGATTCCGTTATTACCAACGAGGATGGAATGTATAAGCGCGGCGCTACGGGAGAGGCTTTCCGTCCGGCATTTTCTATTTTAAACCCTGCTCTGACACAGACTCTTCCGCCCTTTCAGATTGCTTGTGGAATTACGGATATAATGGCACACTTATTTGAGCGTTATTTCACCACCACCACTGAGGTCGAAGTAACCGATAGGATGATAGAGGGCCTGCTTCTGACCGTAATCAAGGAAGCGCCCCGTGTAATAGAAGACCCAGGCAATTATCAGGCGCAGGCTAACATCATGTGGGCAGGAATGATGGCTCACAATAATTCCTGCGGAGTAGGAAGAGTACAGGACTGGGCGAGCCACGACATCGAGCATGAGCTTTCTGCAATTTATGACTGTGCGCATGGAGCGGGATTGGCAGTGGTATTTCCGGCATGGATGCAGTATAATATGAAACACGACATAAACCGTTTTGCCCAGCTCGCAGTTCGTGTATGGGGCTGCGAAATGGATTTTATGAATCCGGAAAATACGGCGAAGGCTGGAATCGCAGCGCTTAGACGATTCTGGACCTCCATAGGAATGCCCTCTGATTTTGCAGGACTTGGAGCCAAGGAAGAGGACATAGAGAAAATGGCTCATACTGCCTGCCATGGTGATGGCCGGAATGGTGTTATCGGAGGCTTTGCCAAGCTGGAGGAGAAAGATGTTGCAGCTATTTACCGTCTGATGCTGTAAAAGCGGATGAGCGATTCTATCCGTATCTATGTCAGGGAAGAGCAGCCGTGAAAATGAATTTCTGGCAGGAGAAAGCTATGTATATACAAAAGGTGGATATGAAGACATATCCGAGAAAAGCACATTTTGATTTTTTTCTTGCCATGGGCTATCCATACGTGGGTTTGACGTCTAATGTGGATATTACGCAGGCTGTAGGCAAGGCCAGGGAGAGAGGGCATTCTTCTTTTCTATATCTGCCTTATGCAGCGGGAAATGCGGCGAATTAAGTAAAAGAATTCCGTCAGCGCATTGACGGGGATGGTATCGTGGAATATGAGTTCTGCAGGACTTCCCATACGGTAATGAAAGCAGATGGTACCTATGCTTACTGCGAGGCCGACCCGACCCTTAGCTTCGAGCGGTTCGTGGAAGAAACTTCCGGGAATCAGGAAAAGGTACTTGCAAGCGGGGGATTGGAGGAGGAAGGCAGGCTTATGCTTCCGGTAAGTGTACTGGCTCATCATGCCCTGATAGACGGCAGGCATATAGCGGATTTCTACGAAAGCTTATCTCAGGGTCTGGTGAATGAATGCTTTATTTAATGAAAAACTCTTCGAGTAAGGCCTATTTAAGCGCTCTGAAAAAAATGCTTGCAATTATGAAAAACTAAAAGTATAATAAAACGCGTATGGAATGCAGATATATGTAAGGTTGGAGTTTCCATGCAAATATTTATGGCAGCTAAGGCTGCATTATTGATTGAGTTAGGAGCTCAAATTTTATAAGTTGGTTACTTATAACCATTTAACCAGTGTGTATACGACACATCAACTTGTGAAACGGTCAATAAGAGTATTAAAAGTGAAATATTTGCTATATAGACTCGAGAACCTGAATATCTGTAGTGCTGAATAATAAAATGATTTTTCTGTCCTTAACAAACGAATTGCGATGCGGTTTGTCAAAGAGCGGGCATAGGAATAGGGGTAGTGAACCCTGTTAGACTGAGCACCCTCAAATGCGTCGAATTCGGTTATCCCGATTGAAAGAAGTTACCATGACCCTCCGGCAGAACGGGCGGTTTGGCGGTTTAGGTGAAGAACTTTAAAGAAAAGGATGGCGGGACGGAAGACTTTGATAGCGAACAGAAAAACGCAAGGTAGGAATGATGTATATGCATTCCTACCTTTTTTATCTTATAAAAAAGTACGTCCTATAAGATAAAGGCCCTCCCAGAGGGCTGTGCATGCTTTAAAGGGAATGCATTGGCTGAAAGTGAAGAGAGAGGAAATTATTATGGAAAAATCATCTGTGGCTGATGAAATCAGCGCCGCAAGGAGACTGTCGCAGGAGGAGGCTCCAATTTATGAAGCGCTGAAGCGTTTTCGAAGAATGAGAATAGTGCCCTTTGATGTCCCGGGACACAAACACGGGAGAGGGAACCCTGAGCTGGTGGAGCTATTGGGAGAGAAGTGTGTGGGCATAGATGTGAATTCCATGAAGCCGCTGGACAATCTTTGTCATCCGGTTTCTGTTATCAGGGAAGCAGAGGAGCTGGCAGCAGAGGCATTCCATGCGAGCCACGCGTTTCTTATGGTGGGAGGAACCACCTCAGCAGTGCAGGCAATGGTTCTTTCCTGCTGCAAAAAAGGAGATAAAATAATCCTGCCGAGAAATGTACATAGAAGTGTGATCAACGCGCTGGTGCTCTGCGGTGCCAAACCTGTCTATGTGAATCCCGATGTGGATAAGAATCTGGGAATTTCTCTAGGCATGAAGGTATCTCAAGTGGAACAAGCGATCAAAAGCCACCCGGATGCTGTGGCAGTGTTAGTGAACAATCCCACCTATTACGGGATATGTTCGGATCTTCGGACTATCGTGAGGCTTGCCCATGACCACGGAATGAAAGTGCTCGCGGACGAGGCGCACGGAACTCATCTGTATTTCGGTGAGAACATGCCGGTTTCAGCCATGGATGCCGGTGCGGATATGTCCTCGGTGAGCATGCATAAGTCGGGAGGAAGCCTGACACAAAGCTCTTTGCTTTTGATCGGATCCGATATGAACGAGGGCCATGTGCGTCAGATTATTAACCTGACGCAGACAACCAGCGGTTCTTATCTGCTGCTTTCGAGCCTGGACATATCGAGACGCAACCTGGCCCTTAGGGGACGGGAATCTTTCGCCAAGGTCATAGAGCTTGCGGACTACGCCAGAGGGGAAATCAATGCGATTGGCGGATACTATGCGTTTTCCAGAGAGTTGATAAACGGAAATAGCATCTATGATTTCGACAGCACGAAACTGTCTGTCCATACGCTGGAAATAGGCCTGGCCGGTATTGAGGTATACGATATACTAAGAGATGAGTACGACATTCAGATTGAATTCGGAGATATCGGAAATATTCTTGCCTATCTTTCCATCGGAGACCGCAGACAGGAGGTGGAGCGTCTGGTAAGTGCTTTGGCGGAGGTAAAACGGTGCTATCAGAAGGATAAGGCGGGAATGCTCACGCAGGAATATATGGATCCCTATGTGGTAACTACACCGCAGGAATCCTTTTATGCACAAAAGGAATCTATCCTTCTCGAAGACACGGAGGGCAGAGTGTGCAGCGAGTTCGTGATGTGCTATCCTCCGGGAATTCCGATTCTGGCTCCGGGAGAAATGATTACCAAGGGAATTATAGAATATATACTGTATGCAAAGGAAAAAGGCTGTTCTATGACAGGCCCTGAGGATGCGGACATTGAATATTTGAACGTATTGAAAAGTGTGTGAGAAAGGCGTGGTTATTATTATGGAAATGTGGTTTTCGGATGAGCATACGGATAATGTGAAACTGTCGATTCGAGTGGAACAGCAGCTTTTCAGCGCACAAAGCGAATTCCAGAGAATCGATGTTCTGGAATCCAAGGAGTTCGGGAGGATTCTGGTGGCGGACGGCGACCTTATGCTGACAGAAAAAGATGAGTTCATCTATCATGAGATGATAACACACGTTCCCATGGCGGTACATCCCCATGTGGAAAAGGTGCTGGTCATCGGCGGCGGCGATGGAGGTATCGTAAGGGAGCTGGTGAAATACGATGCTCTGCAGCAAATCGATGTAGTGGAGGCGGATCCTCTTTTGATCGAGGTGTGCCGCAAATTTTTCCCTCAGATGGCTTGCAGCATGAACGACCCGAGGGTAAGTATTTTCAACGAGGACGGTCTGCGGTTCGTTCGCTCGAAATCGGATGTATATGACCTGATAATTATAGATTCGCCTAATCCCTTCGGACCGGGCGAGGGACTTTTTACGAAGGAATTCTATGGGAATTGCTACAATGCGCTGCATAGCGACGGAGTGATGATCAACCAGCATGAAAGTCCCTTTTACAAAGAAGAGGCCTTTCAATGCCAGCGGATGCACAAACGGATCATAGAATCCTTTCCCATCAGCAAAATTTATCAGGCGCATATACCGTCCTACCCTTCAGGACATTGGCTGTTCGGTTTTGCTTCAAAGCAGTACCATCCGCTGAATGATCTGGACGGAGTGACCTGGACGTTAAAAGGGATACCTACGAGATATTATCTGCCGAGGCTGCATCAGGGAATGTTTGCACTTCCGGCATATGTGGAGGAGTTGGTGAAGGATGTTGAATAAAAATATTGTAAATTATATCGGCTGTGAGGCGGAATATGAGGAAGCAAGAATTGTACTGTTCGGAGCCCCCTTTGATTCCACCACCTCCTATCGGCCGGGGACCCGCTTCGGTCCTCAGGCGATTCGAAACGAATCTTATGGACTGGAGACCTACAGCCCTTATCAGAACAAGGATCTGCAGGATTGCAAGGTGTTCGACAGCGGGGACCTGGAGCTGCCCATTGGGGATACGGAGCGAGTTCTGGCAGCTATCGAGGAACGCACGGAGACGATTATAAAGGACGGAAAGATTCCCTTTATGATAGGCGGCGAGCATCTGGTAACACTTGGAAGCGTGCGTGCGGCTGTCCGTGAATACCCCGATCTGCATATCGTGCATTTTGACGCTCATGCGGATCTGCGGAAGGATTATCTGGGAGTAAAGCTCTCCCATGCCTGTGTGTTAAGAAGGAGCTGGGAACTGTTAGGAGACGGGAGAATCTATCAATTCGGAATCCGCTCCGGTGACAGAGAGGAATTCGAGTGGGCGAAAGAGGGACATGTGACGATGCGGAGGTTCGATTTCGATAATCTCACAGAGACGGTAACAAAGCTTAGAGGAAAGCCGGTTTATTTAACCATAGACTTGGATGTCTTAGACCCTTGCGTATTTCCGGGAACGGGAACGCCCGAGGCGGGAGGCGTAAGCTTCCTTGAGCTTCTGAAGGCGATGTTGAAAACTGCGAAGGGCTGTTATATCGTAGGCTGTGATGTGAATGAGTTAAGTCCCACGTATGACGCCAGCGGAGTGTCTACGGCGACGGCAGGAAAGATAGTACGCGAGCTGCTGCTGGCGCTTTCCTGAGCGATTATAAAATAAAAGGAGATGATATCATGGGAAAAGTATTGATTATTGGCTGCGGAGGCGTGGCCGGGGTGGCGATCCACAAATGTTGTCAAAACAGCGGCGTTTTTACGGAAATCTGTATTGCCAGCCGTACGGTATCGAAGTGCGAGGCAATGAAGAAGAAATTGGAAGGGATGACGAAGGCAAAGATTAGTACAGCACAGGTAGATGCGGATAACACCCGGGAGCTGATCGCTCTCATTGAAAAGGAGAAACCTGATGTGGTGCTGAATCTTGCTCTTCCTTATCAGGACCTCACCATTATGGATGCGTGTCTTGCGACAAAAACAAATTATGTGGATACGGCTAATTATGAGCCGGAGGATACGGCGAAGTTTGAGTATAAGTGGCAGTGGGCTTACAGAGAACGCTTTGAGAAGGCTGGAATCACCGCCCTTCTCGGAAGCGGCTTCGACCCCGGAGTGACGGGAGTGTTCTCCGCTTATGCCTTAAAACACTATTTCGACGAGATTAATTATATAGATATTCTGGACTGCAACGGCGGCGATCACGGTTATCCCTTTGCCACCAATTTCAATCCTGAAATCAATATCCGCGAAGTGTCCGCGAAGGGCTCTTATTGGGAAGACGGGAAGTGGGTAGAAACGGAGCCGATGGAAATCAAGCGGGTTTATAATTTCCCCGAGGTGGGAGAGAAGGATATGTATCTGCTTCATCATGAGGAGTTGGAATCCCTTGCCCTCAATATGCCGGGAATCAAGAGAATCCGTTTCTTCATGACTTTCGGACAAAGCTATTTAACCCATTTGAAGTGTCTTGAGAACGTAGGTATGACCTCCATAGAGCCGATTATATATGAGGGAAAAGAAATTGTTCCATTGCAGTTTTTAAAAGCGGTTCTTCCCGACCCTGCCTCCCTTGGTCCCCGTACAAAAGGTAAGACGAACATCGGCTGCATTTTTACGGGCAAGAAAGATGGAAAGGAAAAAACTATCTACATTTACAACGTATGCGACCACGAGGAATGCTATAAAGAAGTAGGCTCACAGGCAGTTGCTTATACTACCGGTGTTCCGGCAATGATTGGGGCGGCGATGCTGATGACGAAGACATGGGATAAAGCCGGGGTATATAACATTGAAGAATTCGATCCCGACCCGTTCATGGAAGCATTGAATGAATTCGGCCTTCCGTGGCAGGTGAGCGAGAATCCCGTTATGGTAGAATAGAGACAGTACACTTGGAATTAATGGAGTGGTTATGAAGAGAGAAGAATTGAAAACGCCTTGTTACATCGTGATGGAAAGCGCCTTGAAAAAGAATCTGGAGATATTGCAGGGCGTCAGACAGCGGACGGGCTGTAAAATATTATTAGCGCAGAAAGCTTTTTCCATGTATTCCTGTTATCCTTTGCTCGGTAAGTATCTGGACGGAACGGCGGCAAGCGGCTTATATGAGGCACGGTTGGGCGCGGAGGAGATGGGAAAGGAAAACCATATTTTTTCTGCGGCATACAAGGAAGAGGATATGGAGGAAATATTGTCTTACTGCGGGCATATCGTATTTAACTCCTTTTCCCAGCTTGAGAAATACGGTGAAAGGGCGGCAAAGGCAGGAAAAAGCGTAGGAATCCGGGTGAATCCGGAATGCTCTACCCAGGAGGCACACGGAATATACGATCCTTGTGCTCCCGGTTCACGTTTGGGAGTTCTGGCAAAGGAGTTCCCCGACAGACTTCCTGAATGGGTGGAGGGCATTCATTTCCATACGCTGTGCGAGCAGAATGCGGATGCTCTTGCAGTGACGTTAAAGGCGGTAGAGGAGCAATTCGGTTCATGGCTATATGGGATGAAATGGATCAATTTCGGCGGCGGACATCATATCACGCGGGAGGGCTATAACATAGAGCTTCTGGAAAACTGCATCCGCTATGTGTCGGACACCTACGGGGTTACGGTCTATCTGGAGCCTGGAGAGGCGGTTGCTTTGGATGCGGGACACCTGCTGACTGAGGTGGAAGATATGTTGCATGGGGAAACGATTGCAATTCTGGATTCTTCTGCAGCCTGTCATATGCCTGATGTCCTTGAAATGCCGTACCGCCCGCCCCTTAGAGCTTCCGGACAGGAGGGTGAGAAGGCATTTGCATATACGCTGGCGGGGCCGACCTGCCTGGCGGGAGATGTGATAGGAATCTATTCCTTCGACAAACCGTTAGCGGTCGGCGACCGTCTGACCTTTGAGGATATGGCCATTTATACTATGGTAAAAAACAATACCTTTAACGGAATGCCCCTTCCCTCCATCGTATGGGAGAGGGAGGACGGCGAATGCGAGCAGATAAGGAGCTTCGGCTACATGGATTTTAAGGGGAGGCTGTAGGCTGAATAGTAACGGCTGTAGCTACCTCCCGCTCTCTATGCGGATAACACCGCAGCCTATCTTCTCTCCGGAATCTCCGGCGGGCTGAGTGGTAAAATCATCGCGATTTGCATGGATGACTACGGATTTGCCGATGATGTTATCTACAGTAAAGCGTTTGTCATAGAAGGAAACCCAGGCGTAACCCTGATTGCCCAGAAGAGGGAGAAGGTCTCCTGCGTGCTGGGGATGAGGCAGGTTCGCCGGATTATAATGTCCTCCGGTATTGGCGAAGGAGTTGGAGCAGTCGCCGAATTCATGGATGTGCATCGCATAGAAATCCGAGGAATCCTGTGTGGATATATTAGGAAGGCCGAAAATCTCCGCTTCTATGAGAACGCCCCCATAAGGAGTATCATAAAATTTAACCAACCCGCTGAGCTGCGGGTTGGAGCTGTTTCCCGTAACCCATGCCATAGCGCGGGGTTTATTTTTTTCTAATATGTTTACGAATGTTAGACGAGGAGTAAATTGATACATAAAAACACCTTTTTTATTATTAGGTTATGCAGGAGAAGTGGATTGGTAAACAATATTTGTTTAAACGTTGATATTATGACAAATATTTCAGTGGAATGAAACGAACGGGGCAGAGAGGCTTATACAGTTAAGATATAGTGCCTTTATGCCGAAATAACAAATATATATATTGTGAAGAGTAATGAAAAAGGGGAGTGAAATTTTATGATTAAAATAGCAATTTGTGATGATGAAAAATATTATCGTGAATACATAGAGAGAAAAGTAGGACGCTATCTGCACAGTAAAGAATTGGAATACGAAATAGACTTATACCGTACTGGTCAGGAATTAATAAAGTTAGGAATTGAAATGTCTAAATACCACATAATATTTTTGGATATAAACATGAATGATATGGATGGAATAGAAACGGCGCAGCAGATTAGGTTGTACTCAAACAACGCTTTTATCGTATTTATTACAGCATTTATTTCTTATGCGATAGAAGGTTATAAGGTAGATGCAGTAAGGTATCTACTAAAGGAAAAAGATAATTTTGAGAAATCTTTGGAAGAATGTATAAACACAATATTAGTAAAAATGGATTATAAAGTTGTTAAAGAACGATTTTCATTTCTTGAAGGCGAGAGATATTTGGATGTTAGCATGATTTTGTATGTAGAAAGTAAATTACACAAACTAGAGTTTTGCGTAATGGATAATGAATTGGTGACTTATAGTCTATATAATAAATTGGATACAGTAGAAGAAATATTAAAACAGTATGGATTTATAAGAATACATAAAAGTTTCCTTGTTAATATTAAGCAAATTTGTGAAGTAAACAATCATAAAGTTTTTCTTAGTAATGGTCTCAATCTACCAATATCAAAAGCTAAATATAAGCTGATAAAAGAAACCTTTATTGAGTACAAAGGGGATATATGACCATGCCGATAATTATGAACATATTTCAAGGACTCATTCTCATATTAATTGAAGTTATTTGTTGCAAAATATTTTTTGAATCTTTTTTTGATAAAAGAAAATTTCAAGACAAATGGTATGGATGGATCTTGATACCAATCTTAGTTTTAATTATTTATCTTGGGACAGCGTTATTAGCGAGTAATATTCTTCTAAAACAAATTTTTGTATTTTTTTCAATGGCATTTATTATGCTTGTTTATTTTAAGTCAGATTTTCTGCGGGGAGTTATAATAACGGCGATATTTCAAGGTTTATTATTAGGAATAGACTGTGTGGGGTTGATAGCTTTGAAATACTTATGGGGGGAACAAACGAAAAACGTTCTGTTTGGAGTGGCAGGCAGTATGATAGTAGCGCTTATCTGCAAGATGTTATTATTTGGCTTTGTCTTAATAGTAAGAAAGCTGTGGAATAAGAAGGACTCGTTAAATTTGTTATCCGATAGTGAATGGCTTAGGTTTCTTTATTTTCCTGTTATAACGTTAATTGCCCTAATATCCATTGCTTTTAATTTAGAGCATGTAAGGAGCCCTGAAGTCATAAATACCATGCTGATTATTGGATTCGGTCTTGTGGGAATGAATATATTGGTTCTTTACTTGATTAGAGATATCGTGGAGAGAGAAGTGAGATTACAAGAAAAATACATCATTGAAGAGAGAAATAGAAATCAATTAGATATGTATAAACTTGTATGTGATAATTTTGATAAGCAAAGAAAGAGAACCCATGAATATAAAAATCAGATAGGATGTATTGAAGGTTTATTGATAGACAATAAAATAAAAGAAGTGCTGGAATATGTTTCAAATATTACAGGCGGGCTGAAAAAGGAATTGGATGCAATAGATACCAATAATACGATTGTTAATGCTATTTTAAATTCTAAATATCAGGAGGCAGTTGAAAAAGGAATTATATTTGTCTTAAAGGTAAATGATTTGTCGCACATCGTTATAGAAAGTGAAGATATAGTGACAATTTTATCTAATTTATTAAACAATGCCATAGAAGCGAATGAAGAGATCAAAAACGAAAAAATAATAAAGTTAAAATTTGTAGATGAAGGAGATTATACTATAATTGCTGTAAAGAATACGATGCATAAAGAGGTTGAATTTATAAATGGTAAATATCAGACAAGCAAAGATAATGCTATAGAGCACGGGGTAGGTATAGAAAATATAGCGGATACAATAGAAAAATATAATGGCTCATATATCATAAAGCAATTTGAAAACTATTTTAATTTCACGATTATAATTCCGAATAAAAAGCCAAATGAAAGCTAAAAATGTCGCAAAAAGTCCAAAACTGCAATATGTATTGGAAGTAAGATGGGGGAGTAATATAATGTCAATAAAGAGGAATAAGTGAGAATGAAATTTATAATAAATACTTTGGTTGAACAATTGATAAATAATAATATTATAGAAAGAAAAATGAAACAAGAATATTTTTATGCTCTAGAAGTGTTTTTTGAAAAATTAATTATATATATTTCAATTTTAATAATATCAGTATATCTCGATTTACTAATACCTACTTTGATATTTTTAGTATTTTTTTGTGGATTAAGAAGTCGTACGGGAGGTTATCACTTAAATACATACTTAAAATGTTTTATAGGAACGGTTGGTATTTATGTAATGTTTGCGAAGTGGTTATATCCATGGCTAAATAAAAATATAAACTATATATTTCCCATTTTATTTTTTTCATTAGTATTTATTTTTACGATTGGAGCTGTAAATCATCCAAATATTAATTGGTCAAAAACAGAGCTGGAAGAAACAAAAAAGGCATCAAGGGCAATGATCTTTTTACAGTGTATATCTATTATTTCTTTTACCGTTTTGGGTGTTCATAAAGATTGCATAATATTTGCCACATTAGGAGTAATGCTATGTGCAATTTTATTAATAGCTGCAAAAATATGTAAACAGGAGGTGAGAGAGTGAAAAGTAATAGTAAGAAAGAGTTCTTATTAAAAGTTCTGGAAAAAGCGGCTAGAACTGAGATGGAAAAAGAGTCAAAACAAAAACCGCCAGTTTGTATGGGGTTTTTACACCAGCCCCAAAGACCACATAAAAATAATTAAATTTACTTAAGGAGGAATTTACATGGTAGTAGAAGAAAGAAGAACTTTAAAAATATTAATGCTGGGATTTGTATTTTGCTGTGTAATATTGTTATCAGGAATGACAGCCCACGCGCAATCCGTAAATGAGATAGAACCAAATGATACAATGGAAACAGCACAATTAATTCTAGCCAATTCGGAGACTGCAGCACAAGCGGTGACGGGAAACAGACCGAATCAATATATAGTGAATGGCAATTTACTTAAAACGGACATAGATTGGTATAAAGTTTACTTGACTTCCGGAACGCAATATGTTACTTGCAATGGGAAAGGATTTGATTTCGAAGTATACAATTCGAGCAATGTTCTTATTAAACGCCAAGAATATTCGTATGGAAGTTCATTTGGTTCGACGGCCTATCCCTTTACGGTCACAACAGCAGGATATTATTATGTGAAAGTTAATGCCAATTCATCTACAACAACCAGTTCTTATACTTTATTAGTAGGGGGGCCTACTTACACAGTTGCAAGTTGTAAAGTAAATATGAGCAGTATAACCATGGATAGGACAGATACTGTATATCCGATTGATTTAAATACGGTATCGGGCATTCCGGATGGAGCAGTTGCATATCTTGTTTCATTAAGCAGTGTGGGGACCAATAGTGTAAGCGATATCTCAGTAAAGAACCAAAATAGCACAATTAATTTAACAAAATATTCATGGCAAAAGGATGGATTAGCTTCCCTCAACTTGCCTGTCAAGAGCAGATGGGATATTACTTTTAAATATTATAAAAATGCGACGTTTACACCTAAATTTAATATTTATTATGCTTATCCCATGACATCGGTATATGCAGATGATATAACAGTGTCACGTTAATCTTAATAATTCAGAATGTAAGTTGATTTGTAGTATTCTTTAATTTAATTGGAGGTGTGTGTTCAAAGCTTAGAGTTGGACATGCACCTTCAAAATAATAAAGTTAAACAAATATTATATAAAACATTGCGAGGTAAAAATATGAATATTAATGGTTCGGCCTTTAAGATTCTTCAGTTACTATACGAGAACAAGAACGATAAAACATTGGCGGAAATGCTGCTGGAAAGTAAAAGCAGAACGACTGGAAAAAGGAAGGATTTATTTGTTAGGAGTAGTACAATATCTGCAGGAACATATACATCTATTTCAAAAAATAAGTATATTTCGAAAGAATTATTTGCGAGAATTAATGCGGATATAGGAGGTTTAAGAAAGTACGGAGAAATTTTTGAGTGTGACGGGATAAAATTCACGGCATCACAAATTCCTAAAATTGACGGAACGAATCTGAAAGAAGTAAAAGCAGAAGGTAATGTTATGAATTTTGGTTTAAATAATTATTTCAAATATATTTCGTCAGATGGCAAGGAGCATCTGTTATATACTTCACAATTAGGAGGAGTCTCTTCTATTAATACGGAAGACTTGAGGGGGGAACCTTACGACGAAACTTTGAACCGTTATGCTGAATTTTGGAAATATATGATAAGTGAGGATCCGGTATACATTGGATTGAGCTTTACGGATGAACAGATAAAGACATATCTAAAAGAAGCGGGTGTAAAACCAGGATTTGTTACTGTGAAAATGGGTGAAAAAGAAGCGACACAATTTTATTCAAATGGGACAAGCGGAGTTATCAATTCAAAAGAGCGGTATGATATAATGTATAACACATTAACATGTAGCGGAGGTTTGCTATCAAGCTATACGCCGGGAGATGTTTTCACGATAAATGATAAAGAATATGTACTGAGTGATTCACACACTCTCAATATACCATATGGAGAAGATATATATAATATAAAAAATCCCAGTAATTATTACTATGGGAGAAGGTTGGATTAAGTATAATAATACGGAGCAAGAATAAGTGCCTGAAATAGGATTCTCTTAGAAAACTATTCGGGCATTTTATTTTATTAATTTAATTGCAATTTACAAAAATGCTTTCAAACTCATGAGAAACAGTACATGGTTTTTATGTAATGTGATATAATTCCCAAATAGATAATAGAAACGCAGATGAAAAAATCCGAACGTTTACAAGGAGATGAAAGATATGGTGAAATATTTGGTGGATATTGAGACCGGCAGCTTATCTCGTGAAGCCGGCGAGAAAACGACGGAGAAGAAATATTACGAAATATGGCTGATGAAATCGAATGAGTTTGATTCCCTTGAAGAAGAATATCCCCATAAGAAAAACCTGAGTCAGGGACTTAAGCAGATTCAATACTGCAAAATCGAAACGTTCAGGGATTGCATCCAGGGGACGATGAAAGTTCCTAAGGGAGAGATAGATAAAATAGCCCTCTTTACATTTGGCTTTTATGTAAAAGGGAAACGGCTTTTTTTCATTGAGGAGGAGTCCTTGCTGGAAGATATGCTGGAAAAGATATCCGCCAATATCCCAGGAAACTGTATGCTAAATCAAATCCTTTTGATTCTATTTGAAATTCTCATAGAAGAGGATGTTCTTTATCTGCAGAGGCTGGAGGAAGAACTGGCGGATATGGAGGAGGAGCTTCTTTTGAAGATTCCTGATCATTTTTATGAGACGATTATACAATACCGCAAAAAGCTGACAATTTTTCACTCTTATTATGAACAGCTTACAAACATCGGCGACCAGATGCAGGCAAATGTGAATCAGGAGCTTAGCAGGGAGGAGTGCGCGGCGTGGCAGAATTACGCTAATCGTACGGAGAGACTGCATAACCATGTGGAGGCGCTGAGGGAGTATTTGATTCAGATAAGGGAATTGTATCAATCCCAGATAGACGTAAGGCAGAACAAAGTAATGAGTATTTTAACGATTATCACGGCATTTTTCCTTCCTTTGACGCTCCTTGTAGGATGGTATGGGATGAACTTTCCCGGCATGCCGGAGTTTCGTTGGAAATATGGATATCCGGCAGTGATTCTCCTATGTATTGTCATTATTTTGGCCGAATTCATATATTTTAAGAAAAAGAAGCTGCTTCGATAAGCGTCGGTAAACAGCAGGACAAAAGAAATTCTTTCGAAATGAGAAGAAACGATGAAAGCTAAAGTGAAATTAATTGCCGCGATGTTCATATTTGGAAGTATAGGAATCTTTGTAAGAACAATTGGGTTATCCTCTGGGATACTGGCGGTTGTAAGAGGAAGCATAGGAACGGTATTTTTGCTGATTGCCGGGCTGGCGATGGGAAAGAAGTTATCGCTTCCGGCCATAAGAAAGAATCTTAAATTTCTTGTCTTTTCAGGAGCAGCGATTGGAGCGAACTGGATCTGTCTTTTCGAAGCCTACCGGTACACCACGATAGCGGTGGCTACCCTGTGTTATTATCTGGCTCCGGTATTCGTCATTATGGTCTCTCCCTTTTTCTTAAAGGAGAAGCTGACGGCAGTAAAGGCCGGATGCGTTGCGGTATCGTTATTTGGCATGACGTTGGTTGCAGATATCTTGGGAAGCGGTCAGGGAGCGGCAGGCGGATGGAAAGGGATCGCATTCGGTGTGACAGCAGCGCTGCTATACGCTTCCGTAGTGATTATGAATAAGTTTTTGAAAGAAATAGAAGCGGTGGATATGACGGTATCTCAGCTGGGAGTTGCGTCCGTGGTGGTGCTTGCGTATGTGCTTTATACGGAAGACGGGACGGGGATAACATTTGGCGTTAGTACACTATTTCTATTACTGTATCTGGGTATTGTAAATACAGGAATCGCCTATCTTTTATATTTTTCTTCTTTAAAGGATTTGAGCGGGCAGACGGCAGCTCTGTTCAGCTACATTGACCCAGTGACAGCAATTCTGCTTTCCGCCCTTTTATTTCATGAAAATATGAGCACAGAGCAGATGATAGGTGCAGTGCTGATATTAGGTTCTACTCTCGTAAGTGAACTTGTGGGCGGCAGAAGGCGAGAGCCGGCAGACACCACAGGGCGAGGTTAGAAGGTGTACTTAAGGATTTTTGTGGCTTTGATTTTTATTCTTTGTATGCTTTTTGATCATTGTACGGAACTGGCTGATAGTGACTCCAAGTGCGTTGCTGGCAGTTTGAAGGGTATATTCCTTATTTCTCCACTTCTCGTATACCGGGTAGAATTCTTCGGGAACAGGTGCAGGGAAACGGCCCAGATGTTTTCCCTTTGCCTTGGCGATGGCAATGCCTTCTGCCTGCCGCTGCTTGATATTCTCCCTTTCGGCCTGTGCTACATAGGATAAGAGCTGCAAGACGATATCAGAAATTAAGGTGCCGATTAAGTCTTTGTTAGTGCGCGTGTCGAGAATGGGCATGTCCAGGATGACGATATCTGCTTTTTTTACTTTAACAATAACACGCCATTCCTCTTGTATGTCCCGATAACTTCTTCCAAGACGATCAATGCTTTTTACGACGAGTACGTCACCCTCTTTTAGCCTTTTCTTTAGCTTCAGATATTCCGGTCTGTTAAAATCTTTGCCCGATAATTTATCACAATAAATGTTCGGTTCAATAATCCCCCATTTCAGCAATTCCATTTTTTGCCGATCGATATTTTGATCGACGGTAGATACCCGCATATACCCGTAAAAATTTTTCATTTTTTAGTCCTCCTATTATACGTAGTATGCCAGAAAGGCTAAACTTAATCCATATGTTTAAAGGCACGGACAAAAAGAGAAAAGTTGCTATAAAGGTGTACCTTTTTAGCAACTTGTTTCCTTTGTATATACAAACAATTATATCGTTAATTGTATTACATTTTTTTGTAAAAAACAACAAAAAATGACAATAATAGGAAAATAAAAATCCAAAAAATAGAAGATGAAAAAAGGTACAACCTTTATAGCGATTTTTTCAGATAAATTAAGAAAGGAAAAAGTAAAAATTATGTTAAAGGTTACCAAAAGAAAAGGATCAATAGAGAAGATATTTTATTCGAGGTTTTCCGCAATTGTATTTATGACTGGTCTTCTTGTGCTGCTAATGGGATTTAGTATCCTCAGTTTCGACTATGTCTTTAGCAGGAGCGAAAAGATAAATGCAGAAAAATCCGATCTGTTGAGCTATGAGATGGCCCATTATAAATGGTGGATAAACCTCAGTTCTGCCGTTTATTACAATACGGAATTCACTGGACAGACGGATGAGACGAAATGTGATTTCGGTATATATTTATATGGGGAGGATGTAAAAGGCAACCCCAAAATGAGTGAATTCTATGAGCAGGCGGAACCTTTGCATAGAGAAATTCATCAGCTTGCGGAAGAGGTGCTCAGCGTGAACGAGACGGACAAGGCACAGGCGGAAGCATTGTTAAAGGATAGCGTAGAAGTAAAGATCCATTCCCTGGTAAGCCTTTTGGACGACACGATAGCCCAGAAACAGGAGCAGATTGATAATCAGAGAAAAATGGTCATCATAATGTTCAGCGTTATCTTTGTGGCTGCTGTCTTCGCAGTCATCTTAACGGTGCGGTTTATCATAAAAACGTATCGATACGTGAAGACTAAGGTCATCGAGCCGATTGTTGACTTGCAGCAGGAATGTGAGAAGCTGGCGGAAGGTAATCTCAGCTTGAGCTTCGAGACGGATATGGAAAACGAGATTGGAAGCCTTGGAAGAGCTTTGGATTTTGCAGTAAAGGAAATTAAGAAATACATTGATGCCATCGATTTTGGCATGAAGGAATTCTCGGCAGGCGACTTCACCTGCGTATGCCCGGTGGAATTTATCGGTGATTTTGCAAATATTCAGCGTTCCATCGAGAGCTTTCAGGAGAAAATGAACGATACTTTGTATGAAATGAGCGTGGCAATAGAGCAGGTGAGTGCAGGTGCGCAGGAACTGTCCGCGGGAGCACAGGACATCGCGCAGGGAGCGACTAATCAGGCAGGAAGCGTGCAGGAATTGTCCGAGGTCATTTCCAATATTACGGGACAGATAAGCAACAACGCAGAGCACACCCAAAACGCCGACGAGTGGGGCGCAAGGACGGGAGAGACTGTCCGCACCAGCAAGGGACAGATGGGGCAGCTTGTGGCGGCAATAACCGACATCGCTGCAGCATCGGAGGGTATTAAGAACATTATTGACACTATTGATGCGATAGCTTCCGAAACGAATCTGTTAGCCTTAAATGCGGCAATCGAATCCGCCCGTGCAGGAGCAGCCGGAAAAGGTTTTGCCGTGGTAGCTGATCAAATAAGGAAACTGGCACAGGAATCTGCAGACGCAGCGAAGAACACTACCGAACTGATAGAGGAATCCTTGGCCCATATCGAAAAAGGAAAGGTTCTCACGGGAGTGACCAGTGAGGCCTTCGAGGAGGTAGCAAAGAACGCCCAGACCGTTCTGGAGATGATAGATAAAATCGCGCAGGAATCCAGAGCACAGGCTCAAGAAGCGGATAAAATCGCAAAGGGAATCGACCGGATTTCCAGTGTTGTTCAGACGAATGCATCGGTATCGGAAGAAAGTGCGGCGGCAAGTGAAGAGCTTAGTGCCCAGGCTTTGGTCATGACGGATTTGATTAGCCAGTTTAAGCTAAATAGAGGCAGTATTAGAAGTTAAATATATAGATCAGGAAAAAGTATACGATGCGGACATCCTGATTTTGACCAAAAAGAAGGCTTGTCACACGATGAATATTCCGTGCGGCAAGCTTTCATATTTAACCTGAAATGGAAGGAAGGTTGTTCAAATTATTGCCTTCTTTCCCGTCAGGCAGAGATTTCAAATATTCGGTATCCTTCCTATGGGCGATGCCCACGCCTTTGATTCCCCCGCCCTTGGCGAGGTCCACGCCCTCCTGCTTGGAAACCGTGGAGCCGTCGGATAGCTGGTAGCCGGTCACTCGTCCGCTGCTCTTTACGAGACCTACGATTTCCTTGGCGTCGCTTTTCGCTTCGGGTATATCATCCAGAGTATTGATAGCGAGAGCTTCGCCGAGAGTAATTTTATCCATATCTGTCATAAAATAACCATACCTTTCTCGTGAATGCAAACATTTTTAGCTGCTTTTTTATAGTCTGTGCGATATGGAAAATAATATGCGTCAAATGTTAATTTTTGTTCTGGCGCATTTGCATGGGCGTACAGCCGTAGGTAGATTTGAAATTTTTCATAAATAATTTGTAGTTGGTACAGCCGTTGCGTTCGAGGATACCGGTAATGGTCAAATCGGTATTCATCAAATCCTCATATACGTGCGCAAGGCGGACCTTGTTCACATATTCGAGAAAGGTGAGTCCCATATATTTTTTAAAAAAGCGGCAGAAATACTCAGGATTCAGTGCGACGGAAGCAGCGGCCTCGTCCAGGGTGATGGGAGATGCGTAGTTGGACTTTACGAAGTCCATGACATTCTCCAGACGACGCAGATTCTTGTCCGTCCTGATTTTCACGGCGGTGTCAATTTCTACCTTGTAGCAGCAGAGGATAGAATAAAGAAAATCGTATAAAAGACTGGAAAACCGGAGGGAATATCCTTCCGGTTTTTCGTCGTTAATGTCCTTCATCTCCATCAAAATAGCACGTACGCGGTCATTCTTCTCCGGAGAGTTGGGAATACCTTCAAAACGGATGCTGTCGTAGTTGGAAATACTTTTTTTCAAAAATTGGTATGGTATCTGCAGCAGGATGACGAGGCAATTCTCGTGACAATAGGTGGAGTGTATGTCGGCCGAATTGATGATGACGTAATCGCCTACGTTCAGGGTGAGCTTGGAGTTGTTGATGGTGACATCCATGCAGCCTTCGCAGATGCAGACGATTTCCATACTGTTATGCCAATGGTTTGTGATGAGGTGGTTCGAATCGCGGTAGGTATCAAAGCGGACCTGGATGTCTTCTCGGGTTTTAATTTCTTCGTGGATATATTTTTCCATATGTATGTGGGCCTTTCAGTTTTTTTGTGCTCTAGTTGAGGCTGTGAGAGAGCATGTGAAATCCGTTAGGGGTAGTGTATGACCTGACGAAAGGATGTTTATTTTAAAATGGGTGTAAAAGGGTTCCTTATATAATAATGAAGCAAGATAACATAAAAGTCAATATCGACCTATAAATAAGTCATGAAAATAAATAGAGCGGAAATGACGGGTATGGTAGTATATGGGTAGGAAGGCTTGTGATATGTGGTTATAATTGAGAGAGTGAAAGTAAGCGTGAAGGGGAAGAAGGATGCAGCGGACTTTACGATTGAAAAGTCAAAAAGGAAAGATGAATAAGGACAAATGTAGATTGGAAGGAGATTTATATGACGGCGGAAAAGATTAAGGACTTGGTGGCACAGATGACTTTGGAGGAAAAGGCTTCGATGTGTTCGGGGGCGGATTTTTGGCATACTAAGGCGGTTGAGAGACTGGGGATTTTGCAGTCTATGGTTTCAGATGGACCTCACGGACTCAGAAAGCAGGACGATAAGGCGGATCATCTTGGTGTGAATGAGAGTATTAAGGCCGTTTGTTTTCCGGCCGGGTGCGGTACGGCAGCTTCTTTTAACAGGGAACTTTTGACGGAAATGGGAGCAGTGCTTGGTAATGAGTGCCAGGCAGAGGGCGTGAGTGTGTTGCTTGGGCCGGCTGTAAATATTAAGCGTTCCCCGCTTTGCGGCAGGAACTTCGAATATTATTCGGAAGATCCGGTAGTGGCATCTCAGATTGCGGCGGCGTTCATTAAAGGGGTACAAAGTAAGAATGTGGGCGTGAGCATTAAGCATTTTCTTGCGAATAATCAGGAGACCAGAAGAATGTCGGCGTCTGTAGAGGTGGATGAGCGCACCATGAGGGAAATTTATCTGGCGGCTTTCGAAGGAGCGGTGCGGGAACAGAAACCCTGGACGGTGATGAACTCTTATAATAGAGTAAACGGTACATATGTGGGGGAAAGCAAGAAGTATCTGACGGATATTCTACGTGGAGAATGGGGATTTGACGGTTATGTGATGAGCGATTGGGGAGCGGTAAATAACAGGGTGCCGAACCTGAAAGCAGGAATGGATCTGGAGATGCCCTCCTCCGGCGGACATAACGATAAGCTTATCGAGGAAGCAGTAAAGAACGGCAGCTTGGAAGAAAGTGTGCTGGATACGGCGGTGGAGAGAATTCTGAATATCGTATTCCGATTTGAGGAAAATAGAGATAAGACGGCAGACTACGATTTAGATAAGGATCACGAAGCGGCGCGCAGAGTGGCGGAAGAGACTATTGTTCTTTTGAAAAATGACGGCGTTCTTCCCTTGAAGGAAAGCGACAAGGTGGTATTTATCGGAAAGTATGCGAAGCAGCCCCGTTATCAGGGCGGGGGAAGCTCTCATATCAACAGTCATAAGATAACCTCTGCGCTGGATATAGCGGCGGGAAATCCTAATATTTCTTATGCGCAGGGATTTATTGATGAAGAGGATAGGGTGGATGAGGCCTTGTTAGCGGAAGCAGTGGAGCTTGCTAAGAAGTCGGAAGCAGCGGTTATCTTTGCCGGCCTTCCTGATTCCTTCGAATCGGAAGGCTTTGACCGGGAGCATATGAGAATGCCGGAATGCCAGAACGAATTGATTAGGAAGGTGGCACAGGTACAGAAGAATGTAATTGTAGTCCTGCACAACGGTTCGCCCGTGGAGATGCCCTGGATAAATGAGGTGAAGGGTGTAGTAGAAGCGTATCTTGGCGGTCAGGCTGTAGGTGGCGCGCAGTATGACATTCTTTTTGGTAAAGTTAATCCCAGCGGTAAGCTTCCGGAGACCTTCCCCTTGAAGCTGGAGGATAATCCTTCCTATCTGAACTTCCCCGGAGAGGGAGATCGGGTAGAATACAGGGAAGGTATATTCGTGGGCTATCGTTATTATGATAAGAAGAAAATGGAAGTGCTCTTCCCCTTTGGCCATGGACTTTCCTATACTGTATTCGATTATTCCAATCTGTGCGTAAGTTCGGACAGCATTAAGGATACGGATGTGGTGACGGTATCGGTGGACATAACCAATACGGGCAAGGTTGCAGGTAAAGAAGCCGTTCAGCTTTACATTAGCGATAAGGAAAGCAGTGTAATACGTCCGGTGAAGGAACTGAAGGACTTCGCGAAGGTTTCCTTGATGCCGGGAGAAACGAAGACGGTGAGCTTTCAGCTTTCCAAGCGCTCTTTCGCATATTACAATACGGCGATTAACGACTGGTATGTGGAAACGGGAGAATTCGACATTATGATTGGAAAATCATCCAGAGACATCGTGCTAATAAAAGAAATTCACGTAGAGTCTACGGTGAAGCTGCCGGTAATTTACACCACGGATTCCATTATGGAAGATATCTTCAAGAATCCTGAGGCGAAGGAGCTGGTTATGGAGACGATGGACGGCAAAATGGATATTATAATGACCGCCGACAAGGATGAGGACGATAGCGCCGCTGCTCAGGCTATTACGGCCGAAATGCAGGAGGCCATGATGAAATACATGCCTCTTCGGGGAGCCGTAAGTTTCGGAAGCGGAGAGACCAGAATGTCCATGGATGATGTCAGGGCTTTAGTGGATGAGCTGAATGCGCTGTAAGAGAAACGTTTGTAACATTGATGACTTAAACATTGCAACTGCTGCATCAGGAATAATTTTAAATGGGAAAAGTAATTTTAAAGAGCTGGGAAATTAATATTTTCCGGCTCTTTTCATAATCTTACCGTTAAGAATTTTTTAAGAAACAGGTAAATAAAACTGTAAGAAATATAGGATATGATATAATCAGGCTTAGGAAAAGGTCAAAGTTTCTCTATATCTGGAAAATTACGAATAAGGAGTCATAGAATGATGGAATGTGTACTCGTGGTGGACGACGACAAAGAAATTGTAAAGGCAATAGCCCTGCTGCTGGAAAAAGAAGGATATGACGTGCTGAAGGCATATGACGGCATGGAAGCGCTTGAAATCGTGGCGGAGAAATCGGTACAGCTAATTATCATTGACGTCATGATGCCCAAACTGGATGGCTTGTCCGCAGTTATGAAAATCAGGGAAAAGAAGAATATTCCTATCATCGTGCTCAGTGCCAAAAGCGAGGATACGGATAAGGTGCTCGGCTTATCCATGGGAGCCGACGATTACGTGACCAAGCCCTATTATGCTGCGGAACTGATGGCGAGAGTGAAAAGTCACCTGCGCAGATATACCAGTCTTGGTGACATCAATGCTTTTATTTCCACGAGTAACATAATGAATGGCAGACTGCGGTTCAATAAGGAGGAGCACATCCTTTATGTGGACGAAGAGCCTGCGAAGCTCACGGCTACGGAGACGAGAATCGTGGAGCTGCTAATGTGCAATATAGGAAGAGTTTTTCCGGCGGAGGAAATCTACCGCCGTATCTGGAACGAGGAAGCCTATGCGGCGGAGAATACGGTAATGGTGCATATAAGGCGCATTCGTGAGAAAATAGAACTGAATCCGAAGGAGCCGGAATACTTAAAGGTGGTGTGGGGAATTGGATACAAAATTGAAAAAAAGTAAAATAATCATCAGCTTCACTGCGTGGATGCTGGGAACGTTGCTACTGTTTCTTAACCTCTTTTGTTTTGTTGTGAAGTATGCGGGAAATCCTGCTTCTCTCATTCAAGCGAAAGAATCGCTGGGGGAAGATTATCAGAATACGGAGGAATTCCGTTATTACATGTCCGATTATCTGAACAGCTTCTTATCTATGGCCATAGGCGGTCCTATCAGCCAAAGCTACGATACCGGTTATGCACAGGAGACGACTATCGAAGCCCAGGCGGAGGAAGGAATGGCATTCGAAGGCGGAGGCATGGCAACAGCGTCGGACACGGCAGAATACGAAGGCACATCGGACATGGCAGAGTTTACGGAGCCTGAAGAGGTAACGGATTATAAGAAGGATGCACAGGAATATCACGAGAGCATCAAGAATGACAGAAATATTTTATACACCATAGAAAAAGATGGTGAGGTGCTGTATACAAACGAAGAAAGTCTGGGAATGTATGGCGAAGGGTTCGTTTTGCCGGACGGCTATAATTATCTTCTCTACTTCGATGGAAAAAAGGTCTCTGCGATAAAAGACGGACAAACGGTAGATATTTACGGAGATAACTATTATCGGACGGGTAATGGCTGGAGTATTCCCGGTTATGTGAATTTTCCGGCGGATAAGGCATTGGAGGGTGTAAGGATATGTATCGCTGCCGCAAAGGTTCCTAACGTGAGTGTATCCAAAGCCTATGACGGCGACGGCAACAGCACGTACTACTACAGTAATGCTTTTTACAGCATCCAGCAGCACTTGTCGGTAGAAAAAGGTGCATATATGGGTTGGATATATACTTCTCTGCTGGCAATGACTCTTCTTATAGCAAGCCTTGCCCTGAACAAAAGCAGGAAGGAGGCGAATACCGCAATCGCAAGAACTACGGGAAAGCTTTGGTACGAAATAAAGCTGTTTCCCCTGCTTGCAATCCTGTACGGGGTTCTGCTGGTGGCGGCAGGGCTCGTGTATCAAAGATGGTGGTACTACCTGGACTGGGATATAGCCGGCAGATTCTGGAGCGGGGAATATATAGGGATAAAAGTCTTTCTGACAGCCTTCTCATCTTTATGCCTTGGACTCATATGGCTTTTTATTAATGACATCCGTCACAACGAGAAGCCTTGGAAAAAAAGCATCATAGCATCCCTTTGCAGGCTGTTTCGAACTTCCATGCTGAAACTTCCCTTGGGAAAAAGACTGATAAGACAATATATGTGGGTATTTCTGGCAGAGCTGGGAGCAGAGCTTATACTGCTGCTGATGCTGGCAATCTGGGGAAGCCGCAATTATGAAGAGGAGATAGCGGCATTTATTGGAGTCATGACGCTGCTTTTGATGATAGCTGTCTGGGTGTGCCAGTGTCTTTATTTTAAAAGCAATAAAAAGGCGGCTATGGATATGGAAGCGCTGGTGGAGCGAATCGAAGCCATTCACGGAGGAAAGCTGGATGAGTTTACGGAAGTTTCTGCAAGCTCCGGTTTATCGGAGGCAATGAATAAGCTTAATGAGATACAAGAAGGGATGAATAAAGCGCTGACGGAGCATATAAAGAGCGAGCGCATGAAGATAGAGCTGATCGCCAATGTATCCCACGATATCAAGACACCTCTTACTTCTATTATCAGCTATGTGGAGCTGTTAAAGCAGGAAGACGATCTGCCGGAGCACGTGCGGGAATATATTTCTATATTGGAAAACAAGTCGCATCGGTTAAAGGCCATGGTACAGGACGTATTCGAGGTGAGCAAGGCGGCGTCCGGAGAGCTCCCCTTACACATGGAGGATCTGGATCTTGGGAAGCTGCTGCGCCAGACATTAGCGGATATGGAGGAGCAGATGGAAGAAGCAGACGTGACCGTGAAAACCAAGATTCCAGAAAATGCGGTAATGATCTGTGCAGACGGTGAACATTTATATCGCGTATTCCAGAACCTGATATTAAATGCGCTGAAATATTCCCTCGAAGGTTCCCGGATATATGTGACCCTGATGGAGGACGGCAAGCTCGTTGCCGCCAGTATTCAGAATACTTCTAAGGAAGAACTTTCTTCGGATATAGATTTTACCGAGAGATTCATCCGGGGAGATAAGAGCCGTAGCGACGGAGGAAGCGGCCTCGGACTCTCTATCGCCCAGAGCTTCACCGAAGCCTGTGGAGGAACCTTCAAGGTGGAGACAATTGCGGATCTCTTCGTGGTCACCGTCACTTTCCCCAAGGTAGAATTCCCGCAGCTTCCATACTGAGATTACTGCGTTTTTTAATCGCTCCTTTTTATAAGATGCCAGCTTTTCCTTACTATTTTCCAGCGTTCTGCCAGTATCTTAATCTTTCGGTTTATGGTATAATTCCCCTATAATTGTGGATTTCAGAAGGAAAGATTAAATGAATATAAGGAACGGAAAGATAAATATTTTCGGCATGCTGGGTGTGGCAGCGGCAGTTTTGCTGCTTTTGCTTCCGGCAGTGCAGCTTCATGCCGAAGAAAACAGGGTAAGAGTAGGGTATTTTATTATGCCGGGTTATCAGGAATCCACCGAGGGGGGGAGCCATTGGGGCTTCGGCTATGACTATCTGCAGGAAATTGCGAAGTATACCGGATGGAAATATGAATTCGTAGAAACTTCGTGGGCAGAATGCTTGGAGATGCTGGATAACGGAGAGCTGGACATCGTAACCTATGCGAAAGACTCACCGGAGGATAGGCAGCGTTTTGAATTTTCCAAGTATCCCATGGGAATGACCTCCTCTGTGCTGACGATTCGCTCCGGCGCAACTGGTTTTTACTATTACAATGATTTTGCAAATTTTGACGGAATGAAAATAGGCGCTGTGAGGGGCAGCGGTTTAGCGGAAGAAGTGAGACAGCTTTTTAAAGAGTATGACATATCCATGTCGCTTCAGCTTTTCAATACGGAGAAGGAGCTTCAGGAAGCACTCAGTACGAAGACCATCGATGCAATTGCGGCGGGCAATCATCGCAGGCTGGATAATGAGAAGATCATAGCCACCTTCAACGCCGCACCGTTTTATGTGATCACGCAAAGGGGAAATAAGAGCATTATGGCTCAGTTCGACTATGCGATGGAAGAAATCATGCTGGCTGACCCCTATTTCGAGAAGGAACTGTACGATAAATATTTCGAGGAGAACGTTGCGGGTAAGGTTGCTCTGACCCGTGAGGAAAAGGCTTATGTGGATGAACATAAGACGGTTAGGATGGCGGCCTCACCGGATTCAAAGGCTATGTGTTATTATGACGGCAGCAAGTATACGGGAATCACTATCGACAGCATCAAGGCTCTCGGAAGGGAAGTCGGGATGGAAGTGGAGTACGTGGAGACGAAGTCATACAAGGAGAGTCTGGAACTGCTGAATAAGGGAGAGGTGGACCTTGTCGGCGATTTCTACACCAATTATGGATGGGGAGAGAAGAACGAAGTGATATTAACAGCTCCGTATATGGAGGAGCAGTACATTGAGGTACGCCGTAAGAGCAAGGAAATGCCGAAACGAGAAATGAAGGTAGCTACATGCGAGAATTTTTTCTTTAATACCGCATATATATCCGAGTATTACTCAAAGGATAACATAGCTTATTACGATACGGAGACAGAGTGCGTCAATGCAGTACGAAGGGGAGACGCGGACGTTACTTTTGTCAATCAATATACGGCTAAGATATTGCTCAAGGATAACAAGAACCTGAAATTAAAAACTTACATTCTCTACGATGCGGATCACGGTCTATCAATAGCAGTGGCGGAGGATAATAAACTTCTGTGCTCGATTTTTAATAAAGCGATTTCTAATCTGGATTCTAATGAAATCATGCAGATAACAGAAAAACACACGCAGGAGAGTGAGCAGGTATCCCTGCTTAGTTATATTTACGCTAATCCGGTGCAGTCCATCGTGATTCTATGCGTGGCGTTCGGCATGCTGGTGTTCATCCTGCTCTATTTCATTATGGTGAAGAGAAGATACAACAAGCATATTTATGAGCTGGCTTACCGGGATAAGCTTACCGGGCTTGGCAATATTTATTCCTTTGAGGATACGATAGAAAAACGCTGGCTTGAACACAGAGGAAAAGAGGTTTTTATCATTTCCATGGATATCAGCCATTTTGCGACAATCAATGAGACATACGGAAGGGGTATCGGAGATTATACCATAAGCTATGTGGGCAGAAGATTGAACGAGCTGTACGGCGAGGAGGGAATCATTGCCAGAAGTAAGGTAGATAATTTTCTTATTTTTGGAGTTGCCGACAGAGAAGGGAAGATTTCCGAATGGATGAATGCGATCAAGCAGGAAATTGGAATATTAGTATTCGAAGAAGGCGGGATGGGAAGAAACGAGATTACGATCAACTATAATTTTGGTGTCACCATAGCGCAGTGTACGAGAAGTACTTTGGTCAAGACTCTCATCGATCATGCGGAGATGGCGAGGAAGGCGGCGAAACGGGGGAATGCACATCTTTGCTATTTCAACGAGGAGATGGAGCAGCAGCTTCTTCGGGAAAAGACTATAGAGGACTGTATGGGAGGCGCACTTGCACTGGGAGAATTTCAGGTATATTATCAGCCGAAGTACTGTATGGCGGATAATGAAATTGTTGGTGCAGAGGCGCTCGTCAGATGGCAGAATAAGGACTACGGATTTATGAGTCCGGCCGAATTCATCCCTATTTTTGAGAAGAACGGCTTTATCGTGGAACTGGATTTCTATGTTATGGAGCAGGTGTACAAGATGCTGCAGGGGCGTCTGGAACGGGGAGAAAAGACTGTCCGCATATCGATCAACCAGTCCAGGCTTCATTTTGCACAGAAGAATTATATTGAGCGACTGAATGAACTGCGGGATAAATATGGCATTCCCAGGGAGCTTATTGAGCTGGAGCTGACGGAATCCATTTTTGCACACATGAAGGATATAAGTGAAATGGTGGATAAACTGAAAGCAAATGGGTATTATTTATCTGTAGATGATTTTGGTGCAGGCTATTCCTCGTTGAATATGCTTAAGGAAATTTCCATCGATACATTGAAAATAGACAAGGACTTTTTAAGCGGTGAAGATAAGAGCGGGAGGTATCAGAAGGTAATTCAAAAGGTGGTGGAACTCGCAAATGATCTCAATATGGACATAATATGTGAAGGCGTAGAACGGGAAGAACAGGCTGAATTCCTGCAAAGCATAGGCTGTATGTATGCGCAGGGATATTTGTATGCGAAACCTATGGCAGAAGATGATTTTCTGCAATTGCTGACTTAGAACATATGACTTAGTTAAGAAAAGAGGCATTTATGAATAGAATACTGGGTCTCGATAAAAAATTTGTAATCTATGAAACGAACAGACTGCTTGGCTCCGTGGGAGGCATGCTCCTATATGCCATAGGAGTAAATCTGTTCATCGTCCCCCAAGGGTTGTATACAGGGGGAATTATGGGACTTTGTCAGGTAATACGTACCGTGTTGGTGGAGTACATGGGACTGTCGTTTCGTAACTTCGATATTGCGGGCTTAATTTATTATGTAGTCAACATTCCGCTTTTCATTGTGGCAATCAAAAAGCTGGGACGAATATTTTTCGCCAAAACGGTCATTTGTGTAACGGCAATGTCATTTTTCCTCTTCATCGTATATATTCCATCCATGCCGATTATGGACGACAAGCTGGCCTCCTGCCTTATCGGCGGAATTCTCTGCGGTGCAGGCATCGGACTTTGCCTGAAAATGGGAAGCTCTGACGGCGGAACGGATATATTGGGTGTACTGTTAATTCGCTGGAAGAAGGACTTCAGCGTAGGCAAGGTAACATTGATCGTAAACGTAGTACTGTATCTCATATGTCTGTTCCTATTCGACGTGGAGACCGTGATATATTCCTTGATTTTTGCTGCCGTAAGCTCCTTCGCGGTGGATAAGGTATATTCCCAGAACATCAACGTGGAAGTGAACATCATCACGAAGAATGCCAGCGAGGAAATGGAGCAGGAGATATTCACGAAGCTGGAACGGGGAATCACAAAATGGAAGGCTCTGGGCGCATACACGGACAATAACGCGGAAGTATTGTATATGGTAATATCGAAATATGAGATCGGACGGTTGAAATATATCATACGTAAATATGATCCGAGTGCTTTTGTGGTGATCAATGAGGGTGTGAATGTAAGCGGGAATTTCCTGAAGAAATTATAATATATATAATATTAAGAAAGAAGAGATGTCCGGATTGTTGAAAGGACATCTCTTTGTGTAATAGGAAAGTGCTCTTGATTATTTACTTGTGATAAACCCGGTTCGTCTCATAAGCCGGTTCGCTGGTAAGATTCATCCCTAATCGCTTGAAGGTCTTCTCATCAACGGAAGAAAGAATGACCGTGGAGTGAACCTGACATCCCTTCAGCTTCGGGATCTGGGACAAAGCCAGCTTCGCGTCCGTGTCCGTTGCGGCGCTCATGGAAAGGGCAATCAATATTTCGTCCGTATGTAGTCTTGGGTTGTTTCCGCCCAGATAATCCGTCTTCAAGGTCTGTATAGGTTCGATGGCTGCCCGGGAGATGAGGTGTTCGTCGTGATCGATTCCGCCGAGAACCTTCAGCGCATTGAGAAGCGCAGCGGCAGAGGCACCGAGCAAGTCGGTAGTTTTTCCGGTAATGACCTGCCCGTCCGGCAGTTCGATGGCCGTTGCGGGATGACCGGTGTTTTCCTGCCTCATAAGTGCCATAGGTATTACCTTTCGCTCTGAGGTGTTGATAGAAGCCTGTTTTATCAGAAGCTCCAGCTTGTAAACGATTTCCCTGGAGCCCAGCACATCCCTTTTTTTGTCGCACAGCGCTTGATAATAGCGGCGGATGATTTCCTGTTTGGAGGCCTCTTTGCATACTTCGTCGTCTATGATACAGTTTCCCGCCATGTTGACGCCCATGTCGGTTGGCGATTTATAAGGGCTATAGCCGAGAATCTGCTCGAACATCGCACTTAGAACGGGGAACACTTCGATATCGCGGTTATAGTTAACCGTAGTCTCCCCATAGGATTCCAGATGGAAGGGATCTATCATGTTAACATCGCTTAAATCCGCGGTGGCCGCTTCATAGGCCACGTTCACAGGGTGGCGCAGGGGCAGATTCCATATAGGGAAAGTCTCGAACTTAGCATATCCGGCCGTAATCCCCCGTTTGTGTTCATGATAAAGCTGGGAAAGACAGGTAGCCATTTTGCCGCTTCCGGGACCGGGGGCCGTAATGACCACCAGCGGTCTGGACGTTTCGATGTAATCGTTCTTCCCGTAGCCCTCGTCACTGACGATATTGGCGATGTTACTGGGATAGCCCTCAATAATATAATGAAGATAAGACTTGATTCCAAGGCCCGACAGTTTTTCACGGAAATGGTCGGCAGTGGGCTGACCGGTATACTGAGTAATGACTACGCTGCTCACCATGAAGTCCATGGCACGGAAGGCATCTAAGAGACGCAGCACGTCCATGTCATAGGTGATGCCGAGGTCGCCCCGGATTTTATTCTTCTCGATGGCATCTGCGCTGATTACGATGACGATTTCCGCTTGGTCTTTAAGCTGATGCAGCATTTTCAGCTTACTGTCCGGATGGAAGCCGGGGAGGACTCTTGAAGCATGAAAGTCATCAAAGAGCTTGCCGCCGAATTCCAGATACAATTTATTGCCGAACTGGGCGATTCTCTGGCGAATGTGCTCGGACTGCATTTTTACATATTTATCGTTGTCAAATCCTATTTTCATTTTTGGGTTCCTTAATATTTCATTTTATTAAAGTAAAAGTGCACGAAACACCCTTTGTCCTATTTATGCTCCACAGCCGCAGCTATAAGGCCTTTGAATAGCGGGTGAGGTCTGTTAGGTCTCGATTTAAGCTCCGGATGTCCCTGTGTAGCAACAAAGAAGGGATGTGCCGGAATCTCACACATTTCCACGATACGTCCGTCGGGAGAAAGGCCGGATAATTTCATTCCGTTTTCCGTAAGGGCGGTGCGGTAATCGTTGTTCACCTCATAGCGGTGCCTGTGTCTTTCATGAATGGTATCTTTACCATATAAACGATATGCCTTGGAGTCCTTATCCAGAATACATGGATAGGAGCCGAGCCGCAGGGTCCCGCCGATGTCCTCCACGCCGTTTTGGTCAGGCATAAGCGCGATGACAGGGTGAGTGGTGCCGGGATTCAGCTCCACGCTGTGAGCGTCGTTATAACCCAGCACGTTACGGGCATATTCTACTATGGAAAGCTGCATTCCCAGGCAAAGTCCCAGAAATGGAATATTATGAGTCCTCGCATAGGTAATGGCATTTATCTTACCTTCGATACCGCGGCTGCCGAACCCGCCCGGAACAACGACGCCGTCCACACCGCTGAGCAGCTCGCCCGCGTTCTCAGGAGTTACGGTCTCCGAGTCTATCCATCTGATATTAACGTTGACTCTATTAGAGATGCCTCCGTGTTTCAAAGCTTCCACTACGCTGATATAAGCGTCGTGAAGCTGGATATACTTACCTACAAGGGCAATGGTCACTTCTCCCGAAGGAGTGCGCAGGGATTCTACCATGTTTTCCCAATCGCTTAAGTCGGGCTCGGGGCAGGGGAGCTTTAAGCATTCGCAGGCAACCTGTGCCAAATGCTCCTTCTCCATAGCAAGGGGCGCTTCGTAGAGGTATTCTACATCCAGATTCTGCAGTACACGATTGTTGGATACGTTGCAGAACAGAGCAATTTTATCTTTGATACCTTGATCCAGCGGATATTCGCTGCGGCATACGATAATATCGGGCTGGATACCCATTCCCTGAAGCTCTTTTACGCTGGCTTGTGTAGGCTTGGTCTTCATTTCCTGTGAAGCTCTCAGGTAAGGGATCAGGGTAACATGGATCAGGATGGCATTTTCCCGTCCCACCTCATGCTGGAATTGCCGGATGGATTCCAAAAAGGGCTGGCTTTCGATGTCTCCCACAGTTCCGCCAACTTCGATGATGGCGATCCTCATTTCCTGATCACTGAAGTTGCGGTAAAAGCGGCTTTTGATTTCGTTGGTTATATGAGGGATCACCTGAACAGTACCGCCGCCGTAGTCGCCTCGTCTCTCTTTTTGAAGGACGGACCAATAAATCTTGCCGGTGGTAACGTTGGAATTTTTATCCAGATTTTCGTCGATGAACCTTTCGTAATGTCCGAGATCTAAGTCGGTCTCCGTTCCGTCTTCGGTAACGAATACCTCCCCGTGCTGGATGGGATTCATAGTACCGGGATCGATGTTGATGTAGGGGTCAAATTTCTGCATGGTCACCTTGTAACCACGCGCTTTTAAAAGTCTTCCTAAAGATGCGGCTGTAATTCCTTTTCCCAGACCAGAAACGACGCCGCCTGTCACGAATACGTATTTTACAGGCATTTTCTCCTCCTCAGCGATTGCATATAAGACGTTAGTTTAAAAGTGTATAGATATAGCTTTATTTTACCATAAGGCATAAATCATTACTAGGAAGCTCGTTTTTAGCTTCCTAAGTAATGTATTATACAATGGGTAGTAACTAAAAATCTACTGTTTCTATCAAAAAAATTTAGAAATCTTTTATACATGGTAAAATATTTTCATAATTATATTATTGATTTATCGAATATCAGTCTCTATAATGGAAGAAACGACGATTTACGAATAGGAGCAGGCATGGAAGATAACAATTTGAACCAATACGATGACGGTGGATATAACAACGGCAATCGCGGCGGCAATAAAAATAATAATAACGGTAACAGAGGGCCCGGCGGAAACGGCGACAACCCTAAGAAACAGAGCATTTTCCTATTGCTCATCGCCGCGCTCATCACTTTGCTGTGCATGAGCTATTTTATGAAGGCGATGACCGGCGGTACGGAGAAGGAGATTACCTATAACGAATTTATTAAAATGATCGACGACGGCGAAGTGGAAAGCGTAGTGGTAGATACCGACCAGATCACCATTTATCCTAAGAACACGGAAGATACCTCCACGAATATGTACGGAATGCCGGTGATTACTTATTATACGGGAGTTATGGAAGACAACGATACTCTGACGGCCCGCCTGATTGAACATAACGTAGATGTGAATAAGAAGGTGCCGGATGGCTCCGGGATGCTGTTTTCCATCCTTCTGACCTATGTATTCCCCATCCTTCTTATGTGGGTACTTCTAAGCTTCATTTTCCGCAGGATGTCTAAGGGCGGCGGCGGTCCCATGGGAGTGGGTAAGAGCAATGCCAAGGTATATGTGCAGAAGGAGACGGGAGTTACCTTTAAAGATGTGGCAGGAGAGGACGAGGCGAAGGAGTCCTTGCAGGAGGTAGTAGATTTCCTGCATAATCCGGGCAAGTATTCTAAGATAGGCGCTAAGCTGCCTAAGGGAGCTCTTTTGGTAGGCCCTCCGGGAACCGGTAAGACCTTGTTGGCTAAGGCGGTGGCGGGCGAAGCTCATGTGCCCTTCTTTTCATTGGCGGGCTCAGATTTTATTGAGCTGTATGTAGGCGTGGGCGCTTCGCGGGTAAGAGACTTATTTAAGGAAGCGACGAAGAACGCTCCTTGCATTATATTTATAGATGAAATCGATGCTATCGGAAGAAGCCGTGATTCCAAATACGGCGGAGGCAATGAAGAACGGGAACAGACGTTGAACCAGCTTTTGTCCGAGATGGATGGTTTCGATACCTCGAAAGGTATTCTCATTCTCGGGGCGACCAACAGGCCGGAGATTCTGGATAAGGCACTGCTGCGGCCGGGACGTTTCGACAGAAGAATCATTGTAGATAAACCGGACCTTAAGGGCCGGATTGAAATATTGAAGGTACATGCGAAGGATGTTCTGATGGACGACAGCGTGGATCTGGACGCTATAGCGCTGGCTACCAGCGGCGCGGTGGGAGCCGATCTCGCCAACATGATAAATGAAGGGGCCATCAACGCTGTACAAAAAGGGCGCAATTATGTGTGCCAGCATGATTTGTTCGAGGCGGTAGAGCAGGTGCTCGTAGGAAAAGAGAAGAAAGACCGCATTATGAGCAAGGAAGAACGCAAGATTGTATCCTATCACGAAGTAGGCCATGCGCTTCTGAGCGCTTTGCAAAAGAATTCCGAGCCGGTGCAGAAGATTACGATCGTACCGAGGACCATGGGTGCTCTCGGCTATGTGATGCAGGTGCCTGAGGAGGAGAAGTTCCTCAATACGAAGGCGGAGCTGCACGATATGCTGGTAGGCTATCTGGGCGGACGCGCGGCGGAGGAAATCGTATTCGATACGGTAACCACCGGAGCAGCTAACGATATCGAGAAGGCGACGAACATTGCCAGAAATATGGTAACCAGATTCGGAATGAGCGAAAAGTTCGGACTTATGGGCCTCGCTACGGTAGAGAGTGAATATCTGGACGGCGGCGCACGACTGACGTGCAGCGATGTGACGGCGGCGGATGTGGATAACGAGGTGAGAGAGCTGTTAAAGGAATGCTATGCGGAAGCGAAGCAGCTTCTTGGCCAGAACCGGGAGCTTATGGATAAAATTGCCGCATACCTGATAGAAAAAGAAACTATTACAGGTAAGGAATTCATGAAGATATATCGCGCAGAAAAAGGGCTGCCTGAGCCTGAAGAAAAAACAGAGGGAGAATCCGAAGCAAAAGATTCTGAGGCTGAAGTGAAAAAAATGGAATCTGAGCCAAAGCATTCTGAAACGGAAGATGGAAAAGTCATTATAAAAAAAGACAATATGGTCTTACCGCCGGAATACGAGGCGAAGAAGGCGAAAGAGGAGACTATGAGGGAGCCGGAAAAAGAGGCACCTGCTTATGGAAGTCCGGTAGGACGTTTCTCCAATGCGTCCGGAGACTTTGTAAAGAATGGCGACTCCATCAAAAACGGTAATTTCGCAGAGGAACTGCAAAATAAAATAGACGAACAGAAATAAAAACGCAAAAGGTTCTAGGTGAGTGTTTCGCACTCATAAAAAAGAACCTTTTTGTGCGTTATTGAAATTGTGGGTGAGAGATGTTTGATTTTGATGAGGAATTAAAAAAACTGCCGGTAAAGCCGGGCGTATATATCATGCACGATGAGAAGGACGTTATTATCTATGTGGGGAAGGCGATTAACCTGCACAGCCGTGTCAGGTCATATTTCCGTAAGAATATCGGCCGAGGACCCCAAATCGACAAGATGGTGACTCAGATAGCCAGATTCGAATATATCATAACCGATTCCGAGCTGGAAGCTCTGGTGCTTGAAAATAATTTAATAAAAGAATACAGCCCCCGCTATAACACCATGCTTAAGGATGACAAGACCTATCCTTATATAAAGGTGACAGCCGGAGAGGCGTTTCCCCGCGTGCTTTTTTCCAGAGAGATGAAAAAGGACCGTTCCCGTTATTTCGGCCCATATACAAGCGCGACGGCGGTGAAGGATACGATAGATCTGATCAACAAGCTCTACCTTCTGCGTACCTGCAACAGAAATCTTCCGAGAGACTGCGGGAAGGAAAGGCCCTGCCTGAATTATCATATCAAGCAGTGCTCAGCCCCTTGCCAAGAATATGTGACGCAGGAGCAGTACCGGGAGCAGGTAGATAAGGCATTGGATTTCCTGAATGGGAATTATAATCCTATTTTGAAAGAACTGGAAAGAAAGATGCAGGAGGCTTCCGACAGCATGGAGTTCGAGGAAGCGGTAAAATACAGAGATTTGTATAACAGCGTGAAGCAGGTTGCGCAGAAGCAGAAGATTACGGACAGCTACGGAGAAGATAAGGATATTATAGCCCTTGCTCTGGATGAAAATGATGCGGTGGTGCAAGTATTTTTTATTCGAAACGGGAAATTAATAGGGAGAGAGCATTTCTATATGACGCATGTGTCAGGAAATGGGAAATCACAGGTACTTCTTGATTTCGTAAAGCAGTTCTATGCGGGAACGCCTTTCATTCCCAAGGAGCTTATGCTCCAGGAGGAAATTGAGGATATCGAGGTGCTGGAGAAATGGCTGACAGCCAGAAAGGGCAGTCGTGTCTACATCAGGATCCCCAAAAAAGGTGCCAAGGAAAAGCTGGTGGAGCTTGCAGGGAAGAATGCAGCCCTCGTCTTAAGTCAGGATAAAGAGAAGATAAAGCGGGAGGAAGGCAGGACTATCGGTGCTGTGAAGGAAATAGCTTCGTTAATCGGCGTCCAGGGAATCGTGCGTATGGAAGCATACGATATTTCTAATATCAGTGGATTTGCCAATGTAGGCTCTATGATTGTTTATGAAAAGGGAAAGCCCAAAAGGAGCGACTACCGCAAATTCCGTATAAAATCGGTTTCGGGTCCCGATGATTATGCGTGCATGAAGGAAGTGCTTACCAGGCGTTTCGTACACGGAATGGCGGAGCAAAAGGAATTGGATATGAAGGAAATGGAGAAGGAGTTCGGCAGCTTTACCAAATTTCCCGATCTGATACTTATGGATGGTGGAAAGGGGCAGGTGAATATCGCATTAGAGGTACTTAAGGAGCTTCGCATCTCCATTCCGGTCTGCGGCATGGTAAAGGACGATAATCACCGGACTAGGGGACTATATTACAATAATGAAGAAATTCCTATTGACAGAAACTCCGAAGGGTTTAAACTGATTACGAGAGTGCAGGACGAGGCTCACCGCTTTGCCATAGAATATCACCGTTCTCTACGCAGCAAGTCGCAGGTGAAATCAGTGTTGGACGACATTCCCGGAGTGGGACCTTCCCGAAGAAAGGCACTGATGCGCCACTTTAAATCTATCGATGAGATTAAGTCCGCCGATGCGCAGACACTTTCCCGTGTGCCGGAGATACCTCTTCATATTGCGGAGGGCATCTATGGATTTTTCCATCAGGAATAGGCAGGCAGTGTTTTTCGGTTACTGTTTACACAGTAACGTTTTCCGAGTTCGTTTATTGATATTGTGAAGTTTCTATGTTAGAATTTATAGAATATTAAGTATTGAGATGGTATAAGATACTATATTGAGGAAAAAGGAGAAGGTTATGGCAAGTGTAAGTCTAAAAGAGATTATCGACAAAATGAAGCTTGAGAATCTGACGCCGGAGCTGGATATTTCGAAGGTGAAAATTACCCAGCCGGACATCAACAGACCGGCTTTACAGATGGCAGGTTATTTTGAGCATTTCGAGGCCACCCGTCTGCAGATTATCGGATTTGTGGAATATACGTACATGCAGGGGTTGACGCAGGGATATAAGGAAGAGGTTTACAACAAGCTTCTTTCGTGCGATATTCCGGTCATTGTCTTCTGCCGAGAGCTGCAGCCTGACCCCTTCTTTTTACAAGTAGCGCTGAAGCATGAGGTACCTATCCTTATGACGAAGAAGGCGACCTCCAATTTTACTGCCGAGATTATCCGGTGGCTGAATGTGAAATTGGCACCGTGTATCTCCGTTCATGGTGTTCTTGTAGACGTGTACGGCGAAGGCGTGCTGATTACGGGCGAAAGCGGTATAGGTAAGTCGGAGGCGGCACTGGAGCTGATCAAGAGGGGCCACCGGCTTGTAACGGATGATGTAGTAGAGATCAGAAAAGTAAGCGATGATACTTTGATCGGTTCCGCCCCCGATATTACGAAGCATTTTATAGAGCTGCGAGGAATCGGAATCGTTGATGTAAAGTCATTGTTCGGTGTATCCAGCGTAAAGGATACCCAGAGCATCGATTTGGTAATCCGGTTGGAAGACTGGGATAAAGATAAGGAATACGATAGGCTTGGACTGGAAGAGGAACATACCGAATATCTGGGAAATAAGATAGTATGCCATAATATTCCTATAAGGCCGGGACGTAATCTGGCGATTATCTGTGAATCGGCAGCGGCTAACCACAGACAGAAGAAAATGGGCTATAATGCGGCGCAGGAGCTTTATACCCGCGTGCAGAACTCTCTGGCAAGGCGCAGAGACGAAGATGATGAGGAATAACCGAGAAGGGATAAGCTGGGATGAGTAAATATGTGTTTGGCGTAGATGTGGGAGGAACCACGATAAAATTAGGACTTTTTAATAAGGACGGAGAACTTCTGGATAAATGGGAAGTGCCCACAAAGACGGAGAATGGAGGGGAAAAGATTCTTCCCGACGTAGCTGAGAGTATTCAGCGAAAGATGAAAGAGAAGAGTATTCCCAGGGACGAGGTCATCGGCGTAGGATTGGGAGCTCCCGGTCCGATCGATGCAGAGGGTACGGTATATGTTGCCGTGAACCTTGGCTGGGGAACCTTCAGTATCAGGGATACCTTGGCTGGACTTCTCGATATGAAAGTAAAGGCAGGAAATGATGCTAATGTTGCCGCTCTGGGCGAGATGTGGAAGGGCGGCGGAAAAGGCTGTAAGAATCTGGTTGCTGTAACCCTCGGAACGGGCGTAGGCGGCGGAATCATTGTAAACGGAGAGATTTTAACGGGCGCTAACGGAGGGGGCGGTGAAATCGGACATATCCACGTGCAGGATGGTGAAACAGAGGTGTGCGGCTGTGGCAATACAGGATGTCTGGAAGAATATGCTTCCGCTACCGGTGTAGTAAGACTGGCAAGGAGAGCCCTGGAGGCTACTTCGGAGCCCAGCATCTTGCGGAACAGACCGGTGGAAGCACTTTCGGCAAAGGCTGTTTTCGATGCGGTAAAGGAAAACGATGCGGTAGCCATTCAGATAGCGGAAAAATTCGGAGAATATCTGGGAAAGGGTCTGGGAGTTATCGCAGGAGTGGTGAACCCGGAGATTTTCGTTATCGGAGGCGGCGTATCAAAAGCCGGGGATATTTTATTCGATTATATAAAACCATATTTTAACAAAACAGTGTTTAAAGGCTGTAAAAACGTAGAGTTTGCATTGGCGACGCTGGGGAACGACGCCGGAATTTATGGAGCAGCCAAGCTTGTGTTGGAATAAGATGGCAGTCAGCTACATACCATAATAAAAAACAGGCAGGGGTCTTAAGGTGAATTCATCAATTTACAATTATATAAAGCAGATAGTGCCTCAGGAGAACATATTATTCGATGAACCCATGAGCAGTCATACTACTTTTCGTGTAGGCGGAAAGGCTAAATGCTTAGTGAAAATAGAAAGCAAAGAGCAGCTATTGAAGCTGGTGCCTATTTTGCAGGCTACCGGGCAGGACTATTTTATACTCGGCAACGGCAGCAATCTGTTAGTGGGAGATAGAGGATATTCAGGCATTGTTGTTAAGATTGGCAGCGAGATGGGAAGCATGTCGGTGGAGGGGGAAAAAATGCGTGTTCCCGCGGGAGTGCTCATATCCAGTGCGGCGCAGGAGGCACTGGCCCATGGGCTGACCGGTATGGAGTTCGCTTCGGGCATACCGGGAACGATCGGCGGCGGCATAGTAATGAACGCCGGAGCCTATGATGGCGAAATGAAACAGATAGTGGAAACCGTGGAGGTCATGGACAGAAGCGGAGAAATAATGACGCTGGATAACGATACGATGGAATTCGGCTACCGCACCAGTGTAATCAAGAACCGCCCCTTTATCGTTACGGAAGCGGTACTTAAGCTTTCTGCAGGCGATAAGGAAGAAATAAAGAGCAAAATGGAGGATTTGGCGGCAAGGCGTCAGGAGAAGCAGCCTTTGGAATTGGGCAGCGCGGGAAGCACATTTAAACGCCCTGAGGGACATTTTGCAGGCAAGCTGATCATGGATGCAGGCCTTAAGGGATATCGGATAGGCGGAGCGATGGTATCCGATAAGCACTGCGGTTTTATAGTGAATACAGGAGACGCTACCGCGGCTGATGTGCGCAAGCTCATCGAGACCGTGCAGGAGCGCGTGAAGGAGCTGTCCGGCGTGACGCTGGAAAGGGAAGTTATTTACCTGGGAGACTTTTAAATACGGAGGAAAAGCATATGAGATTCGTGGTAGTGACCGGAATGAGCGGCGGCGGAAAGAGAACGGCTCTTAAGATGCTGGAGGACGCAGGCTTCTATTGTGTGGATAATCTGCCCGTTCCTTTGATAGAAAAATTTGTAGAGTTAATCGCTACTCCCAACTCGGAAATCAATAAGGTCGCGTTGGGCTTGGATGTCCGTGCGGATCAGCCCTTCGAAGAGGTCTGGAAGACGTTAGAGAACCTGAAGAAAAACGGTTATTTATATGAAATCCTGTTTATGGATGCTTCGGAACAGGTGCTGTTAAAACGCTATAAGGAATCGAGGCGGATGCATCCCCTTTCCCCTGAGGGACGGGTGGAGGACGGCATTCATAAGGAAAGAGATATTCTTAAGACGGTGAAAGAACATGCGGATTACGTACTGGATACCTCAAATGTACTGACTAGAGAACTGAAGGAAGAAATCGATAGGATATTTGTTATGAACGAGGAATATAACAGCCTTATGGTGACGATTCTTTCCTTCGGCTTTAAAAACGGCATGCCGGCAGACGCCGATTTAGTTTTCGATGTCCGCTTCCTGCCGAACCCTTATTATATCGATGAGCTGAAGCACCAGACCGGCAACGATCCGGCGATTCAAGAATACGTCATGAGCTTTCCCGAGGCAGAGGAATTTCTACAGAAGCTGGAGGATATGATTCTATTTTTAATCCCGAATTATGTGAAGGAAGGAAAATACCAGCTGGTAATAGGAATAGGCTGTACCGGCGGAAAACACAGAAGCGTGACGCTGGCGAACGAATTGTACAAGCGTATGAAGAATCAGGGAAATTATGGACTTAAGATTTATCACAGAGATGTGAAGCAGGGGGCATAATTATGTCTTTTTCCGCGGAAGTAAAAGAAGAATTATCAAGGAATGTAAGTCCGTCCAGGCATTGCCAGCTGGCAGAACTGGCGGCGATTATCAGCTTCTTTGGCAAATTAGAGGGCAGTCCGGAATCGGATATGAGGCTCTGCCTTCAGACAGAAAATGAGGCAGTTATCAGAAAGGTCTTTACATTATTGAAGAAAACCTTTAATATATATACTGATATCGCTTTTAAAGAGCTTTTGGAGGAGTATAGAAATCATACATATATTACGTTGTTTACGGGAAGAGAACGGGTTGATAAAGTTCTTCAGGCTGTTAAAATGTATGAGAAAAACGGAATTCGAAAGGCTACGGAGAACGGAGTAAATCCGTTGTTAATCAAAAATTCCTGCTGTAAAAGGGCATTTCTGCGGGGAACTTTTCTTTGCACGGGTTCCATGAGCGACCCGGAAAAAAGCTATCATTTAGAATTTGTCTGTTCCTATGAAGAACAAGCTGTTCGCCTTCAATCTCTGATACAGAGCTTTCAAGTGGAGGCAAAAATCGTAATAAGAAAGAAATATTATGTGGTGTACTTAAAAGAAGGCGCCAGCATAGCAGATTTATTAAATATCATGGAAGCCCATGTTTCCCTTATGAATTTCGAGAATTACAGGATTATAAAGGAAATGCGAGGTTCCATAAATAGGAAGGTAAATTGCGAAACGGCTAATATTACCAAGACGGTAAACGCATCATCCAAACAGATAGAGGACATCCTCCTGATTAGGGATCATTATGGATTTCAGAATCTACCAGATAACATAAGAGAAGCGGCACAAATAAGATTAGAATATCCGGATGCAACATTAAAGGAATTAGGACAAATCTTAGAACCTCCGGTTGGAAAATCGGGGATGAACCATAGACTTAGGAAATTAAGTGAGCTGGCTGACAGGCTTAGAAGTTAAAAAGGAGGAGACGTTATGATTGAGAAAGTGATGAAGATTCAATTGCCTACAGGGTTAGAGGCTAGACCGGTGGCAGTATTGGTACAGGTGGCAAGTAAGCATGCCTGCTCCGTTTACATTGAATCCGAAGGAAAAAAGGTGAATGCGAAGAGCATCATGGGTATGATGAGCTTAGGGCTTGATAGCGGTGAAACGGTAACGGTTATTGCCGACGGTCAGGATGAGACGCAGGCAGTAGCGGATATCGAAGAGTATTTATTAAAAGGAAAAGTAAGCTAAAATTTCATATATGATCCACGGCAGTCGCCGAACGGGCATGCTAGCTTGACCATTTGGCTCGTTGCCTCCATAGAGAATAATGACTTAACGCGGAGCATCTTAGGATGCTCCGATTTAGTGTTACAGTTTAACCTTTGGCTAAGCTGTGACATGATGTACACAAAATGCGATAAAACTTCATTTTGACGCTTGCAGCTTTCAACTTTGTGAAATTTAGGATTGAAAAGGGGAACGATATGACTGATAAAGAGATGCTTTTTGTATTTAATCCCCGTTCGGGGAAGGCGAAGATTAGAAATAAGCTCCAGGACATCATAGACGTATTCGTTAAGGCCGGATATGAGGTTGCCGTATATCCCACGCAGTGCGAGGGGGACGCGGTATGTGCAGTTCAGAATAAGAAGGACAGATATGACATTCTCGTTTGCTGCGGCGGTGACGGCACATTGGATGAGGTGGTAAACGGTATGCTTCGCAGCACAAAACAGATTCCTATCGGCTATATTCCGGCAGGCAGCACCAACGATTTCGCGGAAAGCCTCGGAATACCCAAGGATATGCTGAAGGCGGCACAGGCCATCGTAAAGGGGAAGGATTACGCTTGTGATGTAGGAGCTTTCAATAAGGAAAGCTTTGTCTATATTGCGGCGTTCGGACTTTTTACAGACGTGTCCTACGGGACCAGTCAGGATGTGAAAAATGTGCTCGGGCATATGGCGTATATTCTGGAAGGAATGAAGAGAATACCAAGCATCAAATCCTATAAGCTTAAGGTCAGATACGACGACGTGACACTGGAGGAGGAGTTCATCTTCGGTATGGTGACCAATTCCATTTCGGTGGGAGGCTTTAAGCGGATTACCGGCAAATATGTGGAACTGGATGACGGGGAGTTCGAGGTGACCTTGATTAAGATGCCTTCTAATCCTTTGGAACTCAATAATATTATGGCGGCCCTTTTGAACCGGAATATCAATACGGATTATATGTATTGTTTTAAAACGTCGTCGGTTACTTTTGAATCCGATAGTGAGATTCCATGGACCTTGGATGGGGAATTCGGCGGGAATCATAAAAGTGTGAGCATTCATAATATGAAACAGGCGGTGAGAATCAGGGTGCCGGGAAAGAATGCGGCCAGGATAGAAGGGCCGGTAAAATAGAGACGGATTCGAATGATAACGCTTTTTTAATCGGGGGATTGTCTGAAAGATGCCTGTTTTCGCATTTTTCCCTATTTTACACATTTTTTATAGCTTTAATGTTTCCTTTTTGGCGTGAATGGGGTATAATAGGTTCGGTGAATTTGATAAATTTATTATATGGAGGTAAATAAAATGTTAGTTTCAGCTACAGAAATGCTTCAAAAAGCAAAAGCCGGCCATTATGCGGTAGGACAGTTCAACATCAACAACCTTGAGTGGACAAAAGCAGTTCTTTTGACAGCTCAGGAAAACAATTCTCCTGTTATTCTCGGTGTATCCGAAGGAGCAGGAAAATACATGGGCGGATATGATACGGTAGTTGGCATGGTGAACGGTTTGATCAAAGGCTTGAATATTACAGTTCCCGTTGCTCTTCACTTGGATCACGGCAGCTACGATCACTGCTATAAGTGCATCGAAGCAGGCTTTTCATCCGTAATGTTCGACGGTTCTCATTATCCGATCGCTGAGAACGTAGAAAAGACGACGGAATTAGTTGCGGCGTCTCACGCAAAGGGAATCTCTATCGAAGCTGAAGTTGGTTCTATCGGCGGAGAAGAAGACGGCGTTATCGGTGCAGGTGAATGTGCGGATCCTCAGGAGTGTAAAGCGATTGCTGACCTCGGCATCGATTTTCTGGCAGCAGGTATCGGCAATATTCACGGCAAATATCCTGAAAATTGGCAGGGACTTTCCTTCGAGACATTGGATGCTATCCAGAAGCTGACAGGAGACATGCCTCTCGTTCTTCACGGCGGTACGGGAATCCCGGCTGACATGATCAAAAAGGCTATCTCTCTCGGCGTTGCTAAGATCAACGTTAATACGGAATGCCAGCTGTCCTTTGCAGCGGCTACACGTAAATACATCGAAGAAGGAAAAGACCTTCAGGGCAAAGGCTTCGACCCTCGTAAGCTTCTCGCTCCGGGCTTTGAGGCTATCAAGGCTACCGTTAAAGAAAAAATGGAGCTGTTTGGTTCTGTAAACAAAGCTTAAAAGGCAAGCTTCGGCTTAAAAACCAAGCTTCAGCATAAGGAACAAATTTTAGTTAAAAATATGCTTCGGCTAAGAACGAGCCGGCATCGAATTTATGGATTCGATGCCGGCTCATTTTATAGTTCTTATAATAAACTTATAAAAAGGTATATTACCCCTGAAAAGGGAGGATGCCAAGTAAAGAAGTCTTTACTTGGCACTTATTATGAAAAAGTTATTTAATAAATCAATTAACTGTTATTGGCTTTTTTGTTCTTGCTGTATCTTATATTGATAGTATAGCTAAAAGAAATGTCTAAAGAATGTTGTGGAATTGAAGTTTTTTTAAAATAAATATGAATAAACTATGAACGAGAAGGCACAAAAGTGCCAATCTCGTCCAACAATTTGAAAGATATTAAATTAAATTACTGAAAACTTCTTGAATAGTATTTAAATTTTCTGGGGTTCGGGATAAACTTCTCCGAAGGTTTCGACAGTAACCGTTTTCATGATCTGAGGGTCTGTCGGACGATCGGAGCGATCTGTGTTCGTTTCAGCGATTTTATTTACATATTCCAATCCCTCAATTACTTTTCCGAACGCGGCATAAGAACCGTCAAGGTGAGGAGAATTCTTATGCATAATGAAGAACTGCGAGCCTGCGGAGTCGGGGTGCATGCTTCTCGCCATAGAGAGAACTCCCTCCGTATGCTTCAGATCATTGGCAACACCGTTCTGGTTGAATTCGCCCTTGATGCTGTAGCCCGGGCCTCCCATTCCAGTTCCTTCAGGATCTCCGCCCTGAATCATAAAGCCGCGGATAACTCTGTGGAAAATGAGTCCATCATAAAAATTCTTGTTAATTAAGCTGATAAAATTATTAACGCTTTCGGGTGCGATTTCGGGATATAACTCCGCCTTGATTACGTCGCCGTTTTCCATAGTAAATGTAACAATAGGATTTTGTGCCATTGCTTTACTTCCCTTCTGTGATAATTTGTTTTATAATATTTGCATGTTTTATTCTAGCCTATAATGGACGGATAGTAAATAGGGGGAGATATGTTAAAGGAAATAGTTTTTCTTGTTGCTGATGAGAGCCAGATACTAGCGATAGAGCAAATGAAGAGGAACTTCGGCGAAGACGGTGACAGGATCATTATAGAAAAGCCGCCGCATACAGAAGGCGGACAAGCAGCGTATGATAAAGAGAATGCTTTGTTCGTGACGGACAAAGAGGAGACTTTGCAGGCGTTAAAACAAAGCGGATACTATGTAATCGTTCTCTTGCACGAAGGAAACAAGGAGCAGGACTTGTCGGCGGCCCTATACGCGATAACAGATATCGAGGAGCTTACCTTCGATTCCTTTGCTATGGCGTACATGCGCTTGTCGGGGAAGCCGTGGACAATTCTGGAGACGAAGCGATGTGTCATCAGAGAGATGACTGTGGAGGATGTGGACGCTTTTTACCGAATATACAAGGAACCGTCCATTACATTTTATATGGAAGATTTATTCAAGGAGCCGGAGGAGGAGCGGGAATATACCAGGGAATACATAAAAAAAATCTATGGATTCTATGGCTATGGTCTCTGGAGTATTGTCGGTAAGGAAAGCAAAACGATCATCGGGCGGGCGGGAATCAGTTGGCGGGAAGGCTTTGATATCCCCGAGCTGGGTTTTGTAATTGCCGTTCCTTATCAGCATAAAGGTTATGCTTATGAGGTTTGTCATGCCATCCTCGAATACGGGAAAGTGGAACTGCGATTCGAGGAAGTACAGGCTCTGATTAAAAAGGGAAATGAGGCCTCCGTCAGGCTGTGTACAAAGCTTGGTTTCGTGAGAAGGGACAGTGTAGAGGACAAGGGGAAAGCGTATGAGAGGTATGTGGTGGAATTAAACAATATATAAAATTATACTAACAGTAAAAAAATAATTTTACTATTTTTACAGTAAGTATCTTCCAATGCACGTAAGAGAACTTTATAATAATGCTGTGAGAATCGAAAAAGCGAGAAGCAAAAAGCTTTTCAGCATAAGTTCATGTCCACCAAAAGCATGCAGAACGTGGAGAAAGGTAAGCTATTATTATGAAAATCACAATTGGTGAAAACATTCGTCATTACCGAAAGGAGCTTTGTCTGACACAGGAGCAGTTAGCCGAAGCGGTGGGAGTTACTGTTGGAGCAGTATCGAAATGGGAATCCGGCTTTTCCAATCCGGATATCGGAATGCTTCCAGAGCTGGCAGATCTTTTTGAAATATCCGTGGATGTACTTCTGGGATACCAGCTCAATTGCAGAACCATGAAGCTTGCGGCGGAGAGGATTTACGAGCTTCGCGTTGCCAGAAAAATCGAGGAAGGGATTTCGGAAGCCGAGAAAGCCCTGCAGCGGTATCCTAATAGCTTCGATGTCGTTTACCAGAGCGCCGACCTGTTTCAGTTGGCAGGGGTGGAAAGAAACGATAAATCGGCGCTGCATAAGGCACTTGAGCTGTATGGACGGGCATGTGGGTTAATTTCGCAGAATACTGACGAAGGGATAAGTGAGCTGTCGCTTCAGATCAACATAGGCCAGGTATATGTGGCGCTGGGAGAGATAGAGCCGGCTCTGGACACTCTGAAAAAGTATAACGCTTGTGGAATTAATAACGGGCTGATCGGGATGCTTCTTTCTCAAAGCGAACGGTGCGAAGAGGCACTTCCGTATCTTTCTGAGAATCTTGTGGACTGCGTAATGGGACTATTTCAAACGATAATAGGTCTTTGCGGCTGCTTTGACAGCAAGGGTGATGAGAAACAGTCAATAGAAGCCTTCCTTTGGCTGTACGGAGTATTGGAAGGACTGAAACTTCCGAACAAGGTATCCTATCTGGATAAGATGCAGGTCATACTGCTTTCCGGCTGTGCGCAGGTTGCTGCAATAATGAACGATGTAGAAACTGCGGAAGAATATTTAAGGCGGGCGGTGGAGATGGCACGAGCCTTCGATGCTTCGCAGTCCTTCGATAACATGCAGGCTTACAATATTAAAAATATTAAATTCTACTATGGAAAGACCCATACTGTCGGTGATAGTTTCGGCGAGACCGCAATGAGCGGCATTGAGAAGGCTCTGACTTCGGATGAAAGAACGAGACCGATTTTCACCAAACTTTGGAGGAAAATTGAAAATGAAGAAAAATAATGAACTTGTCACGCACCGCAAAGAATTTACCAAGCAGTTTTATAGACATAACAAATGGAGCTTCGTCGCCGCAATAACCGCCTCGGTTTTGACAGCCTTAGGAAACCTGGTGGTTTCATGGCTGATGCAGCAAATCATCGATACCGCGTCGGGAGATGCCGGAACATTTTCGCTTTTGCAGCTTGCCATGATCTTATTGGTTATCGTTTCAGGTATTGTTATGGTTTCGGTTCTGGAATATTATGTCCGTCCTCTATTCATAAAGAACGCCATGCGGCAATACAAGGATTATGCGTTCGAGGAAATGGCAAAGAAGAATATTAATGCCTTTACCGGCGAGAACACCTCCATATATATTTCGGCGCTGTCCAACGATGCCACCAGTATTGAGAACAATTATCTTGCCAAAATATTTACGCTGGTTCAGGAGCTGCTCATGTTTGCAGGAGCCTTTGCCCTTATGCTGTATTACAGTCCGTTTCTGACACTGGTAGCCTTTCTGCTTTCCTTCTTTCCGGTAATTGCCTCTGTTCTTACGGGAAACCGTCTCGCAATGCAGGAAAAACAGGTCTCTGATAGAAATGAGAGTTTTATCGGAATGATAAAGGATATGCTGTCCGGATTTTCCGTCATTAAAAGCTTTAAGGCCGAACGCGAGGTTTTCCGGCTTTTTGCTAAAAGCAATTCGGCGGCTGAGGAGGCCAAATGCAGGAGGCGAAGGACGGAAACCGTCATTCAGACTATTGGATTCGTAGCCGGTATCATAGCGCAATTCGGCGTGTTTTTGTTCGGAGCATATCTGGCCCTTACCGGACGTGGTGTTACGGCGGGTGTAGTCATTGTCTTCGTACAGCTCATGAATTATGTGCTTACACCTATTGCCGATGTACCCCAGATTCTCGCAAACAGAAAGGCTGCGTATGCTCTGATCGACAAGCTGGCTGCCGCCATCCGCTCCAATGTCCGCAAGACCGGAGAAGAGATGGAGCCTGTACTTGCACGCGGGATAGAGCTGAAAGGTTTGTCTTTTTCCTACGAGAAGGACGCTCCTGTGCTTCAAGGAATCGACATATGCTTCGAGGCGGGCAAAAGCTATGCCGTCGTAGGAGGATCGGGAAGCGGCAAGTCCACGCTGCTCAACCTTTTAATGGGAAGCAGAGAGGACTATGAAGGGGAGATTCTGTTTGACGGCAGTGAGCTTCGTGAGATAGCATCCGCTTCGCTGTACGACATCGTTTCCATCGTTCAGCAGAACGTTTTCGTGTTCAACAGCACTGTGAAAGATAATATCACGATGTTCAGGGAATTTACGGAAGAGGAGCTTCGCGATGCGGTGAATATGTCCGGTTTAGCCCCGTTTATCGCCGAGAGGGGAAAGGACTATGCCTGCGGAGAGAATGGGAGCGGACTGTCCGGCGGCGAACGCCAGCGTATTTCTATCGCCCGCTGTCTGCTTCGCGGTACGCCGGTGATGCTGGTGGATGAAGCTACTGCCGCTCTCGATGCGAAGACAGCCTTTGCCGTGAGCAATTCTATTCTGGATATTTCGGGCTTGACGCGCATCGTCGTAACTCACAGACTGGAGGAAGCGTTACTTCGTAAATACGATAAAGTCTTTGTCCTCAGGAACGGAATGGTGGAGGAGGAAGGAAGCTTTGCAGAGCTAATGGAGAGAAAAGGCTTCTTCTATTCATTATTTACAGTATCGCAATAGTTTGAAACAAACTGAAAAGCCGGATAAATTGATATGCAAAACGCATTCAATCCGTCCGGCTTTTACCGATTAAAATTTTTCGAATAGTAAGCTTTCGTAAGGGCGAAGTACCTGCGGTATGCCGGCCTTCGTTTCTTCATAGTTACCTAGAAGGAGTTTGTATTTATCCGTTTCCAGTTTCGCCGTATCGAGAACAACCGGTTCTTTGCCGAGATTATTTAATACAAGAAGCTCTTCTCCGGATGCGCTTTCACATTCCATATATCTGCGATAAGCAAATAAATAAGGTGTTTCCTCGAACAGAAAATCGATTTTTCCGTCAGCTATCGCCCGTTTTTCCTTGCGAAGCCGAATCAGCTTTCTGTAATAGGCGAGAATGGAGGCTTCATCTTCTTTTTCCGCTTCCGCATTGATTTGCTTGTAATTATTCGTTACGCAAATCCATGGCGTTGTCCCGGAAAAACCTGCATTGGGTTCTGACGACCATTGCATGGGGGTACGGCCGTTATCCCGGGATCTGGAAGCGAGAATCTGAAGAGCTTCTTTCTCTGTCTTACCTTCCTGAAGCAGTATCTCATAATAGTTCAGACTTTCCACATCTCGATACTGCCCGATATGGGTAAAGTAAGGATTAGTCATACCCAGCTCCTCTCCCTGATAAATATAGGGAGTGCCGCGCAGAAGGTGTATGCTGGCGGCCAGCATTTTAGCGGATTCTTTCCAGTAACGTCCGTCATCTCCAAATCGGGATACGATTCTGGGCTGATCGTGATTACACCAGAATACCGCATTCCAGCCACCGTGTTCCTGCATACCGAGCTGCCATTGCCTGAACAGCCTTTTCAAAGCCTGAATATCCGGCGGCATCAATTCCCACTTGTTCCCGTCCTTATAGTCCACCTTAAGGTGATGGAAATTAAAGCACATGGATAATTCCCTTTCGTCAGGGTTGGAATACCGTATACAGCTCGCGATAGACGTGGAAGACATCTCTCCCACCGTAACCATATTCTCGATTCCGGCATCCCTTACAATCTCCTGCAAGAACTCATGCACATGGGGCCCGTCGGTATAGAAATGCCTTCCGTCTCCTTCCGTATCATCTTCATAAACCTCCGGCTTGGAAATCAGGTTTACCACATCAAACCGGAACCCTTTGATGCCCTTTCTCTTCCAGAACCGCAGAACCTCCTTCAGCTCTTCTCGTACATTAGGATTTTCCCAATTCAAATCAGCTTGAGTTCTATCGAACAGATGCAGATACCACTTTCCCAGGTTAGGGACATATTCCCATGATGGACCTCCGAACTTTGATTCCCAGTTAGTAGGAATGTGTTCAGAACTTCCGTCCTTGAATATATAATAATCCATATATTCCTTCTCGCCCTTTAAAGCACGCTGAAACCATTCATGCTCCGTAGAAGTATGATTAAACACCATATCCAGCATTACCCCAATGCCGCGTCCATCCGCCTGTGAAATCAATTCCTCCAGGTCCTCCATATTACCGAAGGCAGCATCCACGCTGCGGTAATCAGCGACATCATACCCATTGTCCCGCTGGGGCGATATGAAAAACGGAGTCAGCCATATGTAATCCACGCCAAGGTATTGTAAATAATCCAACTTATCTATAATTCCGCGCAAGTCCCCAACACCGTCTCCATCAGAATCCATAAAAGACTTCGGATATATCTGATAAATGACTTTGTCATGAAAATCCATCATATAGACAACCATTCCTTTCTCACATTCTGTTTCCGATACTGGCAATTGTGATGCTCGTGACCTTTGCCAGTTTTATAAAATTACGTTGTTCCTTTTTTCTTTCCCAAAATAGCAGTCAAAGTAAAGGGTACTGCAACAGCGATTGCCATACATACAGCAAAAGAGAGCATATACTTAGGCTGTATGGATAGAATCCCCGGAAGACCTCCCACGCCGATAGCATTAGCCGTAGTTCCGGTAGCCACACAAACAATTGCCGCCAGGGCAGATCCGATCATCCCGCAGATAAAAGGAAACATATATTTCAGGTTAACACCAAACATAGCCGGTTCCGTGACTCCTAAATAACAAGAAATACAAGACGGCACATTTACTTCCTGCGCTTCTGCATTTTTTTTCTGAAGCAGCATCATCCCAAGAACTGCAGACCCTTGTGCAATATTGGAAAGTGCGATCATCGGCCACAGCATCGTTCCGCCATAATCAGCGATAAGCTGTAAATCGATAGCATTTGTCATATGATGTAAGCCGGTAATAACTAAAGGAGCATATACAAAACCAAAAACAGCTCCGAAAATAACTCTAAACGGACCGGTGATTCCCGCATATACTACGCTGGAGATAACAGAACCTATTTTCCATCCGATAGGTCCTAAGACGAAGTGTGCAGCCATAACTGCCAGTACGAGAGAGCAGAACGGCACTACAATCATCGATACGGCCTGCGGGGAAACCTTCCTGAAAAACTTTTCCAGATAAACGAGTGTAAAGGCAGCCAAGATAGCCGGAATAACCTGGGCCTGATAACCGATCATATTCACTTTGATAAAACCGAAATCCCAAACTGGAATATCCGCTGCAGCCGTGGACGCTACACCATAGGCATTCAGGAGCTGACCGGAAACCAGCGTCAGTCCAAGCACGATGCCGAGCATCTGTGTCGTTCCCATTTTCTTCGTTACCGACCAGCAGATACCTACCGGGAGCATATGGAACACGGCTTCGCCGATGAGCCAGAGGAAATGATCCAGCCCTGCCCAGAACTGGCTGATGTCACACAGCGTCTTCGTGCCGTTTTCAAAAAGATACAGGCTGTCAATACAATTTCGAAAGCCCAGAATAAGACCGCCGACAATAATGGCAGGAATGAGTGGGGCAAAGATTTCCGATATTGCCGTTACGATTTTCTGCAGTGCGTTCTGATTCTTCTTTGCAGCATTTTTGACATCGTCTTTGGACACGCCTTCCACACCGGCGACCGCAGTGAAATCGTTATAAAAATCAGCTACCGTATTTCCTATGATGACTTGAAACTGTCCGGATTGTGTAAAGCTTCCCTTTACCGCTTTCATTGCCTCAATCGCCTTGATGTCCGCCAGTGACGGGTCGTTAAGGGCGAAGCGCATGCGCGTCATGCAATGCGACACGGCTGCAATATTTTCTTTTCCCCCGACCAGCCTCAAAAGTTCTTTTGCGTCATTTTCATACTTACCCATAAGTTTCCTCCTTGCAACTTGTTTAAACAAGTATCTTGTAATATTCTTATACCACACTTGTTTAAACAAGTCAACTTCTATTTGCTTTTTATTTCATTCTATTATGATTACTTTGATATTTTTCCGTTTCTTGACTTCCTGCCGTTATGATTTATAATAAGTAGAAAATGAACCATGGTAAAGGAGAACACAAGGATTTATGCCAAAGGCTATATATCAATCCATTTATAAGGATCTAAAATCGAAAATAGAAAGTCAGGTGTATCTGTTTCAGCAGCTTCTCCCTTCTGAAAATATGCTGGTGGAGTCCTACGACTGCTCCAGAAATACGATAAGAAGGGCAGTTTCCATGCTGGCAGAGGAAGGCTATGTACAGTCTCTTCACGGAGTGGGGGTCCGCGTGATTTATCAACCGGTCCGCCAGACAACCTTTACCATAGGGGGAATCGAATCCTTTAAGGAATCGGCACTTCGAAACGGCTGTGAGCACTCTACTATGGTAGTGCAGTTTACCGAGCTGGTCGCGGACAAGCATATTCAGGCGAAGACCGGCTTTGCGGCAGGCTCCGAGCTGTATTACATACAGCGCGTCAGGTATCTGGACGGAAAGGCGCTGATTTTCGATATCAACACCTTTTTAAAATCCGCCACTCCTGGACTTACGAAGGAAATCGCGGCCCATTCTATCTATGATTATATCGAGGATGAGTTGGGGATGTCCATTGTGACCAGCAAAAGAATCATGACGGTAGAGCGGGTTACGGAAATCGACGAGAAATACTTGAATCTGAACGACTTTAACTGCCTGGCGGTCATCAGCAGCCAGACCTATAACGCGGACGGGCAGATGTTCGAGTTTACGCAGTCCAGACACAGGCCGGACTATTTCTGCTTTCAGGATACTGCTACAAGAAGACATTAAATTATTATGATAATCTTTATTTACTTGTATCTATTAAGTTGTATTACTTTTATGCAGTAATTATTGACTAATTATTCTAAAATGATATAATAAAATGTGTAATATTTTAATTTAATCTAAAACATGAAGAGAAATTGGAGACGACTATGCTGCATATCAAATCTCTGGATGAGGGACTGGAAATTTTCAAAGCGCTGGGTTCTGAAGTCCGGATAGAAATTATAAAGATTCTTTTGGAAAATCATGGAATGAATATGAATGAGCTGGCAAGCAGGCTGAATATTACTAACGGTGCGCTCACCAGCCATATTAAGAAGCTGGAGGACTGCGGACTGATCAATGTGTCCAGCGAATCCAGAGGACATGGCAACCAGAAGAAATGCTCCGTGCATCTGGATAAGATATTGATCGATATGGATTCTCAGGAGGATTTTAAGAACGTATACCAGACCGATTTAAAGGTAGGGCATTTCTCTGATTATAAGGTATATCCAACCTGCGGACTGGCTTCCAATACTGCGATCATAGGAGAAGTGGACGATACCCGCTATTTCGCTCATCCGGATAGGTACAATGCAGATATTCTCTGGTTCACGAGAGGATATGTGGAGTATGTGATTCCCAACTTCATTCCCTTTGAACAGAAGATAGACCAGATAACCATATCTCTGGAGCTCTGTTCGGAAGCGCCGGGAGTAAATGACGTGTGGCCTTCGGATATTTCTTTTATACTCAACGATAAGAAGGTGGCGATGTGGACCAGCCCCGGAGATTTCGGCAATGTAGGAGGGATATTCACGCCCGACTGGTGGTATCCGAACTGGAATCAGTACGGCCTGTTGAAAATTCTTGTTATCAATAAAAAGGGTACCTTCATCGACGGACTTCAGGTATCGGATGTATCTACCAAGGACTTCAATCTGGACTACCGCAGCACGATGAAGCTGAAACTGGAGGTGGAGGACGACGCGAAGCATGTGGGAGGTCTGACCATATTCGGCAAAACCTTCGGCAATTACAATCAGGATATTTCCGTTCGTATTAATTATAGTCCGATTATCGTTCCCGAGGCGGCGAAACAGGAAGCGGTCAAAGCGGCTCTGGAAAACGAGACGAATGAAGTATAAACATATTATGCTAAAAGACATCCCCGGCAAAGCGAAGATTTGTGCTCTGCCGGGGAATATATTTTAAAAGATTTTTATTTGTATCTTATTTAGCAAGTCTGATAACATTCCAGGAGCACTTCTTCATAGTTGCAGTAAAAGTGCCGTCCTTCAATTCATAATCCGTCCTGTTTTTAGGAGAAACCTTTTCACCTGTTATAGAGTTGGCAACCTTCATATCGTCGCTTTCAAGAGCGAGATATTCGAGAACGCGGTAGTCCTCGAAACATTTTACGTCGGCTTCGAACAAAGCGTCTTCTTTCACGTTGCGGTTTACAGCAAAAATGGTCACTTCATCTTTTTCCTCGTTATATACGGCGATGGACTCCACGTCGGTAACGTCCTCATGGGTCTTGCTGTCGTGTTTTGTAGAATTCACGATGCTGTGAAGAGCTGTGCCCCGTCCGTATTTGGAAGCGTGAAGGAACGGATAGTAAATGGACTGCTTCCAGGCGCCGCCGTCATTCTCTGTCATGATAGGCGCGATTACGTTGACGAGCTGTGCCAGACAAGCCATTTTCAGCCGGTCTGCATGCTTCAGGAAAGTAATCAGGATAAGACCTACCAGGATGGCGTCCTCAAAGCTGTAGATATCCTCCAGCAAATGAGGAGCTATCTGCCACGGACGTTCCTTCATCTCTTCGCTGTCGCTTTCTGTGGAGTGGAACCATACATTCCACTCATCAAAGCTTAAATTCAGAGTCTTCCTGCTGCGCTTTTTTGCCTTGATATAGTCGCAGGTAGCGATCACAGTGTGGATGAAGCGTTCCAGGTCCTGAGTTTTTGCGAAGAAATCCTCGGTATCGTTTTCTGCATTTCCGTAATAATTATGAAGGGAAATGTAGTCTACATATTCATAAGTTTCCTCTAGCGTCGCTGCTTCCCATTCGGGGAAGGTGGGCATTTCAACGTTTGAACTTCCGCAGGATACCAGCTCGATGGAATCGTCCATAGTCTTCATGGCTTTTGCGGTTTCTGCTGCAAGCCGGCCGTATTCCGCCGCTGTCTTGTGTCCCATCTGCCACGGGCCGTCCATTTCGTTGCCGAGGCACCAGGTCTTGATGTTGTAGGGCTTAGCTGCGCCATGGCTCTTCCGGAGGTCGCTGTAATAGGTATTGGTGTCCAGATTGCAATATTCCAACAGATTCAGCGCGTCGCTGATGCCACGGGTGCCGAGGTTAACTGCCATCATAATGTCGGAACCGGCCTTTTCTGACCATTTCGCGAATTCTCCCAAACCGAATTCGTTGGTTTCCAGAGTGCGCCATGCGAGATCCAGACGAGGTTTCCTCCCGGCCTTCGGACCTACGCTGTCCTCCCAGTAGAAGTTGGATACGAAGTTGCCTCCGGGATAGCGGATGATCGGAACCTCCAGCTCCTTCACCAGCTCCAGAACGTCTTTGCGAAAACCATCTTCGTCTGCCGTTTTGTGTCCGGGCTGATAGATGCCGTTATAAACGGCACGGCCAAGATGTTCGATGAAAGAGCCATACACGCGCTTGTCTACCTCTGCAATCTTGAAATCCTTGTCAATAATCATTTTTGCTTTTGCCATTCTTTGTTCCTCCTCTAAATTAGTTATTATAATATTTTACCCAGACGGACATTTCTCCGGCTCCCCGGTTGCTCCAGTAGCAGTAAGGAACGAATTTGAGGAGTGTCTCCTCGAAGGAAGGCGGGTCTTGAGAGTACAGCCCTTGTCTGTTTTCTTTCATAGAAGAAATTCGCTTTCCCTTTGCCGATATGGTACATGTTCCGCCGAGCAAAGCACTGTCATATTCTTCCTGCAAAGGTGCAGTGGTATCGACATAGAGATTTGCAAGCTTATTGCCGTTGTCCTTTTCCTCAAGACAATATACGAGAGGGCCTTTTTCGACGGCAACTTTGCCTGCGTCTGCCCTTACGCTGGGATGCGCATAAGTGAAATGAGCGGGTATGTCGAAGGTGATCTGAATATCGGTATCCTTGAAGCTGCCCTTTAAATAAGCGTAGCCGTCTTGTAATTCAGAGGATGCTTCTTTGCCGCCGATTTCTATCTTATAGTTCAGTGCATAGGCGGGGACATGGAGTGCGATAGTAGAATCGCAGCTTCTGTCCGAGCTTACGTGAAGGTTTACTTTTCCTTCAAAAGGGAAGCGGGTGCTCTGGGTTATGGTCAATGTGCCTGTCTCGGAGGTCAGGGCAGCCTTGCCTGAAATGAACATGTTGACCCACAAATCGCCGTCCTTTTGGAAGTATACATATTCCCCCAGACTGGCGAGAGTTCTTGCGATGTTGGGTGGACAGCAGGCTACGCCGAACCATTTCTGGCGCACGGGCTTCACGTGCTCCATGGAGGTGTGATCGAGACAGTTATCAGGCCACACTTCCAGCGGATTCACATAGAAGAAGCTCTTGCCGTCCATGGCGATTCCGGCTAATACAGTATTATACAGCGCACGTTCCATTGTATCGATGTACTTGCCGTTCCTGGTAATCTGTGCCATCCTGCGGCCGAACAGCGCAAGGCCTATGGATGCACAGCTTTCACAGTAGTTGGAATCATTGGGAAGATCGTAATCTGTGGTAAAACGCTCGTAGGCGCCGGAGCTTCCGATGCCTCCGGTTATATACATTCGTCTTTCCACGATATTGTTCCACAATCTTTCACATGCTTCTAAAAGCTCTCTGTCGTCATAAGCTGCAGCCAGATCGGCCATAGCACTGTACATATAGGTAGCCCTTACGGAATGGCCTTCGGCGGTGTCCTGCTCCCTTACCGGCTTGTGGCATTGGGAATACTTGGGCAGAAAAGCGTTTCGATCCTTGAAAATATCTATCCAAAGAGGATTCTTATGCTCCGAAACAAGATAGTTGGGTTCAGTGCCTCTTCTGTCGATAAAATCTTTTGCCATATCCATATATTTCTGCTCGCCGGTCACCTCTGCCAGCTTGATCAACCCGATTTCTATCTCCTGATGTCCCGGTACGGCCCGCTCATATTCCTCGGTATGGAATACATCGCAGATCAAATCCGCGAATCTTCTCATGATTCCTAAGAATTTATCCTTGCCGGTCACCTTATAATAAGCGACAGCGGCCTCCAGAAGGTGTCCTGCCGTATACAGTTCGTGCCCTTCGCGCAGATTCTTCCAGCGGTGCTTAGGAGCAAGGATGGTGAAATAAGTGTTGATATAGCCGTCGGGCTGCTGCGCCCGGCCGATTAAGTCTATGACCTCATCGGCGGTCTCCTCAAGCTCTCTGTCGGGCTGGTAGGACAGGGAGTAGGCTACGGCCTCCAGCCATTTGGCTACGTCGGTATCTTGAAATACGGCGCCTTCGAAGGTTCCTTCCTTTAAGCCGGCAGCTACCTTGAAGTTCGAGATGCAGTGACTGGGCTCGGCGTCGGAGACGCGGTCATTGAGTGCTTCCCACTGGTAAGGGATAATTTGGCTGGTTACCAGATGGGTATATTTATTCCAGAACGGGTCGTTCAATTGTGTGTTTTTTAAGGGGGAAAGTTCTAATTTTTCCACGTCGACAATTACTCTCCTTTCAAAAAGATGGTATTTTTATTCTCGCAACGACTTGCTGTGATTATAGCATGTTATGTGAGGAGAGTAAATAGAAAAGAGAGTGATTATGTAAAGTAATTTTAATATATACATAAGTAATGAAAATATTTTGTGAAGTATATATGAAAAAAATAAAAAAATGGGTTGATTTATAGACATAAATTTTATATAATTTAGATGCAAATAAAATAATTTAAATAAAAATAAACACAGGAGTGTGATAGTTATGAGAGAGGGTAAAGGTAATATAGAAGATATTTACAATAAGCCTTGGATACTGCAAAGGGCGGATCCGTATGTATACCGGCATGAGGACGGGACTTATTATTTTACGTCTTCTATTCCGGCTTATGACGGAATCGTGATTCGTAAGGCGGATACGCTGGCGGGACTGGCGCAGGCGGATGAAGTTGAAGTGTGGCATATGCATGAGAACGGGGTTATGAGCCATCATGTATGGGCGCCGGAACTTCATTATGTTAATGGGGCCTGGTATATTTATTTCGCAGCGGGAGAGGCGGAGGCTGTCTGGAACATTCGGCCTTATGTGCTGGAGTGTAAGGATGCCGACCCGTTAACGGGTACGTGGACGGAGAAGGGGAAGATGGGGAGAGCGGATGAGGATGAGTTTTCTTTCGAAGCATTTTCTCTGGATGCGACGGTGTTTGAGAATAAGGGGAAATATTATTACGTGTGGGCAGAGAAGGTGGGAGTAGGCAAGCAGATTTCCAATTTGTATATCGGAGAAATGGAATCGCCCTATAAGCTTCGGACGGTTCAGGTGCTGCTTACTACACCTGATTACGATTGGGAGAGGATTGGCTTCTGGGTCAATGAAGGACCGGCTGTCATAAAGAAGAACGGAAAGATATTTCTGACATATTCTGCATCGGAAACGGGTATTGCATACTGTATGGGAATGATGACGGCGGATGAGGATTCTGATTTGCTGGACCCTTTGTCGTGGAGAAAGGAAAGGCATCCGGTTCTTCAGACAAAAGAGGAAATAGGAATTTATGGTCCGGGACATAACAGCTTTACTGTGGATGAAGAGGGCAATGATATACTCGTATATCACGCTAGAACGGAAAGTGAGATCGCAGGTAATCCGCTTTATAATCCGAACCGTCACGCAATGCTCATGAAGGTTAAGTGGGACGAAGAAGGAAGACCTGTATTCGATTTCGGTGAATGATAATAAGGGAGGTATGATAAGTGAAGCATGGGCAAAAGTTAATATCGGTCGTGCTGCTTGCGGCGCTGACGGCGGGGTGCGGGCAGGCGGAGGAGAATTTCGGCGATCTTCCCCTCGTATCCGCGGAGGAGACGAAGGTATCCTTTAAGAATGTTTCCGTCCACGATCCGTCGATAGTGAAATATGATGGAACTTATTACATATTCGGTTCCCATCTGGCGGCGGCAAAGTCGGATAATTTAATGGATTGGACTCTGATAGGCAGTGGGGTGACGAAGGGGAATCCGATCATACCGGATGCCATAAGCGAGATGCCGGAGGCGTTTGAATGGGCGCAAACTGACACTTTTTGGGCTCCGGATGTGATACAATTGGATGACGGCAGATTTTATATGTATTACTGCAACTGCGAGGGAAGTTCACCCTTGTCCTGCTTGGGACTGGCGGTTTCCGATAATATAGAAGGGCCTTATAAGGATTTGGGGATTTTCCTGAAATCCGGCATGGTGGGCGAGCCCGGTGAAAATGGCGACACTTATGATGCGACCAGGCAGCCCAACGTAGTTGACCCCTGCGTGTTCTATGATGCAGAAGGAAAACTGTGGATGGTTTACGGCTCTTACTCGGGAGGGATCTTTATACTGGAGCTGGATAAAAATACCGGACTTCCTGCCGAATCGGGCTATGGCAAACAGCTGTTAGGCGGTAATCATCTTCGCATCGAGGGTGCGTACATACAGTATAATCCTGAGACGGAGTACTATTATATGTTCTTATCCTTCGGAGGTCTGGCTGCAGACGGAGCATATAACATAAGAGTGTGCCGGTCCAAGACGCCTGACGGGCCGTATTACGACAGTCAAGGTCAGGATATGATCGAATGCACAGGTCCTGATGGAAGCTTTTTCGACGATAGAGCGGCAGAGCTTTATGGCGTAAAGCTGATGGGCAATTATAAATGGACCTGGCACGAAGGAGAAAACGGGGAGAAGAGAAAAGGAATCGTTTCGCCGGGGCACAATTCCACCATTTATGATGAAGAAAGCGGAAAATATTTCATCATTTTCCATACCCGCTTCGAGAGCCAGGGAGAGAATCATGAGGTACGCGTACACCAGATGTTCTTCAATGAAGAGGGGTGGCCGGTAATTGCTCCTTACCGTTATGCGGGCGAGACTGCTGGTGAGTTTGAGAAAAAAGAGGCAGCCGGTATATATAAAGTGATCAAGCACGGCCGCCAGATTACCACTCAAATGAAAGAATCTGTAGACGTTACCCTGCACTTTGACGGAACGGTGACCGGAGCCTATGAAGGAAGCTGGGAACTGTCGGACGGAAATCATCTGAAGATTACGCTGGGAGAGGACAGCTACGACGGCGTCCTCTGCAAGCAATATGATGAGTTCGGAGAAAAATATGTAACAGGCTTTACTGTGCTGTCCGAAGACGGCGTAGCCGTCTGGGGAAGCGGGCTGGCAGCAGTAGAGGAATAGAGGAAGAAATAATACAGACAGTAAAAGCGAAGGGAGAAAGTTGGAATGGCAAGACTATTTATTAATGAAAAGAACAAAAAAGCGCATATTAACGCTGAGATTTACGGGCATTTTTCGGAACATCTTGGACGATGTATTTACGAAGGTCTGTATGTAGGAGAGGATTCAGGAATTCCCAATGTAAACGGCATGCGGAAGGATGTTGTAGGTGCCCTTAAGGAAATGGGAATCCCGCTTCTCCGGTGGCCGGGCGGTTGTTTTGCAGACGAGTATCATTGGAAGGACGGCATCGGCCCCAAGGAAACGAGAAAGAAAATGATCAATACCCATTGGGGAGGAGTAGTTGAGGACAACAGCTTCGGAACCCACGAATTTTTTGAGCTGTGCGAGCAGCTTGGATGCAAAACTTATGTAAATGGTAATGTGGGAAGCGGTACGGTCCGGGAAATGAGCGAGTGGGTGGAATATATGACTTTCGAAGGAGTATCTCCCATGGCTGACCTGCGTAAGCAAAATGGCCGGGAAAAGCCCTGGAAAATCGATTATTTCGGAGTGGGCAACGAGAACTGGGGCTGCGGGGGCAGCATGACACCGGAATATTACGCTAATCTTTACAGAAGATTCCAGACCTATGTGAGGCAGTACAATGCCGACAGACCGATCAAAAAAATATGCGGAGGAGCTAACGTCGCAGATTATTTTTGGACAGAGGACGTGCTGAAGACCTGCTTTGCACCGCCGCATCCTGATTTTATGCACGGTTATATGGATGGTCTCTCTCTTCATTATTATGTACATCCTGAAGGATGGGAGGTCAAAGGCAGTGCTACAGACTTCGACGATAAGGTATGGTATAAGACGCTGGCGAAGGCGAAATATATGGAAGAGCTGGTAACACGCCACGGCGCGATTATGGATCAATATGATCCCGGCAAGAAAATTGGAATGATTGTGGACGAATGGGGCTGCTGGTTCACGGTGGAGCCAGGCACCAATCCGGGCTTCCTGTATCAGCAGAGCACTATGCGCGATGCTTTGGTAGCAGGCATTACGCTGGATATTTTCAATAAGAACTGTGACAGGGTGCAAATGGCATGTATTGCACAGATGGTGAATGTACTTCAGTCCGTAATACTGACAGAAGGCGAAAAGATGATTCTTACACCTACTTATCATGTATTCCATATGTATAAGCATCATCAGGATGCGGAGCTTGTGGAAAGCTTTATAGAAGGAAATGACGTGATCGGAGAGGAGGAATATAGGGTGCCGCACCTTAGCGAGTCCGTGTCGGTAGATGCGCAGGGATATGTGAATGTTACGATAAACAATCTGTCCATATCCGAAAGTATGCCGGTAGAGATGGTATTTGCCCAACTGGAGCCTTCATCGGTTCAGGGAGTTGTTCTTACGGAAGAAATGCGTGCTCATAATACTTTTGAAGATCCTGACAGAGTAAAAGAAGCTGAATTCACAGATTATACGGTAGAAGGAAGAGTTATCCGCTTTACCGCTCCTGCGTGCAGTGTGATCAGTTTTCGTGTTAAATAGGCAGAAAAGAATGGAAGAAAAACCAAGGCGTATGTGCCGGAAGTGTCTGACCGCGGATATGGACGAGAAGGAATATTTTGAGAACCTTCATATATATATTGCTCATCTCGATGAGGATATTAAGGCACCCCCGCCTTTGTATGAGGAAAGGCTGTCTGTCTGCAAAGGTTGTGATTTACTCGCGGACGGCATGTGCAGGGCATGCGGATGCTATGTGGAGCTGCGGGCAGCAATACGTAAAAAGGCTTGTCCATACGAAAAGTGGAAGCCCGAAAAAAACTGAATAAATGAATTATTTTATTTATATAGTAAAAACTAAATTATTTTAAATTAATATTGACATACATACTTATGTATTGTACAATATGAACATAAGAAAACCGCAAATAAAAGAAAAGCATACAAAGTGCTTAATCATGTAATAGGTGCAAAAAGTAAAATTATATATTTTACTAAATTATTTGACAATTTGCGCAATTACAAAATCGAGCGGTCCAATGTTTCTAATCAATTAAAGGAGGTAGGGAAATGAAGAAAAAGTTATTAGCTACAATTTTAAGCGTTGCTTTGACAGCATCCATGTTGGCTGGCTGCGGTTCCAGCGCCGGCACGGATGGAGCAGCCACCGGCGATGCGGCAGCAGAGACTACTACTGAGGCCGATGCAGAAGCAGGCGATGATGCTGCGGCAACAGAAGAAGGGGAAGTTGCGGAGGGCGAAGCAGCTCCGGAAGCGGTTACCACCGTAGGTGATCCTAACGGCACACATATGGAGATGTGGTCCTTTGTTGAATTACACAATACGTTCTATGCCAGCATGTTAGAGAAATGGAATGCTGAGAATCCGGATAGAACGATCGAAATCACATTTACTACATATCCTTATGCGGATATGCACACGAAATTATTAACATCCTTGAATGCAGGTACCGGTGCTCCGGATCTCTGCGATGTAGAGGTTGGGCAGTTCCCCAATGTTGTAGCTGGTATGGATACGTGGCTTTATCCTTTGGATGATGCACTTGCACCCTACGCTGCTGACTTAGTTCAGGCACGTCTCGATACTTATGCCGGTGCCGACGGCAAGCATTATGGGGCTCCTACACACGTTGGCGCTACCGTTATGTATTATAATGCAGAGCTGCTCGAGTCTTATGGCATCGATTATACGACGATTAAGACATGGGATGATTACACCGCAGCAGGCGAGAAGCTGAAAGAAGCTTCTAATGGAGAAGTCATGCTGACCTCCGTTGATACGGCAGGCGTTGACTGGATGTGGGTAGCAATGGCAGAGTACGGTGAAGACTGGACCGGCGGTTTTGATGGTTCCGCAAACGTACAGCTTGAATCTGTTAAGAATATGATGACTATGCAGCAGGGATGGCTGGATTCCGGTATCGCTATGGTATCTCCCGACGGACACGTTGACCTTGAAGCAGGCTTCCAGAATATCCTGGACAGTAACATCGCTTCCTTCCCGAAGGCACTTTGGTTCATGAGCCGTTTCCTTAACTATATGCCTGAAGAAGCAGGAAAATGGGCGTTAGCTCCCTGTCCGGTATTTGAAGAAGGCCAGCCTCGCTCCGTAGGTATCGGCGGTACAGGTACGGTTGTTACGAACCAGTCCGTAGATGCTCAGTTGGCGGCAGATTTCATTTCTTATGCGAAGTGCTCTGAAGAAGGAGCTAAGGGAATCTGGGAGGTTCTTGGATTCGATGTATGCAACAGCGCAATGTGGACAGATGAGTCTATCACACATGATCCGAATAACGAATATGTTAAGTTCTTCAGAACGAATCCTTACGACGTTCTTAATGAAGTAAAAGATGAAATCGGCAAGATCAGCGTTGTAGCTATCAGCCCGACGATCAATGAGCAGATGTGCAACGTTACATTGAACGATGTATTGGAAAATAAAATGGATGTAGATGAAGCGTTACAGGCCGCGCAGGATGTAATCAGCTTAGAAGAGTAGTAACTACCGGGGATTGCTTAGGGAAGTAACTTCCTGGGCAATCCCTTTTAAGTAATAGGGAATTAATCCTATTACATAAAAGATAGATGCGCAGCTACGCGTGCGGAACAAAAGTTATATTTTATAAATTAATGGGTTAATGGGGTTGTTGGTAAGGAGTGTGATTGCATATGAAAATAAGAAAGTTTTTTTATTCGCAGAAGGCGGCGCCCTATGTGTTTGTGCTGCCGTTTATACTGAGTTTTTGTTTCTTTTGGATTTATCCCCTTTGCAGTACGATAACAATGAGCTTTCAGGATATTCTTCCTACGGGAACCGAATGGATAGGCCTGAAAAATTATAAAAAGCTGTTGATAGATACAACCTTTCACCAGGCGATTTTGAACAGCTTCCAATACATGCTGTTAACGATTGTATTGCTCATACCTTTTCCGATGGCGTTCGCGGTATTGATGGACTCCAGACTGGTAAAAGCAAAAGGTATTTGGAAGGCTTTTCTCTATCTTCCGGCACTTACATCTGTAGTTATTTCGGGTACTTTATTCCGTTTGATGTTCTCTGAATACAGCACGGGGCAGTTGAACGTAATTACAAGTTTTCTCGGACTGGGAACCTTTAAATGGCTGAAAGTTAAGGCCACGGGACTCTTCGCTCTCGTATTGGTCTGCTGCTGGAGATGGACCGGCGTGAATATGCTCTATTTCCTGTCCGGTCTGAAATCGATCGACGGCGCGTTATATGAATCCGCGGAAATCGACGGCGCTTCCGGTTTGCAGAAATTCCGTTTCATAACGATACCTCTTTTGAAACCGACCACTATTTACGTACTTACCATCAGTATCTATGCCGGTCTGGCGATGTTTATGGAAAGCTTTATGTTGTGGGCTGGTCCGGATTCGCCGAACAACATCGGTCTTACCATCGTAGGCTACCTGTACAAACGCGGTATTGCCAAGAACCAGTTGGGCTACGGCAGTGCGGTAGGTCTTGTACTTTTGGTAATTGCACTCTTTATCAACGTTGTTCAGTTGGTGCTGAGCGGCACATTCAAGAAGGAGGAAAAATAATATGGCAAACGTAAAATCCCCTTCATTCGATCAAATGGGTATGAGTAAAAAGAATAAAATATTGAGCGTTTTTGCCACGAGTTGGTTCGTGCTGCTCTCCTTCATCATCGTATTTCCGATTTTTGCAGGATTGCTCGCTTCCTTCCGTCCCGGTCAGGAGCTGATCCGAAAGGGACTTAGCGTAGACCTGAATGTAACAACGATGACGCTCGATAACTATATATATTTGTTCAGCGGCAACGTAGATTCGCAGAAATATTTCATGTGGTTCAAGAACAGCTTGATTCTTACGCTGATTTCGGTAGTGGGAACACTGGCAATCTGCTACCTGGTAGCCTATGGCTTATCCATGTATGAGTTCCCCTTAAGAAGGTTCCTGTTCTTCCTCGTAATCGCTACGATGATGGTACCCTTTGAAATATTGATGCTTCCTCTGTATAAAGAGATGATTACATTGAAGCTGATCGACACCACCGCAGGAGTTGTGCTGCCGGGAATATGCGGTGCATCCACTATATTCTTCTTCCGGCAGTATATGATAGGACTGCCCAAGGAGCTTCTGGATGCGGGACGCATAGACGGAGCAACGGAATACGGCATTTGCTTCAGGATCATGCTTCCTATTACAAAGCCTGCCTTTGCGGCAATGTCCATCCTCTGCGCCATGGGTGCATGGAACAATATCCTCTGGCCGATGTTAGTATATAGAAGTGCCAGCAAGTTCACGCTCCCGATAGGCCTTAATACTTTGTTAACGCCCTACGGAAACAATTACGATGTACTGATTGCCGGCTCCATGTTCGGCATCATCCCGGTGTTTGTTGTATTCCTTTGCTTCCAGAAGTATTTTATCGATGGAATGACTGCCGGAGCGGTAAAAGGATAATTACAATAAAAGCAATAAAACACTCCATTACCTAAAAAGCTGCTGCATCTGCTGAAAATAGTATGATGCGGCGGCTTTTTGGCATTTGAAGCCTCGGCAGAATGTATAGAGCCCCGTCTCAGCGATCCCAAAGTACTGCAATAAGCGGTTTGGATTTGTGGTACTTTATCCATGGATATGATATACTATTTATTGTGTTAATAATCATGACTTATACTACCATCGATTGACAAGGCCTTATGTACCCTGAACCATTAGAAACCTTGTCGATGGATGGTAGTAATAAAATGGAGAAAATATGAAAAAGTTTATGTTTATTTTTGGGCTTATGATAACTTTAGCCGGCTGTGGTGACGAGAAAAGTGCGCAACAGGAGCCGTCAGCGATACAAGAAGATACAGGACAGACTATATTACCTGAGAATCCGCCGGAGAATTCGCAGGGGATTAGTGATATACCGGGCATTATAGAAGATCAGACCTTTGAAGTTACATTAGATGACTGGGGAGAAGTTACTTTTGCGTCAATTGCTCCGGATGGAGAAAATACGAGGGATGTTACATTTAAATTGCTGAAGGGCGGACAGGAAATCTATACTTTTCCGGAAAACGTAACAGACAATTTCGACGGAGTATCAGCAGTGGCTTTTAAGGACTATAACGAGGATGGAAAGACTGATGTCATCGCTGTTGTACGGTATAAGGACGAGGGGAACACTTGGAATCAGGTCAAGGTCTTTTTGCAGGAGAATCCGGATAATATGTTTTACCTGGATTATGACTTGGGAGGATATATATTAGAGCAGGAGACAGAAAACGGGCCTGCTTTTTACAGGGATGTTTTCTTGGAAGAATACCTTCAAAAGCAAGGTCTGACAGATAGTGTGCCGTCTGTAATGGGAACCTGGCAGGGCTATGCGGAATATGTCGCAGGTTTGAATGGGGAGCTCAGCTCCGACAGGCAGATACAGATATTTGCGGAACAGGTCGAAAAATGGGCGACCGATATCGAGTATGCGGACGACCTGTATTGTTTCGCATTGGCGGAGCTTGATTATGATGGAATGATAGATCTGATCATATCGAACTGTGGGGGGACGGGAGTTTTTTCCTATAATCGTTTCTATGAAATTAATCCGGAAGGAAATATAGAAGAACTGGGGACAAATTTTATAGAAGGGAATTCTCAGGTGGATATCATAACGGATGAAGTAACCGTTTATAGTTCTTTTTCGGCTGACGGTATGCAGGATTATTATATTCTCGGCGATTTTGCAAAGGTTGGACCGAATGAGTATCATGAAGACATAAGAGCGCTGAATGTAGTAAATGATGTGGTAATGGAGACTCCGCTTGTGAACAAGGATACCGTATATGGAGGAGAAGATTATATAGGGGAGACAGCGTACACCGACAGCAGTGGAAAAAGCATCACAGAGGAAGAATACAATAATTTTGCACAGACATATTTCGAAGGACTTGGTCTACAGAAGAAAACGGCTTCTTTTGACTGGATGGATGTAAAAGATTTGCAGGGATTGAATACCGATCAAATTATCGCAATGTTATCGGAGTCATATCGAAATTTTGGAATTAAGTAATAGTACCATCAACTGGCAGGGGCTCATGCGGTCGGATAAGATTCGAATATTGCAACTAAAAATAATTGCAAAGAGAAAATGCAACTAAAAACAGTTGCATTATAATAAAAAAAGAAATATAATAATGTGCAGGAGGTGCATTATGGAAAATTACGTATCGCTGATAATGGACGTAGAAAAGTCTAGGATGTATCCGATTGCTCAACGAAATAGTATGCAAAAATATATGAACAGGTATATTGACTGTCTGAATGATTTATTCCGTAATGATATAAAGTATAGAGTCACATTTAGTGCGGGAGATGAATTACAGGGCATGTTTTTTGATGTAACAGCAGCAGTGCTGTTTTTTCGGCTGTTTGAAATGCTGATGAAACCTGTAAAAATCCGGGCAGGAATCGGAGTGGGAGAATGGACGGTGAAAGTGGAAGAGGGGCTGTCGACGCAGCAGGATGGTCCGGTATATCACAGGGCCAGACAGGCGATTGAAGAGGCTTCTAAAATGCAGCTGCAAAATGTGAGAATTTGTTCTGAAAAGGATGATATATTAGTCAACCATTTGATAAACGCTTCCAATGTATTAAAGGCACAGCAAATATATATGCAGAATATCGTGCTTGTTATTTTGGAATTGTTGTACCCGTTTGCTGCTGCCGGGACGGAAATAAGCGGGGAGGAAATTGCGAAGGAATTATTGAATATAAAATTGGAATATATGATTGCGATGAGAAAATACAACAAAGCGGACGGGCACAGACCGGAAAGCTTTCATATGAGTGAAGTGATGGCAGTTAGTCCCATTGCTATCGACGGAAAAATAATAGAACCGGAAAGCGTTATTGTCAAAAAAAATACTGCATTTATGATTTCTCAGATATTAGGTTCTACAAGACAAAATGCTGATTCGATTATGAGAAGAGGAAATGCGAATAAAATCAGAGAACTGGATTTCATAGCTTTGCAATATGTGGAAAAGACATATGGAGGGGACATATGGAAGTAATTATAATAGGGCATTTATTAGGTGATTTCTATATTCAGACGAATCAAGTGGCAGAAAAAAAGAAGACATCTTTCAGATATGTGCTGTTACACTGTCTGCTCTATATGATAGTAATGTTTGTTTTGACACCGTGGCTGACAGGCGACTTGCTTCGTGGATTCTACATGACAATAATTATTGGTGTGTCACACCTATGTGTCGATTCTTTAAAAGTGCATATTGAAGCGAAGTATACCAAGGCGGCGCGATATGAATATGTCATGTTTTTGCTGGATCAAATAATACATATATTTATTCTGGTGCTGGTATGTGGTATGTTTCGCATTCACATAGATATGGATAAATATCCTTTGATGCTGGAAAATAAAATTATCCCTGTACGTAAAGCGGCAGCTATTTTTATAGCGGCGCTAATCTGCTGGAGACCGGCGGCTATCTTTATATCACTTGTATTTAAACAAATTCCTAATACAATAGAAAAAGCTGATAATGTACAGGAAAATAAGAAAGGACCAGCGCACGACGGCAATGCGGTAAGTGAGACTATTCGGATAGGTTCATGGATTGGGATACTGGAAAGGGAAATCATTTTGCTCCTCGGCTTATTAGGACAATATGGAGCGATAGGATTCGTGTTGACGGCCAAAAGTCTGGCCAGGTATAAGCAATTGGAGAATAAAGCGTTTGCAGAAAAATATTTGGTTGGTACATTACTAAGTGCATTAGTTGCAATAGCAAGTGTTTCGATTTGTTTGCTGGCCGGGTAACAAAGGTGTCCGCCTTGTGCAGGAATGGTGTTATATGATAAGGAATAACAGATTGTAGGGTAGAATCGTGCTCCATATTGTTTTTTATTCAAAAAAATTGATGAAATTCATTGACAATACGTGCTGGTGTGCATAAAGAGAGGAGGTGCAAATGATTAAAAGTTTCAGAATTGGTTAAATGCTTGTCATTTATGAGAGGTATCGTCCCTATGAGGTGCAACAAAAATATTGTACGGAAGCAGGTATGAGCCCACTTGTATCAGAGTGGCGGCATTTTAACAATTGGGAAGATACTAAAGAAATTGATAAAGCAAATGTAAGCGGGCAATTTTATCCAGAAGATCATTTGGGAGTAAAACCATAAATCATAGATTCGAGAATAGAACACAAAGGAAAAAGTAATATGGAGAAGAAAAAGCGGTATAAGTGTTTAGATACTTTACGAGGTTGTACAATATTAAGCATGGCTTTGTACCATGCGATGTGGGATATTGTATATGTAAAACGAGTCGATATTGAGTGGTTCCATTCGGAGTTTGCGTATATCTGGCAACAAAGTATTTGCTGGACATTTATTTTATTGTCAGGAATTTGTTGGAGTCTTGGTAAAAAGAAAGCCATACGTGGCGGAATAGTTTTTTTGGCAGGAATTTTAATATCAATTGTAACAGAAATATTTCTTCCTCAGCAAAGAATTATTTTTGGTGTGTTGACATTATTAGGAAGTAGTATGCTTATTATGATTCCATTAAACAAAATAATGTGTAGAATTCCCTCTTTTTGGGGGATGATTTTGAGCACCATTATATTTTTCGCAACGAAATCTATAAATAATGGCTATATAGGATTTGGTGAATTTATAACTTTAGAGTTGCCTTCAAAATGGTACAGTAAAGGCTATTTAATGACATTTTTAGGATTTACCGATAATGACTTTTTTTCTTCAGATTATTTCTCACTATTCCCATGGTTCTTCTTATTTCTATCGGGATATTATGTATATAGGATAGCCTATGAGAAAGGATTTGTAGATAAACTTAAGGATTGCAGAATAGATAATAAATTTTTGGGCTTTTTAGGCCGCCATTCTTTGATTTTCTATTTACTTCATCAGCCGTTGATTTATCTGATTATTCAATTTTTGTGATATTGTACTGTTATAGTTGACAGATTATTCTCAAGGATTCGATGAATAATCAAAGAGAAACTCTCCTTTTACTGCCGCATGTTGGAAGTAGTTAGCATGCTTTTATGGCAATAAAAAACTTCACAAAATTTTTATAATTTCATTAGCACTCACCTATTGACAGTGCTAACAATAAATGTTATATTGCATATAGAACAAGGGAATGATAATCCCGTAACTAAAAATTAATAAAAGGCATGATATAGCTAAGTAAAGAATGGAGGAATGACTTATGTTAATGCCAAGTGTTTTTGGAGAGAATTTATTTGATGATTTCATGTATTTTCCATTTGAAAGAGAATTCTTTGGAAGACGCAATCCGTTATATGGAAAAAGGGAGAAGAACCTGATGAAGACGGATATAAAGGAAACGGATTCCGCCTATGAGGTAGCCATCGATCTGCCTGGATTTAAGAAAGAGGAGATTTCTGCTAAGCTGGAAAACGGATATCTGACTATCAGTGCTTTCAAGAGCCTGGATAAGGATGAGAAGGACGAAGAAAGCGGCAACTATATCCGCAGAGAACGTTACAGCGGACAGTGCTCCAGAAGCTTCTACGTTGGAGATCAGGTGGCCGAGGAAGACATCAGAGCGAAATTCGAAGATGGCATCTTGAAGCTCCTCGTTGCTAAGAAGGAAGTGAAGCAGGTTGAGGACAAGAAATTTATTGCCATTGAAGGATAAGGCTGTGCAAAGGTATAAATCCATAGTGTATTGATATATTTGTTTGATAAAAATAAGGAGAGGGTTCACGCCCCTCCTTATTTTGCTAAAAAAAGGATCAGGTGCTTTTTTGCCAGAAGCCCAAGTGCCTCCGAAGAGTCTGTTGAAACCTTGCCTCAACTGTGTTACACTAAGAAAACGCAAGAATATTTTCTTAAGTCGCGGTAATCTTATGAGGTAAGGCAATAACGACAGAATAGGAGACATTTAAGAAGGATGAAAAATGAATTATTTTCTATAGGGCCAGTTACAGTATATGGATATGGGCTAATGATAGCTATCGGCATACTGGCGGCATATTTTGTGGGAGAATACAGGGCGAAAAAGAAGGGGCTGGACCCTGAGCATATATTTAATTTTGTCATATGGTGTGTGCTGGGAGGATTTCTTGGTTCTAAGCTTCTGTTTTTCCTGACTAGTATAAAGAGTATTATCGCTGATCCGAGCCTTCTGCTGGACTTTTCCAACGGCTGGGTAGTATACGGCGGGATTATCGGCGGAATTTTATCGGCGATGCTCTATTGCAAAATTAAGAAATTAAAATTTCTCGCTTATTTCGACTTGCTGATTCCCTCAGTAGCGCTAGCGCAGGGCTTCGGACGGGTAGGATGCTTTTTGGCAGGCTGTTGCTACGGGCATGAGACAAACAGTCCTCTCGGTATCGTATTTCATACATCCAAATATGCGCCTAACGGTGTGAGCCTCGTACCCACACAGCTGATATCCAGCGGTCTCAACTTCATTCACTTCCTTATACTGATATGGTTTGCGAAGAGGAAAAAAGCTGACGGGCAGGTCGGCGCTCTATATCTTATATTGTACAGTATCGGCAGATTCATTTTGGAATATTACAGAGGCGATTTAATCAGAGGAACGGTCGGAACTTTGTCCACCTCACAATTTATCTCTATATTTACTGTGACGGCAGGAATTATACTATTCGTGGTGACCGGTAAGAGAGCAGAGCCGAAAAAAGAAACAGAGGATAATTAACTATTAAAAGAGTGCCCATAAGGCAGTTCTCGGTAAAACAGTATTGGATTAGTTTTGAAAGTGTGGCGTAGCATAAAAGCTACGCCATTTTACATATCGTTCATGTAAAGAAGCAGGTTAAGCTATTTTTTGGCTACGGCACATATCGTTTTATTGCCGTGTTTATATTCTGCACCGGCTACATTTCCATAAAACTGTAGATCGCGGAACCCTGCCTCCTCCAATTCTGTTCTTAATTCCTCGATCTCAAAGGTATGCTCCCAATTGTTATAGCAGGTTGTTCCACTGTCTGTCACCACGATATACTGGCGAAGAAATGTATTGTCATGGTCGTAACGGTAAAGCTGCTGCAGCAGGAGATAAGGAGCTGAACTCCAAAAACCGCCTTCTTCATAATTCCAAATCTTACATTCCGGCTGATTTTCATATTCGTAAGGAGTAAAGACATCGAATAGAAAACATCCGGTTGACGATAACGCATTGTAAATCTTACTTAACAAGGCTTTGCGTTCTGTATGCGATAAAACGCCCAAATCACAATAAATCATTGTTATTAAATCGTAGCTGCCCTTAATTGGGGATTGAATATAATTGCCGTTTAAGTATCTAATGTGGAAGTCCTTTTCTCTGGCTGTTTTCTTTGCGTATCGTATGGAGCTTTCTGAAATATCGAAGCCGGTAACTTGATAACCTTTTGCGTGAAACAGCTCTGCATAGATGCCGGGACCACAGCCTAGATCCAAAAGTCTTTTATAGGACGACGGAGGTAGTATGGCGGAAATCCAATGGGCAGATTGTTCTACAAAATTCAGTCTGCGGGTCGCAGATTCAAAATCGGGATCCAGGTGTGCTTTTAGCATACTTTGCGAAATATATGGGTCATCCCAAAATTTTGTGTTACTTTTTTCAAAGAGGACTGGTTTTTTCAGGTACGGTTTTACTGCCTTAATCATTATAATTTCTCCTTTTTTTCATACACTTCCACAACAAAAATAGCTGTGGAATCTTCCACAGCCTGAAAGTTAGTTACTCTGTGGAAATCAAAAAATAATCATTTCACTTATATTACTGATTTCACCTTATAATCGGAGAGTTTCTCGATAGTATTTGTAATATCTTTCATGATCTGGACGAAATCACTCACGCTGTTCGCATTTTTCCCGCCGATATCATAAGCCTGCTCTGTACTTGCGGATATTTCCTCACTGGTTGCGGAAAGGTTGCTGATTGCATCCACGATACTGTTGTTAGAATCGAACAATTCTTCCATTTTCCTGTTCACATCGTTTACGTGCTGGCTAAGTATATGAATCTTTTCCTCGATACTCGAGAACTCCGCTTTTGTTGCATCGATTAATTCTTTCTGATCCTCTGAGGTGTGGACGGTATATTTTATTTTATCAGAAACGGCGGTAGTGTTTAAAGACAACTCATCCAGGATACTGGAAATATCTCCCGTAGCCTGACTCGTCTGTTCCGCCAGCTTGCGGATTTCATCGGCAACTACCGCGAAGCCCTTTCCGGCTTCTCCGGCCCTTGCAGCTTCGATGGAAGCGTTTAAGGCAAGGAGGTTCGTCTGGGAAGAGATCCCGAGGATAATGCCTATGATATTACGAACATCGTCCGCCTTTTTCATCATTTCCTCTGCCGCTGAATCCATTTCATAGCCGGACTGGATAGACTGGTCGGACTGAACGGTCAAGCGATTCATGGCCTTTACGCCATTTTCCACAAAATCCGAGGAAATGGAAGCGATTTCAACGATCTCCTTCGTTCGCTTGAACGTTTCTTCGATGACATTTTGTATGGAGTTTGTCATCATTGTCTGCTGTTCGATATTGGAAGCGGTCATATTAGCACTGTCGTTGATATCCTTCAGCGAATCGCTGATTGTCTTTGTAGTGCCTGCAATTTCATCGAGTAAACCTGATGAAGCTTCCGCCTGAGTGAGGACATACTTTGCCGATGCTACCACTTCGCTTGCCATATTCTGGTTGAGCACTGATTCCTTATTGATTTTTTCCGAGTATTCCTCGAAGAAACGTATCAGCAGATTCGTGCCCATAATGGAAGCGATGCCCACGAGTACGCTGATAATAAGTTCAATCATCACATATTCTATCATTTCCGCAGGATTGCCGGAACTGCTCATGATCAATACGATTTTAATGAGATTAATGAGAATGAAATAGATGCCGAGGATTGTGGAAATTCGCTTGTTGAGATACAAGGTCAAAATGAGAATAATCGGAATCATGTAAGGATAAACGGCATTGGAATTGCCTGACAGCAGGATAAATGCGTAGATAACGGAGAATGAGACTGCGGTATAGGGCAGCAATGCTAAAGCCCAGCTTTTGTTCAGGATAATAACGATGTCTCCGATGTAAAATGCAAGGATCGCGACTAGAGGAACTATGCTTATGATCGGGGCTAAACCGGATAACGTCAGCTGCGACAGTAAGCCAATAGTCAGAAATATGGTCGTAAGCGTTAAAGCGAAAAACAGTAACTTATTAATACGTGAAATTTGATTGCGTTCCATTTAAAAACCCCCATATCGTACTTTTTCTACAAATTATACCATGTTTTTCTATAAAAGCAAAGAAATCAGCGTAAAATCGTTAAAAATACCAAAGATGTGGTCACTGTTCACTCCACACAGTAACAAGATGTGTAAGGGCCTGAAAAGAAACCGAAATAAAATTTTAAATGAATAAGGTCACAATGGGTATCGTAAGGAAGGAAAGCAGGGTAGAAAGAATAATACCTCTGGAAATGACAGCGCTTTCCAGATTATTCTGCTTGCACAATATGAGCGGTATATTCCCGGCAGGCACAGCGAGCATCAGCGCTGTGGTGCTGATAATGAGTACGTTGTCCGTGAAAAGCCGGAACAGGAATACGCAGAGTACAGGGATAATGACCATACGCAGCGCAGCGAAGGCATATAGTTTCTTATGGGAAAAAATATCAGCCAAAGGCATCTGCGCTACCGACACGCCCAATATGAGCATGGATAAGAAGGTAGTGGAGCGCCCCACGTGAGTAAGGGTGTCCGAAAGGAGTACAGGAACGCTGACATTACTTATATAGAGAACTATGGTTATAATAGCGGAAACGGTGCCCGCGTTCACAAATTTTTTCGTTGCTCTAAACAGACCCCGGGCAAAGCTTTCTGCAATTTCCTTCTCCCGCTCCAAAGGTGAAGCATCGTCGGAAAGATCATGGTTTACGCTATCGATCGCGGCAGCCTTAATGGTGGAAAGACCGTGTGTATAAATAAGTATATTGTATACAAGATTGTTGAGAGATACATAGATCAACGAGCCCGAACCGAGGAGAGCCATTGCGAGTGGAATACCGATAAAGCCCACGTTGCCGTAAACAGTAATCAGTCTGTATGCAAAATGGTCTTCGTCCGGAACGCGCAAGATATGAGGAATCAGATGTCCGCACAATATGAGTACGACATATGCCAGAAGCACGATGAAAGCACCTGTAAGGAGGTCGGAATTCGAAGCCTTCGGTCCGGCGTCAAAGACGGAGCAGATTAACAGTGCCGGATTGCAGAGGTTTATGATAAGCGCCGATATCTGTTTGGAGGTCTCGTCAGAAATCATCGATCTGCGGTAAAGCAGCGCTCCCGTCATAATAAGGATAAAGATAATTGCCATTTGCTGTAATACGATTCCAATACTCATAGTTCGACGCGCTTTCTATATGTATAAAAATTTCCTTACCATCGTTTGACAAGGTGTGAATACAATAAAATCCTATAGAAGAATAACATACGAATATCCCTTTGTCAAAAGAGTATTAAAAAAAGTGCACTATAAAAAAGCTATCGAAAAGTAGTACGGAAAATGATATGATAAACCTATGAGGAAATAAAACTCGGAGGGCGAAAACATGTATGATGTCATTGTAATAGGAGCAGGCGTAACCGGTGCGGCTATTGCGAGAGAGCTGTCACGCTATGACTATAAGGGAAAAGCGGCTGTACTGGAGCGGGCGTCGGATATTTGCGAAGGTACATCCAAAGCCAACAGCGGAATCGTTCATGCGGGGCATGACGCGGAACCGGGGACGCTTAAAGCGAAGCTGAACGTCCTGGGAAATAGGAAAATGGAACAGCTTTCCAGAGAACTGGATTTTCCTTTTAAAAAAAATGGTACGCTGGTACTTTGCTTCGATGAGAAGGATAGAGATAAATTGCACAGGCTTCTGGAAAAAGGACAGCAAAACGGTGTGGAAGGACTGCGCGTCATAGGGGTACAGGAACTGCGAGCTATGGAGCCTAATATTTCGGACGAGGCAGTGGCGGCTTTGTACGCGCCTGCCGGCGGCATCGTATGCCCTTTTGGGCTTACCATCGCGCTGGCAGAAAATGCCTGTGAGAATGGTGTGGAATTCTACCTTAATACGGAAGTTCTGCAAATAGAGAGAATACAGGAGGGATATCTGCTTAAGACCTCTCAAGGGATGTTTGAAAGCCGGATTGTCGTTAACGCCGCAGGACTTTATGCAGACGCGCTTCATAACATGGTAAGTGAAAAGAAATTCCATATCATACCGAGAAAAGGAGAATACTGCCTGTTCGATAAATCGGCGGGCAGCTATGTTTCCCATACTATTTTTCAGCTTCCCACACGATATGGAAAGGGCGTGCTGGTAACGCCCACCGTGCATGGTAACCTGATGATAGGGCCTACGGCTGTGGATATCGAGGATAAGGAAGGTACGAATACTACGGGAGTGGGACTTGACGATTTGCTCAAAAGAGGCGGCCTGAGCATTCGGAGAGTTCCGGTAGAGAAGGTCATCACATCCTTCGCAGGGCTGCGCGCTCACGAAACTGTCGGGGACTTTGTAATCGGAGAAGCGGAAGATGCCTCCGGCTTCATCGATGTGGCGGGAATCGAATCGCCGGGTCTTACCTGTGCGCCCGCTATCGGGGAATATGTTGCCGGAATCGTGCAGGAGCTTCTGCCTGTACCTAAAAAGGTAGATTTTAAGGCCCATAGGCAGGGAATCCATGGAATGGCGGATGCCGGTGAAGAGGAACGGAAGGCATTGATAGAGAAAAACCCTGCATACGCCAACATAATCTGCCGCTGTGAGCTGGTCACAGAGGGAGAAATTATGGATGCCATACACAGACCGTTGGGGGCAACTACGCTGGATGGCATAAAGCGCCGTACAAGAGCGGGAATGGGACGCTGCCAATCCGGATTTTGTGCGCCGAAGACGGTGGAGATTTTAGCGCAGGAGCTGGGAACGGATGCGGGAGAGATTACGAAATCGGGCGGAGAATCGAGATTTCTGACGGTAAGGAAGATATAGGAACCGCTTAGAGTGTGGAAGGAGAAGGGATGGATAAAAAGACGGATATTCTAATCGTAGGCGGCGGACCGGCGGGGCTGGCGGCGGCAGTAGCGGCCAGAAAAGCCGGAATAGAGGGCATTCTTGTGCTGGAGCGTGATGAAGAACTGGGAGGAATCCTGAATCAATGTATCCACAACGGATTCGGATTGCACACATTTAAGGAAGAGCTTACCGGACCGGAATATGCACAAAGATACATCCGTCAGGCGGAGGATCTGGGGATACCTTATCTATTACGTACAATTGCTGTGGATATTTCAACTGAGAAGGATAAGAAGCTTATCACTGCGATGAACAAGAAAGACGGTCTTTTTACAATAGAAGCGAAGGCGGTGGTTCTGGCCATGGGCTGCAGGGAACGCCCCAGGGGAGCCTTGAATATTCCGGGTTACCGTCCGGCGGGCATCTACTCGGCGGGGACGGCCCAGCGCTATGTGAATATGGAAGGCAGAATGCCGGGAAAGGAAGTTGTGATATTAGGTTCCGGTGATATCGGCCTGATAATGGCGAGAAGGATGACGCTGGAAGGAGCGAAGGTTAAGCTGGTGGCGGAACTGATGCCCTATTCCGGCGGCCTTAAGAGGAATATCGTACAGTGCCTGGAAGACTACGGGATTCCGCTTAAGCTAAGTCATACGGTCATCGACATCGATGGAAAGGAAAGGGTAAAGGGAGTGACTGTAGCCGAGGTGGGCGGCGATAGGAAGCCCATTCCCGGTACGGAGGAATATATAAGCTGCGACACCCTTCTGCTTTCCTGCGGACTCATACCGGAGAATGAGCTGTCCGCAGGGCTGGGTGTAGCTTTGAATCCTGTAACGGCAGGACCTGTGGTAAATGAAAGCCTGGAGACAAACGTAGAAGGAGTGTTCGCTTGCGGGAATGTGCTTCATGTCCATGATCTGGTGGATCATGTATCGGAGGAGGCCAATGCCGCAGGAGAGTATGCCGCCGCTTATGTGAAAGCGAGCTGTCCTGTGAATGAGGAGACTGCGGTCATAAAATGTGAGGGAGGCGTGCGCTATACTGTGCCCTCTCTTCTTCGGGTGAAATATATGGAAAAGGAGCAGGTGGTCAGATTTCGGGTGGGGAATGTGTATCGGAATGTTTTTCTGACGGTTTACTGTAATGACACAATTGTCATAAAACAGAAAAAGCGTGTTCTCCTTCCGGGAGAAATGGAACAGATTAAATTGAAGAAAAGCGAAATGGAGAAGTTCTCTGATTTGAAATCAATCACTGTGGCAATAGAAGAGGAATAGGGGTGTATATCTAAACGTGGTCGAGTTATTTGTTGGACTATATACTTGAAAGGGCGGATTTGTGAATATGAAGAAACCAGAAAAGATGGAGAAAACAGAATTGATATGCATCAAGTGTCCGGTTGGATGTATGCTCTCGGTAACTGTTCAGGAGGATGGCACATGGGAGGTGAAGGGGAACTCCTGCGGCAGGGGGGAGGAATATGCTCATAAGGAACTGACGAACCCGACGAGAATCGTAACGACTACGGTACGGGTGCGGGGCGGCAGGCAGGCGGTAGTGCCTGTGAAGACCAGATACGATATTCCCAAAGGAAAGGTTATGGAATGTATGGAAGCGCTGAGGGAAGTGGAGGTAGCGGCTCCGGTCTTTTTGGGAGCGGTCATTTTATCCGATGCGGCAGGGACGGGAGTGGATGTCGTCGCGACGAAGAGCGTGGAAAGGTCTGACATTGATTAAAATAGAGAAGAGAGGTATTGCATGAAAAAGTATATGATGGCATTGGATCAGGGGACGACCAGTTCCCGATGTATTTTATTCGATAAAAAGGGAAAGATTTGCAGCATCGCACAGAAGGAATTTAACCAGATTTATCCGGTGCCCGGCTGGGTGGAGCACAACCCTATGGAAATATGGTCTTCTCAGCTGGCGGTCGCTACGGAGGCTATGGCATTGCTTGGTGTGAGCGCTGAGGAGATAAGCGGCATAGGCATCACCAACCAGAGAGAGACCACGATTATCTGGGATAAGAAGACGGGAGAGCCTGTCTATAATGCGATCGTCTGGCAATGCCGCAGGACGGCCGACAGAATTGACGCACTGAACGAAGAAGGCTATGGAGATATTATCAGAGAGAAGACGGGACTTATTCCTGACGCATATTTCTCAGCCACAAAGATTACGTGGATACTGGATAACGTAGAAGGTGCGAGAAAACGAGCAGAAGCGGGAGAACTTCTCTTCGGTACGGTGGATACATGGCTTATCTGGAACATGACCAAGGGACAGGTGCACATTACCGATTATACCAACGCTTCGCGCACCATGCTCTTTAATATCCATACGCTTTGCTGGGATGAGAGACTTCTTGTCAAACTGAACATTCCTGCATCCATGCTGCCGGAGGTAAAGCCTTCCAGTTTTATTTACGGATATACGGATAAAGGGATTCTGGGAGGAAATATCCCTATAGCGGGCGCGGCGGGAGACCAGCAGGCCGCCTTGTTCGGCCAGTGCTGCTTTGAATCGGGGCAGGTGAAAAATACATATGGTACGGGTTGTTTCCTATTGATGAATACGGGACATAAGGCCACGGTATCAAAACACGGACTGCTTACCACGATTGCCGCAAGCACCGGAGACGAAGTAGAATATGCTCTGGAAGGAAGCGTGTTCGTGGCCGGAGCGGCGGTACAATGGCTGCGGGATGAGATGCGGATGTTGGGGAAAGCCGCTCAGTCCGAGGAATATGCGGACATGGTGCCTAATACCAATGGAGTGTATATCGTACCAGCTTTTGCAGGCCTAGGTGCTCCTTACTGGAATCAGTACACGAGAGGGACGGTAGTGGGCATTACGCGGGGGTGTAAAAAAGAACATTTCGTCCGGGCGACATTGGAATCCATTGCCTATCAGACGGCGGACGTACTGCGAGCCATGGAAGAGGACTCGGGAATACATTTGAAGGAGCTGAAGGTGGACGGGGGAGCCTGCGCCAACCATTTCCTCATGAAATTTCAGTCAGATATCATCGATGCGGCAGTGCATAGGCCGAAATGTATTGAGACTACGGCCTTGGGAGCTGCCTATCTGGCCGGGCTGGCTACCGGATACTACAAGGATAAAGACGAGATATGTGAAAACTGGCAGCTGGGAAGAACTTTTCTTCCGTCTATGCAGGAGGAGGAAAGGGAGAAGCTGCTAAAGGGGTGGAAGAAAGCGATTCGCTGTGCATTGGCTTACAGCGATAACAATAACGAATAGTAACATAAAAAAAATAAATAATATGAAATGAGGTTGACATTACTCATATTTAATTTATAATTTAATTAAAATTACTTTATTTTAACTTAAAAAATGCTTAGGAGAATATTATGGGAATAAAACATTATGATTTGGAGCCACAGAATGCTCATGCAGCGAAGTGCGTTTTTAAATTAGATACGCCGAATACTTCCTATATTATGGCTGTGGTGGATGAGGATAATTTTCTCGGACACATATATTACGGGAGCAAGCTGAAAGACCATGATGTGACTTATCTGCTTCGGACGGGGGAAGCTCCTTTTGTGCCCTCGAAAAACAATAGGGATAAGTGTTCCTTTATGGATTCCTTTCCAATGGAGTACCCTGGGCACGGGTTGGGAGATTACAGAGACGGCTGCATCGATGTGATTTCGCAGGAGGGACATCGAGGGGTGAGTCTTTCCGTAGTGTCCCATAAAATATGTACCGGCAAGCCTGATCTTACCGGCTTGCCGGCTACTTTCGGAGGAGCGGGGCATTGTACTACGCTGGAGATTCTATGCGAGGATAAGGCGCTGGGGCTTGTTGTAACTCTTATGTACACTGCCTTTGAAGATGTGGATGTGATAACGAGAAGCGTTTATGTGGAAAATGCTTCTAAAAAAGACCTGTATCTGACTAAGGTCCTGTCAGCTTGTCTGGATATGGACAACAAGAAATTCGAACGAATGACACTGCACGGCTCTTGGGCGAGAGAGCGCCATATCCAGAGGCAGAAGATTGGCTTCGGTAAATATGCAGTATCCTCCCTGCGGGGAGAACCGGGGCATCAGGAGCATCCATTTATGGCACTGATGACGGAAGGTGCATCCCAGGATGCGGGAGAGGTCTATGCCGTGAACTTCGTCTATTCGGGTAACTTCATCGTTCAGGAGGAAGTGAATCAATTTGACAGCGTCCGTCTGACGATGGGAATAAATTCTGAGGATTTTTGCTGGAAGCTCGGTACGGGAGAAGGATTTCAGGCACCTGAGGCTGTTTTGGTATATTCGGAAAACGGAATCGGCGGCATGACCCGCACTTTCCACGACTTATATAGGAATCATCTGATAAGAGGAGAATATAAGGATAAGAAGAGACCCGTACTGATCAACAATTGGGAAGCTACTTATTTCGATTTCGATACAGATAAATTATTAGCTATTGCGAGGCAGGCTTCAGAGCTTGGAATAGAGATGCTCGTTATGGACGACGGCTGGTTCGGGAATAGAGACAGCGACAATCGGGCACTTGGTGACTGGCAGGTAAATGAGGAAAAATTAAAAGGGGGCTTGGATTTTCTCGTAAAGAAAGTAAATAAGCTTGGAATGAAATTCGGCATATGGTTCGAGCCGGAGATGATTTCTCCCGATTCCGATTTATATAGAAACCATCCGGACTGGGCAATCGCAATACCGGGCAGAAGGGCAGCACTTGCAAGAAACCAGTATGTTCTTGACATAACGAGGGAGGAAGTTCGGGACTACGTATATGAATGTGTGGCGGGAATCCTTCGAAGCGCTAACATCGAATATGTGAAATGGGATATGAACCGTCCGCTTTCCGATATTGGAAGTGCCAAGCTTTCCGCAGACAGACAGGGAGAGCTTTATCACCGCTATGTCCTGGCATTGTATGAATTGCAGAATCGCCTTACTGAGGAATTTCCATACCTGTTGTTAGAGAATTGCTCCGGCGGCGGTGCGCGGTTCGACCCCGGTATGCTCTATTACAGTCCGCAAATATGGTGCTCCGACGATACGGATGCGATAGAACGTCTGGAGATCCAGGAGGGAACAGCGCTCATATATCCTCTTTCTGCAATGGGTGCTCATGTATCCGATTGCCCGAACCATACGGTAGGCAGAACTACTCCTTTTGAGACGAGGGGATACGTGGCGCTGGCAGGTACCTTCGGCTATGAGCTGGACGTGACGAGGATACCTGAGGAGGATAGAAAGATGATTCCCTCTCAGATAGCTATGTATCATAAATACAACGATTTGGTCCGCAGCGGCGATTATTATCGAATTGCCTCCTATAGAGAAAATCATCGGTACGATTGCTATGCTGTGGTGAGTAAGGACAAAAAGGAAGCGCTGGTTACTTACATACAAGTACTGAACTGTCCAAATTATCATAGCCGCAGAATATATTTGAAGGGCCTGGACCCGAATATGAAATACCGGATAGAGGGGGAGGAAGAGGAGTATTACGGAGAGACCCTGATGAAAGCGGGGATTCAGGTGAAGAATCTGTGGGGGGATTTTAAAGGGAGACTATATCATTTGAAAGCGGTTCTATAAAACGAACGAAAGGAGCGGAAAAATGGCAAAGACGGTTAAAATGGCTGATATTGCGGAGATGATGAATGTCAGTGTGGTCACGGTATCCAAAGCGTTGTCCGGACAGAAGGGCGTCAGCGAAGAGGTCCGCGAGAAGATTGTAAAGCTGGCGGCGGAGATGGGGTATAAGCAGCCTTCGGCACTCAAGCTGGCAAGGAGCCGTAAGAGCTATAATATAGGAGTACTTGTATCCGACCGTTTTCTGGATAAATATAAGTCCTTCTATTGGGAGATGTATCAAGAGGTAGCACAGAGGGCCCTGCATAAGGATTGCTTTACTATGCTGGAGGTGCTGGGTATCGAAGATGAGAAGTCATTAGTCCTTCCAAAGCTTCTTCAGGAAGAAAAGGTGGACGGTATGATTGTCATAGGTCTTCTTTGTGACAAATACCTGGAAATGCTCGGAAGTTCGGTAAAAACGCCCCTTGTCTATCTCGATTTTTATGATAAAAGGCATGAATGTGATGCCATCATAACCGATAATTATTACGGAATGTATAAGCTTACGAATTACCTGTTCGATATGGGGCATACACAAATCGCTTATGTGGGAACACTGCTGAGCACAGGGAGTATAATGGACCGTTATTTCGGTTATGCGAAATCTCTGCTGGAGCACGGACAGAACACGAGGGAGGAGTGGATAGTAGAGGACAGAGACCCGGTTACGGGCAGATCGGATCTTGGCTTTGAACTGCAGCTTCCGGCAAAGATGCCTACAGCCTTCGTGTGCAACTGCGACTTGGCAGCCAGTCAGCTCATCAAAAAGTTAAAGGAAAATAGCTACCGTGTGCCTGAGGATATTTCTGTGGTAGGATTCGACAACTATCTTTATCCAGGATTGTGCGATGTGGAGATAACTACCTACGAGGTCGATATGAAGGAAATGGCGCGAAAGAGTATCAACAACCTTTTGCGTAAAATATCGGGAGAATATTATAAGCAGGGAGTAACGATTGTAGAAGGGCATATTGTACTCAAGGACAGCGTAAACAGAAAGAAAATATCTTAAACATGAAAACCACTCTTTGGACAAAGGTTAATTCCATCCAAAGGGTGGTCTTTTAATCTAAAGCCTTTTCACTTCTTCAATATAATGAATGCTCTCCAGCTGGCTAAGCCTGTAAATAATATCCGAATGCAGATATTTTCCCTTCAGGTCCAGATCGAGCTGTACCGTCAGATCCCCTTCGGGAGAGCTCTTATGCTTCACAAGCTGAGCCACCTCATATCCGTTTTCTGCGAAGATATCGATAATATGCTGTAATCCTACATTCTTATCCACCTCCAGATAAATGGTCATGATCCGGTTATATTTTTCCAGATGGGCACTTATATGCGATAGAGCAGTGATGATGAACATCATGATAACGAAGGTGATACAGCTTGGAATGATCATCCCTGCGCCGACTGAGATGCCGAGTATGGCGGTTGCCCATAGAGTGGCGGCGGTAGTCAGGCCGCGAATTTGATTGCGGGAGGTGAGGATGATGCTGCCCATGCCCAGAAAGCCGATACCGCTTATGACCTGTGCGGCAAGGCGGCCTGCATCGCCGGTGCCATAGAGACTGATTAAATATTCGTTAATGACCATGGTGAGGGCGGAAGCCACGCAGACGATAGAAAAGGTGCGCAGTCCCACCGTACTCTTCTTCGAGGCCCGTTCAAAACCGATGAGAGCGCCCATAATCATGGCGATGATCAGTCTTATTACAATGGAAAGATAAAAATGATCTTCTGCTAATGTTGTAATCATGCGTAAAACCCCTTTTTCAATAAAATGATACTGATATTGTACCGTTTTTTCATTTTATGTATAGAGGCAGAAATTGTTTACGGGTAATATCCGGCAGCTTCTTTTTATAGGACAGCGGAGTCATGCCCGTTTCTTTTTTGAATAAATAGATGAAATGATTGGTATTGTCGATTCCCACCAGGCTGCCTACCTCATGGACGCGGTAATCTGTAGTGAGAAGAAGGTCCCTGGCGATTTCAATCCGTTTTCCGTTCAGATATTGCAGCGGGGATTCTCCGTAATGGAAACGGAATTCCCGGCATAGCCGGTACTTACTTGTAGAAAAATGAGCTTCCAGTTCATCCAGCGTGTAGTTCTCCTGATAGGCGATGTCGAACAGGGCTTTCATTTCCTGTAAATATGCGGGTACCTTTGTTTCGGGATTGTCAGCTTCCATACTTTCCATGAGCAGGTCACAGATGATGTCGGCCAGATATCGGGAATCGTACAGTTTGTTGCGGATGCTGCCGGTTGTACTGCCCAGGGAAAGCTTCTGAATATTGCGTATGATGGTGGAATGCTCCGGCAGTACGTAAAGGGGAAAGCCGTACTGGGATAATAAATCGTAATAAAAATTCAGAATTTCTCCCTTAATAAAAAAGACGCTGTAATTCCATGGCGATACAGCAATTTCCAGCTTCATCTTCTTATCGCATTTTAGAAACAGTAAAGTGTTGCTCTCCAGCGAGTAAATATTGCTCTCGAAGTGTAGTTTCCCGTATCCTTCCTCAGTATACAGAAGCAAGTAGCAGTTGAGTGGGTTAAGGCTGAAGGAATATGGAAAGGAAGCTTCCAGGGCACCGCCGGAAAGAATTGATATCAGCTTCTCGTCGGTGTCTTTATTTAGTTCATATTTATTGCCCAGAAAAATGTCTGCGGGCTTATCCGGTCCAAGTCGCGGCAAAGCGGCTAAATAGCTCTCAAAATCGTCGGTAAAATTCATATGGGCCTCCTATCTCTGTATGAAAGAAGAATTCACGGTTATTTATGTAACAATTATACTATGAATATGTATAAATTACAAATTGATTAATTAAATAAAAAGTAATAAAAAGATAAAAATGACTAAAAAGTAAAAAAATTATATTTTTTATAGCTTTTAAAAAATAATAGTTTATAAATATTGCATAAAAAATAGATATAAAAATTGTGTAAAAGGAGGAAATATACAATTGATGCAAGAATTAAAGATTAAAAACAAGAAATAATGATGATTAAAAAATAAAGTTAAATATAATTAAAATAAAGTTACAGAGTAAAATTTGCCAAATAAATAAATTTTACCGGGGACTTAATACAGAAAACAAGCAAAACAAAAAGGAGGAATACCTATTATGAAACTGAAAAAAGTATTGGCACTCAGTATGGCGGCGGTACTTACCCTGTCGATGGCGGCATGCGGCTCTGGAAGCGGCGAAAGTGCGGCAGTAAACACGAATGAGGAAGTGACCGAGGAGGCACCGGCGGAAACTACAGAGGAAACTGGAGAAGATGCGGCAGCAGAGGACACTGCTTCGGCGGGTGAGCTGAGCTATACGAATATCGTTCTGGGAGAAAGCTATAAGGATATAACTACTACCATAAAATGGCTTACGCACAGAACAGACTTGATCGATAGCGGAATGATAGACAGCTATATTGCAAAATTCAACGAAACGTATCCTGATATTACAGTAGAAGTAGAAGGCGTTACCAACTATGCGGATGATGCGCTGCTTAGGCTGACTGCCGGCAATTGGGGAGATATCATAATGATTCCTGCAGTTGATAAGAATCTTTTAAGCGAGTATTTCGTGCCTTACGGCAGCCTGGACGATGTGAGCGAGGTAGTCAGATTCGCTGACCAGTGGATGTATGACAACACAGTATACGGCATAGCCTCCACCGGTAATGCTCAGGGTATCGTATACAACAAGGCAGTTTTCGAGCAGGCGGGAATCACGGCTATTCCCAAGACTCCCGAGGAGTTCATTGCGGCACTGCAGGCGGTTAAGGACAACACGGATGCGATTCCGCTGTATACCAATTATGCGGCAGGCTGGACCATGGGAGCATGGGATGCATATATCAACGGTTCCGCTACCGGTTCCAGCAAGTACATGAATCAGGAGCTTATACATACGCAGGATCCTTTCCAGAATTATGGAGACGATACTCATGCTTATGCAGTATATAAGATTTTATATGATGCGACAGCTAACGGGCTGATTGAAGATGACTATACCACTACAGACTGGGAAGGCTGCAAGGGTATGATAAACAACGGAGAAATCGGTTGTATGGTACTTGGCTCATGGGCTTACTCCCAGATGGTAGATGCCGGAGAGCATGGCGATGATATTGGATATATGTCTTTTCCTATCACAGTAGGAGGCAAGCAGTACGCTTCAGCAGGCCCTGACTATAACTACGGAATTAACGTAAATGCTTCAGATGACAATAAAGCGGCAGCTATGGTTTTTGTAAAATGGATGACAGAGGAATCGGGATTTGCCTATAACGAAGGCGGCGTTCCGATCAGCATGGACGGAGAATATCCGGCGCTTTACTCAGCTTTTGACGGCATTGAATTCATAGCTGACGAACCGGCAGTGGCTGGCGAAGAGGATATCTTAAACGAGCTGAATGCGGAATCCGAGCTCAATATCAACAGCGGAGGCGACAGCAAGATTCAGGCTATTATTGAGCATGCAGCCAACGGAGATATGACCTTTGACGAAATTATGGCGCAGTGGAACGAGGCATGGACCAGCGCTCAGGAGACGGTGGGAGTGGAAGTGACGAACTAATTTTAGTAATTCATTTCATAGTTGCATGGCATCATTTGTTGCTTGGGAGGGTGGCTTTTCATTTCCCGGGCAATAATACCATCGATTGACAAGGTCACACACACGTGAAAAACCTTGTCAATCGACGGTAAAGACGGTAGATAAGGAGGATGCGGTATGTCGGCTGCTGCAGAACGGGTTGTGCAGACAAAAGAGAAAAAGCCCTTTTATTTTCTGAAATGGGCAAAGAGCAGAAAAGGGCAACAGACAATTATCATAGTAGCATTTATGTTTATACCTCTTTTATTGCTGTTTACCTTTACCTATTTTCCCTTTGGGGAAATGTTCAAATTCAGTTTTTATAAGATGAAATACATAGGGCCGAGGAAATTCGTAGGGCTGGAGAATTACATCCAGGTGTTCAAGAGAGACGACTGCTTCGGAGCTTTGAAGCTCAGCCTTTATTACATAGGCGGAGCTATGGTGCAGCTCGCCATTGCCTTATATTTGGCGACCATACTCAGCTTCAAGGTAAAGGGGGGGAGCATTTTCAAGGGCTTTATGTTTTTCCCTTACCTGATCAGCGGAATTGCAATTGGATTTATCTTTAAGTTTTTTTATACAAGAGGATTTGTGTTCGATACGGTCCTTCAATGGTGTGGTTTTGAATTGGAAAATCTTCCGTACTGGCTGAAGGACCAGAGTATCAACAACATTTCACTGGTTGCCACAAGCGTATGGCGTTACTTCGGACAGAACATGGTTCTCTTTATCGGAGCGATTATGTCTGTGGACGCAGAGCTGTACGAGGCGGCTGAGCTGGACGGTGCAAATAGATTTCAACAGTTTCGGTATATCATATTGCCGAGCATCAAGACAATTGTAACTCTCAACGTTATTTTATCCATTACCGGTTCCTTAAGCGCTTTTGAACCGCCCTATGTTATTACCAGCGGTGCGAATGGAACGGGCACCTATTTCGTCATCATGAACGAAATTGCTCATGTCAGCCAGAAAGTAGGTCTTGCGTCGGCGATGGCGATCGTTCTTTTGGTCATTATCTTTATCGCTACGATCCTTCAAAAGCTCTTCTTCAAGTATGCGATGCGGGATGCGGAGGATGAGAATACCGTTGCAGGATTAAGAAGGGAAAAGAAGCTGGAGCGCTATAGAAATAGAAGGAGAAAGGGGCGGGTTACCGGATGATACTGTTAAAATGTAAAAAATTCATATGGACTTTTTTGAAATATTTCTCGCTTCTGTTTTTCTCTTTCGTGGCAGTGATTCCTATTGTTTCCTGTGTGATTACTGCTTTTAAGACGAATGAAGAGTATCAGAGCACCAATGTAATGACCCTGCCGGAGAGCTGGCTTAATTTTGACAATTTTATTGAGGCGTTCAGAAGGGCTAATATGGGGCAGGCCTTTATTAACTCCACGGTAGTTCTTATCGTGGTGCTGATAGGTTCTATCTTGTTCGGAACACAGATCGCCTACATACTGAATCGCTTTAAGTTCCCTGGAAACGGGCTGGTGCGCAACCTGTTCCTTTTTGCGACATTGCTGCCTGGCGTGGCGATGCAGGTTTCCGTTTATTCCATTATGAATTCTTTGGGATTCATCAATCATTTATATGGCTATATTATCCTCATGATGGGAACTGATGTTATTTCCATATATATCTTTATACAGTTTTTTGAAAATATTTCAATCTCGCTCGATGAATCGGCGATTATGGATGGAGCATCTTATTTTACGATTTATGCAAAGATACTTTTCCCCCTTTTAAAGCCGGCCATCGTGACCTGCATGATACTCAAGGGAGTGGGAACGTACAACGAATACTATATGGCGCAGCTGTATCTTCAGGATAAGACCAGGCTGGGAACGGTGGCAACTTCGCTGTTCACCTTCACCGGCCCGCTGGGAAGCCAGTATAACCTGATTTGTGCAGGTGTCATTATCTCCCTGCTTCCGGCGCTGATTGTTTTCATACTGTGCCAGAAACAGATATACAGCGGCCTTATGGCAGGTGCGGTAAAGGGATAGGAGGGAAGCTTATGTTAGCCAGTGAAATGAAAGAGCATCTTACCACAGTCATCCTTCCTTTCTGGAAGAAACTGCGGGATGATGAAAACGGCGGCTATTATTCTTTGGTGGATTATAACTTGAAGGCAGATGAAAAGGCGGTAAAGGGAAGCATCCTGAACAGCCGTATCACATGGTTTTTTGCCAACGCTTACCTGCTGTTAAAGGAGGAGGAGCTTTTGGATTATGCCAGGCACGGCTTCGAATATATGAAGACATATTGCCTGGACAGAAAATATGGTGGAGTTTACTGGTCGACCCGTTATGACGGCAGGCCTGAGGATACGGAAAAACATACTTATAATCAGGCTTTTGCTATCTATGCTTTGTCCTCCTACTATGAGGCGAGCGGGAACAAAGAAGCATTTTCCATGGCTATGGATCTCTTCCGTCTCATAGAAGAAAGGTGTACGGATGAGTTCGGCTACAAGGAATGCTTCGACAGAAGCTTCGAAGAGATCGATAACGATAAGCTGTCCGAAAACGGGGTCATTGCGGAAAAAACTATGAATACACTTCTGCATGTATTTGAAGCGTATACAGAGCTGTACCGGATAGGCGGCAGCGGGGAAGTGAAAGAAAAGCTGCTTTGGATTCTGGATACCTTTGCGAATAAGGTATATAATCCGCAGCTTCGCAGACAGGAGGTATTCTTCGATGCGGAGATGAACTCGATTCTGGACCTGCACTCTTACGGACACGATATCGAGACGGCGTGGCTCATAGACAGAGGGCTTGAAGTGCTTAAGGAAGAAGCTTACGAGAAAAAGATGCGCCCTATACTGGAAGCGCTGACTGAGCAGGTATATAAGATGGCCTTTGACGGATGTTCTCTCGCCAACGAGTGCGAAAAGGGAGTGGTGGATGAAAGCCGTATCTGGTGGGTGCAGGCGGAGTCCGTAGTAGGATTTCTGAACGCTTATGAGCACAATCCTGAGAGGAAGAAGTATAAGCGGGCGGTGGAAAACCAATGGAACTTCATAAAGAAATATGTGACCGATAAGAGAAAAGGCTCGGAATGGTATTGGAAGGTGGATAAGGAGGGCAACGCCATAGAAGGTGCCCCCATTGTAGAACCGTGGAAATGCCCGTACCATAACGGCAGAATGTGCTTCGAGGTCATTAGGAGGACGGAACATGCTGCACAAGAAGTATTTGGATGAACTTGAAAAATATGAAGCTTTGATTAACAGAAAAAATGAAATCGACGAAAGTTTTTATAATGGTATCTATGACAGATATAAATATCCGGTGCTGACAAGAGAGCATATTCCGCCGATTTGGCAGTACGATTTGGATATAGTGTCCAATCCGTATTTCATGAAGCGGCTGGGAGTCAATGCGGTAATGAATTCGGGAGCCATAGAATTAGATGGAAAATATTACCTCGTGGCACGTGTCGAGGGGGATGACAGAAAGTCTTTCTTCGGAGTGGCGGTAAGTGACAGCGGGACGGAGGGCTTCCGGTTCTTGGACTATCCTGTAATTCTTCCCGATAAATACCCGGAGGAAACCAATGTCTACGATATGAGACTGACCAAGCATGAAGATGGGTATATTTACGGACTGTTCTGCTCTGAGAGCAGGGATAAGTCGGCAAGCGACCTGTCAGCGGCGGTGGCGTCAGCAGGGATCGTCAGAACAAAGGATTTGAAGACATGGGAAAGGCTGGATAATCTGGTGACAAAAAACTCGCCTCAGCAGAGAAACGTAGTGCTGCACCCGGAATTCGTAGATGGGAAATATGCATTTTACACCCGGCCCATGGATGATTTTATTGAGACCGGTTCCGGCGGCGGCATAGGCTTCGGCTTATGTGATGATATTGAGCATGCATTGATCGGAGAGGAGAAGATGGTCAGCCTGAGGAAATATCATACGCTGACTGAAGCTAAGAACGGCGCCGGGGCAGTGCCGATCAAGACGGAAAAAGGATGGATACATATTGCTCATGGCGTGAGAAATACGGCAGCAGGGCTTCGTTATGTAATCTACGCCTTTGCTACGGATATAGATGATCCGTCCAAAATCATTGCGGAGCCGTCAGGGCTGTTGATCGGGCCGCGCAGGGAAGAGCGCATGGGAGATGTATCTAATGTGGTATTTACCAACGGCGCGATAGTGAAGGAAAACGGAGAGGTATTTATATATTATGCATCCAGCGACACGAGGCTGCATGTGGCGGTAACGACAATCGATAAGCTTATGGACTATGTATTCCATACGCCTGAAGATCCTCTGCGATCTGCGGACTGCGTAAAGCAAAGATGCGCACTCATAGAAAAGAACCTGAAATACTTGAATGCATAAATACGAATAATGGAGGCTGGCAAGATGAACAAATTAAAAATGATTAGTGAACCGGTAAAAAAGGTTCCGTGGCAGGAGCCGCAGGAAAAACCTTTGGATGCGCCGGTGTGGAGATACAGCGGGAATCCCGTCATTGGGAGAAATCCGGTGAAGGGCGTTGCCAGAATATTCAACAGTGCGGTTATGCCTTATGGAGAGGAATTCATCGGAGTGTTCCGCGGAGAACAAACCAACGGCATTCCGTACATTTATATGGGGAGAAGTGAGGATGCTATCCACTGGAACATCGATCAAGAGAAGATTCCCTTTGTGGACGAGGAGGGAAAGCCCTTCATGCCGGCATACGCCTATGATCCGCGTCTGGTGAAGGTAGAGGATACCTACTATATCATATGGTGTCAGGATTTCTACGGCGCATCGCTGGGCATAGCCAGAACCAATGATTTTAAAACCTTCGTGAGATTAGAGAATCCATTCCTTCCCTTTAATAGAAACGGGGTATTGTTCCCGAGAAAGATAAACGGTAATTTCATGATGCTGAGCCGCCCCAGCGACAGCGGGCACACTCCCTTTGGAGACATTTTTGTCAGTGAAAGTCCCGACATGGTGTATTGGGGCAGGCATCGCCATGTGATGGGCAAAGGAAACGAATGGTGGGAATCTCTGAAAATAGGAGGAGGTGCAGCGCCTATCGAGACGACAGAAGGCTGGCTTTTGTTCTATCACGGAGTGAGCGGAACGTGCAACGGATACGTTTATTCCATCGGCGGCGCGATTCTGGATATCGACAATCCCTCCATCGTGAAATACCGGTGTGAGAATTTCCTTCTCACGCCGGAGCAATGGTATGAGGAAAGGGGATTTGTTCCCAATGTATGTTTCCCCTGTGCCACAATCCACGATTCGGAAAGCGGAAAAATAGCCATTTACTACGGAGCCGCAGACAGTTATGTGGGCCTTGCATTCACAAGACTTGAGGAAATCGTTCCGTATATTAAGGAGCACAGCTCGGTCACAGTGTCTGATACGGAAATCGGAAGGCGTTAGGAGCACGGAGGAAAGGAAGTTGATGACCTATGATGATAAAGCCGGATGATAAGAGGCTGACCTATTGCGGAAGAATTGATTTCGAAGACAAGAATGCGCCTGTATTCGTATATCCATGCAGCAGCATACGAATCCATGTAAGCGGAAGTTTTGTGCGTATTGTTCTAAGCAACAAAAAAGCTTATTGGGAAAACTCGCTGGGCTTTCTCATAGACGGCAGACAGGGCAAAGCGATCCTCCCCGAGGAGGAAGGTGAGACGGCAATAACCCTGGCGGAGCATCTGAAAGAGGGTTTGCACGACGTTCTGATTTTCAAAAGACAGGACTCCTGTCATACCTTTGCTTTCTATGGGCTGGAGGTGGAGGAGGGGGCTCTCGTGCAGGCTTCCGGTCCGGCTCCCTCGCGGAGGATAGAAGTATACGGAGACAGTGTTTCCGCCGGAGAAGTGTCCGAGGCTGTGGAATATGCCGGGAAAGAGGACCCGGAGCATAATGGGGAACATTCCAACAGCTATTATTCCTACGCGTGGATAGCGGCCCGAAGGCTGAATGCGCAGATACACGATATCGCTCAGGGAGGCGTGGCTCTCCTTAATGGTACCGGGTGGTTTATGGAACCGGATTACATAGGAATGGAAGAAATCTACGATAAGCTGCAATATCAGCCTGGTCTCGGGCCGGTGAAACGATGGGATTTTGCACGCTACAGGCCCCACCTCGTTCTAGTGGCGATCGGGCAGAACGACAATCATCCTCTGGACTATATGGCGCAGGATTATGAAAGTGAAAAAAGCGTTTACTGGCGCAGACATTATAAGATGTTCATACAGAATTTAAGAAACATATATCCACAGGCTGTCATAATACTGCAGACGACGATTTTGAATCATCATCCTAACTGGGACCGCTCTATCGGTCAGGTGCAGGCGGAACTGGGAGATTCTCGCATATATCATTTTTGCTATACGGACAACGGATGCGGGACACCGGGACATATTCGGATTCCTGAGGCAGAACGGATGGCGGAGGAGCTGACGGCATTTGTTGAGTCTCTTGGGGAGACCGTATGGAAGGAGGAAGAGGGGACATGAAGGAAGACGAAAGTATTATGCCGGAGGGAGGTGTGATAAATCGGGGGAATCTATACCGTCTGAAAAAAATAATGAGACGGGCGAGGAGCGGTAAGCGGCTGACCATCGGTTTTATCGGAGGTTCCATCACCCAGGGCTCTCTGTCTTCAACACAGTATACCTGCTACGCCTATCTGGTGTACAACTGGTGGAGGGCGAAGTTTCCTGAGGCTGAGTTCTTATATGTAAATGCCGGAATCGGAGGAACTACCTCGCAGTTTGGAGCGGCGAGAGTGGAGGAAGATCTGCTTTGCCATAATCCGGATTTCGTTATTGTTGAATTCAGTGTGAATGACGAGAACAATGACCATTTCGCAGAGACTTATGAAGGACTTGTCCGAAGGATTTACCGGAGTGCCGGTGAGCCTGCATTGTTACTGCTTCATAATGTACGCTATGACAATGGAGAAAATGCCCAGGAAGAGCATGAGACGATAGGCAGAACATACGGGCTTCCCTGCATCAGTATGAAGAAGGCTCTTTATGGAAAAGTAACTTCAGGGGAAATACCGGTTCGAAGTATCACGCCGGATGATTTGCATCCCAATGATGCAGGACATGAACTGGCAGCGGGAGTTGTTATAGAATTTTTGGAAGAAGTGTATAAGAACTGCTGGGAAGAAGAACTACCGTTTTGCGAAAGCGGATTACCGGAACCGGTGACAAGAAACAGATACGAGAATTCTATGCGGTACAGGAACGATAATTGCGCTCCTAAATGTAATGGATTCACAAAAGATTCGAAAAAAAACGAAAAAGATTCACATATTTTCCAAAAAGGGTGGATTGCAAGCGGCATAAATGATAGAATAGTATTCGAAATTGAGGGCACGACAATTGCCGTTCAATATCGGAAATCTATAAGGAAACCAGCGCCGGTAGCTCGTGTTGTAATAGACGGTAAGAAAGAAACAAGTTTTCTTTTGGACGGAAATTTTGATGAGGACTGGGGCGATTGCCTATACATTGATACGGTTGCGGAAAACTTGGAAAATACGGCACATTCGGTGGAAATTACCATCGTGGAAAACGGTAAGAATCCGGCGGTTCCGTTTTACCTTGTATCAGTGATTGGTTCACGATAGGAGGATGTCATGGGGACAGTAGAAAACACGAAAGCGGGATGGACCGCCAGGGGGAAAAAGGGGAACAAAAAGAAGCTGGCTTTACCGGGAATCAACTTTAATAAATGGTATTTTCGTAAAAATTCGAAAAAGTTTAATGAAGTTGTGTCGGAGCTTAAGGGAAAAAAGGAAAACAATACAACACATAATAACCAAAATAAGGGCAGCATAAAGGGTAAAATAACGTTTGGTACATTTTCTAATACAAGTATAATGGGAACTTTGATCAAGGCTTTTCTGGTTCCTATTGCGCTTATTATCGTACTTGGCTTCGTATCATATAAGACCGCTTCCGGCGTCATAAAGGAAAAGGTGGAGGATTCCTCCGTGAGTACCATATCGGCCATGAGCATGTACTGCGATCTGCTTACGGGAAATGTGTCCTCGAAGGCGCTTGAAATGGTGGTAGGGGATGATATGTCCTCGTATTACGAAGTGTATTACAAACAGAACGACAGCAAAGCAATGCAGTACTGGCGCGACGCAAAGAAGAATCTTCTTCAGGTGAAGGCCAGTGTGCAATATTTATACAGCTATTCCATTATTCCGGAGAATGGGACCTATCTCACTTCCGTATCGGGAAGTATGGGGGATAACGTTTATACGAGCTTTATGGAATCTGCAGAGGGGCAGTATTTCAAAGATAATGCGACGCGTAAAAACGGATGGTTCGGCTATCATTCGTTCCTGGATGAGCGTCTGTCCATTTCCGAAGATAGATATGGTCTCGCTTTTTTTCAGAAGTTCCTGAAGGCAAATACCTATCTTGTTCTGGATATTACCACACAGACCATCGAAGAGATGCTGAACCAAATGGACTTCGGTGAAAACAGTATCAAGGCTCTTATATCTCCTGACGGCCGTGAAATCGTGCGCGTGCAGCAAGCGGAGGCAGGAACGGGGGCTTTGCTCCAGGATAAGATGGCGGCAGTGTTCACGGATAAGGATTTCTACGCGGAAAGCCTGAATGCAAAGGAGGCCGGAGACCGCTATGTCAAATATAACGGAGAAACATATTTATACGTGTTTTCGCCCGTGGGAAATACGGGAATCATGCTGTGCGGTCTGATTCCCCAGAATAATATTTTAAAAGAAGTAAACTCGATACGCAATCTGTGTGTCGTTATGGTACTGCTTGCGTGCATCATCGCCTTCATCATAGGTGGTATGATAGCAACAGGCATGAGCAAGTCTGTTAAGGTAATAACTAAAGGTCTGAACGAGGTTGCGGGCGGGAATCTGACGCAGGAGTTCCGGATCAACAGAAAAGACGAATTCAGCCTTCTTGCCAAAGGCTTGAACGACATGCTGGAAAGCATGCGGACGCTCATGAAGGATATGCAGATATTCGGAAATAAAGTAAAGGAAATGGCAGATGGAGTTGCTGTTAAGTCGGTGACCATCAATACCTCCATCAAGGAAATTTCCTCGGCGGTAGACGAAGTGGCGGCAGGGGTACAGACTCAGGCGAAGGAAGCGGATAACAGCAACTGCAGGATGTCGGATTTTGCGGTGAAAATAGATGGAGTCTGTGAAGGCGCAGGAGATATGACCAACACGGTAGACAGAGCTACCTCAGTAGTGGAGCAGGGCCGCGTTATCGTTGATGAGCTGAATAAGAAGTCGGAGACCACGGTAGCTATTACAAAGGTACTGGTAGAGAATATCAACGACGTGCAGGAACGTTCTACAGAAATAGAGGGCTTTATCGATACGATCAACAGCATTGCCAGACAGACTAATCTGCTTTCCTTAAACGCTTCCATAGAAGCGGCCAGAGCAGGAGAAAATGGAAGAGGTTTTGCGGTCGTTGCCGAGGAGATCAGAAAGCTTGCGGATGAATCCATGCAGGCAGGCAAGAGCATTAAGGACATCGTCGAGAATATTCGCGAGACCACAAGAAGAACGACGAAATCGGCCAGGGAGGCGGAAACGATTATTTTCGCTCAGGCGACATCTCTGGAGGAGACTATTCAGGTCTTTGGGGAAATCAATAGCTGTGTTGAGAACCTTGTGGACGGACTTAAGCATATTGCGGACAGCATGCAGGAAATCAATGGGGAGAAGGAGCAGGTTCAGGAGTCCATTCACAGCATTTCCGTGGTTTCGGAGCAGTCTGCAGTGGCTACCGAGGAAGTCACCGCTACTTTAGATGATCAGGTTAAGATCGTTTCCGATTTGGCAAAGGACGTTGAATTATTGAGAAAAGAAGCGGATGCGTTAGACCAGTCCATCGGAAGATTTATCGTATAGGAATATGGGCCATCCGTGAAATTTACAGACAGCAGGACAAAACGGAGGGTCAGAAATGTTTCGTGATGATTTTGTTTGGGGCGTTGCCAGCAGCGCCTATCAAATAGAAGGAAAAGATATAGAAGACGGGGGCGGGAAAACGATATGGGACACCTTTGCGGAGAAAGGAAGAATCGCAGACGGGCAGAATGCGAAAGCAGCCTGCGACCATATACATAGATATAAAGAAGACTTTGCTCTCATGCGGCTTATGGGAGTAAAGGCATACCGCTTTTCCGTCAATTGGGCGAGAATCATGCCCGAAGGTACAGGGACGGTGAATGAAAAGGCAATCGTACTGTACCGGGATATGATCCTTGAGATGAAGAAGAATGGGATTGAGCCGTATCTCACCCTGTATCACTGGGAATTTCCTCAAGCCTTGCAGGACAAAGGCGGCTGGCTGAATGGCGAAAGCGCCGATTGGTTTGCGGACTATGCCAGGGTTGCGGCGGAAAGCTTTTCTGATTTGTGCGAATATTTTATTACGCTGAACGAACCCCAGTGCTTTGTCGGTCTGGGTAATCTTACGGGGGAACATGCACCGGGACTGAAGCTGTCTGTGAAAGACATCTTCCAAATGGCACATAATGTGCTTAAGGCTCATGGCAGAGCGGTCATCAGCCTGAGAAAATATGCTAAGCGTCCCATAAAGATAGGATATGCCCCTACTTGTGGAATGGCTTATCCGAAGACGGACAGTGAAGCGGATATCGAGGCGGCAAAAAAGGTGCTGTTTGGCTTTTACAATCCGCTGGAACGATGGACGTGGAATGTGGCTTGGTTCTCCGACCCGGTATTCCTGGGGCACTACCCGGAAGAGGGACTGAATAAATATAAGGAATATCTGCCTGAAATCACAAAGGAGGACATGAAATTAATATCGCAGCCTCTGGATTTTATGGGACAAAACATATATAATGGGTACATGGTAAGCGCGGGAGCAGACGCAGAGCCGGTGTTCGAGAACAGGAAGCCGGGTTATATGAAGACTGCTGCCGGCTGGCCGGTAACACCCGAAGCTTTTTACTGGGGAATAAGATTTCTCTATGAAAGATATGAGCATCCGATGTATATTACGGAAAATGGCATGTCTTGTCATGATGTGGTTTCTCTGGACGGCAGGGTGCATGATCCGAACAGAATCTATTTTCTGGATATGTATTTATCCGCACTTCAAAAAGCATGCGATGACGGCGCAGATGTGAGAGGGTATTTCCTCTGGACATTTTTAGATAATTTTGAATGGGATAAAGGATATACCGAACGTTTCGGCATTGTCCACGTGGACTTCGAAACGCAGAAGCGCACGGTAAAGGATTCAGCTTTCTGGTATCAGAAGATCATGGAGACAAACGGAAAGGAACTCAGTATCAATAAGCTGATGAGACAGATATTATTTTTAAATCCTATTTATAAACAGATGGTTTGGGGTGACGAACGCTGGGGGGTAAGTGCGCATCCTCACGGGGACTGCGAGGTAAAAGAGGGCTTTTACAAGGGAAAAAAGCTTTCTGAGCTATGGAAAAAGCTTCCCGGGCTGTTCGGCAATTACGATGCGCAGAATTTTCCTCTGCTGGTGAAGCTGATCGATGCCAAGCAGGATTTGAGCATTCAGGTTCATCCTGACGATGCCTATGCGGGCGCCCATGAGAATGGAAGCCTCGGCAAGACGGAATGCTGGTATGTTGTGGACTGCGATGAGGATGCCAGTCTGGTCATAGGGCATAATGCCAGGACGAAGGAACAGATGGAAGAAATGGTTAAAAAAGGCGAATGGGAAAAATTCCTTCGGGAAGTTCCCGTGCGCAGAGGCGATTTTATACAAATCGATCCGGGAACCGTTCATTCGATCAAGGGCGGCCTTATGATATTGGAAACCCAGCAGAGCAGCGACATCACCTATCGGCTTTATGATTATGGAAGAACGCAGAACGGAAAGCCCAGAAAGCTCCATTTGGATAAAAGCATGGATGTGATTACCGTTCCCTCGCACGACATAGAAAATGATATGGAAAATACTTTGGATTTGAATGTGAATTCCATGAACGTCCTCGTGTCCAACAAATATTACACGGTTTGGAAGCTGGAGGTAGCGAAGGACTTCACCATAAGTCAGGACTATCCTTTCATGAACATGAGCGTCATAGAAGGAGACGGTCTTATCAACGGCCAGCTCATTCAAAAAGGAGATCATTTCGTTCTCCCTGCGGACTTTGGCCTGATTGAACTCCACGGCAAGATGCAGTTAATCGCTTCGGCAGTGAAGCTGATATAATGAATGTAATTTAAGAATATTATTAATAAGAAGATAGAGAAGCTGCCGCCTGAGCATATCAAAGGCGGTGGTTTTATTTTCTGCTATGTAAAGAAAGTTATACCGTAATCGGAAAAACTGTGATAGAATAATTGCTGTGAAAGAATCTGATGTAAGCTTTGAAAGGAGAATAACGATAGAATGATTGCAGCAAAATATAGAGACATGTTAGGCGCGAAATCCGTTATCAGAGAGTTGTCTGAATATGCAACTGCCAGAGGCAGGGAAATCGGTTATGAGAATGTGTTCGATTACAGCCTCGGCAACCCTTCTGTGCCTGCTCCGGAGAAGTTTAAGCAGGCGATGGTAGACCTGCTCGAAAAATGCGATCCGATGGCGCTTCACGGATACAGTCCCAGCCTCGGAATCATCTCCGTGAAGGAAAAGGTTGCGGAGTCCCTGAACAAGAGATTTAACATGAGCTATACATATAAACATATATTTATGACAGCCGGAGCGGCAGGAGCTATCTCTCATGCGGTCCGGGCCGTCACGGTGCCCGGAGATGAGGTGTTGACATTCGCGCCGTTTTTTCCGGAATATCATCCTTATATCGATTTGAGCGGTGCCGTGCTCAAGGTGGTACCTCCGAATACGGAGACTTTCCAGATCAATTTTGAGTGTTTTGAGGAGATGCTTAATGAAAAGGTGATGGCGGTTCTGGTCAACACGCCTAACAACCCTTCCGGCATTGTCTATACAAAAGAGACTTTGGAGAAGCTTGCGGAGACTATGACGAAGAAATCTGAAGAATATGGTCATGATATTTATCTGATTTCCGATGAGCCATATAGGGAAATCGTATTTGCGGGAGTGGAGGATATCTACGTATCGAAGGTATACGATAACACCATTAGCTGTTATTCCTATTCAAAGTCGCTGTCCATCCCCGGCGAGAGAATCGGATATATTGCGGTAAACCCTGCATGCAGGGACGCGGAGACCATCGTCAATATGTGCGGTCAGATTTCCAGAGGGATCGGACATAACTGTCCTTCCTCTATTGTGCAGCTTGCGGTGGCAGAGGTTCTTTACGAAACTTCTGACTTATCTGTATATGAAACGAATATGAATCTTCTATACAAAGAGCTTACAGATCTCGGCTTCACCTGTGTGAAGCCGGGCGGCACCTTCTACATTTTCCCGAAAGCGCTGGAAGAGGATGCGAAGATTTTCTGCCAGAAGGCGAAGAATTATGATTTGATTCTGGTTCCGGGCGACAGTTTCGGATGCCCGGGATATTTCCGTATGGCATATTGTATCGGCACGGAGAAGGTGGAACGTTCTTTGGCGGCCCTTCGGAAATTCGTGGAAGCAGAGTATCGTTAAACTGTTATAAAAGGAAGGAGTATTGTTATGTATCAGGCTGGTCTTGTTTTGGAAGGCGGCGGCATGAAAGGGATTTATACTGCCGGTGTTTTGGATTTTTTTCTCGATAAAGAAATGGAATTTTCCTCTTGCTACGGTGTATCGGCGGGGGCCTGTCACTTATGCAGCTTTTTGTCGAAACAGAAGAAGCGCGGATATCGTGTAGGGGTGAATTATCTGGATAATAAGAGGTACTGCAGTCCTTACAGCCTTTTCACAACAGGGGATTTGTTCGGAACGGATATGTGTTATGATCTGATACCGAATTATCTGGATCCTTATGATTATGATACCTTTAATAAATATGAGGGTAAGGCCTATGCGGTAGTAACTAATATCAGGACGGGAGAGGCGGAGTACATACAGCTTCAGGATATGCACAGCGATATTCAGGCGGTACGGGCTTCCAGTTCTATGCCTCTCGTATCCCGTAACGTGAAGATCGGGGGAGAAATATATCTGGACGGAGGCGTAGCGGATTCTATTCCTATAAAAAAATCTATTTCCGACGGAAATGAAAAAAATGTGGTAATACTTACTAAGGAGACAGGCTATCGCAGAAAGCCTTCTTCCGGCCTCTCGCTCGTAAAAGCCCGCTATGTCAGGTATCCCAAAGTATATGAGCTGATGAAGGAAAGACATAGAGAATACAACGATACCTTGACCTATCTGGAGGAGCAGGAAAAAGAAGGAAAGGCGTTCATAATCCGTCCTAAGAGGATAAGCGAGGTAGGAAGAGTGGAGAAGGATGCGCAGAAGCTGAAGGCTTTGTATGAGGAAGGCTACAAGGATGCACAGGAAAGCTACGTGGAGCTTCTGGAGTATTTATCGTAAGGAATGAAGAAATAAAATGAAAGCTTTCGTTATATATTAATATATGATGAAACAGATGGACGGCAGATGAAAAAGGCTGCACGCCTGTCGGAGGAGGTTTGATAATGATAGAAATTTTGAAGGCGGTGCTGTTCGGTATCGTGGAAGGTATTACGGAGTGGCTGCCCATCAGCAGCACGGGGCATATGATTCTGCTTAACGAATTCGTTTCGCTGGATGTATCGCCCGAGTTCTGGAAGATGTTTTTGGTAGTCATACAGCTTGGGGCGATTCTGGCAGTAGTGATTCTGTTCTGGGATAAGATATTTCCTTTCGACTTGAAAAAGGAACCCCATATTAAAAAGGATATTTTTACTCTCTGGTTTAAAATACTGGTTGCCTGCGTACCGGCGGCAATTGTGGGAGTTTTGTTTGACGACTTGTTTGACGAGCTTTTTTATAATTATACATGCGTGGCAATCGCACTCATCGTGTTCGGTATTCTGTTTATCGTAATCGAGAATAGGAACATAAGTAAGAACAAAGCGCCGAAAATTACAGATTTGTCACAGCTCACTTATAAGACCGCAGCTATCATCGGCGTCTGGCAGCTGATCGCAGCAATATTTCCCGGAACCTCACGTTCCGGGGCAACGATTATAGGAGCCTTGCTTCTGGGTGTATCCAGAACGATAGCGGCAGAATTCACCTTTTTCCTCGCTATTCCGGTAATGTTCGGGGCCAGCCTTTTAAAGCTTGTGAAGTTCGGGTTGGTATTCACTACGGCGGAGTGGACGATTCTGGCGGTCGGCATGATAGTAGCCTTCGTGGTTTCCGTTATTGTAATCCGCTTTTTCATGGGATATATAAGGAAACATGACTTTAAGATATTCGGATGGTATAGAATTGTGCTGGGAATCCTTGTTCTAGCCTACTTTATGATCTTTGCCCGCTCTTAGCTCACTTGTTTGTCGCTCTACTTTGTTAAAGAGTTGACAAGACAGTTGAATTACGGTAGACTTTTATGGATGGGATTGGGAAAATGTGGTATTTGGATTGTATTTGTGAGTTCGATTCAGTTCGGAATTCGATGAAATCGAAATCCGGCATAATCGAATGTGAAAGGAGAAAAACCTATGACAGAGACGAAGAAGACATCAACCGTTAAATCTACTGTAAGTGCGGACACCACAGGAACGGCTGCGAAGAAGGAAGCAGCTAAGCCTGCGGCCAAGAAAACTCCTGCTAAGAAGGAGACGAAAGCGGCGAAAAAGACCACGGCCAAAGGATCGGCAAAGAATACAGATGTAAAACAAGTGATCAGTCTGCAATTTGGCGGAAAGTCCTACAGCATGGAGGACCTTACAAAAATAGCAGAGGATGTTTGGAAATACGATTTACATAAGAGCGATGAAGCTTACAAGTCATTGGAGCTTTATGTGAAGCCGGAAGAAAGTATCGCATATTACGTGTTTAACGGCGATATTTCTGGAAACTTCTTTATTTAATCAGGGTGTGTTTGAAACCTCACGGCACCGTTCTAACTGCCTCACTTTGCAGCTTTCAGACACATACAGGTAAGATTTTTTTATATGAACAGAAATTCCGGTTGGAATCTTCTGTTCATATTTTTTTTATAAATAATTTTGAAGTTATCTGTTGACATTGTATAGGGTAAGTGATATTTTATGGTAAGAAGGTATTAGCACTCCAAGATGTTGAGTGCTAACAAAAAACAAAGGGTCTCCATATTTTGCAGAAAGTATGGTCATAAAGATGGGAGGATGATGAAGTGCAGCTTGATGAAAGAAAAATAAAGATTATGCAGGCCATTATCCGCAACTATCTTGAGACTGGAGAACCGGTAGGCAGTAGAACAATTTCTAAATATACGGATTTGAATCTGAGTTCTGCTACCATAAGAAATGAAATGGCAGATCTGGAGGAGCTTGGATACATTATCCAGCCCCACACCTCCGCAGGAAGGATTCCCTCCGACAAAGGCTACCGATTATATGTAGATCAGATGATGGAGGAGAAAGAACGGGAGGTAGAGGAGCTGAAAGGCATCCTGCTGGAAAAAGAAGATAAGATGGATCATCTTCTGAAGCAGGTGGCGAAGGTACTGGCACAGAATACAAATTATGCCACGATGATTTCGGCACCTCAGTACCATCGCAACAAACTGAAATTTATACAGTTATCCCGTGTGGATTCCCATCAGCTTTTGGTAGTTACCGTTGTAGAGGGCAATGTAATAAAAAATAGCATGCTCCAGGTGGAGGAGGAACTGGACAGCGAATCACTTTTGAAATTAAATATCCTTCTTAACACCCACTTGAATGGACTTACTCTGGAAGAAATAAATCTTAACATGATAACGGCAATGAAACAGCAGGCGGGTATACACAGCACGATTATCGGAGAGGTTATCGATGCTATAGCGGAATCGATCAAAGCGGATGAGGACTTGGAGATATATACAAGCGGAGCAAACAATATTTTCAGGTACCCTGAGCTCGCAGACAATCACAAGGCCAGTGAACTGATTACCGCATTCGAAGAAAAAAAGCTTTTGGAAGAGCTGGTGGAAGAGCGGCTGTTGGATGAAAATAACACCGGCATTCAGATATATATCGGCGACGAGACGCCGGTACAGTCTATGAAGGACTGCAGCGTCGTAACGGCTACTTATGAGCTGGAAGAGGGAATGAAAGGAACCATTGGAATCATCGGACCGAAACGTATGGATTACGATAAGGTAGTGGGAACGTTAAAGACGCTGATGCACCAGCTGGATGATTTATATAAGAAGCGGGAATAAACAAAAGAAATAAAAAGTAGGAAAGAAAGGAATAAATGAAGTGGCAGAGCAGAAAGATATAAACGAACAGGATATTCAGGATGTATTGAACAAGGAAGATCCGGCAGATAAGAAAATCATAATTGACGGCGAGGAAGCAAAAGACAAGGAAATCCTGCCGGAGGATATCTCTTTGGAAGGTCAGGGAGAGGCACAGGCCGAAGAGGCTGAATGTGTGCAGGAAGATGAAGAAGGCGAAGAAAATGAAGAAAATGCCGGCAAAGGATTTTTCAAAAAGAAGGATAAGAAGCAGGAAGCCCTGAAACAAAAAGTGGATGAGCTTGAGGACAAGGTAAGACGCCAAATGGCGGAATTCGACAATTTCAGAAAGCGGACGGATAAGGAAAAGACGATGATGTTCGAGACCGGAGCCAGAAGCATTATAGAGAAGATACTTCCGGTGGTGGATAACTTCGAAAGAGGTCTTTCGACCATTCCCGAGGAAGAGAAAGGAAGCGGCTTCGCGGAAGGAATGCAGATGATTTACAAGCAGCTCATGACAGAACTCGACAGCTTGGGAGTAAAACCCATAGAAGCGATAGGCCAGGAATTCAATCCGGATTATCACAATGCGGTAATGCAGGTGGAGAGCGAGGAATATGAATCAGGAATCATCGCGCAGGAGCTATTAAAAGGCTATATGTACAGAGATACGGTAGTGAGACACAGCATGGTAGCTGTTGTAAGCTGATCGACAGACAGCGAATAAATTAGCGAGCAAATCAATTGAACAATATATTTAGGAGGGCTTAATCATGAGCAAAATTATAGGTATTGACTTAGGAACAACAAATAGCTGCGTGGCAGTTATGGAAGGCGGTAAACCTACCGTTATCGCGAATACAGAAGGCGCAAGAACAACACCGTCTGTTGTAGCTTTTACAAAGACTGGAGAAAGACTTGTAGGTGAGCCTGCAAAGCGTCAGGCAGTGACCAATGCGGAGAAGACGATTGCGTCCATTAAAAGGCAGATGGGTACCGACAAAGGCTGCACCATCGACGATAAGAAATATTCTCCTCAGCAGATTTCAGCGATGATTCTTCAGAAATTAAAAGCAGATGCGGAGAGCTATCTCGGAGAGACGGTTACGGAGGCGGTTATTACCGTTCCCGCTTACTTCAATGACGCACAGCGTCAGGCGACAAAGGATGCAGGTAAGATTGCGGGTCTCGATGTAAAGCGTATCATCAACGAGCCTACGGCAGCAGCGCTTGCATACGGACTGGATAATGAAAAAGAACAAAAAATCATGGTATATGACTTGGGCGGCGGTACCTTCGACGTTTCCATCATTGAAATAGGTGACGGAGTTATTGAAGTTCTTGCTACGAACGGAGATACCCGCCTCGGCGGCGATGACTTCGACCAGAAGGTAATCGATTGGATGTTAGCAGAATTCAAAAAGCAAGAGGGCGTTGATTTATCAAATGATAAGATGGCGCTCCAGAGATTGAAGGAAGCAGCGGAAAAGGCGAAGAAGGAATTGTCCTCCGCAACAACTACGAATATTAACCTCCCGTTCATTACGGCTACGGCGGAAGGCCCTAAGCATTTCGATATGAACCTGACGAGAGCGAAATTTGACGAGCTGACACACGATCTCGTAGAGAGAACGGCGCTTCCTGTTCAGAATGCGATGAAGGATGCCGGACTTACCAATTCTGAGATTGGGAAAGTTCTTTTGGTCGGTGGTTCCACACGTATACCTGCAGTTCAGGAGAAGGTAAAACAGCTTACCGGACAGGAACCTAATAAGAGCCTTAACCCGGATGAATGCGTTGCTTTGGGCGCTTCTATTCAGGGTGGTAAGCTTGCAGGGGATGCGGGCGCAGGCGAGATTCTTCTTCTCGACGTTACTCCTCTTTCTCTTTCTATTGAGACAATGGGTGGAGTTGCAACGAGATTGATCGAGAGAAATACGACGATTCCTACAAAGAAGAGCCAGATTTTCTCTACGGCAGCAGACAATCAGACGGCAGTAGATATCAACGTCGTTCAGGGTGAAAGACAGTTTGCCAAGGATAATAAATCTCTCGGACAATTCAGACTGGATGGTATCCCTCCGGCAATGCGTGGAATTCCGCAGATCGAGGTTACCTTCGATATTGATGCCAACGGTATTGTAAATGTTTCCGCTAAGGATTTGGGAACGGGAAAAGAGCAGCACATAACCATTACAGCAGGCTCCAACATGTCCGATACCGACATAGATAAAGCGATAAAGGAAGCGGCGGAGTACGAAGCGCAGGATAAGAAGAAAAAAGAAGCTATCGACACGAGAAATGAAGCGGATTCTTTCGTATTCCAGACAGAAAAAGCTTTGGCAGATGTAGGCGACAAGATTGATGCATCCGCAAAGAGTACGGTAGAAGCCGACCTGGAAGCTTTGAAGGCAGTTCTTGAGAGAACGAAGGATCAGGAAATGTCCGACAGCGACATCGATGAGATGAAAGCTGCAAAGGAGAAGCTGATGACAGATGCGCAGGCATTGTTCGCAAAGGTTTACGAGCAGGCACAGGGAGCAGCAGGTCCTGATATGAACATGAATGCAGATGCGGATTCTGCTCCGGCTGATGATGTGGTAGACGGAGATTACCGGGAAGTATAAATATAAAATAAGCGATATGGAGGAGCGACCTCCGGATAAAATATGAAGTTCTCCTTATAAGAGGGAATCCTCTGATAAGAGGAACTTCATATCTTGCTTAAAAATTTAATATTTTAAAGGCTATATATTTGATGCAATAAAGATGAAATTGTTATATACTTAGAACGATATGTCTAAGAAAGTTGACTTATTCATATTTTTTATAAGTAAATCTTTAAAGCGATAAAGAGGAGTTTGTTATGGCAGAGCAAAAACGAGACTACTACGAAGTTCTCGGAGTAGATAAAAATGCAGATGAAGCTGCGGTAAAAAAAGCATATCGAGTTCTGGCTAAGAAGTATCACCCCGATATGAATCCAGGTGATAAAGAGGCAGAAAAGAAGTTTAAAGAGGCTTCGGAGGCATATGCCGTACTTAGCGATCCGGAGAAGAAACGTCAATACGACCAATACGGCCATGCGGCATTTGAAGGCGGCGCAGGCGGCTTCGGCGGATTTGATTTTAACAGTGCTGATTTCGGAGATATTTTCGGAGATATTTTCGGAGATTTCTTCGGCGGCGGTCGTCGGGGTAGAGCGAACAGCGGACCGATGAAGGGCGCGAACATACGAACCAGCGTACGCATCACCTTTGAAGAAGCCGTATTTGGCGTGGAAAAGGAAGTGGAGCTTACGCTCAAGGATGAATGTACCACCTGCCACGGCAGCGGTGCAAAACCGGGAACCAGCCCGGAGACTTGCCCCAAGTGCGGCGGTAAGGGTCAAGTGGTATTTACCCAGCAATCTTTCTTCGGAACGGTAAGAAACGTTCAGACCTGTCCGGATTGTAACGGAACCGGCAAGGTGGTCAAAGAAAAATGTGCCGATTGTCATGGAAGCGGTTATATTGCCAACAGAAAGAAGATCAAGATATCCATTCCTGCCGGTATCGATAATGGGCAGAGTGTGCGCATCAGGGATAAAGGCGAGCCGGGAACCAATGGCGGACCGAGAGGAGATCTTCTCGCCGAAGTTGTGGTTGGAAGACATCCTATATTCCAGCGCCAGGAATATAATATATATTCTACTGTGCCGATGTCATTTCCGGTTGCAGCGTTAGGCGGCGAAATTGTCATCGATACGGTGGACGGCAAGGTCATCTATGATGTGAAGGCCGGAACCCAGACAGACACGAAGGTGCGTTTGAAAGGAAAAGGAATACCGTCACTTCGTAACAAGGAAGTTCGGGGAGACCACTATGTAACCTTGGTAGTCCAGGTGCCCGATAAGCTTTCTAATGAGGCGAAGGAACTGCTGAAGCAGTTCGATGCGGAAAACGGAAAAACTCTCCGTTCGACTCAGAATAACAGTCCTGAGCCGGAAGAAGTAAAGGATAAGAAAAAGAAGTTCTGGAAATAGATTCAGGATTGTTAAAAGCCGGGCGGATGTATGAGTCAATCATCATTCGCCCGGCTCTTCGATCATAAGCACACGCCCCTAAAAAGTTTTATTCATATTCTACAAATTCCCCATATTCCTGCCAAATATTACAGATCCAGGTTTTTCCCTGATTGAAGACAATCTCATTGTCATCCTTATCATAGAACTTGGCGGGAGTATTATCGCCGTCATAGCGTTTCCAAGTTCCTTCGATGATTTTTCCGTTTGTAAAAATAAGTGCATCGCCTTCTCCGTGCACTCCAAAGGCAAGATAATCCTTCTCGTCCCGTACCTCGCCGTGACAATATTGAAGTACTACGTTGGATACGGCGAGCTGCTCTTTATTGTATTCGTCAATTTGTTCCTTATCATCCTGAAAACGGTAGTAGAGCTTATCCGAAGCATTGTATTTAAAGTACGGATTGTATGCGCCGTAACCGCCGGCATTGTTTTCCTTTCCGCCGGGATAGATAAGAGTTACATCTTCGTTTTCGGCGTATTCAGCGAAATTATCGTCAGCAATAAAAGTAAATTGAGGAACATAATTTTCGTCGTATTGAGTCTCGTATTCATGGCGTTCTATGGCTTTATTTAAACCGTCTATGAACAGATAGCCGGTAAACTCGGTGGCATAGCCGGGTCTGCTGATTCTTCCGAATGCCTCATCGGAGGGATTGTGAATGCCCTCTACCGCAGCACTTATATTTTGTACCGTATCTCTGCCTATGAGCTCCTCCACATAGGGTCTCGCAAGGCCCCAGTTGCAGTAAATCGCTTCATACCCCATAGCAACATAGATGTAATAATCGCGGCTGCTGCGAATAGGGCCGATATGATCCAGCTCGTCGTAATCTTCAAAGATAGCCATCAATCTGGTGATACGTCCTTCTACGGGTGCCTCATAAATTATACTCGCCTTCGAAAGGCCGTATTGAGGCATTGCCTGCGCGTTGTTAGGTATCATGACGGCCAGTGGGCGTCTGGTAGCGATCTTCTCATCGACCCATTGACCGGTGAGATAACTTTGCATTTCGCCGTTTACTACTTTTCTGTCTTCGATAACAGGAAGTCCTTCTTCCTCAGGTGCAACATCCTCCGATTCCGTCACAGCTTCCGGTTCTGCCGGAGCTTCGTTCACTTCGCCCAAGGGTAATTCATCCGCCTCATTTTTACCGCAAGCCGTAAAAAAAAGAGGAATACATAAAAAAAGAGAATAAAATAAATATTTGTGATTTTTCTTCATTTGAACGATTCCTTTGAATTTTTATTATAATATGTAGATATTAAATTACACAACTATTATATAATATCGTAATGATGCTTGTCTATTGCTGAAACACTTAGTTTTTTGTAAATTATTGTCAGCTGTTTTGAGCAGGAGCAATTCATGCCTTTATAAAAATCAGAAAAAGTGTTATGATAGCTTAGTCCGGCACAGGCAGTTTTCGGACACACCCTAGAAATGCGGGAAAAGCGGCTGTTGCGGCGGATAATGGATTGTGTTAGCAATGCTACAATGCAGCAATTCTATAACATAGTATGGAAAAAGATTGCGGAAAGGCATGGATGATAATATGAGATGGACGAAATTCAGAATTAAAACATTGGCGGAAGCAGAAGATATCATTATAAGTGCTTTGTATGATATTGGATTAGAGGGTGCGCAGATAGAGGATAAGGTACCGCTTACGGCGGCGGAGAAGGAGCAGATGTTCGTGGATATTCCTCCGGAGTCGCAAGAAGACGACGGAGTGGCATATCTAAGCTTTTTTGTGGAGGAAAACGAAGACGGAACTTTAAAGGTAAACGGAGAGAATACGACGGCGGAGGAGATCCTTAAATCGGTGGAAAACGAGCTCGGGGATCTGCGCCTGTTTATGGAAATCGGTGAGGGCACGGTAGTAGTAGACAGAACGGAGGATATTGACTGGATCAATAACTGGAAGCAATATTTTCATCAGTTCTATATCGACGACGTGCTTGTTATACCATCGTGGGAAGAAGTAAAGGAAGAGGACAAGGATAAAATGATTCTCCACATCGACCCCGGAACAGCGTTCGGAACAGGAATGCACGAGACCACACAGCTTTGTATCCGTCAGCTTAAGAAATATATTACCCCGGAAACGAAGCTTCTGGATGTGGGGACGGGAAGCGGTATTCTTGCCATTCTGGCGCTTATGTTCGGCGCAGGTGAGGCGGTAGGGACCGATTTAGATCCCTGCGCCATAGAAGCTACCAGAGAAAATATAGAGGCGAACGGTATATTACCTGAAAAATTTTCCGTAATGACAGGAAATATCATTACGGAAAAAGAAGTGCAGGACAAAGTCGGATATGAGTGCTATGATATTGTGGCTGCAAATATTCTGGCCGACGTGCTCGTGCCACTGACTCCGGTCATCGTAAATCAGCTTAAGCCGGGCGGGATCTATATTACATCAGGGATTATAGACGATAAGGAGAAGACGGTAAAGGAGGCGGTAGAGGCAGCAGGCCTCCATGTTCTGGAGGTTACCTATCAGGGCGAATGGGTATCGGTAACCGCGCAAAAATAGATAAACCGGAAAGGCATGGTTTTCATATGTATAGTTTTTTTGTAAACCCTTCCCAAATACAAGGGAATACGATATATATAACAGGAAGCGACGTGAAGCATATTAAAAACGTCCTGCGCATGAAGGTGGGAGAAGAGCTTTCGGTGCGAAACGGCGTGGATGAAAAAGAATATCGCTGCGCAGTTGAGGCGCTGGAGGAAGAACAGATCGTGTGCAGTCTTCGCTTCGTGAAAGAGGAAGGTGTGGAGCTTTCTTCTAAGGTATACCTTTTTCAGGGACTTCCCAAAGCAGATAAAATGGAGCTCATTGTACAAAAGGCGGTAGAGCTTGGCGTCTGGGAAGTGATTCCCGTATCCGCCAAACGTGCGGTGGTGAAGCTGGATGAAAAGAAAGCGAAAGTAAAAAGAGAACGCTGGCAGACAATTGCTGAGTCGGCGGCAAAGCAAAGCAAAAGGAGTATCGTCCCTCAGGTTAAAGAGGTCATGACGATGAAGGAGGCCATACGGTATGCTGCGGGTATGGAGATACGCCTCATACCTTATGAACTGGCGAAAGGGATGCAAAAAACCAAGGACATCATTTCTGCGCTTAAAAAGGAACAGTCCATAGCCATATTTATCGGACCCGAAGGCGGATTTGAGGAAAGTGAGATAAAGGAAGCGACAGAAAGCGGGATAGTGCCTGTTACCATGGGAAAGCGCATCCTTCGGACAGAGACCGCAGGGCTTACCATGCTTGCGTGGATAATGTACCAATTGGAGGAATAGGCATATAGTATAAGTATAAAGTCGAATTTATAGGCTTTAGCATATAATAGAATAGTACGTGAGGAGATAGCAGACATTATGGAAGTATATTTAGATAATTCGGCTACGACAAGATGCTTTGACGATGTGGCGGCCTTGATGACGCAAGTGATGTGCAGGGACTATGGGAATCCGTCCAGCCTGCATTTAAAGGGAGTACAGGCGGAAACTTACATCCGGTATGCCAAAGAAACCATTGCGAAAGCCTTGAAGGTGAATGAAAAGGAAATCTACTTTACCTCGGGAGGAACGGAATCCGACAATATTGCCCTTATTGGAAGTGCTCTTGCTAACCATAGGGCGGGCAGACGCTTGATAACCACGGAGGTAGAGCACCCCGGAATTATGCAGGCGATGAAGCATTTGGAAGAACAGGGCTTTCACGTGACTTATCTGCCGGTGGATAAAAATGGAATTATAAGCTTGGAGGATTTGCGCAGAGCGATGACGAAAGATACGATACTCGTATCTATCATGCATACGAATAATGAGATTGGTGCATTACAGCCGATAGAGGAGGCGGGCGCTCTCATTAAAAAAGTAAATTCGGGTGCGCTGTTTCATGTAGATGCAGTTCAGGGCTTCGGCAAGGAACGCATTTATCCCAAGAAGATGAATATCGATATGCTTTCCGCCAGCGGACATAAAATTCATGGTCCGAAAGGCGTAGGATTTTTATATATTCAGGAAAACGTCAAAATAAAACCGATTATTTTCGGAGGCGGACAGCAAAACGGCATTCGCTCCGGGACGGAGAACGTACCGGGAATCGCTGGCCTTGGAAAGGCCGTGGAAATGATTTATACCGACTTGGAAGCGGAAGTGAATATGCTGTATAGCCTGAAGCAGCTATTCGTAGACGGAGTTACGAAACTGGAAAATGTTACCGTGAACGGATTGACGGGAAGGGACAGTGCGCCCCATGTTGTCAGCGTATCGGTAAGAGGAATCAGAAGTGAGGTTCTTTTGCATGCATTAGAGGACAGGGGAATCTACGTATCGGCAGGAAGTGCATGTTCGGCACGCAAGCCACAACCTTCAGCAACGCTGAAAGCCATCGGATTGGAAAAGGAATTGATGGAATCAACTTTACGTTTCAGTTTTTCGGTCTTTACAACTGCGGAGGAAATCGATTATACTTTACAAGCGATGTATGATATAATACCGATGCTTCGTAAATATACGAGGCGTTAATCATGTGGATATAGGACCCGCGGCATAATGGCCGCGGGCAGGATATAAACTGAAAAATATAGCCCCGATCCGCAGGCGGCTACAGAAATGAATAAAGAACATTCGTGGAGGAATGCTTATGTTTACAGCTTTTTTGATAAAATATGCTGAAATAGGTGTAAAAGGAAAAAACCGCTATATTTTTGAAGACGCTCTTGTACAGCAGATAAAATATGCGGTAAAGCGGTGCGAAGGAGAGTTTAAAGTCTATCGCACGGAGGGAAGAATCTATGTAGAGGCCTTATCTGAATTCGACTTCGATGAAGTAGTGGACAACCTAAAAACGGTATTTGGAATTTCCGGCATATGCCCTGTCGTCTATGTGGAAGATGAGGGTTTTGAAAAGTTGGGCAAAGATATATTAAAATACATCGGGGAAGTATATCCTGAGAAGGATAAAACCTTTAAGGTATGCGCCAGAAGAGCGAGGAAGAACTATCCCCTGACCTCAATGGAAATCAACAGCGAAATGGGAGGGGTTATTCTGGATAACTGCCCTGAAATGCGGGTGGACGTGCATAAACCCGACATCATGCTGCACATCGAGATCCGGGAAAAAATATACATTTATTCCGAAATTATTCCCGGTCCCGGCGGTATGCCCGTTGGCACGGGAGGAAAAGCAATGCTTCTTTTATCGGGCGGCATTGATTCTCCGGTAGCTGGTTATATGATTGCGAAGCGCGGTGTGAAAATCGATGCGGTATATTTCCATGCGCCTCCGTATACGAGCGAAAGGGCTAAGCAGAAGGTAGTGGATTTGGCAAAGCTGGTTTCCCGCTATACCGGTCCCATATATTTGCATGTTATTAATTTCACGGATATTCAGCTTTATATTTATGAAAAATGCCCTCATGAAGAGCTTACGATTATCATGCGCCGCTACATGATGCGCATTGCAGAAAAAATCGCGCAGGAAACGGAATGTTTGGGGCTGATCACCGGTGAGAGCATCGGACAGGTCGCTTCTCAGACTTTGCAGAGCCTTGCGGCGACCAACGAAGTGTGTACGATGCCGGTATACAGGCCGCTCATTGGATTCGACAAGATGGAAATCGTAGAAATATCGGAGAAAATCAATACTTATGAGACCTCCATACTTCCCTACGAGGACTGCTGTACGATTTTTGTGGCAAAGCATCCGGTAACAAAACCGAATCTAAATATTATAAAGAAGCATGAAGAAAATCTGGAAGAAAAAATCGACGAGCTGGTAGATACTGCGCTTAAAAATGATGAACTGATTATTGTACGGTAGAAATAAAAATCGTTTCTAATTAAAATTATTAAAAAAGCATTCGGATTAATTTCCGAATGCTCTTCATTACTTTTTTACATTAGCTTATGCAATGAATAATTGCCGGGCTTAATATCCGCAATTATTAAATCATGTAAGGCTTCAATGCATTAAGAACTTCTTCTGCATTGTCTTCTGCGTGAATGTTCAGGTCAATCGGTTTTGACAGATCCAAGCTGAAGATGCCCATAATGGACTTTGCATCTATAACGTATCTGCCGGATACTAAATCAAAATCATAGTCGAATTTAGTGATATCATTTACAAAAGATTTTACCTTATCAATAGAATTTAAAGAAATCTGAACTGTTTTCATTGGTTTCTACCTCCTTGATGTTTTCATACCTTCTGTTTATTATACTAACGGGTGAACCAGTAAAAGTCAATGCTAAAACAATACAAAAAAAGTGAGGAATAATATGAAAAGTGTAGCATTACATAACCTGGGCTGCAAAGTCAACGGATATGAAATGGACGTAATGCAACAAATGTTACAAGAAAAAGGATATAAAATTGTACCATTTGATGAATGGGCGGATATATATATCGTAAATACGTGTACAGTTACCAATATTGCAGATCGAAAAAGCAGGCAAATGCTCCATAAAGCACGTAAATTAAACCCTGAGGCTGTGGTTGTCGCAGCGGGCTGTTATGTGCAAACCGGGAAGGAGGACGTGCTGAAGGACGTGGGCGTAGACTTGGCGATCGGGAATAATAAGAAAAAAGAGCTAATCCCCTTTCTGGAAAAATTCCTGGAAGAGAGAGTCGAAAAAGTAAACGAAAAAACGAATGACGGATTTAAGACACTTGACGACACGACGATAATTGATATAGGAAATACAAAAGAATTTGAAAATATGCAGCTCAGGGAAACTTCCGGGAATACCCGTGCCTATATTAAAATCCAGGACGGATGTAATCAATTCTGCTCCTACTGCATTATCCCATATGCAAGAGGCAGGGTAAGAAGCAGAAAAGAAGAAGATATACTGGAGGAGATAACCGGGCTCGCCGCAAGGGGATATAAAGAGGTGGTTCTGACTGGGATTCATATCAGCTCCTACGGGACCGATTTTGGGGGACCGGCATTGCTTTCGCTCATAGAGAGCATCCATGGAGTGGAAGGAATTGAAAGAATCCGCCTCGGCTCGCTGGAACCCGGAATCATTACGCAGGAGTTTGCTGCCAGGCTAAGGACACTTCCCAAGTTTTGTCCGCATTTCCATTTGTCTCTTCAAAGCGGCTGCGATGAAACTCTTAAAAGAATGAATAGAAAATATACCTCCGGGGAATACTACGAAAAAGTGGAGTTGTTGCGCGCAGTATTTGATCATCCGGCCATTACCACGGACGTCATTGTTGGCTTTCCCGGGGAAACGCAGGAAGAATTCGACATCACGAAAAACTATTTGAAAAAAATAAAGATTTATGAAATGCACATTTTTAAATATTCCAAGAGAAAGGGTACCCGTGCGGCAGACATGAAGGATCAGGTGCCGGATGAAGAAAAGACAAGAAGGAGCAATCTTTTGCTTTCCATGGAAAAAGAATATTCTAAGGATTATAGAACCGGCTACATAGGAAAAGAAGTAGAGGTGCTGTTCGAGGAAGAAAAAGTGATAGACGGAATATGCTATCAGACGGGACATACAGGGCAATATGTAAAAGTGGCTAAGCGGGGAGAGGACTCTTTGTCCAATCAATTGATAAGGGGAAAGGTCACGGGCTTTTTGCAGGAGGACATGCTGCTCATTGAGTAAAGAGCACTTATTTGAGTGAAGAATGTGGAAAATCATCCGATAAATGAAATAAGCAATCATTAAATTAATGTAAATTGATTGAATTTTCTGAACGAATAGAGTAATATGGTGGTTAGAAAGAGTTGACTGGCGACAATAGATAAGGGCGTGATTATATGCAGGATTTTGGAAATACACAATTTTTTAGCGTGGAGACCGAGCCGGAGACGGGCGTAGAAGTCGTCTTGGCCACGGTATATGAAGCATTGACGGAAAAAGGATATAATCCGGTAAATCAAATCGTAGGGTATATTATGTCCGGGGACCCCACATATATTACGAGCCATAAAAGTGCAAGAAGCCTTATCATGAAAGTAGAAAGAGACGAGTTGGTAGAAGAGCTGCTTACGAAATATATTGAGGCGAAACACTGGAAAAATAATTAGAGAACGTTTGTGGAAGGATATAAAAGGGTGAATCCATGCGTATTATGGGCTTGGATTTCGGGTCAAAAACGGTAGGAGTGGCAATCAGCGACGCTTTGCTTCTCACTGCTCAGGGCATTGAAATCATAGAGAGAAAAGAAGAGAATAAGTTGCGCAGGACGTTGGCTCGCATAGAAGAGCTGATTGAAGGATACGAAGTAGAAGAAATCGTTGTGGGGCTTCCTAAGAATATGAACGACACGCTCGGTGTACGGGCGGAGCTTACCATGGATTTCAAAGACATGCTGGAACGCAGAACCGGGCTGCCCGTCAGGATGTGGGACGAGAGGCTTACTACTGTTGCGGCGGACAGAGCGATGAAGGAGGCCGGAATACGGCGGGAGCATAGGAAGGAGCATGTGGATAGAATTGCTGCGTGCTTTATATTGCAAGGGTATTTGGATTACCGTAAGAACGAGGAGAACATTTAGTGGATAAGATAATCTTTAAACCGGAGAACGAGGAGCCGGTTGAATTTTATGTGTTGGAACAGACGAAAATAGGAGGCTGTCAATATATTCTTGTGACAGAGCAGGAAGAAGGAGACAGTGAAGCATTGATTTTGAAAGATATCTCCGCACCGGAGGAGCCTGAGGCGATTTATGAAATCGTGGAGGATGATACGGAGCTTAACGCCGTTGCGGCAGTTTTTGAAAATATACTGGAGGATATTGAGCTTTCCTGATTGGAAAATAAGGGAAGGAAACCGAGGGCGGAAAATTGTCTTAGGACAGCTGTAAAGGGGATAGTAACCGTGAAGGTACTAAGTAAGGTACTGGACAGTTACGAGGGATGATAACAAATGGCAGTGGACAGAGAACAGTTTAAACAATTATTGAAGGATAAAGGTTTAAAGGTTACTACCCAGAGGCTTCTAGTATTGGAAGCTCTTGCCGCATGCCCCGACAGACATCTTGCCGCGGAAGAAATTTATGAAATGGTAAAAGCAGACTATCCCGAGATAGGGCTTGCTACTGTTTATAGAACGATACAGATACTTTTAGAGCTGCATTTAATCGATCGCATCAATTTGGACGACGGTTTTGTTCGTTATGAAATCGGAAATGTGGGAATGGGTACGGCAAAACACCATCACCATCATTTGATTTGCATGAATTGTGGTAAAGTGAATTCCTTCGAGGACGACTTATTGGAGGAATTGGAAGAAAAGATTACAAGGACGACTGGATTCCATGTGATAGATCATGAAGTAAAACTCTACGGGTACTGTGCAGAATGTGGAGGAAAAATTGATTGAAGAAAAATGAAAATGTGAATGTTTCCAAGCTAAAGATAATTCCGTTAGGAGGCTTGGAGCAGATTGGTATGAATATTACTGCCTTCGAATATGAAGACAGTATTGTTGTGGTGGACTGTGGTCTTTCGTTCCCGGACGATGATATGCTGGGAATTGATTTGGTAATACCTGATACCACCTATCTGAAGGATAATATCGATAAAGTAAAAGGTTTTATGATTACTCATGGGCATGAGGACCATATCGGCGCGCTGCCTTATGTACTGCGTGAAATTAACGTTCCTATCTATGCGACAAAGCTGACCATGGGTATTATAGAAAATAAGCTAAAGGAGCATAACCTTGTTGGAAACACCAAAAGAAAAGTCGTTAAATTTGGCCAATCCATCAATTTGGGACAGTTTCGTATAGAATTTATCAAAACAAACCATAGCATTGTAGATGCCGCTGCACTTGCTATTTATTCTCCTGCGGGAATCGTAGTGCATACGGGAGACTTTAAAGTGGACTATACTCCGGTATTCGGAGATGCTATCGATTTGCAGAGATTTGCAGAAATCGGGAAAAAAGGTGTTCTGGCTCTGATGTGTGACAGCACCAATGCGGAGCGTCCGGGATTTACCCAGTCCGAAAAAACTGTGGGAAAAACCTTCGATACGATTTTTACGGAGCATAAGGATACGCGTATTATCATCGCTACCTTTGCCTCTAACGTAGACCGCGTACAGCAGATCATCAATTCTGCGTACAAATTCGATAGAAAAGTTGTAGTGGAAGGCCGAAGTATGGTAAATATCATCGAGACGGCGACCACTCTTGGCTATCTGGATATTCCGGATAAGACGCTGATCGATATCGAACAGCTTAAGAATTACCCTGCCGAGAAGACGGTTATTATTACTACCGGAAGTCAGGGAGAAAGCATGGCGGCGCTGAGCCGAATGGCGGGAAACATTCATAAGAAGATATCTATCTGCCCCGGCGATACGGTTATCTTCTCTTCCAACCCGATTCCGGGAAATGAGAAGGCAGTCACTAACGTTATCAACGAGCTTCTTGTAAAAGGGGCCGATGTGATTTTTCAGGATGTTCATGTATCGGGACATGCCTGCAGGGAAGAAATTAAGCTTATTTACACCTTGGTACATCCTAAATATGCAATTCCCGTTCATGGCGAATATAAACATTTGAAGGCTCAGGCTAAGATCGCGAACGAACTTGGCATTCCCAAGGAAAATATATTTATCCTGCGTTCCGGCGATGTGCTGGAAATGGATAAGGATGAAGCGAAGGTAAGCGGAAAGGTTCCGGTAGGAGAAGTCCTTGTAGACGGATTGGGCGTCGGAGACGTAGGAAATATCGTACTGAGAGACCGCCAGCATCTTGCCGAGGACGGCATTCTCATCGTCGTTTTAGCATTGGATCAACATTCGGACCAGCTTGTATCAGGCCCGGATATCGTTTCGAGGGGATTCGTATATGTGCGGGAATCGGACCAGCTAATGGAAGAGGCCAGGCATGTAGTGGATGATGCGGTTCACGGCTGTCTGGACAGAGGAGTCAGCGATTGGGGGAAAATCAAGTCCAATATTAAGGATTCCCTTAGCGATTACGTATGGAAGAAGACGAAGCGCAGGCCGATGATCCTTCCGATTATTATGGAAGTTTAAGTATGGAGTGTGAGAAGAAATGACAGATAACAGTATACAGGACGCAGTGATGGAATTCGTGGGTTCAGTCAGAAAATCAGCGGAATACTGTGAATATGTTATGCAGCTTAATAAGATAAAGATGCAGCCGGAGCTGTATTTGAAGGTTAACGAGTTCAGACGTAAGAATTTTATGTTTCAGAACGAGGAGGAAGCGGAAGATCTTTTGGAGCGCATGGAGGAATTGGATAAGGAATATGAAAGTCTTAGGGAGATTCCTTTAGTGTTTGATTTTTTGGCGGCGGAGACCTCCTTTTGCAGAATGATGCAGGAGGCCACCGAGCTGATAGTAAAAGAGTTGGATTTTCAGTAAGATTTTGGTAAGATGGCGGTTGCGGGTTCCGCAGCTGCCTAAGTTGCGGAGAGGTTTGAAAGGAGCATAGTTATAAATATGAATACCAAACAATTGATAGGGACTGTATTTGATACGGTATTAAAGATAGTCATTATAATAGTGGTGGTTATGTTCACTTATAAATATGCGACTGATGCTTATAACTTTGGATATCGCATTTTTACGGAAGCGCCGGTAGCGGAAGAGGGGAATGCGAAGGTTATCAGCATAGCTATTACGGAGGAAGCCAGTACCATGGATATCGGAGAGGTACTGGAGGAGAAAGGCTTGATTAATGACGCGAAAGTGTTCTATGTGCAGGAGTTGATTTCTGAGTATCATGGAGAGCTTAAGCCGGGAATTTATGAGTTGAGCAGCGATATGACGGTTAAGGAAATGATGGAAATCATGTCTGCTGAGGATGAAGAGAGTGGAGCGGAAGAAGTTTCATCGGGGTCTGTGACTGCTGAGGAAGATTCAAATGCAGGAACAGAGGATGGCGAAGCGGAAAGTTCAGGGACGCCGGAAGATGATACAGGTGCGGAGTAAGTGCAGAAATGATTACGGATGAAAGAATCAGCGCCTTTATTGACTCTTTTGACAGAGGAAATACGGAGCTTTTGAATGAAATAGAGGATGAGTGCAAGAGGACCAATGTGCCGGTGATCCGTACACAGATGCAGAGTCTGCTTCGGCTGCTTTTGGCGATGAACAGGCCGCAGAGTATTCTGGAGGTAGGAACGGCAATAGGGTTTTCGGCACTTCTTATGAGTGAATATGCACCGGAAGGCTGTAGGATAACGACTATAGAAAAGTATGAGAAGAGGATTCCTATAGCGAAAGAAAATTTTAAGAGGGCAGGCAGGGAAGATACTATTACGTTACTGGAGGGTGATGCCACAGAAATTCTGCAAGAGCTTCAAGGATGCTATGATTTTATTTTTATGGATGCGGCGAAGGGACAGTATATTCATTTTCTGCCAGATATATTGCGGCTGTTGAAAACGGGCGGACTGCTGGTATCAGACAACGTCCTGCAGGATGGAGACATTATCGAGTCCCGCTTTGCGGTGACGAGGAGAGACAGAACGATTCATTCCAGAATGCGGGAATACCTTTATGAGCTGAAGCATAACGAACAGCTTGAAACGGTGATCTTGCAAGTGGGAGACGGCGTTACCGTAAGTGTGAAATTATAAATATGATTAGGGTGTCAAAAGTCCTTTCTTAGATTTTGAAGTCAATCGAATCCAAACCAAAAGACTCCCGTGCCGAATTCCAATATATAAGAAGTTCTAATTCTTCGAACATTTGAGTCAAACATAGCAGAAAACAAAAAACTCGCTACGCTCAAACAGTTTTGTTTTCTGCTATGACCCAAATATTCAAAGAAAGAACTTCTAAATATTTTCATAGGCGCACTCGTTCTTTTGGTTTGGATTCGATTGCCTGCGAAAGCTTGTTAAAAGGACTTTTGACACCCTGATCAGATATATGTGATAAGCAATATTTTATGAAGAGAGTGCCGTGCAAAATGTATTGCGTGTGGTATATGGAGAAAGGAATGATTATTTAATGAGAAAACCAGAGCTTTTGATTCCGGCAGGGAGTCTGGAAGTGCTGAAAACAGCGGTTGCCTATGGAGCGGACGCCGTATATATCGGTGGGGAGGCTTTCGGCCTTCGCGCCAAAGCGAAGAACTTTAGTATGGAGGACATGGCGGAAGGAATAGAGTTTGCCCATGCACATAGGGCAAAGGTTCATGTTACGGCCAATATACTGGCACATAATGAGGATTTAGACGGTGTAAGAGAATATTTTCATGAGCTGAAGAAGTTAAGGCCGGACGCACTCATCATTGCGGATCCGGGCATTTTTATGATGGCGAGAGAAATCTGTCCTGAAATAGATATCCATGTTTCCACGCAGGCTAACAATACGAATTATGAAACCTTTAAATACTGGCATGCACAAGGGGCGAAGCGTGTTGTTTCGGCGAGAGAGCTTTCCCTGGCTGAGATAAAAGAGATAAGAGGCAAGATTCCGGCGGAGCTGGAAATAGAAAGCTTCATTCATGGGGCGATGTGTATTTCTTATTCCGGCAGATGTCTGCTCAGCAGCTATTTTACGGGCAGGGATGCTAACCGGGGAGCCTGTACCCATCCGTGCCGCTGGAAATATTCGGTGGTAGAGGAAAAAAGGCCGGGAGAATACATGCCGGTGTATGAAAATGAAAGAGGTACTTATATTTTTAACTCCAAGGATTTGTGTATGATAGAGCATATTCCCGAAATGATAGAGGCGGGTATCGACAGCTTTAAGATAGAAGGAAGAATGAAAACAGCGCTCTATGTGGCGACGGTGGCGAGGACATACCGGAAAGCGATTGATGATTATCTGGAGTCGAAGGAAAAATATCTTGCCAATATGGAATGGTATAAGGCGGAAATCGCCAAATGCACTTACCGGCAGTTTACCACCGGTTTTTATTTCGGTAAGCCGGATGAAAATACTCAGATTTATGATTCCAATACGTATGTGAACGAATATATCTATTTAGGAACAGTGGAGGAAGTAGACGATGGGAGCCGTGTCCGCATCGTGCAGCGCAACAAATTCTGCGTGGGCGATGTCATTGAGATTATGAAGCCGGATGGTACAAATATGCCCGTTACGGTATTGTCTCTTACCACACTGGAGGGGGAAGCTGTGGATAGCGCTCCGCATCCGAAGCAGGTGCTGTACGTAGAGCTGACAGGCAAGGCTGAGAAAAATGATATTCTTAGGATAGAAGCGCTTAAGGAAGAAGGGAACCGGCCGTAAAAGGCCGGTCAAAAAAGGAGATTATCCCGCAATTTTTACATGTTGTACAATGTGAACAGTAAACCGGCGGAAAATAACTTGTTTTTTACAATATTTAATAAAATTGAAAATAGGGGGTTGCAATTTTGCAAACAATAGAGTATCTTATAGAAAACGAAGGGAAACCTTCAGGTATAAGGTATCTTGAACGAGGATGTTCCATGTGTTTTTTTGGAGCATTTTTTTTTATACCATAGAGACCTTGTTATGTCGCAGTCGGTGAGCGGCGAACTATGATAAGACGAAAGGGAGCAAAAAAATGAGCGAAGTTTTTAATGTGGAAAAGATTTTTGCAAAAAATGTATTTACTCTCGGTAAAATGAAAGAACGTTTACCTAAAAATGTTTTCAAAGAAGTAAAGAAGGTTATGGATCAGGGAGGCGAGCTTTCTCTCGCGGCGGCAGATGTTGTAGCTAAGGCTATGAAAGACTGGGCGGTGGAGAACGGCGCTACACACTATACACATTGGTTTCAGCCGCTTACGGGCATTACGGCTGAAAAGCACGACTCTTTTGTGGCACATCCGGATGAAGAGGGCAGAATGCTTATGGAATTCTCCGGAAAAGAACTGATCAAAGGAGAGCCGGATGCATCTTCTTTCCCTTCTGGAGGACTTCGTTCGACCTTCGAAGCCAGAGGCTATACTGCATGGGATATTACATCTCCTGCTTTCTTAAAAGAAGCGGCAACGGGAGTAATTCTTTGTATTCCTACGGCATTTTGCTCCTACAAGGGAGAAGCTTTGGATAAGAAAACCCCTCTTTTGAGGTCCATGGAAGCGGTCAGCGAACAGGCTCTTCGTATTGTCAGACTTTTCGGAAATACGGAAGCGAAAAGGGTGGTTGCAAGCGTAGGCGCGGAACAGGAATATTTCCTTGTGGATAAAGATAAATATTTGGATAGACCAGATCTTATATTTGCGGGACGTACTTTATTTGGCGCACCGGCTCCTAAGGGACAGGAGCTGGAGGATCACTATTTCGGCGTAATAAGAGAGCGCATAGGCGCATACATGAAGGATTTGAATGAGGAGCTTTGGAAGCTCGGAGTAACGGCGAAGACCCAGCACAACGAGGTTGCACCTGCGCAGCACGAGCTGGCTCCCGTTTATGAAACGGCTAATATTGCGGTAGATCATAATCAGATTGTTATGGAGACAATGAAGAGAGTTGCAGTTCACCACGACCTCAGATGTCTGCTTCACGAGAAGCCCTTTGCGGGAGTGAACGGCTCCGGTAAGCATAACAATTGGTCTTTGGGAACGGATAACGGTGTAAATCTTCTTGATCCGGGAGATACGCCGAATGAGAATATACAGTTTTTATTAGTGTTGGCTTGTATATTGAAGGCTGTGGACACTCACGCAGATTTGTTGCGCCAGAGTGCTTCGGATGTAGGCAATGACCACAGACTTGGAGCTAATGAAGCGCCTCCGGCGATCATTTCCATTTTCCTTGGAGAGCAGCTTGAGGATGTGGTAAAACAGCTTGTAGAGACGGGCATCGCGGAAACATGCAAGGAAGGCGGCGTATTGAAGACGGGCGTATCCTCTCTTCCCGATCTTGTAAAAGACGCAACCGATAGAAACAGAACGTCACCCTTCGCGTTTACAGGAAATAAGTTTGAGTTCCGCATGGTAGGCTCTGCTGATTCCATCGCCAGCCCGAACACCACCTTGAATGCGATTGTGGCAGAGGTGTTCTGTGAAGCGGCGGACATATTGGAGAAGGCTGATGATTTCGATTTGGCGGTACATGATTTAATAAAAGAATACATGAACAAACACCAGAGAATTATCTTCAACGGCGACGGATACTCCGAGGAGTGGGTAAAAGAAGCGGAAAGAAGAGGGCTTCCTAACATTAAGAGCATGGTGGAAGCTGTAGATACTTTGACCACGGATAAGTCCGTGAAGCTGTTTGAAAAGTTCGGTATCTTCACAAAGGCAGAGTTGGAATCCAGAGAAGAGGTTCTCTATGAAACGTATGCGAAGACGATTAATATCGAGGCTCTTACCATGATCGATATGGCTTCCAAGCAGATTATTCCGGCAGTTATGAAATACACGAAGTCTCTTGCGGATACTGTGATTGCAGTAAAAGAAGCCGGTGCGGACGTATCTGTTCAGTCTGAGCTGCTAGGCAGCATCTCTAAGAAGCTGGTTGAAATGAAAACGGCGTTAGTGAAGCTTGAAGAAATTGAAGAGCAGGCCAGCGCTATGCCGGAGGGCAAGGAGCAGGCATTCTTCTATAAGGATCAGGTGGTCGGGGCCATGGAAGCTTTAAGAGCACCTGCGGATGAGCTGGAGAGACTTGTGGATAAAGAAATTTGGCCTATTCCAACCTATGCAGACTTGATTTTTGAGGTATAATGACCGAATGGGGAAGGTTAAACAATAAATAAAAAAGAGGCTGGTCGATGTCTTGTGAGCATTGGCCGGTTTCTTATTGTTCTTCTATTCTCTGCTTTATGGACGATAAACCCATCGGGTTTTAAAGCTTTTGTATTCTCCTTGAATGATGGGTATAAGATGCTTGGTTTCTGCCTGTTTTGTTCTGCAAAAATAGAGCTAATAAAGTCTATGAGCAATTACAAAATAAAACTACAAAAAATTCGAATTAGGTCTTGCAATATGAAAATGATTCGTGTATAATACCAAAATGTAGCATGTAAATAATGTGTGGACAAATAGCATAGGGCTATCGCCAAACGGTAAGGCAACGGACTCTGACTCCGTCATCTCAAGGTTCGAATCCTTGTAGCCCTGGTGGAAGAACTCAGCTGAAACAATCAGTTGAGTTTTTTTGTGCCTGCAAATATAAGGAATGTGCGGGCTCTGAGGAATTCATTAGAATTAGGATCTATTTGACAGTAAAATCTATGAATATCCATTTTGCGTCTTTTTACGGGTATTTCATGCTTATTTCGAATGGATAGGTCAATTTATAGGTCAGAAATTGGGGAAATACCAGTATTTAGAGGATGAGAGAGGAATCGGGAATAATTATCTGGAGAACACTGACGGGAAAGGCATGCTATTCAAAGGCGCTATTTGGGCTCATATAGATGATAAAGCTATAATACCCATATAGAGTAGCTGGAAGCGCATAGGGGCGAAAGAAGGGGAAAAAGGGAGGGAAATTGTACAGTCCTGCATGTTCGGGAGGACTATTTAAAAGAAATGAAGAAAAGACAAATATATATGCCGGATACTACAGACATTTTAAAGTCTGTTTATAGTAAAACAGTAAACATCATTGATACTTAGGTTAATAAATTGGTTTTATTTAAAGTTTCAAGATTTTGAATTTTTCTATTTTAAATAGTATTTTTCATCAAAAAATGATATGATATTATCAGATTTAAAGGAGAATATTTATAGCAAATCAATAAATCTTTGGAGATTAAAATATGGATTTTAGGTTAGCAGAAATACAAGATTTAGCAGAAATTTTTACTGTTGTTAAAGCATCGATAAAAGATATGGAGGCAAATGGAATTTACCAGTGGGATGAACTCTATCCTGCCAAAAGGGACTTTGCCGGCGACATCGAAAAAAAACATTTATTTATCGGATTAAAGAATCAAATGATTGCTGTTGTTTATGTTATCAACGAGGAATGCGATGAGGATTATAGAAATGGAGCTTGGGAGTATCCTGACGATAAATATTGCGTAATCCATAGATTATGTGTAAATCCTGAATTTCAACATCAGGGAATTGGGAAAATAGCACTGGAATATGCAGAAAAACAAATGATAGACAGGGGATATCAATCAGTCAGATTGGATGCTTTTTCTAATAATCCCTTTGCCTTAAAATTGTATTCAAAGGCTTGTTACAAAAATGTAGGATATGCGGAATGGAGAAAAGGCAGATTTTTCTTGATGGAAAAGCGACTTTACTCGTAACTATGATTTTAATAAATGAAGAGCCAGTCAAAAGTGTTACTTATAAATTAAAGTAGATTTTCACTATATTTATGCATCAATGACCTGATTACATAAAGAATTAAATGTTTATATGGTTTATGGAAGGAAACGTATAGGATAATGGAAATAATAATCAGTCCCGTTGATAATCAGAACCTTTCCGTCGCAATGAAGTTAATAGAAGAGGTTTTTGATGAATTTGTGGCACCAGACTATTCAGAGCAGGGAATAAAATCCTTTAAAGAGAACTTTATTTATGATAAGAAATTTCTTGCCAAATTTGCAGAAGGAACCGAAACAATGTATGGAGCATATTACAAAGAGGAGATTGTAGGTTGCCTTTCCATAAGTATACATAATACCATTTCATGTATTTTTGTAAAAAGAGAGTACCATAGAAAAGGCATTGCATCCATGTTATTAAACACAGTAATTGAAGAATTGAAAAAACGAGGTGCGGTTGCCATTAAGCTAAACGCATCACCGTATGCTATGCCTTTTTATTATGCGATGGAATTTAAAAATGCAGGAGATACAGGCAATTATAATGGAATAATATATACACCAATGGAGCTGGATTTGATATAGAGTTTCAACTTCCCGTTATATTTATTATAGTTAACAAACTAATATCAATAATAGAAAGTTGGCATCAAGTATTATTAATGTAAAGTAGCAAGTTAGCTGTTTACAACGGGGTAATCCAAGGTTGCTGCATGAAGGAACAATTTATTAAATATTTGTAGAGACATTAATGCATAGAAATAGGTTGGCTTCTAATAGTGCGATTAATTTGAATGATGGAAGCATTGAACTTGTAAACGATGAAATATATTACTATTTTGAAAAGTGGAAAATCTTGATATGTGCCGTAACAGATTATATAGCTGGAATAACAGATGGATATGCTCTGGAAGAATCTGAAAAATTCGGCTCTCCTCTTCAATTTTACTTTGTTAATTAATTATAGAAGGGGAGAGCCAGTAAATGCATTACGTAATTGATGCAGCATAAATAGCTTTAATGGAGCTTGACAATGTCGCATTAAATTCTTCATCCGATTGTTGCGCTGTCAGACTTTGTGAGAGTGCACGAGAAAAGCTGGCAATCAATCCTTGGTTACGCGATAACTTTTCATTTGCTTCAATTTGTGTATATCCCCCGGACAGAGCCACAACTCTTACAATATGAGAGTCACTCACTAAATCGCTAAAGAAATTATCTTTTGTTGGTATGGATAGCTTAAGCATGACTTTTTCGTCTTGGCCCAGGTTAGATAATTGATTAAAAATTTCATTCTTCAGTATTTTCTCGGATTCTTCCTTATCCAGACTGTGAATATCCACCTCGGGTTCAATAATCGGAACCAGCCCGGCCGCAATGATCCGTTTGCCGATCTCGAATTGTTGCTCAACTACTTTTTTTATTCCTTCGAGGTTGGCATCTTTAATAACAGAGCGCATTTTCGTTCCGAAAATGTTCTTTTCAACAGCCCGCTTTAAAAGGCTATCCAACTCTGGGATTGGCTTCATAAGCTGAACACCATTTTCTATATCGGACAGACCTTTATCAATCTTTAAAAAAGGAATGACACCCTTCTTCTCCCAAAGGTAATCAGCAGTAAATTGATCGTCAATGGTGCGATCCATTGTGTTCTCAAATAAAATGGCGCCCAGAATATACTCGGAAGAAAATGAAGGACTTGTTATAATCCGTTTTCTCATCTCATGTACTAAATCAAACATTTCTTCTTCATTGGAATAGCTGTCTTCCTTAATACCATATTGAAGGAGTGCTTTTGGGGTACTTCCGCCACTCTGATCTAAGGCAGCAATAAAGCCTTTTCCTGTTTGGATTCGATCCATTTGTATTTTGTTCATAAAATTATCTCCTTTCTGCAAATGTGTCCTGAATTTATTATAGCATGTTTGCACACTTATACAATTCCTCATTTAACAAAATAAACGTGTATATTTCTCATTAAAAAAATATTACAATACAGTTGGTTCGATTTTTGATATAATTGAAATAAATTATAAATTAAATTTTTATGTTTAAGTTAGGAGGCAATAACATATGAAACTGATTATCGTTCGGCATGGTGAAAGTGAGTGGAACAGGCTTAACTTATTTACGGGATGGACTGATGTGGAGTTATCAGAGCATGGAAAACAGGAAGCAAAAAGTGCAGGACAACTGTTAAAAAAAGAGGGGTATGATTTCGATGTGTGCTATACATCGTATCTTAAAAGAGCGATACAAACCTTGAATACTATATTGGAAGAAATGGATAGAGAGTGGTTACCGGTTAAAAAATCGTGGCTGCTTAACGAACGCCATTATGGAGCGCTCCAAGGGCTTAATAAAGAAGAAACTACAAAAAGATTTGGACAAGAGCAGGTGCAAATCTGGCGCCGCTCCTATGATATCCTACCTCCGGCATTAAGTGAAGATGATGGCAGAAACCCAAGGCATCAGGAACAGTATAGAGAGATAACAAAGGAGAGACTTCCTTTAGTAGAGAGCTTAAAAGATACAATAGAAAGAGTAATTCCATATTTTGAGCAGAACATCATGAATGACATGAAGCAGGGTAAAAGAGTTATTATTGCTGCACATGGAAATACGATAAGGGCTTTGATAAAATATCTGGACCGACTATCCGAGAAAGAAATTATATCGGTTAATATACCTACAGGTATACCTCTTGTGTATGAATTTGATGAAGATTTTCAAGTTATTAGGAATTACTACTTGGGAGATAAAGATCTTATTGAAGAAAAAACAAAAAAAGTGGCCGATCAAGCTAATATAAACAAGAATCAAAAATAAATTGGATGTACTACAGAATTAAGATTGTCAAGGAGTAAAATTATATTTGAGCAAAAAAGGACAAGGCTGTTGTCGGCCTTGTCATGTGTGGGTTAACGTCGATAATTCAATTGGTTACAGCGTTGCGTTTTCGGCGTTGATACTCTCAATCGAAGCAAAAGCATATAAGTTCAACGTGATAGATATATTCCCATGACCTATAATATACCGTAAAATTGCTTTATTTGAGGTTAACTTATTTTCATCTCTATATTCTCGTTTGTAAATTTATCTCAGTAATGTGTATTGTTTTAGTGTTCATTTTTAAAACAAATTCAAAATCATGACTTATGATGATAAAACTAATGCCTTTCTCTGCATATTCATGAATCATTTTTTGCATACGTTGCATATTTCTAGCATCAAGCCCTGATGTTGGTTCATCTAGAATCAAGTATTCTGGTTGTCTCATTAAACCTACTCCGAAGGTAAGTCTCTGCTTTTGCCCGCCTGACAATGACGCAGGATGTTGTTCTCTCAAAGAATCCAGACCAAGATCTCTTAAAATCTTTTCTGCTCTTTTGATGTTTTCTTCAGTTGGATTGCTGCCTAATAGAAGTTCACTGATTACACTGTCAGAAAATAATTGATAGTCTGAATCTTGAAGAACAAACCAAAATTTACTACGGCGGTTTTTCATTGAAAGCACTTGTTTGTTTATCTCTATAGTTCCGGATTTTTCTTTTAACACCCCGCAAAGAGTACGTGCCAGTGTTGTTTTCCCAATTCCGTTTTTTCCAGTTAATACAACGATTTCACCTTTTGCAATACATAGATTCAAATTACTTAACAACGGTTTTGATAATCTACCAAATCCAACCGAAAGATTCTTTAATTCCAACGTTTCAGAACTTCTTTTTTTGTCAATCCCGTTCTCTCGATTAAGTACCTCACCAAGCGTAATCATATGACTATTCCTAATCCCAAGTGAATTTAAATAATCTTGTGATAGTTTTTGAAAATCCCTAATATTCCAATTATTTATTATCTCTCCATCATCCATATAGATAATCCGATCCAATACATCCATTAAATAATAAATGCGATGATCTGCGACCAGAATTGTTTTTCCCTGTCTCTTTAGATCTTTTAGTAATTCGGCAAGGATAAAGCATGATTCATTATCAAGATTGGCTGATGGTTCATCAAGTACATATATATCCGGATTATGGACCTGTACTGCATTCATAGCTACTTTTTGTTTCTCACCGCTTGAAAGATTTTCTAACTTTCTGCTTCTCAAGTGCGGAATATGATTAGCATTCAACACTGTTTCAATACGAGTTTTGATGAGATTAGCATCACAACCATAATTCTCTGATGCGAAAGCAAGTTCATCCAATACATTTGAAGTAAAAAACTGAGAACGAGCGTCTTGAAAAACGCTTCCGACTATTTTCCCATATTCCCATTCTTCAAAGAGTGCCGTATTCTTTCCTGCAATATATATAGTTCCTTCCAAATCACCTTCAAAATAATGCGGTATTAATCCATTAATAGTACGAGAAAGTGTAGTTTTACCGCACCCTGATGCTCCTGTAATCAGCATACATTCACCTTTCATAATATCCAGTGAAATATTTCTTAATTGATGACTTTCACCTCCATATGAAAATGAAATATTTTCAAACCTAACCATTGATTTCATTAAATGTTTACCTCATTCAAACTTTTGTAAAGAAAATAGCAATGCCGCACGTAACGATTGTGCAACCCACAGCGATATCAGAAAACTTTATTCGGCTGTCATAAATAGATGTTCTTGCTTCTGGATAGTCAATTCCCTTTGTCATTGCCGATGCTGCCAATTCATCTGTTATCTTCAGTGTCCGCATCATTAGAGGTACAAATGTATATTCAAAACTATTAAGGGGGTGAAGCCAATTTTTTGGCTGACTCAGTGATAATCCTCTTAACTTGGCAGACATTTGGATTGATTCATTTTCCACTTTAATAATTGGGAAGAAGCGCAATGTCACAGCTAAAGTAATTAAAATATTTTTAGGAATTCCTAAATTCTGCAGTGACGAAATCATCTTTCCGCTTGGAACTTCTTGTAATACAGATGCGAACATTATCACCGGACTGAATCTTAAGATTAGAAAAGTGAAGAATCCAACAAACTTCAATACTTGATAATCAGATTTTAAAATATAAAAATGAAAAACGACAACAACCATGAGCATCACTGAGGTTTTTATCGCGCCTTTCATATGTCCGTTATATAAGAGATAGGATAATGCGAGAAGATTAAGTAAAATTAAGCGGTTAACATCAGACACCAGAATAATAATACCTATGAAAACCAGCAATAGAAACTGAATCCTTGGGTCAATGTATTTCTTTTTCATATTTACTCCTTTAATAAAGAAAGCCTGATTTATCAGACTTTCTTTACGCGATTAATCTAATTTGAACTCGAAACAATACCCGATTTAATAAAGTGCTTCTTCAAAAGCTTATACCCAAACAGGCAACCCAGAACTATGGCAATAACCAACAGTGCGATAGCGACCGCAATCCAAAATGGGGTTGTCATATATTTAATATAGGCCTCACGTAAGACACCCTCAATTTGCATTAATGAGAAGTAATATTCCGCCGAAATGGCCAGCACAATATAATTACAGAAGCCGTAAATCAGATTGTATACAGTGTATGCCAGAGTTTGTGCCTTTAAATTTCTGTAACCTCCGAATTTGGCTAAAATAAGTTCTCCTAATAAACCGCCGACAAGTGTAAACGGCAGTACAAACGGCGCACCCATAATAGCATAAAATAGTCCATTAATAATTGCAAAGGTTAATAATGTACCGCGTTTCCCGACTTTGTATGCTAGTAAAATATAAATCGGGCATGTAAAGAAGAGGACAAATGCTGTTGCGAACGGATACGCCCATACCAGAAACGGTGTTGTTAGCATCGATAAGGCGAATGAGATTACAAGGCTTACGACAGTATACAGTCCAATGGTCAAATAATCCTTTGATACCAATTTATTCGTTTTTTCTTTTTTCATATTCTTCCTCCTATTTTCTAAATGGATTCGTTTAAATAAATTTTTAGTTTTTTGTTTCAGTTTGCATACTTACCAGATTCGGAAATATCACTCCAATACAATATGCGTAGTTCTATGAGCTATAAAGGACTCCATTTTCGCAACTGCCTGATCAATGGTTATGAACCTCTGTCACTTGAATCAGGGTTAAATATCTCATCGGAACCTTTTACGCTTCAAGTATGTAATTAATACAGATTCATGATTCGCTATCCTAACCTTTCCCCTTCCTTGCAATTCAACGAAAATATTTTCTACACGATACTTATCTCAAATTAACTATTTGCAAATCATTCGCATTCAAATGTTATCATGCAAAAGATTAATAGTCAAGATTTAATTGCGAATCATTTGCAATAACTGTATGATTAGTATTGCAATAGATTTTAGCAAAATGAAGTTTGCATTTTAGATAATTTTTGAGGCGTTAATGTTATAAGGGATAGACTGGAATATGAAACTCAATTATTTATGGAGGCAGCGGTTAACAAAAAGGTTGGGACGTTAGCGACGCTATGTTCCAACCCTTTATCAAGGAACTTATTTATCGTTTATCTTTACATGATGAATGTTTTTCCGGATTATATTGATGCATGTGCATAGAAGTGCTATTTAAAGAACTCATCTTTTTTACTTCACGAGGATATACGCCCTTATATTTCTTGAAAAGTATTGTAAATCTACTATGAGAGATATATCCCACAGATTTTGCAATATCTTTTATTTCGAGAGATGTTGTTGACAGCAAGGTTTCTGCGATGTTCATTCTTCTTTTTTGTGTGTATTCCGTTATGCTCATTTGATATTTCTGTTTAAATACATTTTTCAATTTTGTACCGCTCATCATAGCAATTTTCTCTAAGAGTTCCTGGGATAGCACCAAAGCATAATGGTCGTTAATATAGCTTGCTACATTTTCGATTGCTTTCTCGTCAGATTTAGATATTGGTTTTAATTTTAATTTGTTAAAGTATGCATCAAGGGTGATGCTTAACCACTCTTTTGCTTTTGCTTCAAGAAATATCTCAGCAGCAGGAGAATTCATATTCCAATTTAAAATAGAATTTGCTAATTTTTCTAAAGGCTTTGTAACAAGCTCTCTGGTTTCAAAAAAAAGATCGTAAATACTTGTGCATTCCGGATTTAAGTGGCAGGAGATATACTCTTCAATCATTTTATTCTTGAAATAAATCCCGACACTGACGTATGGGAAGTTTGCGTGTAAAAGAAATCGTACGTCTGTCCGTTCTATATTCATAATAAACATGGTGTTTGATGTTAATGCTTGATAAGGATTAAAACATTCTCCGTTTGCTGATTTAATATATGTTGAGCTGAATGCTATAAAAGGACTTATATCAGGGAAAAAATTAACCATATGTTCCTTTTTAATAAAAGAGTCATGTATATCAATGATGAATTGATCTGTTTCATAATACCAATAGATGCCATTAAAATTTTCATTCTGAGTGCAAAAAGTTTTGCCGACCTGAGAGTATTTTGAGTAATTATGGCAGGAATTCCACCCTGATTTTTCTATAAAATCTTGAAACGTATTCATAAGCAAACCTCCTGATATCTTGATTAGACAATAACCCGATTAGACATTGTCGGATATATTCTATTGTATCTTGTTTTAGCAAATGATACAATTAAAAAACTGATATTGCTGAAAAAAATGAGCGAACAAGTTATATTTGTAGCATTGATTTTATCGATAAATTTTATCAGCTGCTAAAATATTGTCTAAATGAGATAATATAAGGAGGTATTATATGTTAAAAGTTTACAAAAAATTACTTCATTATGTGCCAAAAGAAAGATGGTTAGCATTTGTAGCAATCCTATTTACTGCTGTTTCTACTGTGATAACAGTATCGGCATATTACTACATGTATGAGTTTCTTAAAAGGCTTGTTATCATGAACGATGCGGGAGATGCGTTTCATTATGCAATTATTATAGTGGGACTGTTGGTAGCAGGGTCGCTTATTTATATCTTCTCTGTGCTTCTAACCCATATTCTTGGGTTTAGATTAGAAACAAATTTGAGAAAAAAAGGAATTGATGGTCTTATCAATGCCAGCTTTAGATTCTTTGATTTAAATTCATCCGGTAGAACCAGGCAGCTATTAGATGATAATGCGGCGCAAACGCATAGCATTGTTGCACACCTTATACCAGATAACGCAGGGGCGGTGCTTACTCCGGTATTAGTACTTATCATGGGGTTTGTGATTGACTTAAAGGTTGGAATAGCTTTGCTTGTGTTTACTGTTCTGGGGGCGGGACAAATTGTTTTGATGTCAGGAGATAAACATTTCATGGCAATTTATCAAGAGGCATTAGAGAAGATGAATAGTGAAACAGTTGAATATGTACGCGGTATGCAAGTTGTTAAAATTTTTGGAGCCAGTGTTAATTCGTTTAAGGCTTTGCATAAAGCCATTATGGATTATTCAAAATACGCTCTCGATTATTCCATGAGTTGCAGGAAGCCATATTTAAGATTTCAGATTGTTTTTCTGGGAGCAATAACCATTCTTACGCCGTTTATGGTTTTGTTTACAGATATTCATGCTGATCCCAAAATGCTTGCGGTGGATTTGATTATGTTTTTGTTTCTTAGCGGCGTATTATTTAGCGGATTTATGAAAATCATGTATGTATCTATGTATGCATATATGGGAATCTCTGCCGTGGAAAAATTGGAGCGAATATTCGCCGATATGCAAAAAGATAAATTGGAATTTGGCACGCTGGAGAAATTTAAAAACTTTGATATTGAGTTTGACAAGGTTAGCTTTGGATATGGCGATGAAATGGTTTTAGAAAATCTTAGCTTTAAACTTGAAGAAAACAAAAGTTATGCTTTGGTTGGTGCCTCAGGCAGCGGAAAGTCCACTATTGCAAAGTTGATATCAGGATTTTATAGAATCAACAGCGGCGATATAAAAATTGGCGGTAAAAGTATTACAAGCTACAGTGAAGAAGCAATCACGAAAAGCATTGCCTTTGTATTTCAAGACAGCAAGTTATTTAAAATGAGTATTTACGATAATGTAAAAACAGCAAATCCTGATGCGACGAACGAGGAAGTGTTTGAAGCACTTCATCTTGCAGGCTGTGATGAAATTATAAAGAAATTTCCCTTAAAAGAACAAACAGTTATTGGTACTAAAGGGGTGTTTTTATCAGGTGGGGAAAAGCAAAGAATTGCCATAGCCAGAGCGATTCTTAAAAATGCAAATATTATTATAATGGATGAGGCAAGTGCGGCAGTTGACCCTGAGAACGAGCATGAGTTACAAAAGGCATTTAAAAATCTTATTAAGGGAAAAACCGTCATTATGATTGCGCACAGATTGAGTAGTATCAGAGCAGTTGACGAAATATTGGTGATGGAGAAGGGGAAAATAATAGAGAGGGGCAATGATACTGAATTAATGAGAGAAGACAGCAGGTATAAGCGTTTTCAAGAGCTTTATACAAAAGCGAACGATTGGAGGGTGCGTTATGAATAATTTATTTAAGAAATATTTTGCTCTGACGGACAGAGGTGCAAGCGATTTGGTTAGAGCCAGTTTAGCATCCTTTTTAGTATATATAGTGAATATGCTCCCGGCTATACTGCTCATGATTTTGTTTAATGAGCTTGTTTTGGGAAACGTAAAAAACAATATTTTTTACATAGGCTTTTCTGTTTTGGTACTTGTTATCATGTATATACTTCTAAGAGTGGAATACAATACACTTTATAATTCAACCTATAAAGAAAGCGCTAATTTGAGACTTGATATTGCAGATACTTTGAGCAAACTTCCTCTTTCTTATTTTTCTAAGCATAATCTATCTGATCTTTCCCAGACGATTATGGCTGATGTTGCAGCTATCGAACATGCCATAAGCCATGCGATGGCAAAAACAATCGGATTTTTTATGTTTTTTCCACTTATATCTATTCTTTTACTAATCGGAAATATAAAACTGGGGCTTGCCGTTATTTTGCCAATAATTATAGCATTTTTATTAATTGTTTGGTCTAAAAAAATCCAATTAAGAGAAAATATTAAATATTATACAAAGCTTAGGGATAATTCGGACAGTTTTCAAGAAGCGATCGAGTTACAGCAAGAGATAAAGAGTTTTGGACTTGCAAAAGAAATTAAAGAAAATTTGTATAAAAAAATGGAAGAGGGCGAGAAAATACACTTAAAAGCTGAATTTACGGCAGTTGTTCCGCTGCTTTTTTCAGGACTTGTTGTTCAGATTGCTTTTGCAATCGTCATATTGGTAGGAACGGGACTATTTTTAAAAGGTGAAATAAACGTTTTATATCTCATTGGATATATTTTGGCATCTATCAAAATCAAAGAAGGTGTGGATGGAGTAAGTCAAAACATCGCAGAGCTTTATTATATTGATGCCATGATTAATCGCATTAAAGAAATAAGAAGTACAAAAGTTCAAAAAGGAGAAGATAAAGAAATTTCAAATTATGATATAGAACTAAAAGATGTATCCTTTGCTTACAATGAAGATACAGCAGTTCTGAAAAATGTCAGTTTTACGGCAAATCAAAATGAGGTGACTGCCCTAGTGGGCATGTCAGGCTGTGGAAAGACAAGTATTCTGCGCTTGATTTCCAGACTTTATGATTATGATGGCGGAAAGATAAAAATTGGAGGCGTGGATATAAAAGAAATTTCCACAAAATCATTATTTGAAAAAATATCCATTGTCTTTCAGGATGTAACGCTTTTTAATACATCAATAGCAGAAAATATAAGAATAGGAAAAAAGACGGCAACAGATAAAGAGGTAAAAGAAGCGGCCAGGCTGGCAAATTGCGAAGAATTTATTAATCAGCTTCCGGAGGGGTACGATACCGTAATCGGTGAAAACGGAGCAACCTTGTCAGGAGGTGAAAGACAAAGATTATCCATTGCCAGAGCATTTCTGAAAAATGCACCAATCATCATCTTGGATGAAATAGCTGCCTCCTTAGATGTGGATAATGAGAAAAAAATACAAGAAAGCTTAAATCATTTAATTAAAAATAAAACCGTTATCATTATTTCTCACAGACTAAAATCCGTTGAAAATGCGGATAAGATAGTAATTATTGACAATGGAGAAGTAGAAGCTTTCGGAAAGCACGAGGAACTTATGTATTCCTCATCAATTTATAACAATTTAGTAGAAAAAGCAAAGTTAGCAGAAGTATTTAAATACTAAGGCGGTTGTGACATTTCTATAACTAAGCAAGAAGTTTATTTAATATTGATTGTAATGGAAGCGTTTTCTCCTGCGCAGGCTCTGGAAAAGCGGGACTTGACTGGACGGTGGAGCAACATCCCTTTGAGACAACGGAAAGAATTCCGCTAAACGGATTTCTGGCAAATGTGAGAAATACGGATAAAAAAGTATTAGGAGTAGTAACGGACAAGTACCGGGTAGTACAGAATGAAGAAGCCTTTGCCTTTACAGATACGCTGTTAGGGGAAGGGTTACCTATGAGACGGCAGGCTCTCTGCAAGAGGGCCAAAAGGTATGGTCACTTGCCAGACTTCCCCGGCGTTACATCATATCCAGAGATAACATAACGGATTCTGATTCCGTCATCCCAAGGTTCGAATCCTTGTAGCCCTGTTAAGAAACTCAATCGAATGATTCGGCTGTTTTTTTATTTAGCAGGGGAGTGCTCCTATTACATAAAAACAGATCGGGATTCCTTATCTAAAATATAGCCAGCCGTTCAAACACCCCATTGATATTAACCTGCCCGTATCCCCAAATATTGTTGGGATAAGAGGTAGTGGGGCTGCGGGATGCGCCTCTGATCAGAAGCTGGTTGATATCCACTCCTGTAATGGATGTATAATTTCCTCTTGACACAGCCCACTCAAAAAGGAGAGCAATGATACCTGTGGTGTGTGCGGTAGCCGCTCCGGTACCGGTCAGCGATCCGTATCGATTGTCGGGAAGGGCGCAGGTCAAATTAAAACCGGGAGCGGCCAGGTTCGGCTTTGGCAGGCCGATGCGGCTGTATCCTCTGCTGGAATCGATCAATATACTGTCATTATCCTGATTATATGCGGTTACCGTAAGCGCGTGTATGGCGTTGCCGGGCGAGAGTATGGTAGTGTCGGGGTTCGACTGAAGAAAGTATGTTTCCGAGGAAATTATATTTCCGGCGGGCAGCCATGAGTGAAATGAAAAGGGCTCATTCTCTAAATTAAATACTTGAAAACGCCAAATTCCTGAAATTGGATTTTCAAAGCGCAGCAATATCAACTGCTCTCCGGTCTCTTCTTCAAAGCTGATGTTATTTACCCAAATGATACCTTGATTGAATACGAAGTTGAACCTTTCACAAGTGTTGATTCTCGGATAAACAAGTGAAGTGGATTCGCCGCTGGGAGAGATTATTTCTATGGAAAGACGGCTGGGTGCATAAGGCCAGATTTCCATCGAGAATAATCTGTCCTGACTTCCCACTCTCAGTTCGAATTCCGATTGGTAGGGTGTCTGTGTCGTATTGCCGTAATAATGCCTGTTGCTATTGCCTTCATTTCCTGCCGAAATGGCAATACATACCTGAGAAAGACGTGTAATATAATCGAAATAGCTGCTTGCGGCGCCCTGTCCGTCGTGGCTTCCGTCGCTGCTGCCCAATGCGATGCACATAACTACGGGCCGGTTCAGCCGCTGTGCGACAGATAATATATAGCGGGCTGCCAGAATCATATCCGACTCCTGATAGCACAAAATATCATCGGGAACGAAAGAAACTTGCCGTAAATTATATTTGGCTGGTTTAAGTTTCACGACGACGAGTTCTGCTTCCGGTGCCACGCCGCTGAAGCCTTGGGATTCGTCGGGTTTCCCGGCGGCTATGCTCGCTATTGCGGTGCCGTGTCCATCCTCATCCACAGTAGGGACGATGGATAGAGGATCCGCGGAACGAAGGGCGATATTGATCAATTCCCTCGGGTACTCCGAGCCATAGAGCATATCTTCAGGTGGTGTTCCCGACTGAATGGTCTGATCCCATATGGAAAGTATTCTGGTAGTACCGTCATTGTGCTTGAATGCTGAATGGCGATAGTCAATACCGGTGTCTATGATTCCGACAATAGCCCCGGTTCCATATAACGCCAGCGCAGGGTTGCTTTGAACCTGGATGATACCTGATTTTTCCAGGCTGATCTGCGAGGTCAATATGTATATGGAGGGGAAACGGTGATACGCATTTGCTCCGAGATCGCAGGGGTCTATTTGGCCTGCTAAAACGTGCAGAAGGGAATGCCGGTCGTTCAAGTATGTGATATTATTGCCGATGTCGTAATAGGGGACCATTACATTATCTATAATCAAATCATAGTAGTTCTCATCGAGAATCTTTTCCATTGCCCTTACCATGCCTTTCTTGTGCCCTGCAAGCCCTTTGCCGCAGGCTCATATTGTTTTCTTATTGATTGAAGCTTATAAGTTGGCGAGCCTCTCGAAGACACCATTGATATCGATTTGCCCATAGCCCCATATATTGTTCGGATAAGTTGTGTTAGGCTGCCTATATGCGCCGCGTGTTATAAGACTGTTGATATCGGTGCCCGTAATCGAGGTATAGTTTCCGCGCACTACAGCCCATTCCAAGAGCATGGCGGTGATACCGGAAGCATAGGCAGTGGCGGCTCCGGTACCGGTTAAGGTGGCATAACGTCCTCCGGGAACCGCACAAGGAAGCTCAAAACCGGGTGCGGCCACATCGGGTTTTACCTGGTTGGTACGTGTATAACCTCTTCCGGAATCTATCCATATACTGTCATTTGACTGGTTATATGCGGTTACCGTCAGAGGGCGTATGGCGTTGCCGGGAGAAGTGATGGTAGTGTCTGGATTTGATTGCAGGAAATAAGTCTCCCTGGAAATCAAATCACCCGAGGGAAGCCATGAATGAAAAGAAAAGCTTTCGTTTTCCAAATTTTGCAGCTTAAAGTTCCATATACCGGCAAAAGGGTTTTGGAAGCGCAGTAGTATGAGCTGCTCTCCGGTCTCCTCTTCAAAGGTAATATTGTTTATCCATAACGTGCCCTGGTTGTATACGAAATTGAATCTTTCACAGGTATTGATGCCCGGATAAACCAAAGGTGTGGATTCCCCGCTGGGTGAAGTAACCTCAATGGTGAGACGGCTGGGCGCATAAGGCCAGATTTCCATGGCAAATAATTTATCGGCACTGCCCACCTTCAACTCGAACAGAGTGTCATTAGTAGGAACGGCGATGTTGCCGTAATAATGTCTGCCGTTGTTTCCCTCGTTTCCTGCAGAGATAGAAACGCAGATTTGAGGGCGGTGAGTGAGATAGTCCAAATAACCGGTAGTCGCGCCGTGTTCGTCATGACCTCCCTGGCTGGTACCGAGGGCGACGCATATGGCAAGAGGACGGTTGAGCTTACGAGCTGCGGATAATAAATAGCGGGCGCCTAACATGACATCCGATTCCTGATAACAAATAGCGTTTTCGGGAACGAAGGAGATTTGGCGTAGATTCGATTTGGCTTCTTTTAACTTCACCACTACATATTCTGCTTCGGTAGCAACTCCGGTGAAACTCTGAGCGGAATCCCCTTTGCCTGCGATGATGCTTGCAATTGCTGTTCCGTGTCCGTTAGTGTCCTCGGAAGGTACAACGGACAAAGGCTCCGCAGATATAAGGGCGAGATTGATCAATTCCCGGCTGTATTCGGAGCCGTAAGAAAACGTCTCCGGAGGAGTACCGGTCTGTATTGTCTGGTCCCATATGGAAACGATTCGCGTACTGCCGTCGTTGTTTCTGAAGGCAGGATGCCGATAATCGATTCCCGTATCTATGATTCCGACGATCACGCCGGTTCCGTAGAGTGCGAGAGCCGGATTGCGCTGTATCTGATTAACCCCGGATACCTGGGGACGGATGGATGCAGTCAAAGTGAAAAGGGAGGGAAAGCGATGATAAGGATTTGCTCCCAGGTCACAGATATTCACCTGCCTTGCAAGCACATGCAGCAGGGAATGTCTCTCGTTTATATTAGTAACGTTATTGCCGGTATCATAACTGGGAAGGAGTATATTATCTATCATTAGGTCGTAATAATCTTCATCCAGAATTTTTTCCATGGAAAGCTCCTCGCAAAGAATAAGGTTATCAGGTGCCGGAAATTGTCATATTGACCATAACGGCTTATTATATTCTATGCTTTAATACCCTTAATATGAAAAAATAAAGGCTTTCTCAACACGGTGAATTGTTTGCAATTACGAGATGGGCTGTGATATAATTGGAGCGTTGATATAAGGAGAGAAAGGTCTTTGGACTTTGGAAGGAGCAGGGCTATAAATGTATAGATTTGCAGGACGTATACGATACAGTGAATTGGACAGAGAAGGAAAATTATCCTTAGAATCGCTGCTGGATTATTTTCAGGATTGTTCAACTTTTCATTCTGAGGATATAGGGGTAGGGTTTAAATTTCTTCAGGAAAGGCATCTGGCTTGGGTAATGTCGGCTTGGCAGATAGTCGTTGAAAGGTATCCTGCTCTTGGAGAAAGGGTGTTGATAGGAACGGCTCCGTATGATTTCAAAGGATTTATCGGATGGCGTAATTTTCTGATGGAAGAGGAGAACGGAGAACGCCTGGCCTATGCGAACACTGTTTGGACTTTAATGGATATGGAACATATGCGCCCGGCGAAAGTTCCTGATGAGCTGAATGCGGTATATGTGCTGGAAGAAAAGCTTGAGATGGATTATGCGCCGCGCAAGATCGCCCTTCCTCAAATAGAAGGGGAGAGGCGGGAGAAGGTAGAGGTGAGACAGCATCACCTGGATACCAACCATCACGTGAATAATGGGCAATATATCCGCATTGCCATGGAATATTTGCCGGAAGGCTTCGCCATAAGGCAGATGCGGGCAGAATATAAAAAGCAGGCGCTTTTGGGAGACGTTATCGTGCCGGAGGTTTATATGCCTGCAGATAATATTTGTTTAATTTCGCTTAATAACGAAGAGGGACAGGCATACTGTGTTGCAGAGTTTGAAAGGAATATGGGTATTGTATGATAAAATTAGGAGAAGTGCAGAATTTAATCGTTGTAAAAAAAGTGGAGTTCGGCGTATATCTTGCTGAAGATGCAGGAGATGCCGATGAAAAGGTGCTCCTTCCCGAAAAGCAGGTTCCGGAAGGAACGCAGGTGGGAGATGTAATACGTGTATTCATATATAGAGATTCCAGCGACCGTTTGATCGCCACTACTAAGGAGGCGGCGCTCACGCTTGGAAGGACCGCTCTTCTTAAGGTTGCGCAGGTTGCGAAAATCGGCGCTTTTTTGGATTGGGGACTGGAAAAACAATTGCTGCTTCCTTTCAAAGAGCAGACATGGCCGGTGAAGGAAGGGGAAGAGTGTCTGGCTGCGCTGTATACTGATAAGAGCAATAGATTATGTGCTACGATGAAGGTATATCCTTACTTGGACACAGACAGCCCTTATAAGAAAGACGACAGGGTGACCGGGCGCGTTTATGAAATCAGCAGAGAGTTTGGGGCCTTTGTAGCAGTAGACGATAAATATTCCGGCCTTATTTCTAAGAAGGAGATGTACGGAGACATTAGGGAAGGGGATATGATTCAGGCCCGGGTGGTAGGCGTCAAGGAGGATGGAAAACTGGATCTGAGTCTGAGAGAGAAGGCATATCTTCAAATTGGTACCGATGCGGATAAAATAATGGAAATTATAGAAAGCTATGGAGGAACTCTTCCGTTTAATGATAAGGCAGATCCCGAAACCATCAGGCAGGAAATGCAGATGAGTAAGAATGAATTCAAGAGGGCAGTGGGTCGTCTGCTGAAGGAAGGGAAAGTGATTATAGATGGCGGCAGTATAAGAAAAGCTGGGAAATGAAACTTTTGTGTTATTGTTCACACAGTAGCTTAGCACTTGCTGCTAAGCTGCGTAAGAACGTGATGCAAGAGATGATTTCTGCTTCGCGAAGCGAATTCAAATGCAGAAATCATGCGTTTCGGAGAACGGAGTGAACAGTAACAGTTTTTTATTCATTGATAATTGTCTTGCATATTCACACCGAAATCAGTATAATCATGGTGTAAATAAAAATGCGATTAGTAATGGAAGCTAAGGCTTCAATTTGGAAAGGAGAATGAAATGAAAGTACAGAATATCAGAGATATCGATAAGTTTTTTAAAGTAATTGACAGCTGTGTAGGCAAGGTAGAATTAGTGACGGGCGAGGGAGACAGACTGAACCTTAAGTCCAAGCTTTCCCAGTACGTATCCATGGCGAATATTTTTTCCGACGGAACGATTGCAGAGCTTGAGCTTATTGCCTATGAGCCGGAAGACATTACGAAATTAGTTAACTTTATGATGGAGAATTAGGATAGCGAATGAATAGTAAAAAGGTAAACCGGATTTTCCTGGCAGTTATCCTGCTTCATGTTGGTGCTGTGGTTCTGTTGGGAGTTTTAAGTCCGTTTTATACACTGACAATTGTACCTAATTTCATAATCAGTCAATTGATCGTATTGGTGCCTGCTCTTATCGGACTCCTGATTTCCGGGGAGAACCTGATTAAACTTGTAGGCTTTCGGAGGATTAAAATATCCTCGGTGCTTATGATCATTCTTTTTACTTTTCTGGCTATGCCTTTAACTACCGTAATCAATGCGGTTTCCATGCTATTCGTGGACAATACGGTGGTGGCAATTAGTGGGGATATCTTAGAGATCCCCTTTTTTGTTATGCTTCTCATTATAGGAATCATCGGACCGTTCAGCGAGGAACTGGTATTCAGAGGGATTATATATCAGGGCTACAAGAAATCAGGAACAGTGTTACAGGCCCTTTTTTTATCTGCCTGCCTGTTCGCCCTTATGCATATGAATTTCAATCAGGCCGCATATGCTTTGATAATTGGCATGATTCTGGTGGCTTTGGTAGAAGCTACGGGAAGCTTGTGGAGCTCCGTTTTATTTCATGTCATATTCAACTCCCAGCAGGTATGTATCATGTACCTGTACGATTCCTTTGGAATGGGCGGTTTGGATGAAGCTCAGTCGCAGATTACAACGGATATAATGCTGGCAGCCATCAGTGGTTATCTGATTATCGCTGCAATTACTACTACCTTGGCAGCCTGCGTTCTGGCCTGGATTGCCAAAAATGAACATCGGGAAGAGAACCTTAGGGATATCTGGAGAACCAGAAAGAATAAAACCGGCAATACAATGGTAACTGTACCGCTTTTGATCGCTGTAGTATCGGCGTTTTCCTACATGGCTCTCGATTTTATTCTTTATTGATTCTTAATTCACATTGATTTCGTATAAAAAACGCACACCTACGAAGATGTGCGTTTTATCATGTAATAGGATTAGGGTGTCAAAAGGTCCTTTTGCGAACGTCTCTAGGCAATATGCTCAAAACAAAAAGATTCCTGCGCCGAATTCCAATATATAAGAAGTTCTAATTCTCAGTCTATTAGCGCCAAACATACCAGAAAACAAAAAACTCGCTGCGCTCAAACAGTTTTGTTTTCTGTTATGGCTCAAATATCCAGAGAAAGAACTTCTAAATATTTACATAGGCGCAGTCGTTCTTTTTGTTTTGGTCATATTGACCAGAATGTATTTATAAAGGACCTTTTGACACCCTAATCGTAATAGAAAAGTGCTCCTGCTACATGAAAAGTGGCTGTGTAGCTGCACGCTTATGTTTTATGCTATAAGCTTCTATATATATAAATCTATGTTAGAACCGATGGCAGGATTTACAGACAATTCCATAGAGGAATTCATCATATCTATCATCGCGTCACCGCCAGTCTCCATGCTGTCCAATGATTTCGAGAGCATGGTAATACCTACGTCCGATATAGTCTGTGTCTGGGCGAGCGCCATTGATAATGCAGGAATATCCATATTTATTACCTCCCTTAAATTGAATTTTTATAATTCGAATCATTATATTGCAAGTATACCATATTTTTGATATACTTGACAAGTCGGGGGAAGGTTTTTAAGATTGTTTAGGGGAATATTTAGTTCGACCATATGGGGAAATGATGGTGAAAGTATGCAAAAAATGGATATTTTAGGGGTTACGCTTACCGATTATTCTCTCAAGGAGTCGCTGTTTTTGCTGGACGGTTTTTTAGAAAACGGCGCTCTTAATACGATTTTATACGTTACGACACCGATGCTTATATTGGCGGGAAAAGATGAAAATGAAAAAGAGAGAATTGAATCCATGGATATGACCCTGTGCGGGGAGTCCGATATTCTGAGAGTGGCGAAGATAGAATCCAAGAGCCGTTCGTATGAAGTGGAGAATCTCGTTTTTTTAAAGGAATTTTTGAGAAGAATCGTGCGCGGAGGGAAAACGATATATTTGCTATCCGATTCGGAAGAGGATGCGCAGAAGCTGAGAGATGAGTTGAAGGATTTTCAGCGGGGCATCGCAGTCAGAGGCTATCAGATCATAAAAGAGGATGCGGAAAATGTGGAGGAAGTCGTTAACGATATTAACGATATTGCCCCTTCCGTAATTATTTCGCGAATGGCAGGAAGCAGGCAGGAGCAATGGATGCTGGAAGCGAAGCCGTATATCAACGCTGAGGTATGGCTGGGAATTTCCAAGGACATGAAGCTGGGCGAGCGCCATGAATCTTTTCAGAAGAAAGCAATGAGCCGAATCTACAAGAAGATGTTCCACGATCGGATGAACAGATATAACGGAGAAAATGAAAAGAATCAGTAAGCAGATTTGAAATGAGAATAAGTTTCAAATCTGCCTTTTTAGTGTTGCAGCCGGCATGAAAGCCGCCGCAGAAAAACGTTGTGGAAGTTGTACATTGGATAAAATCTGTACGGTTTCTCAGAATACATAAAAAATACACAAAGTTTTGAAGAAATAGTGTAGATTTTTTTGTAGTTTTGAATTAAAATGAAAATTGGGTATAGGAAAAACAGATTTTTTATCAAAATGTGCATTGTATAAATTGCATATAAGGTTAGGAAAAAAGAAGGAGAAGGAGCGGGGAAATGATTTCAAATCAAATATTACAAAATACAATTGAGGGCCTTAAGGCGATCGCCAGAGTAGAGTTGTGTGTAATGGATGTAGACGGTAAGGAGGTAGCATCCACTGTGGCAGGGATGGAGAGCTGTTCTGCGGCAGCAGTAGAGTTCGTGGGTTCTGCTGCAGATTCCCAGGAGATACAGGGATACCAATATTTCAAGATATTTGACGAGTTGCAATTAGAGTATATATTGATTGCCGGCGGAGCAGGCGAGGATGTGTACATGGTCGGAAAGATGGTGGCCTTTCAGATTCAGGGTCTTTTGATTGCGTATAAGGAACGCTTTGATAAGGACAACTTTATCAAGAATCTGCTGCTCGATAATCTGCTTTTGGTAGATATTTACAGTCGCGCGAAAAAGCTGCATATACAGACGGACGGAAAAAGGGTCGTCATGATCATAGAGACGGAGAATGGGAAAGACAGCAACGTTTTAGAGCTCATGCGGACATATTATGGAAATAATAGCAAAGATTTCATTACCGCAGTGGATGAAAATAATGTTATAGTAGTAAAGGACCTTTCGGAAGGAGACAGCAGCAAGGAAATCGATAAGACTGCCCGGAACGCAGAGGCCTATCTTTTGAAAGAGGGCATGAAGAACATTCGTATTTCTTATGGAACCACGGTTAATGAGATTAAAGAAGTGAGCCGTTCCTATAAGGAAGCGAAGATGGCGCTGGATGTCGGAAAGATATTCTTTGATGAAAGGGATATCGTCGCTTACAGTGAGCTGGGAATAGGCCGTTTGATCTATCAGCTTCCCATACCGCTCTGCAAAATGTTCATAAAGGAAATTTTCGGTGGAAAGAGCCCGGATGATTTTGATGAAGAGACCCTTACGACGATCAACAAATTTTTTGAGAACAGTTTAAATGTATCGGAGACTTCAAGACAGCTGTTCATTCATAGAAACACACTCGTATACAGACTGGATAAATTGCAGAAAAGCACCGGCCTGGACCTCAGAGTGTTCGAAGATGCGATTACTTTTAAGATTGCGCTTATGGTTGTAAAGTATATGAAGTATATGGAAACTTTTGAATATTGATAAAAACGGGTTACTGTTCACACAGTAGCTTGACACTTGCTGTTAAGCTGCGTAAGAAGGTGATGCAAGAGATGATTTCTGCTTCGCTAAGCGAATTTAATTGCAGAAATCATGCGTTACTGAGAACGGAGTGAACAGTAACAAAAACGGCTAAGCTATTATCAGAAAGAGACAAAAAGGATAAAACAATTAGGGGTGAATAACTTTGGCTGAGAAAGAAAGAAAGAGACGAAGAGGGAAAAAGCAGGCTGATCTGGGGAATGAAATCATTACTCTCGAAAATGTCAGCAAGGCATATGCTACGGGAGCGCCGGCATTAAACGGCGTCAGCCTACATATTAATAAAGGAGAGTTCGTATTTATCGTAGGCGACAGCGGTTCCGGCAAATCGACCTTAATCAAGCTTCTTCTTCGGGAATTGACGCCGACTTCAGGGAATATCAGCGTCATGGGATATGATCTGGTGAAAATCAGACACCGTAAGATTCCGAAGTTCAGAAGAAATCTTGGAATCGTGTTTCAAGATTTCCGGCTTTTGAAGGATAGGAACGTATATGAGAACGTAGCCTTTGCACAGCGTATCATTCAAGTGTCCAATAAAGAAATAAAACGAAATGTACCGAGCGTTCTGTCTATGGTAGGGCTCGCGGGAAAGTATAAGGCGAAGCCGAGGCAGCTTTCCGGAGGTGAACAGCAAAGGGTTGCTCTCGCCAGAGCGTTGGTCAATAGACCCACCATATTGCTCGCCGATGAGCCTACCGGTAATCTGGATCCTAAGAATTCGTGGGAAATCATGAAGCTCCTGGAGCAGATCAATGAAAATGGCACAACGGTTCTGGTGGTAACACACAATAGAGAAATTGTGAATTCCATGCAGAGAAGAGTCGTTACAATGAAACGCGGTATTGTTGTAAGCGATGAGGAAAAAGGTGGTTATATCGATGAGAATTAGTACATTTTTTTATACTATCGGACAGGGATTCCGCAATATTATAAGAAATAAGTGGTTTTCCCTCGCTTCTATCGCCACAATAGGCGCATGCTTGTTTCTGTTCGGTTTGTTCTATGCGATTATTACGAATTTCCAACATATTGTAAAGACGGCAGAGGAGGGTGTGTCTGTTACCGTTTTCTTCGATGAAGGGGTAAATGATACGAGAATCAGTGAAATCGGCGATATGATCGCGAAAAGGGTGGAGGTTTCAGAGGTAAAGTTCGTTTCAGCACAGGAAGCTTGGGAAAGCTTTAAAGAGGATTACTTAGGAGAATATGCGGACGGTTTCACGGAAAATCCGCTGGCAGATTCCGCGCACTATGAGATTTACTTAAACGATGTTTCCCTGCAGCCGGCTCTGGTCACTTATCTGGAATCCATTGATGATATAAGAAGAATCAATAAGTCGGAAATCACGGCGACTACCTTAAGTGGGGTAAACGCCTTGATTGCCTATGTTTCTATCGGTATTATCGGTATTCTTTTCGCAGTATCCATATTCCTCATAAGCAATACGGTAACGATAGGAATTTCCGTGCGTAAGGAAGAGATCAATATTATGAAATATATAGGGGCGACGGACTTTTTCGTCAGGTCTCCGTTCGTTATCGAGGGAATACTAATAGGGGTAATAGGTTCTCTGGTGCCATTGGGGCTGATTTACTTCATATATAACAATGTCATCCTTTATGTATCGGAGAGATTTTCCATGTTAGCACAACTTTTGAGCTTTTTACCTGTAGAGACGATTTTCAATACATTAGCACCCGTATCCATCGCTATGGGAGTTGGAATCGGTTTCCTTGGAAGTATCGTAACTGTCAGAAAGCACTTAAGAGTATAGGGAATATTGCATATGAAACAATGGAGGAAGATTCTGTGCGCTGTGCTTTGCATTCCTGTCATCGTTCAGGCGGCGTTTCTCTTTATTCCGGCTTCGATTGACGCTCAGGCTTCCGGGCTTACGAACGACAGTATCAAGCAGAAGGAAGAAGAAATAGAAAATGCGCGGGAATTGAAAAATAAGCTGCAGTCGAATCTTACAGATGTTAAGAAGATAAAAGAAGAGCTTGAAGCCTCAAAGAATGATCTGACCGCTTATGTGACCCAGCTCGACGGACAGCTTAAGACTATTCAGGAAAAGATTGCCGATTTAAAGGATAAGATAGCAGAAAAGGAAGAAGAAATTTCAGTAACGGAGCAGGAACTGGAAGTGGCGGTGGAGGATCAGGAAAATCAATACGACGCGATGAAAAAAAGGATTAAGTTCATGTATGAAAAGGGCGATAATCTATACATGGAGCTGATTTTTTCTTCTTCCAGCTTCGGTGAAATGTTGAATAAGGCTGAGTATATCGAAATGCTCTCCTCTTATGACAGAAAGATGCTGGATGAATATGTAGCAACGCGAAAGATGATTGAGTTATATAAGGAGCAGCTTGAGGAAGACAGAGCCTATCTGGAGGAAGCCAGATCGGGAGTTGAGCAGGAAGAAGCTTCCTTAGGAGAGCTGATAGACGAAAAGGAAAGGACGATTACCGAAGTTTCTACCGATATAACGAATAAAGAGGCTGCAATCGCAGAATATGAAGCCGATATTGCGGAACAGAACGAGACTATAGCAGCGCTGGAGAAGGCGGTTGCCGAAGAAAAGGCGAAGCTGGCTGAAGAAAATAACCTGAGGTACGACGGAGGTATTTTTAGCTGGCCTGCGCCGTCCTATACAAGAATCAGCGACGATTACGGCACCCGTATACATCCAATACTAGGAGTAGAGCAGTTTCACAACGGTGTGGATATGGCGGCTCCTGGGGGCTCGCCGATTGTAGCCGCATACGATGGAAATGTAGTAGCTTCGGATTACAGCGGATCCATGGGTAATTATATTATGATCGATCATGGTGATGGGTTGTATACGATTTATATGCATGCATCTGCGCTTTATGTTTCAAAAGGCGATTTTGTAACAAAGGGACAAAATATTGCTGCGGTGGGTTCGACAGGTCGTTCGACAGGCAACCATCTCCATTTCAGCGTACGTTTAAACGGAAGTTATGTTTCACCTTGGAACTACTTGAGTAAATAATTGGAGATGATAGTAATGAAATATAATTTAAACAATAATTCTGAGGAATATAAGAATAGCCCGGAGAACGATAAGAAAAATAACAATAATCTTCAGGAGAAAACCGGAAAAGGCGGTTTTTTCGGCGGAATCTTTACAGGAGTGCTTCTCAGCCTCTTAATTGCGAGCTGTATATTCACGGTGAAGCAGATTTATACGACGTATCAATTAAAAGAGGCCAGCGAGGTTGCAAGTGCGGAAATGGCGGCTCCGGAGGAAATCGTAAGCGACCTCACGATGTCGAAGCTGCGCGCCATTGAGGATGCCATAGGCACTTATTATTACAAAGAGGATGTCGATGTACAGAAGATGATTGACGGAATGTACGAGGGCGTAGTGGGATCTTTGGGCGACCCGTATTCCACTTATTATACGCAGGAGGATGTTCAGCGGCTGATGGAGGAGACGGAGGGCATCTATTACGGCATAGGCGCCTATGTAGGCATGAATACTGATACCGGACTGGCGCAGATCAGCGGAGTGATAGACAGCACGCCGGCACAGGAAGCAGGACTTCGTGACGGCGACATCATATATAAGGTAGATGATGTGGATGTGCAGGGGCTGGAGCTTTCGGAGATAGTGAGCAAAATCAAGGGACTCGAAGGAACGACGGTACACCTTACCTTATACAGAGAGGGTGAAAACGATTATCTTGAGTTCGATATAGAGCGCAGAAAGATAGAGAGTCCTACGGTCAACTATGAAATGTTTACAGGCAGCATCGGCTATCTTCAGATTACGGAATTCGATGATATTACCTTAGACCAGTTCACGGAGGCCATGGCAGTTCTGCGGGGGCAGGGTATGCAGGGCCTGGTGTTGGATCTGCGCTCGAATCCGGGCGGCAACCTAAGTACGGTTACGGAAATCGCCAGACAAATGCTCCCCAAGGGCTTGATCGTATATACGGAGGACAGAGAAGGAAACCGGACAGAATATTCCGGCGATGGAACGAAAGTGTTCGATTTGCCCTTGGTCGTTCTCGTTAACGGATATTCGGCCAGCGCATCGGAAATATTGGCGGGAGCTATTAAGGACTATGGTATAGGAGAGCTGGTGGGAACTACCACATTTGGAAAGGGAATCGTGCAGAGAGTGCTTTCACTGTCGGATGGAACGGCTCTTAAGCTCACAGTAAGCAGTTATTTTACACCGAAGGGTAACAATATTCACGGAATCGGCATCGAACCGGATGAGGTATGTGAGTTCGATAGCGACCAGTATTACAGCAATGGCTACGATAACCAGTTGGAGCGCGCGAAGGAAATCATCGCGGAGAAGATCGCTGCTGTGACCAATTAAATTTTAAGAAATATAATGGTAGAAAGTACAGAACAAATGTTCTAATTTGTTCTGTACTTTTATTATTCTTTGTGGTAGAATAGATTTCGTATAATACGGAAAAGCTCATTGCAGCATAAAATTTGTAATAAATATGATAATTATCATGATATGATAAGGAGAATTCTATGGATCACTTTCACTTGGTATCAGAATATGCTCCTACCGGTGATCAGCCCCAGGCGATTGCCGAACTGGTAGAAGGCTTTAAGAACGGAAATCAATTTCAGACCTTGCTTGGAGTTACCGGTTCGGGCAAGACATTTACAATGGCGAATATTATAACGGCTTTGAATAAACCGACGCTGATCATCGCACATAATAAGACGCTGGCGGGGCAGTTGTACGGGGAATTCAGAGAGTTCTTTCCGGACAATGCGGTGGAATATTTTGTCTCTTATTACGATTATTATCAGCCGGAGGCTTATGTCCCCTCTTCCGATACGTATATAGCGAAGGATTCCTCTATAAACGATGAGATCGATAAGCTGCGCCTTTCGGCGACAGCTTCTTTGACGGAACGAAGGGATGTAGTGGTGGTGGCCAGCGTTTCCTGTATTTATGGTTTGGGAAGCCCTGACGATTATCAGGAGATGATCGTATCGCTCAGGCCTGGAATGATAAAGGACAGAGACCGGGTCATCAGAGAATTAATCGACATACAGTACGACAGGAACGATATGGATGTGGACAGAGGATGCTTTCGCGTGCGGGGTGACAGTGTGGAGATTTATCCGGCGCAGGGTGGTGATTACCTGATTCGGGTGGAGTTTTTCGGTGATGAAATCGAACGTATCGCGGAGACGGACCCGCTTACCGGACAGGTACATGCGGCTTTGGAGCATGTGGCCATTTTCCCGGCGTCTCATTATGTGGTATCTCAGGAAAAGATAGGAGCAGCCTGCAAGAATATCGAAGCGGAGCTGGAGGAAAGAGTTCGTTACTTCAAGAGCGAGGACAAGCTGTTAGAGGCCCAGAGGATTTCGGAGCGCACCAACTTCGATATCGAAATGCTCAGAGAGACGGGCTTTTGTTCCGGCATCGAGAACTATTCCAGACATTTGAACGGAATGGATCCGGGTGCTACACCACTTACGCTTATGGACTATTTTAAGGATGATTATCTGATCATTATAGACGAATCTCACATGACGGTTCCTCAGATACGGGGAATGTTTGCCGGCGACCGTTCCAGAAAGAATACCTTGGTGGATTACGGGTTTCGCCTGCCCTCTGCACTGGACAACCGTCCGCTCAATTTTGAAGAATTTGAGAGTCATATCGACCAGCTTTTGTTTGTTTCTGCAACCCCTTCTAATTACGAGAGTGACCATGAACTGCTGCGTTCGGAGCAGATTATCCGGCCTACGGGACTGCTGGACCCCGAGGTGGACGTGCGTCCGGTGGAAGGACAGATCGACGACCTTGTTTCCGAAGTGAACAAAGAGGTGGAGAAGAAGCACAAAGTGTTAGTCACTACGCTCACTAAGCGTATGGCGGAAGATTTGACGGATTACATGAAGGAAGTGGGCATCCGCGTGAAATATCTCCATTCCGATATCGATACTCTGGAACGCGCAGAGATTATCCGCGATATGCGTTTGGATGTTTTCGATGTACTGGTGGGCATCAACCTGCTGAGGGAGGGCTTGGATATCCCTGAGATTTCGCTGGTGGCCATACTGGATGCGGATAAGGAGGGATTTCTGCGCTCTGAGACATCGCTGATACAGACGATAGGGCGTGCAGCGCGAAATGCTGAAGGTCATGTAATCATGTATGCGGATAAAATTACGGACTCTATGCGTGCAGCGCTTTCGGAGACGGAGCGCCGGCGTGCAATACAGAAGAAATACAATGATGAGCACGGAATAACTCCTCAGACGATCAAGAAGGCGGTAAGGGATTTGATCAGCATATCCAAGGTAATAGAAAAGGAAGAATTGCGTTTCGAGAAGGATCCGGAATCTATGGACCGTCAGGAACTGGAGAAGCTGATAGGAGATGTTCAGAAGAAGATGAAGCAGGCGGCGGCGGACTTGAACTTCGAGGCTGCAGCAGAGCTGCGTGACAAGATGGTAGAGCTGAAAAAGCAGCTTGCATCGATAGAAGAATGACATTTGAAAAGTCATGGAAAACGAAGGAAAGGATATGGTTACTGAGAACGGAGTGAACAGTAACACAATATGGAGGCTATTATGGAAAGCGGTATCGAAAAAGAAAGCAAGAAAATGCTTCCCCGAAGAGAGTATATTAAAATACGGGGGGCGAACGAACATAACCTGAAAAATATCGATGTGGATATTCCGAGGAATGAATTGGTGGTATTGACCGGTCTGTCCGGCTCAGGAAAGTCTTCTCTGGCGTTCGACACGATTTATGCGGAGGGGCAGAGGCGTTATATGGAGTCTTTATCATCTTATGCGAGACAGTTTCTCGGACAGATGGAGAAGCCTAATGTGGAGAAGATAGAAGGCTTGTCGCCTGCAATTTCTATCGATCAGAAATCTACCAACCGCAATCCCCGTTCCACGGTTGGAACGGTAACGGAGATTTATGACTATTTCCGTCTTTTGTATGCGAGGATTGGTATTCCCCACTGTCCTTCCTGCGGAAAAGAGATTAAAAAACAGACTGTGGATCAAATGACAGACCAGATTATGGGACTGCCGGAGGGAACGAGAATTCAATTGCTGGCTCCGGTAGTAAGGGGCCGTAAAGGCGAGCATACCAAGGTATTCGAGCGGGCGAAGAGGAGCGGATACGTCCGCGTTCGTGTAGACGGTAATATGTACGAGCTGTCGGAAGAAATTAAGCTGGATAAAAATATAAAGCATAATATTGAAGTGATAGTAGACAGACTGGTAGTAAAGCCTGGAATTGAAAGAAGATTAACGGATTCTATTGAAAACGTATTGGAGCTGGCGGAGGGGCTTCTATTTGTGGATGTACTGGAGGGAGAAATGCTGACCTTCAGTCAGAGCTTTTCCTGCCCGGACTGTGGCGTGAGTGTCAGCGAGATAGAGCCTAGAAGCTTTTCCTTTAACAATCCCTTCGGGGCTTGTCCGGAATGCTTTGGACTGGGATACAAGATGGAATTCGATGTGGATTTGATGATCCCAGATAAGCGGCTAAGTATCAATCAGGGTGCGATCGCGGTAATGGGCTGGCAGTCCTGCAACGATCCGGGCAGTTTCAGCAATGCGATTCTTCAGGCACTTGGCAGAGAGTATGATTTCGATTTGGACACTCCCTTTGAAGAATATCCCGATAAGGTGAAACAGATATTGATTCATGGTACCGGCGGCAAAGAGGTTAAGGTGTATTATAAGGGACAGAGAGGGCAGGGAGTATATCCGGTGGCTTTTGAAGGACTGGTTAGAAATGTGGAACGGCGTTACCGGGAAACGGGTTCCGAGAGCTCCAAACAGGAGTACGAAACCTTCATGAACATCATTCCGTGTAAGAAATGTAAGGGGATGAGGTTGAAGGAGGAGGCTTTGGCTGTTACCGTCAATGATAAGAATATATATGAGATTACTTCTTTTTCCATAAGGAAGCTTCATAAATTCCTAAGTGAAATGGAGCTTACCAAACAACAGCAAATGATTGGCAAGCAGGTTTTGAAGGAGATTAACGCCAGAGTCGGCTTTTTAATCGATGTAGGGCTGGATTATCTGTCTCTGTCCAGAGCTACGGGAACTCTTTCCGGCGGCGAGGCACAGAGAATCCGTCTTGCGACTCAGATTGGCTCCGGACTGGTGGGAGTATGCTATATATTGGATGAGCCCAGCATCGGCCTGCATCAAAGGGATAACGATAAGCTTTTGAATACGCTGCGTAATCTGAAAGATATGGGAAACACTTTGCTGGTGGTTGAGCACGATGAGGATACGATGCTGGCGGCAGATTATATTGTGGATATCGGACCGGGAGCCGGTTCCCATGGCGGTGAGGTGATCGCGCAGGGAACTGCAGAGGAGATTATGAACACTCCGGATTCCATAACCGGACAGTATTTGAGCGGCAAGTTACAGATACCGATACCGGAGAAGCGTCGTGTTCCTTCCGGACAGCTAACCGTACGCAAAGTTCAGGAAAATAATTTGAAGGGGATGGATGTAAAATTTCCCCTCGGAGTTATGACCTGTGTGACTGGAGTGTCCGGTTCCGGCAAAAGTTCCCTTGTTAATGAAATTCTCTATAAGCATCTGGCCAGGGATTTGAACCGTGCACGGGCTATTCCGGGAAAGCATGCGGGTATCGACGGAATCGAACAGCTGGATAAGGTCATCGATATAGACCAGTCTCCAATCGGAAGGACGCCGCGGTCCAATCCGGCCACGTATACGGGAGTATTCGATCAGATTCGCGATTTATTCGCGACGACTGCCGATGCGAAAGCGAAGGGATATAAAAAAGGCCGTTTCAGTTTCAATGTAAAGGGCGGAAGATGTGAAGCCTGCAGCGGAGATGGGATTATTAAGATCGAGATGCACTTTTTACCGGATGTTTATGTTCCCTGTGAGGTGTGCGGCGGGAAACGTTATAACAGGGAAACTCTCGATGTGAGGTACAAGGGAAAGAGCATTTACGATGTGCTGGATATGACAGTGGAGGAAGCCGTAGGATTCTTTGAAAATGTGCCTTCCATTAGAAGGAAGATAGAAACCTTAAACGACGTAGGTCTGTCCTATGTGAAGCTGGGGCAGCCCTCCACCACCCTATCAGGAGGCGAGGCACAGAGGATTAAGCTGGCGACGGAGCTTAGCAAAAGAAGTACAGGAAAGACGATTTATATATTGGATGAACCGACTACGGGACTTCACTTCGCGGATGTCCACAAGCTGACGGAGATATTGCACAAGCTGGCCGACGGCGGAAACACGGTGGTTGTCATCGAGCATAATCTGGATGTCATAAAAACGGCGGACTACATCATCGACATCGGACCGGAGGGCGGAGACAAGGGAGGAACTGTTATTGCAGAAGGAACGCCGGAGGAAGTGGCAAAAAATCCCAGATCCTATACCGGATTTTACATCAAAAAAATGCTGGAACGATATAAAAAAGATAAAAAATCCCTCAAGTAATCGGTAAAATCAGCCGATAACATAAGAAATAGGAAAAAGCATGGAGGCGGCAAGTGAGGCGGAAGGAACCGCTTTCATTTGCTGTGTCTGATTTTTTTATAAAATTTTGTGAAACCCCTTTGAAAAACCGAATCTTTAAGGTATAATAGCTGTGTGCGTTTGGCTTAAAGATATTTTGGAAAATATGAAGATAGATTTTGCATGAGATAGGACACTAAGAAAGGGGTTTAACATATGCAGTATACAGACATAGGAATTGATTTGGGAACAGCGAGCATTTTAGTATATATCAGAGGGAAGGGCGTAGTGCTTAAGGAACCCTCCGTGGTAGCCTTTGACAGGGATACCGACAAAATAAGGGCGATTGGCGAAGATGCGAGACTGATGCTCGGCAGGACCCCCGGAAATATTGTAGCAGTAAGGCCGCTTAGACAAGGCGTTATCTCGGATTACAGAGTGACAGAGAAGATGATGAAGTATTTTATCCAGAAAGCGCTAGGCAAAAAAACGTTTCGTAAGCCCCGTATTGCGGTGTGCGTGCCGAGCGGAGTGACCGAGGTAGAGAAGAAGGCGGTAGAGGATGCGACTTATCAGGCGGGAGCCAGAGAGGTTTCCATTATTGAAGAGCCGATTGCTGCAGCGATTGGGGCGGGAATTGATATTTCCAAGCCTTGTGGAAATATGATCGTCGATATCGGAGGAGGAACCTCAGACATTGCCGTTATTTCTTTGGGAGGTACTGTAGTAAGCGCCTCCATTAAGATAGCAGGAGATGATTTCGACGAAGCTATCGTTCGTTATATGAGAAAGAAACATAATCTGCTGATTGGTGAACGGACGGCGGAGGATTTGAAGATAAAAATCGGTTCTGCTTATAAGCGTTCCGAGGTGGATTATATGGATGTCAGAGGCCGTAACCTCGTAACCGGATTGCCTAGAACGGTAAAGGTTTCTTCTGAGGAGACGGAGGAGGCACTTCGCGAGACGACGGCACAGATCGTGGAGACGATACACAGTGTGCTGGAGAAGACGCCGCCGGAATTGGCAGCGGATATCGCGGACAGAGGCATTGTTCTTACCGGAGGTGGAAGCCTGCTTCGCGGATTGGAGGATTTAATAGCCTCTAAGACGGGAATCAACACGATGACGGCAGAGGATCCTATGACAGCCGTTGCAATCGGAACCGGTAAATATGTGGAATTTTTAGCAGGATATAAAGAGGACTAATTCATTGGGTGATGGTAACCTGTCATCCGATAGCAATCTATTATTCGATAGGTTGATAAAAGGGAAAAGGGAATAAATAATATACTGAGGGTAAAAGGAGTAGTCATATGGTTAAGGGTTTATACACTGCCTATACGGGAATGGTAAATGAGCAACACAGGATGGACGTCCTTACCAATAACCTGGCAAATGCGAATACCAACGGATATAAGAAAGAAGGAGCCACCAGTCAAGCCTTTGACGATGTGCTCGCTTACAAGATCAAAGATATGTCCGAGGGGCGCGGGACGGCAAAGGGATTGGGCGTAAATAATCTGGGGGTTAAGATAGGAGAGGGCTATACGGATTATTCGCAGGGACCGGTGAAGGGAACGGAAAACGCATTCGATCTGGCGTTGTCGGGAGAAGGATTCTTCACGGTGCAGTATACCGATAAGGAAGGCGATATCTCGACAAAATATACTCGTGACGGAAGCTTTGCTATGGATTCACAAGGCTATCTGGTAACTCATGACGGCGATTATGTCCTGGGCATGACGGGCGGACGAATCAAGCTGGATCCTCTTCTCGATTTCAGAGTAGATACTTCGGGCAATATCATGCAGGGAGATGATAATTCTCCTGTGGCAACTTTAAGGATACGTGACTTTGTTGATTATGATTATTTGGAGAAGTTTGGAGATAATTATTTCCAGACGGTAGACGGCTACAGATTTCAGGACGCTACGGCGAAGGTGAATCAGGGCTATCTGGAATCCTCCAATATTTCAGTGGTAACAGAGATGACGAATATGATAAATGTATCGAGAGCTTATGAAACGAATCAGAAGGTGATTCAGACTTACGACAGCAGCTTGGAAATTGCTGTAAATCAGCTCGGAAAGCTGTAGGAGGGTGAAGAATGGTTAGAAGTTTATGGTCAGCGGCAACCGGAATGAATGCACAACAGACAAACGTAGATACGATTGCGAACAACCTTGCTAACGTAAATACGGTGGGTTACAAGGCGCAGGTATCTCAGTTTAAAAGTTTATTATATCAAACCTTGCAGACGAAGACGACTACGGCAGACGGAGATCCTAAGCCGGTTACTTCGCAGGTAGGTTTGGGCGTGCGTAATTCTTCTATCAATCAGATATTTACGCAGGGAAGTCTTATCGCTTCCGAAAGCGGAACCTCGTTTGCCATTGAAGGCGACGGATTTTTTGCAGTCAGAAATGGAAATGATGAGATTAATTATACAAGAAACGGGGATTTTACATGGGGATTATCTTCCAGCGGCGGAATCATGCTGACAACTACGGATGGAAATCCGGTTCTGGATTCACAAGGCAGAACCATAGCGCTGGCGAGCTCATTCATGACGAACTTGATTACGATTTCTTCTGATGGAACGCTTATGTATCCTGATATAAATAACAACGCACAATCATTGGGCATTAAGATTGGAACCTTTCAGTTCCGCAATCCCGAAGGCTTGGAAAGACAAGGAGATTCCCTCTGGGCTGTTACCGGTGCCAGCGGGGCCGCGATTAACGAAGCGACCAGCACGGGTATTACTATGAGCAAGGTCATTCAGGGCTACTTAGAAGGCTCTAATGTCAAGGTGGCGGATGAGATGGTAAACCTTATCGTTGCGCAGAGAGCTTACGAGATGAATTCCAAAGCGATTACTACCTCGGATGAAATGCTTCAGCAGGCGAACAACTTGAAGCGCTAAGAGGATGAAAGGAGTACTATATAATGGATATTGGAAGCGGTATTTCTTCTGCATATACGAGTTATTTATCCTCTCAGGCCTCCAGTAAGCTGGATACTCATATTAAGACAAAGGATTATTCCCAGTCTTCCGATGAAGAGCTTTTGGCGGCATGTAAAGAATTCGAGTCTTACTTTTTAGAGCAGATTTTTAAAGAGATGCAGAAAACAGTGGACGTATTTAAGGATGAGGATTCGACACCTAACGATTCACTGGTAGACTATTTTAAAGATAGCACTTTGCAGGAATTGGCGAGCACATCTACGGAAAAGGAAGGACTCGGTCTTGCACAGATGCTCTTTGAACAGATGAAGCGAAATTATGATTTGTAAGGTTATATGATTATTGAATGATGAGGCTGCTTATTTAAGCAGCCTTTTTGTGTTTTTTGTCCTATATTTAGACAACAATCGAATGCTTTTTCGTGTCAAAGGAGAGAGATTGGATATATGGAAAATGTAAAAGGGTATGTTGAACATATCATATACCGGAACAACGAAAATGGCTACACGGTCATGAATATGGTGAGCGGGCAGGAGGAAATTATCTGCGTAGGCATGTTCAGAACCATAGACCAGGGCGAGACTCTTCAGATTGATGGGAACTATGTAGAGCATCCCGTCTACGGCAGACAGCTCAAAGTAGAAAGTTATCAGATCGCGGCCCCGGATGATGTCATCAGCATGGAGAGATACCTTGGCTCCGGTGCAATCAAAGGAATCGGCGAAGCATTGGCGGCCCGAATCGTAAAAATGTTTGGTGAGGATACCTTTCGGATCATCGAAGAGGAGCCGGAGCTTCTGGCAGAAATTAAGGGTATCAGCGAGAGAAAAGCGCGGGAAATCGCAGTTCAGATGGAAGAAAAAAAGGATATGCGAGAGGCTATGGTATTTCTGCAAAAGTATGGAATTTCAGGCGCACTTGCTATGAAGATATATAATACCTATGGAATGAGCGTTTACGGTGTACTCAGGGAAAATCCATATAAGCTGGCGGAAGATATTTCGGGGGTAGGATTTAAAATTGCAGATGAAATTGCAAACAAGATAGGTATACACACGGATTCTGATTACCGCATAAGGAGTGCTGTCCTTTATGTGCTTCTCCAGTCGTCGGCAGAAGGTCATGTATATTTGCCGGAAGATATACTGCTAAGACGGGCCAGCGAGCTGTTGGAGGTGGAGGAGCCGGCCATTGAGCCCCAGATAGCCAATTTGGCGATGGACAAAAAGGTCGTGATAAAAATGCCGCGGCCAGAGGAGGATAAAGGCAGGAAAATATATGCTGCTTCCTACTATTATGAAGAATTGAATTGCGCTAAGATGATTCATGATCTGAATGTATCCATTTCGCCAGAGGACGGGCTTCTTCCATCGGAGGAGAATAATATCAACGACCGCATCAGGGCAATAGAGAAAGAACAGGGAATCGAACTGGATGAGCTGCAAAGAAAGGCAGTGCTGGAAAGTGTGAAAAACGGCTTGCTCATTCTGACAGGAGGTCCCGGAACAGGAAAAACTACAACGATCAATACGATTATAAGATATTACGCAGGGGAGAACCTGGATATTTTTCTTGCGGCGCCTACGGGAAGGGCGGCGAAGCGTATGACAGAAACCACAGGATATGAGGCGAGGACCATACATCGGCTTCTGGAGCTTAGCGGAGCGGTTTTAGAAGAAAACAAAAGAGCAAAATTTGAAAAAAATGAAGAAAATCCTTTGGAGGCGGATGTTATTATTGTAGATGAGATGTCGATGGTGGATATTCATTTGTTCCAGTCGCTGCTCAAGGCAATTATGCCGGGCACCCGGCTGATTATGGCAGGCGATATCAATCAGCTTCCTTCGGTGGGACCTGGACAGATATTGAAGGATCTGATCGACAGCCGATGTATACCGGTAGTCATGCTGCAGAAGATATTCAGACAGGCGGAGGAAAGCGATATCGTTGTCAATGCCCATGCTATCAACAGGGGGAAGCAGATAGAACTAAACAATAAGAGCAAAGATTTTTTCTTTCTGGAAAGAAACGATGTAGGAGTAATTTACAAACATATGATTCAGCTCATATGCGAAAAGCTGCCGCCCTATGTAGGAGCCAGCGCCTACGATATACAAGTGTTAACGCCCATGAGAAAGGGCAGTCTCGGCGTAGAGATTCTGAACGGCATCCTTCAGGAGTATTTAAATCCTCCGGATAAATCAAAGGAAGAATATGAAGCCGGAGAAGGGGTATACCGGGTGGGAGACAAGGTGATGCAGATTAAAAACAATTACCAGCTGGAATGGGAGGTTGTAAGCAAATACAATATTCCCATAGATAGAGGTATGGGTGTTTTTAACGGGGATATAGGCATTATAAAGGAAATCAACGATTATGCACAGGAGATAATAGTGGAATACGACGAGCATAAAAGAGTGACATACCCCTTTCATCAGTTGGATGAAATCGAGCTGGCCTATGCGGTAACGATACATAAGTCGCAGGGAAGCGAATATCCAGCCGTAATTATGCCCTTACTTACAGGCCCTAAGATGCTCTTTAATCGAAATCTGCTGTACACTGGGGTTACCCGTGCCAAGAACTGTGTGACGATTTTGGGGAGCAGACAGACGGTAAACGAAATGATCGCGAATGAGAATCAGAACAAAAGGTATACGAGCCTGTGCGAGAGAATTGAAGAATTATCCTCACTGTAATACAGAAATGATCCCTTGCCCGGAGAAAGCGAAGGGAGCATGTATGAGTGGAAACGAAAATAATTTTGCCCGCAAAAGTAACTTTGCTCGCAAGAGCGATTTTGTCCGGATGAATTATTTTACGGGCAGATTGACAGATCTTATCTATCCGAGGCATTGTCCGGTCTGCGACGGCTTAATCGGATATTCCGATGCGTTTATTTGTGAAAGCTGCCGTGGAAGGATCAGGTATATCGAGGGAGCCGTCTGCGCCAAATGCGGCAAACCCTTGCAGGAGGAAGAAGCGGAGTACTGCTACGACTGTGCGCGAAAGAGGCATTATTATAAGAGCGGTACGGCGCTGTTCGAATACAAGAGTATGGCAGCCTCCATTTACCGCTTCAAATACAAAGGGCGGCAGGAATATGCGGACTTTTTCGGGAAGAAACTGGCAGAGCATTTGGAGGACTACCTTCGGATATGGAAGCCGGAAGCCTTTGTCCCGGTACCAATCCATTCTTCAAGAATGCGAGTGCGGGGCTATAATCAGGCGGAAGTGCTGGCAAAGAAGCTTAGCAGGGAAACCGGTATTCCTACCAGAGCTGATTTGATAAAGAGGTGCAAAAAAACGGTGCCCCAGAAGAATCTGAGCGATGGTGAAAGGCAAAATAATTTGAAAAAGGCTTTTAAAATCTGTAGAAATGATGTAAAATTAGATACGATTGTAATTATTGATGATATTTATACAACCGGAAGTACAATCGATGCAGTCGCATATGAATTGCTTAAAAAAGGGGTTGTCAATATTTACTATGCGTCGTTGTCCATCGGTAAGGGGTTATGATTGGGAGGAAGAATAAATGGATGTACGCAATTGCAGAAGATGCGGGCGGCTTTTTAACTATGCCATGGGGCCGATTATCTGTCCGCAGTGCAGAGAAGCACTGGAAGTAAAGTTTCAGGAAGTGAAGAAATATATATCCGAGCATAAGGGGTGCGGAATTGCGGAGGTTTCGGAAGAATGCGACGTAACTCCGCAACAGATCAGACAATGGCTGAGAGAAGAGAGGCTGGAATTCTCGGCGGATTCTCCGACAGGTCTGGAATGTGAGAACTGTGGAGCAATAATCCGCAGCGGGCGTTTTTGTGAGAAATGCAAGGCCGGAATGGTAAATCATTTGCAGACCGCATATAAGAAGGAGCCTGAACCGAAGCCCGAGAAGAAGGAAAAGGATGAAAAGGCCGGAATGAGATATTTGGATCGCTAGGAGAAAATTATGTTGAATAAAGAAAGGGTCATCCTGATGACGAAGATGGCGTCCTACGAAGAACATGAGGGGAAGAAGAATACTTCCGTCATGAATTATTTTCGTGGGGACTATGTTTGGTTTCAAGTGCTGAAGTCTGCAATTTACGGAACGATATCCTTTGGAATCTTGTTTGGGATGTATGTTTTTTATGATTTTGAAATTTTTATGACGGATATTTACAAGATGGATCTGTTCCAGTTTGGCAAGTCTGTTTTGGTTAAATATCTATTTGTGATAGGAATATACGCTATTATTTCCTACGCAGTATATTCTTATCGGTATGCAAAAGCCCAAAAGAAAATGAAGCTGTATATGAGCAACCTTAACAGGCTGACCGGTATGTATGATAAGACGTAGTACGGGCTTATGCGGCCTTGAAAGGAAATTATTATGACATCTTTACTTGTAGCAAAGCAATATTTAAAAAGAATTTATGGAAGATATGAAGTATACTTGATACCTCTGTTTAAGTTTTTGGTTTCTTTCGTTTGTTTTTTGTTGGTAAACGCCAATCTCGGTTACATGAATAAAATCAATAATATCGCAATAGTATTGGTATTGGCACTTATGTGTTCCTTTATGCCGGCTAATTTCGTAATTATTGTAGCGGCAGCGCTGGTAATCGGACATTTGTATGCACTTTCCTTGGAGTGCGCGGTAGTGGCTTTGGCACTTTTTCTACTTATGTTTTTACTGTATTTCAGGTTTTCGCCGAAAGATATGCTTGTGGTGGTTCTTACGCCCATCTGTTTTTGGCTGAAGATACCTTATGTGATTCCCATAGCCATGGGACTCCTGAGTACGCCGACTTCCGCAGTGTCAGCAGCATGCGGGGTGATCGTATATTATTTGATCGCATACATAAAGCAAAGCGATACCGCACTGGCATCCATGGAAACGGAAGAAATTACCGCCAAATTTCGTTATTTGATTGATGGGATTTTGAACAATAAAGGGATGATAGTAACCCTTGCGGCCTTTACTGCAACGATTATTCTCGTATATTTAATACGAAGGCTCTCCATGGATCACTCATGGACAATAGCCATAATTGCAGGCGCTTTGGTGAATGTGATGATTCTATTAGTAGGCGATCTGATGTTTGAGACCAATGTGTCGATTGGCGGAATCATTATTGGAACGATCTTTTCGGCTCTTATCGCGGTGGTGATCCAGTTTTTTGAATTCAACGTGGATTACAGCCGGACGGAGAAGGTGCAGTTTGAGGACGACGAATATTATTATTATGTAAAGGCGGTGCCTAAGGTTACTGTAGCGACGCCCGAGCGGAAGGTGAAACAAATCAATTCGCAGAAGAGAACGAGACCGTCACAGGGAGCGAAAGCGATGGAGGGAAGAAGTTCTTCCAAAAAATAGTGAATGGAAGATGCGGATTGTGGATATTATAAAAGACTGGAATGATTAAGATGCAGCAGATTACACAGATTGTAGATACCTATTTCAAGCGCATGCCCAGTATCAGGTGGACTGATATCGTGGAGATAATTATTATCTCCTTTTTGGTGTACCATATTTTGGTGTGGATAAAAAATACGAAAGCTTGGTCTCTTTTAAAGGGTGTTGTGGTAATTGCTGTATTTTTGTTTTTGGCTGCAGTATTCAACATGAATACGATTTTGTGGATCGCACAAAATGTAGTTGGAATAGCGGCAACGGCAATTATCGTCATATTGCAGCCTGAGCTTCGCAAAGCACTGGAGGAATTAGGACGCAAGAACATTATTTCTTCTATTTTTCCCTTTGAACCCAGCAAACCGGAGGAGGGGTTGTTTTCCGACCGCACGGTCAATGAAATTGTCAAGGCGTGTGTAGAGATGGCGAAGGTGAAGACAGGAGCGCTCATTGTAATGGAGCAGACCCAGTCTCTTGCGGAATATGAGAGAACGGGTATAGCAGTGGATGGTATCGTTTCGAGCCAATTATTGGTGAATATATTCGAGCATAATACACCGCTTCACGACGGTGCTGTTATTGTACGCGGAAATCGCGTGGTTTCGGCTACATGTTATCTTCCTCTGTCCGATAATATGGAGCTTAGCAAGGAGCTTGGAACAAGGCATAGGGCTGCAATAGGAATTTCCGAGGCTACGGATTCCATGACGGTTATCGTTTCGGAGGAAACCGGAAAAATCAGTGTGGCGTATGAGGGCAGCCTATACGGTAGCCTGGATGGAGATTCGCTGAAGGAAAAACTGCGCATAATCCAGAATAAGCCATTAGATGAAAAGAAGCGAAAGCTTTGGAAGGGAAGGGCAAGAAATGAAAAATAAATTGACGGGAAATCTTGTTCTGAAAGTCGGTTCTGTCCTTTTCGCAGCTATTTTGTGGCTTTTGGTAACTAATATAAACGATCCGCCTACGTCGTCGAAGTTTACGAATATTCCCGTAGTGATCCAGAATGCGGATGCGATTACCAGTCAGGGAAAGGTATATGAAATATTGGACGATACCGACGTCATAGATTCGGTGACCGTAGTGGCTCCCAGATCGATTAGTGATACGATCAGCAAGGATAATGTTGTTGCAGTGGCTGATATGAATGACTTGACGAGTCTCAATACCATCAGCATCAAGCTTTCCACCAATAGATATAATGACAGATTAGACAGTATAACGGGAAGTATCGATAGTGTGAAATTGAACATTGAAAATAAACAAAGCATTAGTCTGGCACTGAGAGCGACTTATTCGGGGAGCGTGGGAGACGGATACATGATAGGAGACGTTACGACGGAACAGAACCTGGTGAGGGTGTCGGGAGCGGAGTCCATCGTATCCAGAATCAATAAAGCTGAGGTAAGCGTAGCGGTAACCGGTTTTACCAGCGATATCGGCACGGTGGAGGAAATCAAGCTGTACGATGCAGACGGTGTGGAAATACCTAAATCTAATCTCACTCTTAATATAAATACGGTGCGTGTTAATGTGGAAATACTGGCAACCAAGGAGATTCCTTTGAATTTCTCCGTAATGGGAGCACCTGCTGACGGATACCGTGCGACAGGCGTAGTAAGCAGTACACCTGCTTCTGTCGTTTTGGCGGGAAAAGCCAATGTGCTGAAAAATATTTCTTCACTGGACATTCCGGATACCGTGCTGGATATTACAGGACTTACTGAAAATCTGGTGACCGTTATAGATGTAAGAGAATATTTACCGGGCAATGTTGAGCTGGATGATAAGGAATTTGACGGAAATGCTGTGGTAACTGTCTATATTGAGCCGGTGATTGCCAGAAACTTTACTGTTTCCAAAAGTAATATTTCGATTTTGAACATGCCGGAGAGCTTCGAGGGTGAAGTATCGACCTTTGAAGATGAATTTCCCATTCAGGTCATTGGACTTTCAGCGGACGTGAACAGTATAAATGGCGACGAAATAAGAGGAACTGTAGACATCGCTGACTTGCGGGAGAGAGGGATTATCGAGGAAGTGGAAGAAGGTTACTGGGATGTACCGCTATCTTTCAATCTTCCTGAAAGTGTAAGTCTGAGGGAAAACGTTACGGTAAGATTAAATATAAGAGAAAAAGAATAAGTATTCAACAGGAGGCTTTACATGGGAAGATTATTTGGTACGGATGGTGTAAGAGGAGTTGCTAACGAAGAACTAACCCCGCTTTTAGCGATGCAGCTCGGGCAGGCCGGCGCGTATGTTCTTACGAAAGAAAACGAGCATAAACCGACGATAATGGTAGGCTGCGATACGCGTATGTCCGGAGACATGCTGGCGAATGCGCTGATGGCAGGGGCTTGCTCCGTAGGGGCTAACTGTGTGTATGTGGGAATACTTCCCACGCCGGCAATAGCATATCTGACGAGGAAATACAAGGTTGATGCAGGCGTAGTGATATCCGCGTCCCATAATCCTGTAGAATTTAACGGAATTAAATTTTTTGATGGCAACGGCTATAAGCTTCCTGATTCTCTTGAGGATGAGATCGAAGCTATGATAGGAAGCGGAATGAAGGACGTGAAATTCCCTACAGGCAGCAGTGTAGGGAAGATTAAATATCGCACGGACGCAAGGGAAGAATATATTAATCATTCCATGAAGGCGGTAAATGTAGATTTTCGAGGACTTAAGATTGTGGCGGATTGTGCGGAGGGCGCTGCCTATTATACTTCCATTGAAGCTCTTAAAGAGCTGGGAGGAGAAGTCGTAGCTATTCACAATAATCCCGACGGAACGAATATCAATGCCAACTGCGGCTCTACGCATATGGAGGAACTCCAGGCGCGTGTTGTATACGAAAAAGCCAACGTGGGCCTCGCCTTTGATGGGGATGCGGACAGACTGATGGCTGTGGATGAGCTGGGCAATATGATCGATGGAGACCAGATCATGGCGATTATCGGCAGCCACATGAAAAATAAAGGTAAGCTGAAGAAAAACATTATTGTAGCTACCATTATGAGCAATTTAGGATTTTTCCTTATGGGTGAAGCGAATAAAATAAAGATAGAACAGACGAAGGTAGGCGACCGCTATGTGTTGGAGCGCATGAAGGAAATTGATGCCAGTCTCGGAGGAGAACAGTCGGGGCATATTATCTTTCTGGATGAAAATACAACGGGAGACGGGCTTTTGAGCGCTCTTCATCTGCTGGAGGTTATGGTGGAAACGGGAAAGCCGCTGTCTGAGCTTTCGAAAGTAATGGAGGTTATGCCTCAGGCGCTTGTTAACGCAAAGGTACCGAATCATAAGAAGGAAAATTATATGGATTATCCGGAGATAGCCGATGCCATCGATGAGTTGAATAAGAAGTTCGCCGGCGAGGGGCGGGTACTTATAAGGCCTTCCGGTACGGAGCCTATGGTGCGTGTTATGATTGAAGGAAAGGATAAGGAACAGATCGATAAAGAGGCGAAAAAGCTTGCTGAATTGATTCAGAATATTATGCTGTGATAATGGCAAAGAAGGCACTTGAGAAGTATAGGAAAAGATGATATAGTATGTATGTGGAACGTATGCCATTCGTTAAATAGCATATGAAATTGGAGGAAAAAGAGGTATGGTAAGCCAAAAGGTAGTTATTAAAAACCCCACAGGGCTACATCTGAGACCGGCAGGCATCCTATGTAAAGAGGCAATGCAGTTTAAATCATTAATTACATTCACATTCAGAGAGAATACGGCAAATGCGAAGAGCGTACTCAGCGTACTCGGAGCATGCGTAAAGTGTGGTGATGAGATAGAGTTTATTTGCGAAGGCGAAGATGAGGAAGTGGCACTTAAGTCTTTGGTTCATGCTATTGAAAGCGGTCTTGGGGAATAAATCTACATAGCTGAAAAATAGCCGGCTCTTAGAGCCGGTTTTTTGCGCAATAGGAAAGTGCTCCTATATACAAAAAAGGATGAGCATTTAGAACGCGTTATAAATATAGACGGAGGTATGGTTATGTTAAATTATAAAAGATATCAGCGAAGTCCGGTCATGGTCTACCCGGAAAGAAAATGGCCCGGTAAAGAAATTCAAAAAGCACCGCTCTGGTGCAGCGTTGATTTGCGGGACGGTAATCAGGCGCTGATTGACCCAATGGTAGTGGAAGAAAAAATCGAGATGTTCCAATATTTGATCAAGCTTGGTTTCCGCGATATTGAAATCGGATTTCCCGCAGCAAGCCAGATAGAATTTGATTTCCTGCGTCAGCTTGTGGATAGGAAAATGATTCCAGATGATGTGAGAGTTCAGGTGCTCACCCAGTGCAGGGAGGAACAGATTGAGAGAACCTTCGAGGCGATTGCAGGCTGCAAGCAGGTAATCGTACACATTTACAATTCTACTTCTACGTTGCAAAGAGACGTGGTATTTGGAATGAGCAGAGACGAAATTATAGAGATTGCGGTTCAGGGGACGAAGTGGGTAAAGGAAAGGGCAAAGAATTTCCCGGGAAAGATTATTTTGGAATATTCTCCGGAAAGCTTTACCGGTACAGAATTAGATTTTGCGTTGGATATATGTACGGCAGTTCAGCGGACATGGGGAGCGACTAAGGAGGAACCGATTATTATTAATCTGCCATCTACCGTGGAGATGACCACTCCCAATGTATATGCCGACCGTATTGAATGGATGGACAGCCATTTTAAGAATAGGGAAAGCATTATTTTGAGTGTACATCCACATAACGACAGGGGAACAGGAGTGGCAAGTACGGAACTGGCACTGTTGGCGGGTGCGGAACGTGTAGAAGGAACACTGTTTGGAAATGGCGAGCGGACGGGTAATGTGGATGTATTGAATATAGCCTATAACATGTTTTCGCAGGGAATCGATCCTGAGCTGAACGTGGATAAAATAGGTGAGACGATAGAATTATACGAAAGATGTTGTAAGATTCCGGTTCATCCCAGACATCCATACGCCGGAAAGCTCGTATTTACGGCGTTCTCCGGCTCGCATCAGGATGCCATCAACAAAGGTGTAAAGGCGATGAAGGAAAGAAACAGCGAGATATGGCAGGTGCCTTATCTGCCTATCGATCCTGCTGATATTGGCAGAGAGTACGAACCGATTGTAAGAATTAATTCCCAGTCTGGCAAGGGCGGCGTAGCCTTCGTTATGGATACGTATTTCGGCTTCAAGCTTCCTAAAGGAATGCACAAAGAGTTTGCCAAGACTATTCAAGCGATTTCGGAGAAGCAGGGGGAAGTATCTCCGGACCAGATTATGGAGCAGTTCAGACAGGAATATCTGGAGAAGAAGGAGCCGATTCATTTCAGAAAGCTGAAGGTGGACGACTTGAGCGGAGAAACCACTTCCGAATTCGATACGAGAGTTATGGTCATCTATACGGACCACGGCGTGGAGAAATTTTTTGAAGCGATAGGAAATGGTCCTATCGATGCAGTAAAACGCGGCCTTCAGGAGGTTATCGGAGAGGAAATGAAGATATTGGATTACGAAGAGCATGCGCTGCAAAGTGGTTCCAATTCTCAGGCGGCAGCCTACATTCACTTGCTGGATTCGGATACCGGAACAGTTACCTATGGCGTCGGTGTAAGCTCCAATATTACAAGAGCGTCCGTAAGAGCTATTTTCTCGGCAGTAAATCGTCTTGGGATAGGCACGAAAAAATAGATTTAAAATTAAGATATATTTCATGAACTGATTAAGAAAGATATAAAAAAGGCTTGCGCGGTATCGGCAAGCCTCTTTATATGGAATAAAACAAGTATTTTATTTTGCGTCGGACTGTAGAGAAACTCCATCAACATCGAATGAATCGCCTTCCTCTACAATACAAATCATGGTTTTACCCGTATTTAATTCGATTTCATTTCCATTATCGTCAAAATACTTGGTGGGTTCGTAGTCAGCAGTCTTTTTCCACGTTACATGGATACCTTTTCCATTAGTAAAGTAGTAGCCGTCTCTTGTGGTATCGTGTACCTGAAACGCCAGATAGCCCTTCTCGTCCCTGACTTCATGATATGTGAACTGAACCAGTACGTTTTTAAAGGAAAGCTGTACTTCGTTGTTGGCAGCATCTACGTCAGGTTTGCCGTACATGTAACGGTAATACAAACCATCCTCAGCATTATAGGTAAAGGAGGTCTTGGTTACCGGATAAGCGGGCTTCATATTGATTTCCTTTGCTGTAACAGCTTCGCTGTACGCGTCTAAGGTATTCGGTGTCTTTGCAGAAGCGAACTTGAAGTGATCTGCATCGTAGTAGCCGTCGCGGTATGTCTTGGAGTACCCGAATTTGCTGATACCCTTGTTGATTCCTTCTGCACTGGCGTATGCGTTCTGAGGAGCCTTCTTATCGGTAGAACGGTAAAAAGCGCCTTCGAACATTGCGTCGGTTCTCTTGTCACCGTAGGAAGTTCCCGTAATGTGATCCGTATCAGCTTTCTCTACAATATCATTGATGTAGAAGGGACCGCCGAAATGAAGATAAATGGAATCCCATTCAAAAGACCAATATACGAAATAATCGCGGCAGCTTCTAACATTACCGATGCGGTCCAATCCTTCCCAATCCTTAATGACAGCCATGCTTCTCGTTATGCTTCCTTCTACCGGGCACTCATAAAGGATGTCCGCTTTGGAAAGGTTATAATGCGGAAGTGCTGATGAATCATTGGGAATCATAATGGAAATAGGACGTGCATCCTCTAAATCTCCATCTATCCATTCGTTGGTAAGCGTACTTCTAACCATGCCTTCTTCGGGAGGCACATCATCATCAGTAGCCGTTTCTTCCTTGGCGTTTGTCTCATCCGTCTCTAATTCAGGCTGAGGTTCAATGACCTGCGCAACGACAGGTTCTTCAACTTCTTCTGTCTTACCACAACCGGTTAAAAAAAGAGCAGAGGATAAAGCGACAAGAAGAAGTACTTGTAATCGTTTCATGTATAATCCTCACTTTCATAAATAAAATGGGGCTTAGAATCGGAAAATAATGCGTACGAATCCCGCTAAAAGCACCACAAGGCAAATTATAGCATATTATATCGGCGGAGTCACTAGGGAGAAATGAAAAATATATACAAAAATCTTAAGAATTTATTACAAGAATGTAACATATACTTACTATTCACCGTTTTGCTGTTTATAATAAGAATATATGCCTATATCACCCCTGGGTGAAGAAACTTTACTTGCATATTCTAAGTGCGGGTTGTATTATGGTAATAGTCTGGACTAGCGCAAAGCCACCGGATTTGAAAGGAGAATTGTTCCATACATGAAAAAAATAATAGTTACCGGCTGCAACGGACAATTAGGAATTGCCATCAATAAGCAATATGAAGGAAATACGGAAATAGAACTTATCAATACGGACGTTGCACAGCTCGATATAACGAATATAGATGAAGTGATGAAACTGGTAAAAGAGGTCAAGCCTTATGCGATTATCAACTGTGCGGCGTATACTAACGTAAATTCCTGTGAGACAGACGCAGATAACGCGTATCGGATTAATGCTATCGGTCCGCGCAACCTGAGCGTTGCAGCGACGGAAGCAGGAGCGAAGCTTGTTCAGATATCCACGGATTATGTTTTCTCAGGAAAAGCAGACAAGCCCTACACTGAGTTCGATCTTACGGGACCACAAGGAGTGTACGGTGCTTCTAAGCTGGCGGGAGAGAATTTTGTAAAGGAATTCGCAAAGGATTACTTCATCATCCGTACTGCGTGGCTATATGGCGAAGGTAAGAATTTCGTGAAGACCATGCTGCAATTATCGGAGAAGACCGATAAGGTTACGGTAGTAGGCGATCAGTTCGGTACTCCCACAAGCGCAGAGGAATTGGCAAAAGCGATTTGTTATCTGGTTCCCAGCGAAAATTACGGGCTGTTCCACGGAACCTGTGAGGGTTATTGCCATTGGGCTGATTTCGCAAAAGAAATATTCAGGCTTGCGGGCAAGAAAACTGTAGTGGAGGAAATTACAACAGGGGAATATCAGACGGCGAATCCGGCCTCTGCACCGAGGCCGGCTTATTCCATTCTGGAGAATTATATGCTCAGGCTTACGTCTGATTTTCAGTTTGCGGACTGGCATGATGCGATTGGAAGGTATTTGAAAAGCCTTTAAATAAAAATTTCGGTCGAAGCTTCGGGCCTGTGCCCGAAGTCTTTGGACTTTGAAAGGATTATGGTTATAAAAATGGAATTTTTAAAAGATTTATTTTATAACCGCATTTTTATGGCATCGGTAACCGGCTGGCTGGTGGCGCAAGTGCTGAAAACGGTCATACATATGTGGTTTAATCGTAAGTTCGTGGCAGAACGCCTGATAGGAAGCGGCGGCATGCCCAGTTCCCATTCTGCGACGGTGTGCGCCCTCGTAACGGCATCGGGTTTCGAATATGGGGGAGGAAGCTTTCAGTTCGCTATTGCCGCAATCTTTGCTATCATTGTCATGTACGACGCCATGGGTGTCAGAAGAGAAACCGGTATACAGGCCAAGGTACTTAACGAAATGATGGAAATGTTCGTACATATGGGAAAAGAAATGAGTGTGGAGGACAAGCTCAAGGAGTTCGTGGGCCATACTCCCTTACAGGTATTAATGGGAGCGCTGCTTGGCATAGGAATTGCCGTATTGATGTATATATAAGGAAGAATAATGGTAATCGCCGAGGACTCTTTGGCAGATTACCATTTTTTACGGTACTCCAGCGGTGTCATGTTTTCTGATTGACGGAATACCTTTATAAAATACCCGGCGTCCTGAAAGCCGGTGGCTGCGGCAATGGATTCTACGGAATCTTCGCTGAAGCGCAGCATGGATTTCGCATGGGATATCCGCTTGGCGGTGAGGTCATGGAACAGTGTGATTCCGTATGTTTTTTTATACTCTCTGGAGAGATGGAATTTACTGATAAAAAAATGCTCGGATAGTTTTTCCAAGGTGATTTTTTCGTTATAATGCTGTTCCAAATAGGAATGTATCTGCATGAGTTTTTCAGGAATGGAATATTCTCCTTCGTGCTCCTGTCTGCTTTCCGTAAAGCAGAGAGTGATAATGTCGGTAAGGTATTTGTTGGAAATGAGCTCCATAAACACGGACTTTGTTTGCTGCGTGCGATAAAGCAGTGTGAGAGCGTCGGTAAAGGCCACGAGGTTTCTGGGACGAAACAAAAAGGAATTGCTATGACGGATGAAATTGTCGTAATGAGCTCTCGCCTCTGCTCCGTTAAAATGTACCCACATCAGGCTCCAAGGGTCGTTAGCGCTGCTTTCGTGTGAATAGGGACGGGTGCAGTCGATCCAGACGCAGTCGCCGGCAGAAATAGAGTACTTTTTATTTTCATAAGAGACCTCCCCGCTTCCATCCAATACTACAAAGAACAGGTAGGAGTTAAGGTTCTGTCTCTTGCTGATATGAGGCTCCAGACTTTGCAGTGTGCCCACCTCCTGCACGTGAAGATAATGCTCTTTGGCGTAAGAAGTCGGGGTTGAAATGATGCGGTTGGAAGTAGATTTTGCCATAAGTTGCTTTCCTTTCTTAATTTTGGATGTTTCACAAGGCTTAGATGATGGTACCATCAATTGACAAGGTTTTATACGTCCTGTATTGATGAGTTTTGAACATAGAGACAGCAATATTTTACCATTATGACGCAATATTGTAGGTTGCCACTTGCATTATACAATAGTATACTCGCTAATGAAATAGCAAAATAACACAATGTGAGGTATTGATATATGCTTTCGGTTTGTCTGATTTTCTTGTATGTACTTCTGACAGCGTATTTGACGGGTTTTTTGGTACTGAAGGGTATCGGGCGGTTCTGTACGGGCAGAAATAGAAAGGAAGTGCCGGAGACAACCTGGCATACTCTGAAAATTGACAGCTATTGCATGGCAGGACTTGTGGCCCTTACGGTGTACGCGCAGTTTTTCAGCTTGTTTCACAAGGTGGGATTTGCAGCGAATATCCTTATTCTCTTTTTGTGTACCGTTATTATCGCAGTTTTTCGAAGGGATCTTTTTAAAGAGCTTCTTAAGGTTAAGGAGACCGTCACGTGGAAAAAGGCGGCAGGCTGTCTGTTTTTGTTTCTGCTGTTCTCCTATGGGACCTCGAGAGGTATTATCCACTATGATACGGGGCTTTACCATGCCCAGAGCATTCGGTGGATAGAGGAATACGGTATAGTAAAGGGTTTGGGGAATCTTCACTGCAGGCTGGCTTATAACAGCTCGGCGTTCAGCCTCTCTGCACTTTTTAGCTTTTCTTTTTTGGGGATACAATCCTACCACTGTATGGCAGGATTTTTTGGACTTATATTAGCAAAGGTATGCGGTGAAATCGCAGAAGCCTTCCGGCGAAGACGGCTGATTCTTTCTGATTTTGCGCGGATAGCTTGTATTTATTATCTGCTCATTATCTTCGATGAAATGGTATCTCCGGCCTCAGATTATTTCATGGTGCTTACCATTTTCTATATTGTCATCCGCTTTTTGGATTTAGCAGAGAAAAAAGAGGAATCATGGATCCCATATGGACTTTTGAGTCTTGTGGCGGTATATGCCATGAGCCTGAAGCTTTCTGCGGCACTCATTTTGCTGCTTGTGGTAAAGCCTGCGGCAATGCTCATAAAAAGCAGAAATCTTCGGGGCATCTTTTCCTTTATAGGACTTGGAACCGTTGTCATCGCGCCTTATCTGATTCGGAATGTAATAATATCAGGCTGGCTTATATATCCTTTTACCGCAGTGGATTTATTCTCTGTCGATTGGAAGATACCGAAGGGAATTGCTGATTATGACGCGAAAGAAATACAAGCGTGGGGACGTGGGATTTATGATGCGGCCAGATACGGAGCACCGATAACTTCATGGTTTCCGGAGTGGCTAAGGGGGCTTGGAGCAGTGGATAAACTGTCGGTTCTCGGGGCTGCGTTCTCGGTTCCTGTTTCGGTGGCAGCAGCACTTGTCATATGGATAAAAAGAAAAAAAGAAATGTACGACTTCCTGCTTGCGGCAGCTACGGTGAATCTATCCTTTTTGTTCTGGCTCTTTTCTGCGCCCCTCATTCGCTATGGGTGTGTCTATGTATGGCTTGCTTCTGCTCTGACTCTTGGCGGGTTGATGCTGTATGTTGTAAAGGGAAAATACGCTTGGAGGGCGATTTATATAGCTTTGGGGTTTTTTGCGTGCTATAAGGTGTATGCCTTTGGCAGAGAGGCTGCCTCGGCTTATGACGGCAATTATATGATAAATCAGAAGGATTATGAAAATTTTGAAATGAACGTTTATGAAATAGACGGATTGACCTTTTTCTATCCGGTTACGGGCGACAGGGCAGGCTATGCGGCGTTCCCTTCCTCCCCGGCGAAGGCTGAGATAACATTACGGGGAACAAACATAAGAGAAGGCTTTCGTTATAAAAAATAAACGATTGATAATAATTTAATAATTAACAGTATAGGATTAGGGTGTCAAAAGATCCTTTTGCGAACGGCTCTAGAAAATATGCCCAAAACAAAAAGACTTCTGCGCCGAATTCAAATATAAGAAGTTCTAGTTATCAGTCTATCCCCGCCAAACACAACAGAAAACAAAAAACTCGCTGCGCTCAAACAGTTTTGCTTTCTGTTGTGGCACAAATATCCAGAGAAAGAACTTCTAAATATTTTCATAGGCGCAGTCGTTCTTTTTGTTTTGAGCATATTGACTCGAATATTATTAAAAAGGACCTTTTGACACTCTAATCAGTATAGGAAAGAAATGGAGAAAACAATGAATAAGACGGACAAAATTTATGTGGCAGGACATAGAGGGCTGGTAGGCAGCGCAATCGTAAGGAACCTGCAATCCAAGGGCTATACGAATATCGTAGGAAGAACGCATAAGGAGCTGGATTTGACGGTTCAGGCGGATGTAATCGCCTTTTTTGAAGAGGAAAGACCGGATGTAGTCGTGCTGGCGGCGGCCAAGGTAGGAGGAATACATGCCAACAACACGAAGCCTGCGGAATTTGCATATGAGAATATGCAGGTACAGTGCAACGCCATCAAATGCTGTCATGACTATAAAGTAAAGAAACTGTTGTTTTTGGGAAGCACTTGCATTTATCCCAAGCTTGCGCCTCAGCCTATACCGGAAGACGCACTTTTGACCGGCCCCCTTGAGGAGACAAATGAAGCATATGCGATTGCAAAGATAGCGGGACTGGAGATGTGCAAGTATTTTAAAATCCAGTACGGAGATGATTTTATCAGCTGCATGCCGACAAACCTTTATGGTCCGCATGACAATTATGATTTGAAGAACTCCCATGTATTGCCGGCCATGATCCGCAAGTTCCATGAGGCAAAGGTAAATGGCACGTCTATCGTGGAACTGTGGGGAACGGGAAGTCCGCTGCGAGAGTTCTTATATGTGGACGATATGGCGGATGCTTGTGTATTTTTATTAGAAAATTACAGCGGCGAGCAGCATGTGAATATAGGAACAGGAAAGGAAGTCAGCATCAGGGAGCTGGCGGAAACCGTTTGCCGTACGGTAGGCTTCGAAGGCGATATCGTGTGGAACAAGGACATGCCGGACGGCACACCAAGAAAGCTCACTAACGTAGATAAGCTCCATGCTATGGGCTGGAAGCACAAAGTGGACCTGGAAGAAGGCGTAGGGCTGGCTTACGAATGGTTTAAGGAAAATATAGACAGCGCAAGAATGGATGGAAGGTAAATGACGGAAGGAAACGGCAAAATGGAAAGATACGGCATAATTATGGCGGGCGGAGGCGGAACGAGATTCTGGCCCTTGAGCCGCAGGGAAGTACCGAAGCAATTGTTGAATCTCACGGGCAGGGATACGATGGTGAATGAGACCATCGACAGAATCAAAAAAAGCGTTCGGGGAGAGAATATCTATATCGTTACGAACGCTGTACAGGCGGAACTGATGGAGAAGGTAACGGAAGGAAGGCTCGAGGCAAAGCATATTCTGTCCGAGCCTGCTGCAAGAAATACGGCGGCGTGTATCGGCTATGCCGCGGTGGAGATTCGCAAAAAATACGGAGACGGCGTAATGTGTGTGCTGGCATCGGACCACTACATCAAAAACGGCGCCGCATATGCGGAAGTAATGGACTATGCGATGGAGCTGGCTGAAAAGACGGACAGGCTGGTGACGATAGGAATCAAGCCTACGAATCCTGCTACCGGATACGGCTATATTAAGTACAACAAAAAAGTGAAAGAAGTAGGTCATACGATAAGTAAGGAGAGCGGAAAGCGCATAGCTGCGTATCCGGTAGCCGATTTCGTGGAGAAACCCAGCCTTTCTACGGCCAAATCTTACGTGGAGCAGGGCTGTTATCTCTGGAACAGCGGAATGTTTGTATGGAAAACCTCCGTTATATTAAAATATTTCGAAGAGCTTCTGCCGGACGTATATGAGTGCCTTTTAGAAATCGAAGAAGCCATCGGTACGGATAAGGAGAAGGAGACTATCGAAAGAGTATACCCGACCATTCCGAAGATTTCCGTGGATTATGGAATTATGGAGAGGGCGGATAACGTAATTATGCTGGAAGGCGATTTCGGCTGGAGCGACGTTGGAAGCTGGGATGCGCTCGATACGCTGTATGATGCGGACGGAAATAATAACGTAACCTACGGAGAACAGATTCATATCGGTTCTAAAAATTGCATTGCCTATGGCAAAAATAAGTTAATTGCTACTATCGGACTGGATAATGTCATCATTGTGGAGACAGAGGATGCGATATTGGTCTGCGACAAAAACAAGGCGCAGGATGTTAAAAAAATCGTAGAGATTTTGGAAGAACAGGGCAAGACTGAATACTTGTAAACAGAGCGGTGCAGAGTACTCTTCACCATCCGCGCGACGCTTTAAGGTTTACAGAAAAACCGGCATATGGTATGATGAATTTTGCAGTAAAATGCCGGAATAAGCGGGCTTCGGTAACAATATAAGAAATTGTATATACAATATGTGGGGAATTTTATCGTGGATATTGACGGATTAAGAGATGCGGAATTGATAAAACACGTAACTAAAATAATGCTCGATATGGGAGTGCCTGCACATTTAAAGGGATACCATTACCTGCGTGCGGCAATCATCATAGCGAAAAAGGATATGGAAGTGGTCGGAAGCGTAACGAAACTTTTATATCCTGAGATTGCAAAGCAGTTCAAGACGACGGACCAGAAGGTGGAACGGGCTATTCGCAATGCAATTGAGGTATCCTGGATGAGGGGAAATCCCGAAACCTTTGAAGAGTTATTCGGTTATTCCATACTGACAGGTCAGACAAGACCTACCAACAGCGAATACATTGCGCAGATTGCAGATAAAATAAATCTGGATATGGAAAATGGCAAAATATAAAACAAAAAGCAAAAGGATGGCCTCGGTCATCCTTTTAGTAATAGGAAAGCATACTTTTGTTCACTTTGTTGTGATTTTTGGAAATATATGATAAGATATTATAACATGTGAGCAGCATGAAAAAACGCGGACAAAAAGAGGTATGAAATGGAGTTGCTTAGCGTAATTGTTCCCTGTTATAACGAAGAGGAAAATATTTTTGATTTTTATAACGAATTGATGAAAAATGAGCAGTTTTTTGAGAAGAGAGGTCTGGAGATAGAGATTCTCTATATTGACGACGGCTCTAAGGATAAGACGGCGGATAAGGTAAAGGAGTTAAACGCCAGGGATCCGCGGGCACACCTTTTGTCCTTTTCCAGAAATTTCGGAAAGGAAGCGGCTATTTACGCCGGCCTTAAGACGGCGAAGGGAGCATATGCTGTGATGATGGATGCGGATTTGCAGGATCCGCCTTCACTTTTGCCGGAGATGTTTCAATATATCGATGAAGGCTATGATTCGGTGGCAACACGGAGGGTGACAAGAAAAGGCGAGCCCGTCATCCGCTCTTGGTTTGCCAGATTATTCTATAAAATAATGAACCGCATATCCCGTACGGAGATTGTGGACGGAGCCAGGGATTATCGCCTGATGAAAAGAAATGTAGTAGACGCCATTCTTTCCATTACGGAGTATAACCGCTTTACGAAAGGTATCTTCGGCTGGGTAGGCTATGAGACGAAGTGGCTGGAATATGAAAATATCGAACGCAAAAAGGGCGAGACGAAGTGGTCGTTCTGGAAGCTGTTTCTATATTCCCTTGACGGAGTTACTGCTTTTTCCACGGTACCTCTTGCTATCGCTTCGATCATGGGAGTGTTGTTCTGTGGCTTCGCTTTTTTATTTATCATTGTGATCATTGTGCGTAAGCTGATATTTGGTGACCCAACCTCAGGCTGGCCCTCCTTGGTATGTATCATATCACTGGTGAGCGGTGTGCAGCTTTTTTGCCTTGGGATCGTCGGACAGTATTTGGCCAAGACTTACATGGAAGTCAAAAAAAGACCGATTTATCTTATTAAGGAAGAAATATAGGTAACAGCCGAAGGCTGAACTGAAACTAACATAGCAATTATTTTGTTACTGTTCACATAGCAGCTTGACACTTGCTGTTAAGCTGCGTAAGAACGTGATTCAAGAGATGATTTCTGCTTCGCGAAGCGAATTCAAATGCAGAGATCATGTGTTACTGTGAATGGAATGAACAGTAACATTATTTTAGAGGGAAGTCTGGATGGACAAGCTGGTCAGTATTATTGTGCCGGTATATAATGCTGGAACGTATATAGAAAATACGATTGAAATGGTATGCCGTCAGACGTACGCACAGTGGGAGCTTTTGCTGGTGGACGACTGCTCTGCGGACGATGGCAGGAAGAAAATAGAGGCTTTCTGCCGCAGGGATGAGAGGATTCGCCTGATTGCGAAAGATAAAAACGAAGGGGCCGCGAAGGCGCGCAACACGGGGATTTTGAGTGCAAAGGGAAGATTTATCGCCTTTTTGGATGCCGACGATGTGTGGCTACCTGCGAAGCTGGAGAAGGAACTTCAGTTTATGGAGGAGAAGGAGGCGGCCTTCGTTTTTACCGGATATGAATTCGGAAATGAGCAGGCGGAAGGAACCGGAAAGGTAGTGACGGTGCCGGAAGCTCTTACCTATAAGCAGGCTCTTCCGAGAACCGTCATCTTTACTTCCACGGTACTGTTCGATACGGAAAAAATCGATAAGTCGCTGATAGAAATGCCTGATGTGAAGAGCGAGGATACGGCCACTTGGTGGAAAATCCTAAGAAATGGATATACTGCTTATGGGCTTAACGAGGTGCTCGTAATCTACAGAAGGCCGGGGAAATCCCTTTCCTCTAACAAGCTTGTGGCAATAAAGAGAATCTGGAACCTGTACAGAAGGGAAGAGAAGCTTTCTTTACCCTATAGCATATATAATTTCGTCTTATGGGCATTTGGAGCGGTATTGAGGCGGATATAAACATAAGGGACGAGGTGCATTTGTGAAACGTTTGGAATCTATGAAAAGAATTATTATATTACAGCTTTCGCTGCTGGGACTTTGCCTGCAAACGGCTGTTTATGCCTATTTTTGGTTTGAAAGCTATTATCCTCTCGTATTGTTGAAGCTGAAATTTTATATTAACGGACATATTTTGATTATCGGTATTTATTTCGTTCTTTTGTTCTTTTTCACCAATACTTACGGAGGATTGAAAATCGGCTATTTGAAGCCTTCCGAGGTGTTCTTCTCACAGATATTTTCTTTTCTGGCCGTAAACGTGATATCTTATTTTCAAATTTCCCTCATGAGAAACTGGCTGGCCCCGATTGGGCCGATGCTGCAGGTGACAGCCATACAGTTCGTGATATCCGGCATCTGGACTTATTTTTGCAATTCCTTTTATCGAAGCATATTTCCGCCGCGGGAAATGCTGTTAGTATACGGAGAGCGGTCCATTGACGATATCATGAACAAGTTTGCCACTAGAAAAGATAAATTCAATATTGTGAAATGTATGAATATCGGCGAAGGAGTAACGGCCATAGAAGAAGAGGCGGTGAAGCGCTATGATGCAGTCGTTCTTTGGGATATTTCCACGCAGGAAAGGAATAAGCTGCTTAAATTTTTCTATGGAAAATCCATTCGTGTATATATGATGCCTAAGATTACGGATGTGCTGATTCAAGGTTCCGACCAGCTCCATTTCTTCGATACGCCTATTTTCCTCACAAGGGAATATTCCTTAACGGTAGAGCAGAGGGCAATAAAGAGGCTGATTGATATTGTCTGTTCTTTGCTTTTGATTGCGATTACCTCTCCGATTATGATTGTCACTGCATTCATCATAAGGCTGTATGACAATGGTCCCGTTTTGTACAAGCAGGTACGCTGTACGAGGGATCAGGAGCAATTTTATATCATGAAGTTCAGGAGCATGCGGGTGGATGCGGAAAAGGACGGCGTGGCCAGGCTGGCGGCAAAGAATGATTCGAGGATAACGCCCGTAGGAAAGTTTATCAGGGCGGTACGCATTGACGAGCTTCCGCAATTGTTCAATATTTTAAAGGGTGAGATGTCCTTCATAGGTCCGAGACCGGAACGTCCTGAAATCATCGCCCAGTATGTTGAGGAAATGCCGGAATTCGTTTACCGGATGAAAGTTAAAGCCGGACTGGCGGGTTATGCACAGGTTTACGGCAAATACAACACGACACCCTACGATAAGCTGAAGCTGGATCTGGCTTATATCGAAAATTATACCGTATGGCTGGATATCAAACTGATGCTGTTAACTTTGAAGATACTGTTTCGGGCAGAAAGCACAGAAGGTGTGGACAGCAAGCAGATAACGGCGCTTAGGCAGGAAGAGGATAAATAAGAAGGGAATATGATTTGTAGGATGGAAAATGAAAGGTATATGCGGGCAGGGATGGATCTGAAAAGAGTATTTCTGCAGTTTATGAATAAGCTATGGCTGGCTGTGGCTGCAATCGTCCTGGGAGCCGTCTTGGGAATAGGACTTTATCTTGCCGCGCACTTCATATTTGCGTCAGAGAAGGAATACCAGTCGGTGTCTAAGATATACTTGAATTTCAACTGTGAGCCGGAGGATTTTAACGAGCTTTCCTATAACGGTTATACTTGGAACGACTTGTTGGATACGGACCCCATTTTAGACTATGCGATGGCGGAGCTGCCGGCACAGATAAGCAGAGAAGAAGTGACGGCTGCGACCAAAGCGGAGATTCTTTCCGATATTCGCCTGCTTACGGTAACGGTCACTACAAGACAGCCGGAGCTTACGGCTCAGATCATGGAGGCTATTCAGGTTTCCTTAGTACATCTTGGAGAAACGGACGAGCTGTTTCAAAGTATAGAAATTTACAGCACGGGAGAGCCAGAGCAAATCGTATGGGACGACCGCACCATAAATGCAGCTGTGACGGGAGCTGTGGTTATGCTCGTTATCGTTTTGCTGTGCATGGTCCTGTATTATATATTGGATGATTCCATTTATGTGGAAGCGGACGCTGAGAAACAGTTCGCAGTACCGGCAGTCGGAATCTTTACGGCCGATGAATCAGGGACCTTCCAAAGTTACGGAAGCGAGTTTTTGGCCAATTACAGTTATTTGTGCAAGAATTTAAGGAAGGTCTCACTTATGAGTGCGGACAACAGCGAGGATGCCAAGAATGCGGTGCTTACTATAGAGAAGATCCTTAGCACTAAGAAGCAGGAGGAAAGTTGTGAGATTATTCCGGTAGGGCTTGCGGAGGATTCGCCGGAGGTGTATGAAGTAATAAGAAATACGGACGGAGTTCTTCTGACGGTACGCTACGGCAGAGGAAACGGGAAGTTGGTAGAACGTGCCTTGAATAATCTGGAAAAACAGGATTGCAGGGTTATCGGAATATTGATTGTTGAAGCGGACGTTCGCTTTTTGAAAAAGTACTATATGTGCAAGTGGCATAAGTGTGAAAAGTAAGAAATGGAATGGAGCCGGAGATGGAATTGCAGATGTTGGTTTCCGCAGTGAATCAGGATGTCCTGACGCTGGCAGAGAAAATGAATATAGAGACGGAGGCTATCGTCGTCAATCAGTGCGAAAGCTTCTCCTATAACGAATATCGGCATAAGGAACACCGGGTACGCTGTTACAGCCTGAAGGAAAGAGGGGTAGGGCTTAGCAGAAACACGGCCCTTATGCGCGCCGATGGAGATATCTGTATTTTTGCGGATGAAGATATTGCATATGATACAGGATATGCAAAAAAAATAGAAGAAGAATTCTTGAAGAAAAAGGACGCGGATATTATTTTGTTCAATGTAAAGGTTGCTCCGTCGAGGAGGACCTATTGGAATGAAAAGTCAAAAAGGATCCGTTGGTATAATTACGGAAGATATCCGGCATACAGCATTGCGGCGAAGCGCTCATCGCTCCATAGCGCGAGTGTCAGTTTTTCTCTCCTCTTTGGAGGGGGAGCTGTATACAGCAACGGCGAAGACAGCCTTTTTCTCAGGGATTGCCTAAGAGCCGGACTTCGTATCTATGCGTCTCCCGTGGCGATAGGAGAGGAGACAGAGAGAGAGTCTACGTGGTTTCACGGTTATAACGAGAAGTTTTTCAAGGACAGGGGCGTGTTGTACCGCTATTTATACGGGAGGATGGCAATTCCTTTTTCCCTGCGATTTCTTATGGCACATAAAAAGGAAATGTGCAGGGAAATCGGCTGGATGCAGGCGTATAGGTGGATGCGGGAAGGGGTTCGCGGATTATGATTTTATATATAACGATTGCGGTGGTGACCATATTGCTCGCGGCAGCGGTACGTGTCATGCCAAATGGCATAAATCATCGTTTGGGAGGTTCGCTTTATAATTTTCCAGGCAACAAATGGAGCAGGCAGCAGGCTTTAAACGGGCTGTGCCTGTTTTCTATTTTTATCATCTTATTTGGATTATCCGCATGCAGGCTGAACGTAGGTAATGATTATGCCAAGTATGTGGAATTCATGCACCTGATTGCAGTAGGAGCATATGATTATGTTCCTACGGAGGCAGGCTTTAACGCGTTGGTAACGGTGCTGTACGCTGTCTCGGGCTATGAGAATTTCCTGTTGGTATTTGCCGTATTCGCATTTTTCACGCTCCTATTCTTTTTGAAGGCTATGTACGAGCAAAGTGACAGCTTTGGCTTCAGCTTTTTTTTATTCATGGCATTCGGTTTTTATTTTCACACGTTTAATACGGTACGCTATTATTTTGCGCTGGCGCTGGCTTTGTATTCCATAAAGTATGTGCTGCAAAAAGAATGGGGGAAATTTATCCTTCTGGTGCTCTTAGGTGCTGCGTTTCATAAATCGATGCTGGTGATCATACCCTTATATTTCCTCGCTACACTTCCTTGGAAAAAATGGCAGCTTGCGTTAATGGCGGTATTTTGCAGTACTTTTTTCTTTCTGCAGGATTTTTATTTAAAGGTGGTAGTATTTCTCTATCCTTCTTACGAGGATACGGAATATTTGGAAGGCGGCGTCAGCTGGTTCAATATATTGCGCTGCGCAGGTGTGCTCGCATTATCTTTGCTGTATTATAAGGACGCGGTAAAGGACAGCAAAAGGAACCGCTTTTATTTTTATTGTAATCTGGGCGCATTGGTTTTGTATGTCTGCTGCTCCTTCCTGCCTATTATAACGAGAATCGGCTATTACCTGAACATCACACAGATTCTCTTCCTCCCGGCAATCGTAAGCAGGATACCGGATAAAAGGCAGAAACGATTTTTCACCGTGGCAATAGCGCTGGCAGCGGTGGGATATTTTGTGATGTATTTGATGAGAGCGGGGAATGACGGCATCCGAGTGCTGCCATACCAGACGTTTATGTTCCACGACATGGTGCCGATTTTATCGGATATGAATTAAAGGGTTACTGTTCACAGCAAAGTTGTGAATAGTAACATTAAAGGAGAGTTTATGGGACGGATAATGTTCAGCATTGTAGTAGTCTGCCTTAATGAGGGAGAAAGGCTGAAAGCGGTGATTGAAAATATTCGGCGTCAGACATACGCTGACTATGAAATAATCGTAAAGGACGGGCTTTCTAAGGATGGTTCGATAGAGGAGCTTCCTGCGGATGAAAGGATAAAGGTGTACCGTCTGGAGGATACGGGTATATATGATGCGATGAATCAGGCAGTGAAAGAGATAAAGGGAGACTATGTTTATTTTTTAAACTGCGGAGATGCCTTTTACCGGGAGGACGTTCTTCAAAGAGTTGCTAAGCAAATAAAAGAATATCCGAGGCGGAGAGAAAATGTCGTTTTTTATGGCGATATCCTGGAAAAGATAACGGGAGAAAGGGTAAGTTCCAATCCCCATATGGACGCTTTCGGGTGCTATAGAAATGTGCCCTGCCATCAGGCTTGCTTTTATTCGGCAGAGCTTATGAGACGCAAGGGATTCGATTTGAAATATCATGTAAGGGCGGATTACGAGCATTTCCTCTGGTGTTTTTTTGAAGGGGAAGCGGATACGGTATATATGCCGTTTCTGATTGCTGACTATGAGGGCGGCGGCTTTTCCGAGACGAAGGAGAACAGAAAGCGGTCCGAGGCGGAACATAAGGAAATTGTAAAGAAGTATATGTCAAGCGGACAGGTACTAAAATACCGCGCTCTCATGATTCTGTCGCTTGCCCCGCTAAGAACGTGTATTTCCCGATATAAGGTGACGGCTCATATTTACAATAAGCTGAAAGCGCTTGTATATAAGCGGCAGGAGTAACTGATATGATATATTAGGATTAGAACATCAAAAGTCCTATTTTAATGTGTAGGAGTCAATAGACCCAAAATAAAAAGATTCCCGCGCCGAATTCAAATATATAAGAAGTTCTAATTCTCAGTAAATTTGAGCCAAGCATATCAGAAAACAAAGAACTCGCTGCGCTCAAACAGTTTTGTTTTCTGATATGGCTCAAGTATACAGAGAAAGAACTTCTAAATATTTTCATAGGTGCAGTCGTTCTTTTTATTTTGGGTCTATTGCCTGATAAAGTTAGCAAAAAGGACTTTTGAAGTTCTAATTCTAAGAGAATATCACGAAGCAGCGGCATAAGGTGTGCTTGCACACCTGCACAAAGTCTCCGGACTTTGGAAAGAACATGGGTATAAATATGAGAGTATTGTGGTTATGTAATATTATGCTTCCAGCTATTGCAGAAAGTCTTGGACTTCCCTACAGCAATAGGGAAGGTTGGCTGACGGGTATCTATGAACGCATGGGTAAGGATGACAGGAGGCAGATGGAATTGGGAATCTGTTTTCCGGTGGAAAGGCTGGAAGGGAAACTTAAGGAGTTAAACGGGCGGTGGATGCTTGGAAATACGGCGTGCTATGCCTTCCAGGAGACCCTTAACTCGCCGGAAAAATATGATGCGAGTATGGAAAGGCGTTTTTCGGAAATCCTGAAAGACTTTAATCCCGATGTTGTGCATATTTTCGGAACGGAGTTTCCGCATACGCTGGCTATGACGAGAGCATCCGGCCGGCCGGAGAGAATCCTGATAGGGATACAGGGGCTTTGTTTTGCCTGCGCTGAGGCTTATATGGCAGATCTTCCGGAATACGTACAGAAGAGAAGGACCTTCCGGGATATAATAAAAAGAGACGGAATAAGGCGGCAGCAGGAGAAGTTCAGACTGCGGGGAGAGCATGAGAAAGAGGCTCTGAAAAACGCCGGAAATATTACGGGACGAACCGGTTTCGACAGAGAAGAAACGAAAAAGATCAATGGCAATGCAAAATATTACCATATGAATGAAACCATGCGCTTTAATTTCTATAACGGAAAATGGAAACAGGAAAAGTGCGTGCCTCACAGCATTTTTCTAAGTCAGGGGGACTATCCTCTAAAGGGCTTTCATTATGTGCTTTTGGCTATGCCGAGGATTCTTTCGGAATATCCGGATGCAGTCGTCTATGTGGCGGGAAATAGTATTATCGATGATCGGTCGATGAAAGACCGGATAAAGATATCCTCCTATGGAAAGTATTTGAGGAAGCTGATACGCGAATACGGTCTGGGGGATAAGGTGAAGATACTTGGCAAGCTTTCAGCGGAGGAGATGAAGCAGCAGTTTTTAAAAAGCAGCGTATTCGTATGCCCGTCTTCCTTGGAAAATTCCCCTAATTCTATGGGAGAGGCCATGCTTTTAGGCGTGCCTGCAGTGGCGGCGCGAACGGGAGGCATTCCCAGTATGCTCGAAGATGAAGCAGAGGGACTTCTTTACGATGCGGGGAATGTGGATAAATTAGGGGATGCGGTACTTAGGGTGTGGATGGACCCGGAGGAGACACTAAAAAGAGCGGAAGCGGCAAGAAGAAGGGCATATAAGACCCATAATGGAGACGCTAATTACGAAAGGCTTTTGGAAATATATAAGGAGATTTGCGAATGACGGTTACCTTTGTATCCAATTATATCAATCATCATCAGATTCCTTTTTCGGACGCATGCTATAAGGCGCTGGGAGAAGACTATCATTTTATACAGACCGAGCCCATGGAAGAGCAGCGGATTGCCATGGGATGGAGCGTGGCGCTTCATAAGCTGCCCTATGTGCTCTGCCTGTATGAGCAGGAGGAGCAATGCCGCAACCTGATTATGGAGAGCGATATCGTTATTTTCGGCTGGACCGGGAGAGAGGATATTGTGGCTAAGCGCCTGCGCGGGGGAAAGCCGGTCATTCGGGTGAGCGAAAGGCTGTATCGGGAAGGCCAGTGGAAAGCTGTATCACCGAGGGGGCTGGTGAGGAAATATAAGGAGCATACGAGATATCGGAAGGCACCGGTATACCTTTTGTGTGCGGGAGCATATGTGGCTTCGGACTTTCATATTGTAAGAGCTTATCCGGACAAAATGTTCCGGTTCGGTTATTTTCCTGAGACTGTTCTATATGCGGAAGGAGAGCTTGAGAGCCTGAAGGGAGGCCTTGACAGAATCGATATGGTATGGGCCGGGCGGTTTATACCGTTAAAACATCCCGAATTTGCAGTAAGGCTTGCTAAGGAATTGCGGGAAGCAAAGTCGGATTTCCATATTCATATGGTGGGAAGCGGTGAATTGGAGGAGGAACTGAAGCGTACGGTAAGGGCGGACGAGCTGGAAGAATACTTCACCTTTTACGGGTATACGGAACCGAAGGAAGTTAGAAAAATAATGGAAAAATGCCGGATCCATTTGTTCACCAGCAATTATCTGGAGGGCTGGGGAGCGGTTGTCAACGAAGCCATGAACAGCGGCTGTGCCGTGGTAGCCAATGTGGAAGCGGGAGCGGTTCCTTTCCTGATAAAGCATGGAGAAAATGGATTGGTGTATAAAAACGGCTCCTATGAGGACTTTTCCATGCAGGTCAGAAAGCTGGTAAAAGAGCCGGAGCTTGCCATGCGGCTTGGAAAAGAAGCTTACCGTACGATTACCGGAAAGTGGAATGCGGAATATGCAGCAGGGGAGCTGCTTCGTTTTTGCGGGGATTTAAAGGATGGGAAGGTGATTCCGGCAAAGGATGGACCGTTTAGCCCGGCACCGGTTATTGCGCCGGGGAGGATGTACGAGATGGTAGCGGAGCACCGGGTATAGGAAGCAGGGATAAGAACATGAGGAATGAAATGGAAAAAACAGGGAAAGAATTGATCAGCGTTATCGTTCCTGTTTATAATATTATAGATTATTTACCGCGGTGCGTGGACTCTATATGCAGACAGACGTATTCCAATCTGGAAATCATATTGGTGGATGACGGGTCAAATGATGGGACGGAACGGCTGGTGGATGAGCTTGCAAAGAAGGATGAAAGAATCAGAGTGTTCCATAAGAAAAACGGAGGCTCGTCTTCCGCCCGGAACCTGGGGATTAGTGAGGCGAGAGGAAGTTGGCTTGGGTTTGTGGACAGCGATGATTTCATCGATAGCGGCATGTATGAGAGGCTGATGGAATGTGTGGACAAATATGGGGTTCGCATGGCTCAGGTTTCCAGAGATGAAATTGACGAGAACGGACAGAAGCTTCCCGATGTATGCAAACCGCCTGAGAAGGCACATGTATGTGAACCGGAAAGGTTTCTTCGGGAGCTGTTGCTGCATAAGGGAGACAGCTCTTTTTGCACGAAGCTGACGGATAAGAGGCTGTTCGAAGGCCGCCTCTTTCCCGAAGGAGTATTGAATGAGGATTTTCACCTTCTTGTAAATATGTTGGAGGAGGCGGGGAGTATCGCAGTGATTCCGCAGCAGTGTTATCATGTGTTTTACCGTATCGGAAGCAATACGAGAAAGAAAACGAAGGATGAATTCTCAAGAGTTTTTATCGATATTGTGATCAATGCGGATATGGTTGAAGCGCTGGTGAAAGAAAAATATCCGATGTTAAAAAGGGAAGCGGTTCGATTTGCGTTATATCAAAGATTGGATTACCTGCTACATATTCCGGTTTCCAGGATGGTGGATGAGGATGAATGCTACCGCTCGGTAAAGAAATATTTACGGAGGCATGTTCCGGATACGGTGAGGAACCCTTATCTTACGGCAAAGAATAAGCTCTATCTGATGCTTCTTACAGGGGCCCCAAAGACGGTGCGGAGGCTGCATAGTCTTAAAATGAGAAGATGAGGCGATACGGAAATGAAAGATACGGCGGAAAGCTATATGAAGGAAAAGAAGTGGAATCATAGTAAAAAAAAGAATATCGGGGATTATGCGTGGCAGGCCGGCATGCTGGCTTTGCTTTGCCTGCAAGTACTTCTGGTTCTTTATTATGGCGGTAAAAAGGCAGGTTTTCATGAGGATGAATATTATTCCTATTATTCTTCCAACCGAACGGCGGGGCTGTTCGAGCCGGATAGGGAATGGGCAGCCCGGGATACGTACCGTAATGAGTTCGTCGTGCTGGAGGGTGAAGGGTTTAACTATAGCTTGGTAGCCACCGTGCAGTCCTGGGACGTGCATCCTCCCTTTTTTTATTTTCTCCTGCATACTGCATGCTCGCTGTTTCCGGGGATATTCAGCAAGTGGTTGGGTATCGGCGTGAACTTGTTCGCATTTGTCATTAACTTTTTCCTGCTGGCATGGCTGGCCTATATGGTGACGGACAGAAATAAGACGCTTACCTTTCTTGTCAGCGCAGCTCACGGTTTTAATGCGGCTATTATTTCCGGAGTTCTTTTTATAAGAATGTATGAATGGCTGACTCTTTTTGTGCTGCTGCTCGCCTGCCTGCATGTGCGGTCAATTAGTGAAGAACACTCAATGAGTAAAAGAGGTGATCTTCGTTTCAGCAGTTTCCTTTTGCCCCTTATGTTTGTAAATTATTTGGGATTTCTGACACAATATTATTATATAATTTTTTTGTTTTTTATGGCGGCAGGTTTTTGTCTGTGGCTTCTATGGAGGGACAAAAATTTGTGGAACTGCTTCCGATACGGCCTTAGCTGCGCCTTCTCCATAGGGATGGCGGTTATAAGCTATCCTGCCTCTCTGTCGCATATTTTCAGAGGATATCGGGGAACCGGAGCGGCGGCAGAATTTTTAGACGGGGCGAATACTGTGGATAGACTTGGTTTTTTCGGCAGACTGATGGATGAATATGTTTTTGACGGACATTTTTTGTTGCTTCTCGCGGCGATTATTGTTATGGCAATCGTACTGTTTATCCGAAAGAAGAACAATTCCGGGACAGAAGCGTTTGTGATAGGCGGGGATTATAAGGCATATTTTCTTCTTTTATTTGCGGTCTGCGGGTATTTTTTTACGGTTTCCAAGACGGCGCTTTTGCTTTACGAGACTTCTAACCGCTATGAGCTTCCTGTATATGGGATATGGATGCTGTTAATCATTGTAGCGTTATATACGTTATCCGGCAGAATTTTCCGTGCGCTGTTCATTAACGAGAGACTTAGGAGGGCCGGCATTGCACTTATTTTTCTTTTGTTTTTGGCACAGGATGTTCATGAACTCATAACAGGCAAAGTGCTGTTCCTCTATGAAGAAGATGGGGACAGGGTGGAATACGCCAAGGGAAATGCCGATGTTCCGGTAGTGATTTTATATAATGCTGCGACTCCTTATCATGTCTGGTGGTGCTCCAATGAACTGATGGAATATGAAAGGGCATATTTCATGAGTGAGAATAATCAGGAAGAGCTTACCGACGATATTGTATGCGGCAGCCATAAGCTGATCGTATATGCGGCGGACGGAGAGACTAAGGAGGAAAGCCTTGATTTGATTCTTCGAAGCAATCCGGAGCTTGAGGGCTATCGGATGGTAGGTCGGAAATCTCTTTGGAGCGTGTATGAATTCGAGTAATACGTAGCATTTATAGTTACTGTTCACTCCTCACAGCAACGGGCCTACAAATGGACTTTTTTCAGATATCGAAGGCAATGGAAGTCGAATCAAAAGACTCCTGCTTCGAATTCAAATATATAAGAAGTTCTAATTCTCTGAATCGTCAAGCCAAACATAACAGAAAACAAAAAACTCGCTGCGCTCAAACAGTTTTGTTTTTTGTTATGGCTTGGCGATTCAAAGAAAGAACTTCTAAATATTTTCATAGGCACAGTCGTTCTTTTGATTCGGCTTCGATTGCCCGTAAAAGTTTGTAAAAAGTCCATTTGCCGGACATTCCTGAGAACGGAGTGAACAGTAACACGAGTAATACGCAGCATTTATAAATTGGAGTATTATGTATAGTCAGGTGATTTGATTTATGATATAATGTGTGTCGAAATACACGAATGGTGTATTTCTGAGATTTGAATTTACTAATGGTGTATTTTTGAGATCTGAATACACGAATGGTGTATGTAATGGTAATATTGGAGGAAATAATTATGTTAAATAATAAAACGATACTGATCACAGGCGGGACAGGCTCCTTCGGAAAGTGTTTTACCAAGTATGTTTTGGAGCACTACGAACCGAAGAAGGTTATTATTTATTCCAGAGATGAATTTAAGCAGTTTTTAATGGAAAATGAATTCAGGGAATATAAGGATAAGCTACGTTTCTTTATCGGTGATGTACGTGATAGAGAAAGAATGCAAAGAGCTTTTGAGGGAGTGGATTATGTGATTCATGCGGCGGCGCTTAAACAAGTGCCGGCATGCGAATATAATCCGAATGAGGCAATTAAGACGAATATTCACGGAGCGCAGAATGTTATCGACGCGGCGCTGGATTCCGGTGTAAAAAAGGTAGTGGCTTTATCCACGGATAAGGCTGTAAATCCGGTAAATTTGTACGGCGGTACAAAGCTGGTATCCGATAAGCTGTTCGTGGCGGCAAATGCGTATGCGGGAACGAAGGAGATTAATTTTTCCATCGTAAGATATGGAAACGTTGCGGGAAGCCGCGGTTCTGTGATTCCTTTTTTTCATAATCTCATGAAAAATGGTAAAACGGAATTCCCGATTACGGACTATCGTATGACCAGATTTTGGATCAGTTTGAGAGAGGGAGTGGAACTGGTCATCAAAGCGCTGGAGGAAGCTACCGGAGGTGAGACCTTCATCAGCAAGATTCCGTCTTTTAAGATTACGGATTTGGCTCAGGCGATGCTTCCGGGCTGTAAGATGCTGGAGGTGGGAATCCGTCCGGGAGAGAAGCTTCACGAAATCATGGTGACGGTGGAAGATTCCGATACAACTTATGAATATGACAAGCATTTCATCGTTTATCCGCAGGTGATTTGGAACAGCAAGCAGCAAATAAATTTAAGTGGCAAAAAGGTAGCGGAAGGCTTCTCTTACAGCTCGGATAACAACGTTCAGTGGCTGTCCGTAGAAGAGATAAAGGAACTCCTTAAGACCGTAGATTTAGAAAAATAAGAAAGCACCGGATTTCGGAATCGGAAAGGGTATGGGAAAAATATGATCAATAATATGGAAAAACCGGCAATTTGCGGCGGAACTCCCGTGCGCGATACGAAAATATTTTATGGTCATCAATATATCGATGAAGAGGATATCCAGGCGGTGGTGGATGTACTGAAAAGCGATTATCTGACCTGCGGTCCCAAAATCGCCGAGCTGGAAGAGAAGCTGTGTGAGTTAACAGGGGCGAAATATGCGGTGGCTTGCAGCAACGGTACGGCAGCCCTTCATATTGCCTGTATGGCGGCAGGTGTTACCCGGGGCGACGAGGTAATAACCACTCCGATCACATTCGCAGCCTCCGCCAACTGCGCGCTTTATGTGGGCGCCAAACCGGTATTTGCAGATATTAACGATAGGACCTATAATATTGATCCGGCATCGGTAAAAGAGCATATTACAGATAGGACGAAAGCCGTAGTGGCAGTGGACTTTACGGGTCAATCCATCGAGGAGGATGAGCTCTTAGCCATATGCGGGGAAAAAAAACTGGTGCTGATTGAGGACGGTGCACATGTAATAGGGACAAAGTACAATGGAAAGCCAAACGGCTCTATTGCAGATATGACTACCTTAAGCTTTCATCCGGTGAAAACAGTAACCAGCGGAGAAGGCGGAGCGGTGCTTACGAATAACGAAGAATATTATCAGAAGCTGTTGCTTTACAGAGCTCACGGAATAACGAGGGACTCAGAGCAGATGGAGCATGAGCCGGATGGACCGTGGTACTATGAGCAGATCGATTTGGGTTATAATTACCGTATGACGGATATACAGGCGGCGCTTCTTATCAGCCAGTTAAATAAGCTTCCGGCTTTTTCAAGGCGCAGAAAAGAAATTGTTGCCCGTTATGACGAAGCGTTTGCAAAGCTTCCCCAGATGGCTATACAGCAGGAAATCCCGCAGTCCGATACAACGAGGCATTTGTATATTTTACGTCTGGTACCGGAACAGCTCACGATAGACAGAAAACAGTTTTTCGATGCGCTTGGAGCAGAGAACATCGTTTGTAACGTACATTATATCCCTACCTATTACTTTCCGTACTATCAGAAGCTCGGGTATAAAAAGGGACTTTGTCCGAAAGCGGAGAAGTTGTATGAGGAGATCATCAGTATTCCTCTTTATTACGCGATGACAGATGAGGATGTGCAGGACGTTATCCGTGCAGTAACGAAAGTCGCGCAGTATTTTGCAAAATGATGAGAAGGCGGTGCAGGAGATGAAGCTGAGTATTATCGTGCCTGTTTATAATATGGCGGCGGACCAAAAACTGGAATACTGCCTGAATTCCCTGGTGAATCAGACGATAGACAATTACGAGATCATAGCGGTGGACGATTGCTCCACCGATTGTTCGTTTACCGTTTTAAAGGATTATGAGGCCCGGTTTCCTGAAAAATTCAAAGCGGTTCATTCCGAAGTGAACAAGCGTCAGGGCGGGGCGAAGAACATCGGCTTAAGGCTGGCTCAGGGGGAATGGGTCGGATTCATCGACAGCGATGACTGGATCACTCCCGATATGTATGAGCTGCTTTTAAAAAGAGCTGAAGAAACGGGTGCCGACCTGGTGGGTTGCGATTACAGTCTGACCGATGTACATTCCATGGAGGTCGGTCAGGTAGTGCATAACAGCAAAGTGGAGCAAAGTGGTGTACTCACAGCAGATAAAAGACGCAGCCTTATTTTGGACGGCGGAAGTCTGGTGGTTAAGATTTTTAAACGTTCGATGATCATGGAACATGAGCTTTGGTTCCCGGAAAATATCTTTTATGAAGATAACGCTCTTGGAAATTCCTATCTGATACTTGCGAAACATTTTGAATATATACAGGAGCCGCTTTATTTTTATTATCAGCATGAGACCTCCACGGTGCATACGATTTCCAAGGAGCGCTGCGAGGACCGTATGGAAGCTGGCAGACTGATGCTGGCGGAGGCAAGACGCCATCATTATATGGAGGATTTTAGGCCGGAACTGGAATATAGCTTTGCTCTTTTGTTTTATGTCAATACGCTGTTCACCTATATGACGGGCGTAGCGCATACGAGATACCGGTTTGTGAAAAAGCTGGGAGAGGAAATGAGACAGACCTTCCCCGGTTTCATGGAGAATCCGTATTATCTGGAAAGAACCCATGAGGAAGAGAAGAAGTTAGTAAGAATGCAGCAGAAATCCACACTTTTTTTTATGCTGTATTATAAATTATTGTGGGCGTACCGAAGGTGGAGAAAAGCTTGTTCGGTAGGAGTGATTGGACATAAATAGTTAAAGTTCACATTTAGGGAAAGGCTCTTTCATGGAAATAGGAAGCATTTATGAAATCGACCCGAAAAATGTGCCTGCAGGCGGCTTAGGCGGTGCGGCAGGGCCATTTTTGAAGGAAGTGGAGAAATACAATAAAAAATACTGTGCATATACTCAGTCCGGCAGGGAGGCAATTGCATGGGCGCTTCGAAGCCTTGAGGAAAACGAGCCTGCGATACTGAAGGAATGCCTGATTCCTGCATACATGTGCGATACGGTATTTTTTCCCTTTGAGCAGGAAGGGTGGAAACTGCATTTTTATCATATTGGAAAGAATCTGGAGGCAGCTCGGGAAGAGCTTTGTAAACAGATAGAACATATAAGACCGGGTCTGCTTTTTATCCATCCTTATTACGGAATGGATACATGGAAGCCGATGCGGTCTTTGCTTAAGCAGTGGCGAAGTCAGGGACTTCATATTATGGAGGATGTGACGCAGTCCTATTATCTGGAGGATGCGGGAGGGGAGGCCGATTACGTGATAGGCAGCCTTAGAAAATGGTATCCGGTACCGGACGGAGGCTTCGTAGCTTCCGATATTCCCCTTTCCTCCGGAGAGCTTCAAGGCGGAGGAGAATTTACGGGCAGCAGGCTTGAGCTTTTGACTGAGAAATGGAAATACCTTTATGGAGGAATGGCTGAAGACGAAAAGCGGGCCTTGAAGAAAACCTATCTGAAGAAAAATGCTGAGATGGAAGAATGGCTGGATAGGCATTCGGACATTAATTCCATATCGCAAATTTCGGGAGCGATGCTAAGCAGGGAAGACGAAGAAAGGTGCAAGCGGGTGAGGAACGAGAACTATAAGCAGCTGCATCAGGCGCTCCTTGATATGAAAAGCGTAAGACCCGTTTTCGAATCCATGGAGGAGAGGGCGGTTCCTTTATACTTTCCGGTTTATGCAAAGGAGCGGAAGGAGCTTCAAGAATATCTGCAAAAGAGAGATGTGTATGCGCCGGTGCTCTGGCCTGTAGGAAAGGAAAATAAAGAACATCTTTGCGACGAGGAAAGGTATATTTTCGAACATCTTCTTGCATTGCCCATGGACCAGCGATATGGAAATGATGGGATGGAGCAAATAAGGAACGCGATTTTCGATTATGAGCGTAAAAAGGGGGTAAGCGGTATAGCCGCGGGCAGCAGATATACGATAGGAATAAGGGCCGATGCCAATGAAGAAATTGCTACAGGGCATATCATGCGCTGTATTACGATTGCAAAGCAGCTGATAAGAAGGGGAGAAAGTGTATGCTTTTTTGTGGCCGATGAATTTGCCGCTCCGATGCTAAAGCAGGCGGGCGTGGAATATGTGTGCCTGCAAACGAAATGGAAGGAACCGGAGAGCGAGGTACAGACGCTTCTTTCCGAATTGAAAAAAGCGGGCTGTGAAAAGCTGCTGGTGGATTCCTATCAGGTGGCAAATGGAAAATATGCAATGGCATATTTCGAAGCACTGAAGGAAATATGTGATATCATTTATATAGACGATATGTTTGAAGCTGTTTACCCGGTGCGCATGGTCATTAATTACAATGCCTATCACCATCTCTTTCCCTATGAGGAGGCCTACGGACAGGATACGAAGCTGCTCCTTGGTACGGCGTATGTGCCTCTCCGCGAGGAATTTTCTGAAGAAGAGGGAGCGCTTCGTCACAAGGAGAGACATGTTCTGCTCAGCAGCGGAGGCGGAGACGTTTATAGCGCACTTTTAGGTATTCTTGCGGAGGCGGTAGAAAGAGAGGCGCTTTCGGATGTGGTGTTCGATACGGTAGTAGGGAGGTTCCATAATAAGGCAGAGGAACTAAAAAAGCTTGCGGATAGTCATGAACAAATAGTGCTGCACCGCAATGTAGAAAACATGGCGAGGCTTATGGGCGGCTGCGAGGCTGCGGTATCGGCTGCAGGTACCGTACTTTTTGAACTCTGTGCCATGCAGGTACCCACGGTATTTTTTGTCTGCGCGGACAATCAGAAATATGACAGCGATTTCTTCGAAAAGGAAGAGAGAATGCTTTTCTCCGGAGACATAAGAACGGACCGGGCAGATTGCATAAAAAGGATATGTGACGGGCTGGAAAGACTTCTTCAGGATAAGGAGCTGCAAAGCAAAATGAAAAAAAAGCTGCACGGGGTGACGGACGGAAACGGAGCGGCCCGGATTGCGGAAGAAATCATAAAGCTATAGAACGGAATGAGGAGGTAACGATATGCTGCTAAGCGCGGTAGCGATTATTACGGCAAGAGGCGGAAGTAAAAGGATTCCGGGAAAAAATAAAAAAGAGTTTCTGGGTAAGCCCATTATCTGCTATTCCATCGAAGCGGCGTTGACCTGCGGGCTGTTCGATGAAGTGATGGTTTCTACCGACGATGAAGAAATTGCTGATATCGCGGCAGATGCGGGAGCGAGTGTGCCCTTTATGAGAAGCGGTGCAGCCTCCGACGACTACGCGACTACGGACGATGTGCTTTTAGAGGTACTGGAGGAATACGAAAAAAGAGGAAAGACCTTCGAATATATGGCGTGCATTTATCCCACCGCCCCATTTGTTACATCTGAGAAACTGAAAAGTGCGTATCAAATCTTAAAAAGAGATAATGCCTCGGGTGTTATGCCGGTGGTGAGCTTTTCTTTTCCTCCGCAGCGGGGGATGGCGATAAGGGATGGCAGACTGGAATACTGTTATCCGGAAAACGCGCAGAAACGCTCTCAGGATTTGGAGACGATGTATCATGACTGCGGACAGTTTTATTTTTACAATACGGAAAAATATCGTGCCTGCAAAGGGGATTTGAAGGAAGGATATGTTCCGATCGTGGTTCCCGAGACGCAAGTGCAGGATATTGATAACTTATCGGACTGGAAGCTGGCGGAAATCAAGTACCGTATGATGGAGGATGAGAATGGTAAAGAAAATTAAGATAGGCAGCCGTTATGTGGGTGAGGGAGAAAAGACCTTTGTGGTGGCGGAGGTTTCCGCTAACCATTTACAGGACTATGACAGAGCTGCGGCAATCATCAAGGCAGCAAAGGAGGCAGGAGCAGATGCGGTAAAGCTGCAAACCTACATGCCGGATACGATCACCTTAGACTGCGATAATGATTATTTTCAAATAACGCAGGGGACGATCTGGGACGGGACGACTCTGCACAAGCTTTATGAAACGGCATATACGCCGTGGGAATGGCAGCCTAAGCTGATGAAGCTGGCAAACGAACTTGGAATGGAATGCTTCTCTTCTCCCTTTGATGAGACGGCTGTGGATTTTATGGAAGAAATGGACATGCCTGCGTACAAGGTGGCTTCTTTTGAAATTAATGACATACCGCTGATACGTCAGATTGCCGGAAAAGGGAAACCGGTCATCTTCGCCACGGGAATCGCTTATCTGGAGGATATCGAGAGGGCGGTAAAAGTGTGCAGGGAGGAAGGCAACGACCAGATCATTTTGCTAAAGTGTACCTCCACCTATCCTTCTCCTTATGAGGATATGAACTTAAAGGTAATCCCCAATATGGCGGAAGTATTTTCCTGCATAACCGGTCTTTCAGACCATAGCATGGGAACAGCCGTAGCCGTCGGAAGCGTGGCGCTGGGGGCGAAGATGGTAGAAAAACACCTTACCCTGTCCCGGGTAGACGGAGGACCGGACGCAGCGTTTTCTATGGAACCTGCTGAGTTCAAACAAATGGTCACGGATATCCGCATTGTGGAAAAAGCTCTCGGTAAGGTAACTTATGAATTGACCGAGAAGCAGAAAAAGAGCAGAGAGGACGGAAGAAGCCTGTTCGTAGTAAAGGATATGAAGGCAGGAGAGGAATTTTCCAAGGAGAATGTCCGTTCCATCCGCCCGGCTTTTGGTATGCATACAATGTATTATGATGAAATTCTGGGAAAACGGGCAAAGGAGGCTCTTGCAAAGGGAACCCCTCTTGACTGGAAATATATAGAGTGACAAAGATTATAGTTTGGCAAACAACATTGCGAGGGGGTATGCTGATGCAGAAAAAAATGATGATTCTCGGAGCCAGTGCCTTACAGATTCCGGCAATCCAAAAAGCGAAGGAACTGGGATTCCAAATTATTCTTGTGGATTACGATGAGAATGCGCCGGGCTTTCCCCTTGCCGATGTGAAGCTGGTAGTCAGTACGTTGGATCAGGAGGAGGTTTACAGGCAGGCGCTTATTTATCAGCCGGATGTGGTGATTACCTCCACCAGCGACGGACCGGTGCGCACGGCGGCTTATGTGAATGAGCGGCTTGGGAAAACCCCGGACCTTTCCTACGAAGACTCCTTGTGCGCTACGATAAAAAGTTATATGCGCGACAGACTGAAGGAAAACGGCGTGCCGATTCCGGCATATTATGCGGTACATGATTTTGAGGAATTGAAAAAGGCGGTAGGCGAGCTTAAGGGGTATTGTATCGTGAAACCTGCGGACAACGCAGGAAGCCGTGGAGTCGTGCTCGTGGATGTTAGGAACAGCGGCGGTCAGGCCGCAGATTCGAAGAAGGAAGTCACAGACCTTATCGAAATAGATAATGATAAATTAAAAGAAATCTATGAATACAGCAAGAGTAATTCCAGAAACGGCATTGTTATGGCAGAGGAGTTTATGACAGGGGCGGAAGTGAGCGTGGAATCCATGACCGTAAACGGAGAAACGACTATTGTTACGATTACGGATAAATTCATTACTCCGCCGCCGTACTTCGTGGAGCTGGGACACTCCCAGCCAAGCGAATTGCCGGAAGACATAAAGACAGCAATTAGAAAGGTGACCCTTCAGGCTGTGAAGGCAATACGGCTGCAAAACGGTCCCTCACATACGGAAATAAAGGTAACCGAAAGCGGGCCGAAAATCGTGGAAATCGCGGCAAGGCTGGGAGGTGATTTCATTACATCAAAGCTTGTGCCTTTGTCTACCGGAGTGGATATGGTGGGCAGTTCCGTACTTTTGGCAGCGGGAGAGAAAACAGATCTGACCTCAAGATGGGAAAGAGGCTCTGCCATCCGCTTTATTTCGGGGATTCCGGGAATAATTAAGAGGATAGTGGTGGTGGAGGATATCCACGCCCTGGAGGGCTTAGAGGAATTCGTACTATATAAAAAGGCCGGAGATGTAATAAACGGCACGAAATCAAGCAACGATAGGCTGGGGTATGTGATTGCTAGCGGAAAGACCGCAAGGGAAGCGACAGACACCGCCATAAAAGCGCTTAAATTTATTCATATCGATATGGAAGAGGAATAAGGGGCATGAAAGAAAGAATCTATGTCTGTCATACTTATTATCATGTATATGTTGCATGTCTGAAGGAATTGAACCTTCCGAGGGAAAAAAGAGGGCGTGCACAGCTGGTACTTAGCACGATGTCCAACGACTTCGGCGATTTGAAGAGCAGGGCGGAAGGCTCCGGACTTTTCGAAGCTGTATACATGTTTGAGGAAAAAGAGGATATCGGGTTTCCGGAGCTTATGAAGTATCATTCGGATAAGGGAAACCTTCTTCTCAATATGATATATAGGATAAAATATACAAAACTTTTGGGAAAATTGCAGCAATCTTATGTTCCGGTGGATTTTAAAGAATATAAGGACGTTTATGTATTCTGCGATTCCGATCCGATCGGCTATTATTTATGTTATAAAAAGATAAAGTATCATGCGCTGGAGGACGGGCTGGATTGTATCAGTACTTATGATACGGCCCGCTATGACAATCGTGGACATTTTAAGCTCAAGGCATTTCTGGCATCACTTAATCTCATCTTTATACAAAACGGCTGGGCGAAATATTGCATCGATATGGAAGTTAACGATATTTCAATACTCCCCTATCCTTGCCCCAAGTACATCGAAAAACCCAGAGCGGAGCTGGTAGAGGCTTTAGACGAAGAGGCGAAGAATATTTTGATCCATTTATTTATTGCCGACATGGATGATATTGACAGGAAGCTTCGTGAGGGCGGTGATAATAAGGTACTCGTGTTAACGGAGCCCTTATGCAGTCTGGAGGTTAGAGAAAGGCTTTTTCGTGATGTGATAGAGCAGTATGGCAATACCTGCGGCGAGGATACGGTCATTATGATAAAGCCTCATCCGAGAGATGTACTTAATTATCATAGGTTGTTTTCTGAGTATATTGTCTTAGACGGCAAATTTCCTATGGAAGTGCTTAATTTCATTCCGGGGCTTAGGTTTAGGCGGGTAGTTTCCGTATTTACGGTGCCCTCTGCTATCCGCTTCGCAGAGGAAATCGTGTACCTGGGCGAGGATTTCATGGACAATTATGAGCCGCCAAAGATGCATAGGCAGAATGAGATGATTTAGGAAAATGATTAAATAGATGCTTAGGATAGGGGGAAGAAAATGAGCGAATATGGAAATAGAGAAAAAACTTTATATTTGGTTGTTCCGTGTTATAACGAGGAGGAAGGACTGCAGCATGCAGCAGCCGTGATGCGCGACAAATTGAGCAGGCTTGTGAAAGAAGACAAAATATCGCCTAAAAGTAAAATTATGTTCGTTAACGACGGAAGCAAGGACGATACTTGGAAGATCATCGTTGATTTGTGCAAAGAAGACTGCGTTTTTTCCGGGCTTTGCCTTTCGCGCAATTGCGGACACCAAAGTGCGATTTTATCTGGGATGCTGACGGCGGGAAAGCATGCGGATATGGTAGTGACGATAGATGCTGACTTACAGCAGGATATTGAAGCGCTTGATGGATTTATTGAAGCATATCAAAAGGGTAGCGAAGTTGTATATGGAGTAAGGAATGATAGGAATAGCGATGGATTCTTTAAAAAAATGACTGCAACATGTTTCTATAAAATGATGAATCTTTTAGGAAGTAATGTGATGGAAAATCATGCGGATTACCGACTGCTTTCGAAGACGGCAATAACTGCTTTGGAAGAATATAAAGAGGTAAATCTATTTTTGCGTGGGCTTATTCCGACCATGGGATTTCCATCTGATATTGTTTATTTTGATGTAAAGGAAAGAGAAGCAGGAAAATCTAAGTATACTTTTAAAAAGATGGTAAAATTAGCAGCAGACGGAATTACTTCTATGAGTACGAGACCAATTCAACTCATTACGCTGCTCGGTTTTGTCGTCAGTGTGTTTAGTGTTATTATGATTATTATAAGTCTTGTGGATTGGCTTTCGGGTCACAATATTCCCGGATATACGACTTCAATGGTCGTTACCTTGATGATGGGAGGGCTGACGATATTTTCTCTTGGTATTGTAGGAGAATATGTGGGAAAAATATACTTGGAGACTAAATCGCGGCCTAGATATATCATACAGTCTATAATATGGATAGATGCCCAGACTGGTGAGGAAGGACAGGAATCAGAAGATGGAGAGTAAAGAAGTAAGCCGGAGCAGAATAGATATTCATGCGGATGACTATGGGTTATCTGGTCATGTTTCGGAGGACATTCTAAAATGTCTGTATGCAGAAAAGTTAGACAGTATTAGTGTGCTGACCAATATGAAATGTCTGGAGGAATATGCGGAGAAATTCAATAGAGAGAAAAACAGATGGTCTCGAATGCCTCTCCTAAGCGTTCATCTTAATTTTATGGAGGGCCATTGTCTGGCACCTGTAGAAACGGTGTCTCATCTTGTTGACGAGCGAGGTTACTTTAAAATAGGATGGGGAACTCTCTTTCTATGGAATTATTGTCCGTGGAAATATAAAGAGATAGAACGCGAACTGGCGGCGGAGATAGAAGCGCAGACAGAATGCTTCAGGGAGCATTTCGGTGAAGATTACGGCATTGGCGTGCCGCTTCGTTTTGACGGTCATCAGCATACTCAGATGATTCCCATCGTATATAAAGCACTCATGAAAGTAATGGAAAAGCGGCAGTATCTGGTGGATTATATCCGTGTGACCAAGGAGCCGATACGCCCGTTTTTGATGAGCTTTTCTTTATGGAAATCATACCGTCCGGTCAATATCATTAAAAATTTGCTTTTAAATTTTTATTCTATACATATGGAAAAAATAATAAAAAGGGAGGGAATAAATGTTCGCCCTATGTTTTTGTGGGGAGTGTTGTTCAGCGGACATATGGATGCGAAGCGCGTTGGCAGGGTCCTGCCCCTTATGAAGGAACAGGCATATAAAAAAGATAGAATGCTGGAAATACTATTTCATCCCGGCAGCACGTTGCAAGAAGAAATGGGTGAGGAGTTCAGTAATGATGGAAGCAGAGAATTTTATCTTTCGAAGGGAAGAAGGATGGAATATGAGGCGATTATGGTTTTGAATATGGAGAATTTGCAATCCTATAAGTAAGTATGCTAAAATACAAAGATGATTTCTTCTTCGCGGAGCGAATTGACATGCGGAAATCATGCGTTACTGCGAACGGAGTGAACAGTAGCAATAAACGAGCAGAGGTAAGACACCGAATGGTAAAAATACTGGCAAAGTTAAATATATTACTGGACAGAAAACAGAAGGAAAAGATGGTGGGCCTTGTATTCATCATGTTGATAGGGGCGGTGCTGGAGACCTTGGGAATCGGCATGGTTTATCCCGTTGCAGCGGTAATCACAGACCCGGATGCAATCGAGAAGAATAAGCTCTTATCGACAATATACGATATGTTTCATATGCAGAGCGTTGCACAATTTACGATGGTAGTCATGGGAGCCTTGATCGTGGTGTTCGCTGTGAAGAATTCCTATTTATTTTTTCAAAATAAGGTGCAGCTTAAATTTGTATACAGCAATCAATTTGCCACTTCAAGAAGAATGATGATCAATTTTATGAAGCGGCCCTACGAATACTATCTGAACGCGGATACTTCGGTAATCCAGCGCAGCATCACCTCTGACGTCAACAATATGTATGGCTTGATTTTGAGCCTTCTGCAGCTTTTCAGCGAGCTGATTGTATTCGTGTGTCTGGTGTGCGTCTGTCTGAAATCGGATGTGATGATGACGGCGACGGTTTCGGTGCTGTTAGTTGCAGTGCTCTTAATAATCAAAGGAATCTTAAAACCCATCATGCGTAAGGCCGGAGAAGAGAATCAGGACTATTACAGCGGACTGTATAAGTGGATTGAGCAGTCGGTCATGGGTATTAAAGAAATCAAAGTGGCAAATAAAGAAAATTATTTTATTAACGAATATTCCGCCTGCGGAGCAGGATATGTAAATGCCGTGCAGCGCTATAATATATTTAATGCCACTCCGAGACTTCTGATAGAGACTGTAGCGATTGCGGGCATGGTCTTTTATCTGATGATAAAAATATCGGGAGGAACGGCGGTGGCCGATATCGTGCCTCAGATTACGACGCTGGCCGTGGCGGCGATGCGCCTGATTCCAAGCGCCAACCGTATCAACAATTATCTGACCTCCATCGCTTATTTTGAGCCGTTTTTCATGGGAGTAACGGATAATCTTCAGGAGGATATCCGGGATGAAAACATCGATTATAAGGAGGAAGTTTATAGGCAAAAACGAAATATTGAGAAACTTCCGGTTAAAAGGGAAATACTTTTAAAGAATATCACGTATAAATACCCTAATACAGATGTTCTCATCTTCGATAAAGCGACGATGAGCATTCCGGTAGGAAAGTCCGTCGGCGTCGTTGGAACTTCGGGAGCGGGCAAAACTACAGTGGTTGATATCATGCTGGGGCTTCTGCGCCTGCAGGAGGGCGAGATACTGGCGGATGGCATAGAAGTCAGGGAGAATTATGAATCGTGGCTGAAAAATATCGGCTATATTCCGCAGACCATCTTTATGATCGATTCTACGATCCGTAAAAATGTTGCCTTTGGCTATGCGGATGAGGATATTGACGATAATAAGGTATGGCAGGCGCTGAAGGAAGCGCAGCTTGACGAGTTCGTGCGAGGGCTGCCCGAGGGGCTTGATACAGGCATCGGAGAAAGAGGGATCCGCATATCCGGAGGGCAAAGGCAGCGTATCGGTATAGCCCGTGCACTGTTCGAGGACCCGGAGGTATTGGTTCTGGATGAAGCAACCTCTGCTCTGGACAACGATACGGAGGCGGCAATTATGGAATCCATCAATCGCCTGCACGGAAGAAAGACATTGGTTATTATCGCCCATAGATTACAGACGATTGAAAAATGCGACATCGTCTACCGTGTAGAAAACGGACAAGCATCGAGGGAAAGGTAATATAAGACGAAAGGATTGCAAAAAGCAAAAGGAAGAAACGATGATAGAATTTATTATTAATATGTACAAAAAATATGAGGAGGCGGTGAATTATTTATTCTACGGTTTTCTCGCATTTCTTGTAAATATGCTCGCCTACGCGGCGGCAGCTAAGGTGCTTGGAGCGGATGAGGACAAGGTGGTACTGGTTCTGATAGCGACTGCCTTCGCATGGGTCGTGGCGGTTCTCTTCGCCTACTGGACAAACCGTACCTTCGTATTTAAAAGTAAGGTAACGGATAAAACCGGAATGCATAAAGAATTCGTATCGTTTATTAGCGCAAGAATTGTAACGGGAATCATGGAACTCGTCCTCATGTATATTTTGGTAGATGTAATTCGTGTGGATGATGTTGTTTCCAAATTTATATGTAATGTAATCGTAATCGTATGTAATTATATTTTCAGTAAGCTTTGGGTGTTCAGAAAAAAAGAAGCTTAGGGAGAGACGTATGTCGAATTCGAAACGTCAGGCAAACTACGAACTGTTAAGAATCATCGCAATGTTCATGGTGGTGACACTGCATTACCTGAATCATACCGGTGCATTGCTTTCCTTGGGAGAGAGTGCGGATGCGAAGAAAATCATAGGGACCCTCATAGAGTCTTTCTGCATCGTGGCGGTCAACGTATATGTGTTGATCAGCGGCTACTTTCTCGTAGAAGCGGGATTTAAAATAAAACGTATCGTAGTTCTCATTTGTCAGGTGCTGTTCTATTCGACGCTCATTCCCCTCTTCATGCTGGGGAGCGGAGCTGCAGGAAATGGAGCGGGCGGTATTTACTTATGGATACAATATTTATTTCCTATAGAGACGGAGCATTATTGGTTTGCAACCTCTTATGTAATTCTGTATCTTTTTACCCCGGTGCTCAATCTGGCGGTGAAAACGATGAACAGGAAACAGCTGCAGATTACCCTTGTGTTGCTGCTCGTATTCTTTTGCGGGTTCAAAAGCATCTCTCCGGTGCAGTTTGTTACAGACAGGTTCGGTTATGACTTTGGCTGGTTTTTGTGCGTTTATCTGATTGCGGCTTATATCAGGCTGTATGGACTGAAATCCTTTTCTACAGGCAGGCGTGCATGGATTGCCTATGCGGGCTGTGCCTTTGCCATATTTGTTGTCGTATGCGTATTTTATTATATCCATGAAAAAACGGGCGCCTTCGCTTATTACTCTACGGTGCCGTTCCATTATAATTATTTGCTTTGCCTGGCGGGCGCCGTTTCATTATTTTGTGCTTTCCGCTATGTGAAGATACCGGAGAGAGCGGCTGATATTATATGCGCCATCTCTCCCCTTACTTTCGGCGTTTATTTGTTCCATGAGCATATCGATATTCGCTCGATGTGGACCGGATGGCTGGATGAATTCATCGGACCGGTAAGTGAAGCGGGTGTAGGTGGCTTTGTTGTTCATTTATTGCTGTCCGTGTTTCTGGTGTATTTGACAGGAATCTTTATAGATGCAGTACGCAGAATTATCTTCGCTTACATCGGCAGGCACCTGGCGAAGACTAAGCCGGCGGCATGGCTTAAGAAAATTGACAGCAGCTTTTCATAAAAGAGATTAGATTGAAGTTAGCGTCCGCCTAAGCGGACAGAGGGGTATTTGAATGAGAACGCTTACGGATTGGAAAGGGAATGTGTATATGAAAATAGCGGAGAAGACAGTGTTTCCGTTCATATTGTTTCTTTATCCTTTGCTTCTTATCAATCAGGGAATCGACATTACGGATACTACCTATTCGCTGGGATATTACCGCTTTATGGATCGGATGGATATTACATGGGTGCTGGCGACCTATCTGGCGAATGTGGCTGGATCTTTTTTGATGAAGCTGCCCCTTGGAAATACACTTTTGGGTATGAATATATATACGGGGCTGCTTTTAAGCGCTCTGGCGCTCATCTGTTATTATGCTTTAAGGCATTGGATGGACGGGGGGATAGCTTTTGTCGGAGAGATGATCGCTCTTAGCCTTTGCTGGTGTCCTACGACGATTTTGTATAATTATCTGACTTATTTCTTGTTTGCAGCAGGGAGTATCTTGCTCTATCGGGCGCTGATAAGCGATAGGAAAAGCTATTATATATTGGCGGGAGCAAGTCTTGGGCTCAATGTTATGGTGCGCTTTCCCAACCTCGTGGAAGCAGCTTTGATCGTGGCGCTGTGGTTCGCAGGATGGCTGAATAAAGATAAGATTTCTGTTATCGTTAAAAAAACAGGGCTTTGCCTTGTTGGATACTTTGTGGGAATAGGCAGTATTCTGCTTATCATAATTGCAAGGTATGGAATGGATTCCTTTATCGGCATGATAAGCGGGCTGTTCGGGATGACGGAAGAAGCGTCCGATTACACTCTTATTGGAATGCTTTCCGATATCGCAAGCGCATATGCATCTTCTTTGAAGTGGATTGCTTACATGATTCCATGTATATTTGCGGGAATCATTATGTTTTATATAAAAAGGGGACAGTACGAAAGGCTTAAAAAACTTCTGTACTGCATTGGAATTTTAGTATTGTTTCGTTTTTATCTGGGTCAGGGTATGTTCTCTCTGCGCTACTATAATGAAGGAAGTGTTTTCCAGTGGATGATGTTGTTTCTCATTTTGTCTGTTATTTGCTGTATTGCGGGAATCGGGGGCTTTATTTCCGGCAGGTCGTACAAAGAGGAGCGCATACTGGCCGCTATCGTGCTCATCATTATTGTGGTCACGCCAATTGGAAGCAATAATTACACCTATCAGAATATGAACAACCTGTTTTTGGTCGCTCCCTATACCTTATGGGCCTGTTACCGGATATGGCTAAAGATAAAAGGACGAGCGGTTTATTTCCCGTTTCAGGCATTTGCCGCGGCGATTATACTGATGATTCTTGTACAGGGAATCGGCTTTGGCTGTAGGTATGTGTTCCGGGACGGAATATACGGGGAAAAGAGGGACTCTCAGGTGGAGAACAGCAGTGTGCTGGCGGGGATGTATACGACCAGCGAAAATGCAGCAAGCCTGAACAGTCTTATTGCGTTCTGGCAAGAGGGAAAACTTTCTAATGAGCCGGCAATCTTTTGGGGAGATGCGCCTGGACTTAGCTATATTCTGGATGTACCCGCCGCCATTTTCACCACTTGGCCGGAGATACCAAGCAATACCTACGATGCTCTCGACCGTGCGCTTGAAGAAATAGATACTCTGCCTACGGTAGTCCTTCATAACGACACGGGAAAGGAAATTGTATCCGGAGAAAAGTCGGATTTGATACTGGATTTTATTGCGTCACATAATTATCGGTGCGTATTTGAAAATGAAAATTACAAGGTGTATCAGCAATAAAGTCAAATGCAAGCAAGCTTGTGCTTGGCTCATTGCCCGCAGGAATAAATCGAAAGGGAGAATGAATATTATGATTAACTTTAATGTGCCTCCATTTACGGGAAAAGAAATGGAGTATATGCGGCAGGCGGTAGAAAACCAGAAGATATGCGGAGACGGAGAATTTACCCGCAGGTGCAGTACGTGGATAGAGGAAAGGACGGGCACGAGCAAGAGTCTTCTTACTACCTCATGCACCCACGCGCTTGAGCTGGCGGCTCTCCTTGCTGAGATAAAGGAAGGGGATGAAGTGATCATGCCTTCCTTCACGTTCGTATCTACGGCGGATGCCTTTGTGCTGAGGGGGGCCAGAATCGTATTTGTAGATATACGGCCTGATACGATGAACATAGACGAAAATCTCATTGAAGCTGCCGTTACCGGGAAAACGAGGGCAATTGCGGTAGTTCACTATGCAGGCGTGTCCTGCGAGATGGATAAAATCATGGAAATTGCGAGGAAACATCAGCTAATCGTGGTAGAGGATGCAGCACAGGGGATTATGGCTTCTTATAAGGGAAAGCCGCTTGGAACTATCGGAGATTTCGGCTGCTTCAGCTTCCATGAAACGAAAAACTACAGCATGGGAGAAGGCGGCGCTTTGCTGATCCGGGATGAGAAATACATCGAAGATGCGGAGATTTTCAGAGAAAAAGGTACGGACAGAAGCAAATTTTTCAGAGGCCAGGTGGATAAATACCGGTGGATGAATCATGGTTCCTCCTACCTGCCCAGCGATATGAACGCAGCTTATTTATATGCGCAGTTAGAGATGGCGGATGAAATCAACGATATCCGTCTGGCGAGATGGAAGCAATATTATGAAAGACTAAGCCGTCTTATGGAGAGTGGAAAAATAGAGCTTCCCAAAGTGCCGGAGGGATGTATCCACAACGGGCATATGTTCTATATAAAGACGAAGGACATGGAAGAAAGAGCGGCGCTCATCGCTTTTCTGAAGAAGAACGAAATCCTTTCGGTGTTCCATTATGTGCCTCTCCATTCGGCTCCGGCAGGTATAAAATTCGGACGATTCCACGGAGAGGACATATATACCACAAAGGAAAGCGAGAGACTTTTGCGGCTGCCGATGTTCTATAAACTTAAGGAGCAGGAAGTGGACTATGTTGCCGGTAAGGTAAAGGAATTCTATGGTGCTTAGCAGGTTTTATAAAAAACATGATAATAAAATAATTGCAGCGGGGCTTATGATAATTCTGGGCGTGCTGGCGGCGGTGCGGTATGATTATTATTTCGATTTGAACGATGATGTGGTGATGAAGGATATTCTGGCAGGGGTCTATACAGGCGAACCGGAAAGCCGCAACATACAGATGTTGTATCCTATGAGCCTGTTGATCAGCCTGATTTACCGTGTTTTTCCACAGGCGCCGGTTTATGGTATCTTTCTGTGCGGGTGTCAGTTTGTCTGCTTTTATCTCATCGTGCAAAGAAGCCTTTGCTTTCGAAGGAGTACGGTCTCCAAGCTGCTGATGGCAGGGCTGGAGGGCCTTGTGATGACGGTACTGTTTCTGCAGCATTTTATATTCATACAGTATACGGTCACTTCCGCATTGCTGGCAGGAACGGCAGCTTTTTTATTCGTCACGTCAAAGACCGAACCTTCCGTAAGAAAATTTATAAAAAGGAACCTATGCAGCATTATTCTGGTCATTGTGGCGTTCGGCATACGTTCGGAAATGCTTCTTCTTGCACTGCCCTTTATTTGCGCGGCGGGTATATACAGATGGTCCATGGAGGGCCACGGGAAAGCGGCGCTCTTTTCTACGGAAAATATAGTGAAATACTTGGGTGTTATTGGAAGTATTCTGGCGGGCATCGTATTGCTTTATGTGGTAAATGATGCGGCATACAGCGGAGGAAACTGGAGGAACTTCATCGATTATTTCGACAGCAGGACCAAGCTGTATGATTTTCAAGAGATTCCGCCCTATGAACGGAATGAAAAGCTGTATGAGAGGCTGGGAATTACTAAGGCGGAACAGGATATGCTGCTCGAGAGATATAATTTCGGCATGGACGATACATTAGACGCTGGAATACTTAACGCTATGGCGGAGTATCAATCTGATGTCAGGCAGCAGACGGTATCTCTGAGAGAAAATTTTGTGGAGAAGCTGTGGGAATACCGTTATAGGACTTTCCACAAGGAACCGGAAGGTTCGACGAATCCCGATGATTATCCGTGGAATGTCATGGTAGTATTGTCGTATATTTCCGTTTTTATCGCAGGAATATGGAATGAGGTATGCAGGACAAAGAATTGTTCGACAAAAAAATGTCTGACAAAAGATCGTCTTACATGGGAAGGCGAAGCGGTGCGCGGCAACCGGACCTGTGCCGGGGTGTGGAGAATAGTCTGGAAGTTGCTTCTTATGGGATTTGTAAGAACCGTGCTCTGGATGTATATTCTCATAAACGGACGCTATCCGGAACGCATTACTCATTCCTTGTATCTGATAGAATTATGCATCTTATGGTCTATGCTTCATATGGAAGGCCAAGGAATCGAAGCTCGAATCTGTGGAAAGATAAAAGCGACGGCAGTTTTTTCGGCAGTTATCGCACTGACGGCTGCGGCTTCCCTTCTGCCGGGGATCGGGAAGGTAGATGCGGAATATGCAGCGCGCAGGGAAGCGAATAAAACAGACATAGCGATGAAGGAATACTGCCGCTCTCATGAGGACAATTTTTATTTTATCGATGTGTATTCTTCTGTATCGGACCCCGTTACCGAAATACCGTATTCCGAGAAGATGTTTCAGAATGTAAATAATCATATTGCTAATTACGACATTATGGGAGGCTGGCTGAATAAAAGCCCGCTTTATGATAAGAAATTGAAAGCATTTGGACTAAGCTCCATGCAGGAGGCGCTCGCCTATGACGAGAACGTCTATATGATGGCGGAGCTTGAAATGGGTACGGACTTTTTGACGGATTATTACGCGGATCAGGGAGTGGAGACAAAGGTAAGGCTGGTTGACACAATAAACGGAATAATCGGCGTGTATGAAATCCAAGGATATATAACCGAAGAGATTGTGGAGTGATTAAAGAATAATTTTATTACGCGGGGAAGGAGCATATGAGTTTTATGCAGACTATGAATATCATCGGGAAGAATATAATACTTAGACCAATGACTTATGAAGATACGGATTGTATTGTGATGTGGAGGAATAAGGAAAGGGTCAGGAGAAATTTCATATTCAGAGAGGCCTTTACTCCGGAAAGCCATGAGAATTGGATGAGGACTAAGGTAGAGACAGGGAGTGCCGTTCAGTTTATTATTTGTGAAAAAGAAGGGATGCGTCCTATTGGAAGCGTGTATTTCAGAGATGTGGATATGGACAAGAAGGAAGCAGAATACGGTATTTTCATCGGAGAAGACGATGCGGCAGGAAAAGGCTATGGAACGGAAGCTGCGAAGCTTGCGGTAAAATATGCTTTTGAGAATATGAAGCTTTATAAGATTATACTGAGAGTATTTACCGATAACGAGGCAGCGGTCAGCAGCTATGAAAAGGCGGGCTTCGTCAGGAGATCTATACTAAAAGCTGTGGAATGCTCGGATGGTGAGAAAAAGGATATGTATCTGATGGACATAGATATAAAGGATGATAACAGTCAGCTGATAAGCTTCGTGATTCCCTGCTACCGGTCGGAGCAGACGCTTTCCAAGGTAGTGGCAGAAATAACGGAAGCGGTAAAAGGCTTGAACAAAGATGGGAAAAAATACGACTACGAAATAGTACTGGTTGACGATTGCTCTCCGGATAAAACGTTAGACGAAATTCGTACTTTGTGTAAGGAAAATAAGAAAATTAAGGGCATAAATCTGGCAAGGAATTTTGGACAGCATGCAGCTCTCATGGCAGGTTTTCATCATATAAAGGGCGATGTGGCAGTATGCCTGGATGATGATGGACAGACCCCTGCCGATGAAGTGGGCAAGCTGCTTGAGGAAATCGAAAAGGGTTCCGACGTGGTATATGCGAAATACGACCATAAGATGCACTCGGTGTTTCGTAATTTCGGAAGCTGGGTAAACGAAGAGATGGCGAGGATCATGCTGGGCAAACCTAAGGATATTTATGTTTCCAGTTACTTTGCGGCAAAGAGGTTCGTGGTGGAGGAGATGAAGCGGTATACCAATGCTTATCCTTACGTAATCGGACTGGTGCTCCGGGCGACGAAGCGCATCAGCAATGTGAACGTACATCATAGAGAAAGGGAGGTGGGAACCTCCGGGTATACCATTCGGAAGCTGTTAGGCTTGTGGTTCAACGGCTTTACGGCGTTCAGTGTGAAGCCTCTTCGCATTGCTACTGCTATCGGTTGTCTGCTTGCTTCTATGGGATTTATTTACGGAATATATACGATAATTAAAAAGTTTGTTAACCCTGCTGTTCCCATGGGCTTTAGCTCCATGATGTCGGCGCTGGTATTTATAGGAGGCATGATAATGCTGATGCTTGGCCTGATAGGAGAATACATCGGCAGAATGTATATTTCTATGAATAACTCCCCTCAATTTGTCATAAGGGAAGTCATGAATGAAGAGGAATAAGCGGTTATGCAGAAAAAAAAGGCTATTATTGTATCTTTGCTGCTAGCCCTCGCAGGGACGTGGTGTCTGCCGAAGATGCTGAATTTGAAGGAAAACAGTCTTGCAATAAGCAACAGCTTTCTTAGTGTATTTCTATGGGGAGGCTGTGCTTATGCGCTTTACCGCTCCTTCGTAAACGCAGGAAAAAAAATAGATAGGAAAAGCGCTGCAGCGGCAGGGTTTTTAGGACTGTTGTTTTCCTGCTGCATCGCCTTCGGCGTTCAGCTGGATTATGGGGAAAACGTAAATTTTAAGGATTCCGGCATGTGGATAGCTATCGTAATCTGGACCGGAATACTGGCAATCTGGATACAATGCACATGGAAAACGCTTGAGGCCTGGCAGAAGAGAAGAGACCGTGATAAAAGCGAAAAAAAGTCTGTGGATAGAGACAGCGTATGGCATAAGCTCTATGGGAAGTGGAACGGTTTGTCAGAAAGAAAGCGGACGGCACTTACGATGTGCCTGTTTTTTCTTTGCTGGCTGCCGGTATTTCTGGCGGTATATCCGGGCTTTTTCGTATATGATGCGCAGGATGAGTTCATTCAGGTGCAGACGAGAAATTTTACTACTCACCATCCTCTTTTTCACGTGCTTTTGCTGGGAGGGACGATTTTAGGGGTAAATAAGCTGACCGACTCTTATAATATGGGAATTGCAGCCTATACGCTGCTCCAAATGCTTTTCATGTCAGGGGTGTTTACTTATGTGGTTTCCTATATGAAAAAAAGAGGCGTTGCATTCCTCCTTCGCGCCGGCACCTTTTTTTACTTCGCCTTTTTCCCGGTAATCGTCATGTTCACCTTATGCTCGGCGAAGGATGGAATCTTTACTGCTGCTTTGCTTTTACTGCTTCTTTCCATGGCGGATATGGCTAGAGAGAAAGAGAGCTTTTTTGCTTCTTGGAAGAAGCTGCTGTTTTTTGGAAGCTGTGCCTTTGTTATGATGTCCTTTCGGCATAACGGTATGTATGCTTTTCTCGTTATGGCACCGGTACTTTTGTTTTACATGAAGGATGTGCGTAGGAAGCTGGCATTCCTCCTGGGAGGCATATTCGCGGTTTATTTTCTCGCGGCAGCAGGTCTTTCGGCGTTGCTTTCGGCACAGTCTGCCGGAAAGCAGGAGATGCTGACTGTTCCGCTCCAACAGCTTTCAAGAGCTTATGAGTATGACAGAGAGAGCTTTACCGAGGAGGACCTGGAGACCTTGTATGAGATTCTCCCCGAGGAAGCGCTTAGGTTTTATACGGCGAAGGTATCCGACGGGGTAAAGATATGGTTCGATAACGAGGCTTATGCTGCTGATCCGGGAAAATACATGAGGCTTTGGGCGAAGATAGGAATGGAACATCCATTTACGTATATCAATGCATGGTTCATGACTTCCTATGGGCTCTGGTATCCGGACACGGTCATAGATGTATATCGTGGAAATGAAGTATTTACCTTTACGTATGAGGATAGCTCGTTCTTCGGTTATGAGGTGGAGCAGCCTGGAACCAGGGAGAGCAAGCTTCCGATTTTGAACGATTGGTATAGAAGTATGTCCCTGGAGGTTGCACAGCAGAAGGTGCCTGTCCTATCCATGATGTTTTCGGCCGGATTTCTTTTCTGGGTGTTCGCCTTTACTTTTGGCTATACTTATTATACAAGGCGTTATGACCTGCTCATCCCCTTCCTGATGGTGCTGCTCGTATGGCTTACTGCAATTCTCGGCCCTACGTATCTGCCCCGCTATGTGCTGATCCTCTGGTTCACGCTTCCGGCCATGGTTGCTGTTCTTGTAAACTGAGGGCATCTGTGCTATACTTACCATTTGAAATGGAGAGACCATATGTATAAAATTGTAAATAAAAGTCACGCGATACAGAGCGTAATAATACTGCTTACCTTAATAGCAATGATGACGATTTATCCAATCCGTATGTGGGACGAGACGATTCCCTCTGTCAGTAATCAGATTCTGGCCGGTTCTTCGGACAGCATAGGTGAGGATTACCTTTTACAACGTTTTATCGCTCAGTACGACCATTTAGGAACGGTCAATTTGTACATTGCGGATTTCGAGAACGGCTGGAACAAAGACCAGAGAGTGGATTCCTTTATCTTCCGTATGCTGGATTCGGACATGCAGGTTATGTTCGAACAAAAAGTAGATGTGCGATTCATCGATATTCCCGGCTTTTGTCCCGTCTATATCAATGAGGATCTGGAAGTGGGAAGCGACTACTATTTCTTTCTTCAAGGGTTAAACGGCAGCCGTGTATGGTTTGGTCTGGAAGAGACGGCGTCAGCGGGGACACAGTATGTAAGCCGTTTGGTTTATAACTATGATGAGCTTCAGGGCTATAATATCGTAGGAGAATATTATTATATGGTTCCGCTCCGTAAGGACAAAATATTTGCTTACGATGTGATACTTCTCATTTTAGCGGCTCTGTTAGTCGGAGCTGTACAAGTATATTTTCGCTTGTCTAAGAAGGACAAGCTGATTACCGTGGAAAAGGCGTTCCGTTATACAGCCAATATTGTGGCGGCGGCAATAACAGGGGGCGCTTTGTATATCATAAGTGTGCGCAGATTTTTCAGCGGACAGTTTACGGATAACATCTTTTATACGATAGGAGTGCTGTTAGGCAGCGCTACACTGTTTTACGCCATTAATCATAAAAGAGACAGAAGCAGGTACGTACCCCTTAGAGATAAAATAAAGGAGCATGGGGCGGATTATCTTCAGTCGGCTTTTATTGCAGGCGCCGTATGGGCATGCTGCAATTATATGAACGGTCTTTACGACATTCATCATAGAATTGCGGAACGCCAGTTCATCGTTTTTTTTGCACTGGCAATCCTTACTATGTGCAAGAAAAAAGAGATATTTAACAAGATCACTCTGGTGTATGCTGCCTTGGCAGCAGCAGCGGTTTATCATTATTATAGCTACTATGTAGATTATCTGGCAATGGACCAACTGGATTTGAAGGCGGTACGGTACGGGGTACTGGCGCTGGTGCTTTCCGGCTTAGTAATTGTAACCATCGCAAGGCGTCTCGTTTTCATGCTCCTGAAAAAAGAAAAAATGAACCGGCTCTCTCTCTGGTACGGCGGAGTATTGGGACTGTTCTTCCTGCTTATTATCGTATTCAGAAATACGAGATGGTGGACGGTAGCGTTGGTCATTTCTTTTGTATTGTTCTACCTTTGCTATGCGCTTTGGGATAAAAAGGCACATTTGCTGCAAAATATGAGTAACGGACTGATCCTGCATTTTGTCTGCTGCATTATTTTTTCCATGCTGCACAGGCCGTTTTTATCGTGGGTATATCCGAGATTCCCGTTTATTTTCCATACGGTGACGGTAACTGCGGTATATCTGACGTTCATCATATGTGCGGCGTTGATGAAACTTATGGATAAATACAAAGAGTCTCATAAGCTGAAGGATATATGGGCGGAGCTGCTGGTGCTGGGCGCTTCCGGCACATATATGCTGTTTACGGCCTCCAGAACCGGATTCATGTCCGTAGCCGCAATGCTGGTGGTAGGCGTGGTAATGGCAGCAGGGGGCGTGGGAAAAGAAAGACTTATAAATATTCTGCGCCTGTTTGTAGTGATGGGCGCAGCGGTAATTTGGTGTTTCCCAATTGTCTTTACCGGTCAGAGGATTATTCCTGCTCTTGGCAGCGATGTATACAAATATGAGGTGGAAGTGTTCCCGGATGCGATTGAAAGAGGCAGCGAATGGGATTCCATGTATTATATAACGGTCGAGCGCTTTGTGGAAGTGTTCAATAATAAGATTTTCGGCATTGAGGAAAGCGGAACATCTTCCTATGAAAGAAGCGAAGAATATCAGAAATACCGTGCGAAGAGATTTAACAGCGAGGGTGAGGTCGTATGGGAAGGCGGCGTCGGCGATTTATATCAGTCTGGGCAAAGTGACGGGGCAGGCGAAGCGGCAGCTAACGGCAGCGAGCCTAAGCTGGGTATCATCGGCACTAAGACTAAGGAAGAACGTGCAGCGGACGATGCCCGTGCAGCGGAGCTTGAAAGAGATGCACAGGAAGGTGATTTTACAGAGACTCCGGAGGATAAGGACGATATCGTGGAAGATACCAGCGTATATGAGAAGACGGAGGAATATGCCAATGGACGTATGGATATTTTCCGTGCTTATCTGGACCAGCTTAATCTGACGGGGCATGATGAGATGGGTGCTCTGCTGCCGGATGGAACATTGGCAGTCCATGCACATAATATTTATCTCCAGGTTGCGTATGACCACGGTATCCTTGTGGGAGTAGTGTTTATCCTCTTGGGAGCTGCAACTTTCGTTCAGGGATGTATTTTCTTTGGAAGAAGGAAGGAGAGCGTTCCCTGTGCTGCGATGCCGGCGACAGTCGTAGTGGCTTTTGCCACGGCGGGCCTGGTGGAATGGATATTTCATCTTTGCCATCCGGCAGGATTTACCTTGCTTATTGTGCTAGCGCCTCTGCTATTCGATATGGGTAAAAAGGATGAAACGAATGAAGAAAGATAGAAAGCCTTTTAATGTAAAATTGTTCTACAGAAGAACGAGCCTGATCATTTATGATATCATCAGCATTATTTTTGCAAGTTATATGGCGGTGCTCATTCGTTACGAATTTCATATCGACACGGTACCGGCCCACTTTCTGGACCCTATTACAAGATTTCTTCCGGTCAATATATTGCTGACGCTGCTCATTTTTTACTTTTTCAGGCTGTATCACAGCCTGTGGGCGTTTGCGGGAGAGACGGAGCTGCAGAACGTGGTTGTGTCCTGTGTAATTTCGGCAGTTTTAAACAGCGTTGGCTTGCAGTTTTTTAAGACTGTACAGCAGCCGGTGCCTAAGAGCTATTACTTTTTGTATATGTTTGTGCTGATCAGCATGATTTTTGTCAGTCGCTTTTCTTACAGGTTTTTGAGAAGTCAGAAGCACAAGCAGCAGAATAAGAAAAATGGAATCTCTGTTATGGTAATAGGCGCGGGCGAGGCGGCAAATGTCATCATCAAGGAGATTGTGAACAGCAATTTCAGCACTATGGTCATCAGATGTATCATTGATGACGACAAGGGTAAATGGGGAAGATACATTCAGGGAATCAAGGTAGCCGGCGGCAGGGATAAGATTATCGAATGCGCCGACATTTACGATATCGATGAAATTATCGTGGCCATGCCCTCTATTTCCCGTTCTGAGCTTCGAAAGATTCTGGAAATCTGCAAGGAGACAAGCTGTAAACTGCGCTCTCTGCCCGGTATGTATCAGCTGGTGAACGGGGAAGTCAATGTCAGCAAGTTAAGAGACATTGAAGTTGAGGATCTGCTCGGCAGGGATCCCATCAGTGTGGATATCGATTCGATACTTGGCTATGTGCAGAATAAAACGGTCCTGGTAACCGGCGGAGGCGGCTCCATCGGCAGTGAGCTGTGCAGGCAGATTGCAGGTCATAGGCCGAAGAAGCTTATTATTCTGGATATTTATGAAAACAGCGTATATGACATACAGCAGGAGTTAAAGACGAAATATTGTGATGCGGACTCCGACTCACAGTTGGATCTCGTGGTGCTTATCGCATCTGTTCGCAATACGAACAGAATCAACTGGATATTCGAACATTACAGGCCGGACATCGTTTATCATGCGGCGGCGCATAAACATGTTCCCTTGATGGAGGACAGCCCCAACGAGGCGGTGAAGAACAATGTCTTCGGTACTTGGAAAACCGCTCAGGCGGCAGCTTTTTACGGGGTAAAGAAGTTCGTACTGATTTCCACCGATAAGGCGGTGAACCCAACCAATATTATGGGAGCCAGCAAGCGTATCTGTGAGATGATCATTCAGACCTTCAACAACCATTACGAGACGGAGTTCGTCGCAGTGCGCTTCGGAAATGTCCTTGGCAGCAATGGCAGCGTCATCCCGCTTTTCAGAAAGCAGATTATGAAGGGGGGGCCGGTAACGGTGACCCATCCCGATATTATCCGTTATTTTATGACGATTCCGGAAGCGGTTTCCTTGGTGTTACAGGCTGGAGCCTATGCGAAGGGCGGAGAAATCTTTGTGCTTGACATGGGAGAGCCGGTGAGGATATTGGATTTGGCGGAGAACTTGATCCGTTTATCCGGATACCGTGTAGGAGAGGATATTAAGATAGAGTTTACGGGGCTGCGCCCCGGTGAAAAGCTGTACGAAGAGCTTCTCATGGATGCAGAGGGCTTGAAGGAAACGGCAAATAAATTGATTCATGTAGGGAGACCGATAGAACTTGATGAGATGAAATTCTTCGCCCAGCTGAAAAAGCTGAAGGAAGAATCCAGAGAAGAAGTGGCGGACATTCGCCCCTTAGTGAAGGAAATCGTACCGACCTATCATTATAAGGATTTAATAAAATCATAACATTATATATTTCAGGTTATTTTATAAAAGAAAAGAGGCGTTTTATCAATGGAAAACAAGAGGATATACCTGTCTTCTCCTACCATGCACGGAAAGGAGCAGGAATTCGTAAAAGAGGCATTCGATACTAACTGGGTGGCTCCTCTCGGTCCTAACGTAAACAGTTTTGAAAAAGAACTGGCGGAGTATGTGAACATACCTTATGCGGCAGCCTTAAGTTCGGGGACCGCGGCGATTCATCTCGCACTGCGCTTGCTTGGTGTAAAAAAGGAAGATATTATATTTGTTCCATCTCTCACCTTTTCCGCAACCTGCAATCCGGTCATGTATGAAAACGCCACGCCCGTATTCATAGATTCGGAGGAAGAAACGTGGAATATGTCTCCGGAAGCGCTGAAGAAGGCTTATGAAAAATATCCTTCTCCCAAAGCGGTCATCATCGTTCATTTATATGGAACTCCGGCAAAGCTTCAGGAGATCATGGAGATCTGTGCCGGGAAGGGTACCGTGGTTATAGAGGATGCGGCAGAATCCCTGAGCAGCACATATAAGGGAAAACATACCGGAACCTTCGGCAGGTTCGGTATTTATTCCTTTAACGGCAATAAGATCATTACGACCTCGGGAGGGGGTATGCTTGTGTCCGAGGAGGAGGAAATGATAGAAAAGGCACGGTTCTTATCTACACAGGCCAGAGACCCTGCCAGACATTATCAGCATTCTCAGATTGGCTACAATTACCGCATGAGCAACGTGACGGCGGGAATCGGCAGGGGGCAGCTTTTGTCGCTGGACGAACACAAGGCACTTAAAAAAGCTATTTATAAGCGGTATCAGGAAGCTTTTTCGGACATACCGGAGATTACTATGAATCCGTTGAATCCGGATGGGGATGCCAATAACTGGCTGTCCTGCATGACGATAAAAGCGGGCTGCAGAGTTACTCCTGATATGATCATGGATGCACTTGAGGCAGAGAATATCGAGTGCCGGCCTATTTGGAAGCCGATGCACCTGCAGCCTGTATTTCAGGAATATGATTTTATTTCTCTTTCGGAAGAAAAAGACGGTATGATAAGCGTATCTGAGGATATTTTCAACAGAGGCTTGTGCCTTCCCAGCGACATCAAGAATACGCAGGAAGATATGGACCGGATAATCAGTATTGTGAGAAAGGTTTTTGTTACTGAGAACGGAGTGAGCAGTAACAGGTTTTTGGTTTATTAAGGAGGTAACGGCTATTACGGTATATGGAAGATATGTAAAAAGAATACTGGATTTCTTATTAGCGCTTATAGGAATCGTTATCTTGTCTCCTTTATTTTTCGTGCTGGCTGTACTCGTTAGGACAAAGCTCGGAAGTCCCGTTTTTTTCAAGCAGGAGAGGCCGGGGAAGAATGAGAAGGTCTTTACTCTTTGCAAATTCCGAACGATGACAGATAAAAGGGATGAGAATGGAAACCTCTTGCCTGATAGCATCAGGCTTACGAAATTCGGCAAAATTCTTCGTGCCACCAGTCTGGATGAACTTCCCGAGCTTCTGAATATATTAACGGGAGATATGAGTATCATTGGCCCCAGGCCTCTTCTTGTCTCCTATCTGCCTTATTACACGGAGGAAGAGAAACTGCGCCATACGGTGCGTCCCGGGCTTACCGGACTGGCTCAGGTAAGCGGACGGAACTTCATCGATTGGGACAGTCGTTTTAAGAAGGATGTGGAGTACGTGAGAAATCTTTCTTTTGGCATGGATATGAAGGTACTGTGGCTGACCGTGCGGACAGTGCTCGGACGAGGTGATGTGGCGGAGGATACCAATGTGACAGAGGGCAATTTTGCTGAAATCAGGAAGAAAAGACTGGAAGAGACCGGAAGCCTTGAAAGGATTGAAAACAACGTATGAATATATTGATTTTAAGTGCGGGAACGAGAAATAAGGTCGTGCAATATTTTAAGAAGGAGCTGGCGGAAACGGGCAGAGTCATAGCGACGGACTGCTCCGTTCTCGCTCCTGCGATTTATGAAGCGGATAAATTTTATCTCGTTCCGCGTATCGATGCGCCCGATTATCTGGATATCGTGCTGGACATATGCAAGAAGGAACAGATCGATGGAGCTTTCTCTTTAATCGACCCGGAGCTTAGTCTGCTTGCCAGAGAAAGAGAGAGGTTTCTTGAGGCAGGAACGACTCCTATCATTTCCCCCTATGAACTGGTGGAAACCTGTTTCGATAAATATAAAATGTATGAGCTGCTTACGCAGATGGAGATTCCCACGGGAAGATGCTTTGTCGATAAGGAGGCTTTTTATCTTGCCGAGGGGAATGGCGAACTTTCTTACCCGGTATTTGTGAAGCCGATAAAGGGAAGCGCCAGCATGCATATAAACAAGGTATACGGGAAAGAGGAGCTGGAAGTCCTTTTCGGATTGTATGATGACCTGATGATTCAGGAATTCATGAACGGGACGGAGTATGGAGCAGATGTCTATGTAGACATGCAAAGCGGCAAGTGCACCTCGATTTTTGTGAAAGAAAAGATAAAAATGCGTGCCGGAGAGACTGATAAAGCCATATCATATAAAGATAAGGAGCTTTTTTCCGCGATAGAAAAATTTGTGGAAAAATGTGGGTTCTGTGGTATGATAGATATGGACATCTTTAAGATTGGAGACATTTATTACATTTCCGAAGTGAATCCCCGATTTGGCGGAGGCTATCCCCATGCCCATGAGTGCGGCGTGAATATGCCGAAGCAGGTAATCCGTAACTTAAAGGGAGAAAGCAATCCCTATACCGTGGGCAGCTATAAAGCAGGGGTCTGTATGATGAAATATAATGAGGTTATGATCAAAGACATGAGCGATACGGAGATGATAGAGTAGATGGGTATAATATTAATTTTAACCAATTCCTCGGGCGGGCTTTACGATTTTCGAAATGAGCTGCTCCTTAGACTGCTGGAAAGTCATAGGGTAATCATCAGCCTTCCGGATCAGACCAAGACTGCCGAACTTCAGGAAGAAGGGTGTGAGATTGTCGAAACACCTATTAACAGAAGGGGAATGGATGTGAAGGAGGACATGAAGCTTTTCGTGGCCTACCGGAGGCTGATAAAACATATAAAGCCGGATATGGTGATTACTTATACTATAAAGCCGAACATATACGGAGGTTTCGCCAGCAGGCTTTTGAAAGTACCCTATATCACTACGATAACGGGGCTGGGCGGAGCTTTTGACAAGGAAGGCCTTTTCCTTAAGATGATTGTCCATATGTACCGGACAGGTCTTAAAAAGGCGGAGTGTATTTTTTTTCAAAATGCTGAGAACAGGAATATTTTTTCCGGTTATCGCATTGCCGGGAAAAAAGAGCGGATGGTAAACGGCTCCGGAGTGAATCTTAAAAGACATTCTTTCGAGCCATATCCTATGGGCGTAAGGACTACCTTCCTTTTTATTGGAAGGGTAATGAAGGAGCGCGGCATCCTGGAATATCTGGAAGCGGCGGTCAGGCTGCATAGAGAGGATATCGAATTTGCAGTAATGGGTTATTGTGATGAAGATTATCAGGAAATGCTGGATGAATATACAGAAAAAGGAATTATCAGTCAGTGGGGTTTCCAAACGGAAGTACATTCTTATATAGCAAAGGCAGACGCTATTGTGGTGGCATCGTTTCACGAAGGCATGTCGAATGCGCTTATAGAGGCGGCGGCTACGGGACGTCCGGTAATCGCTTCCAATATCAGCGGATGCAGGGAGGCTTTTGAGGAGGAGGTGACGGGCTTTGGCTTCACTCCCGGCAATGCAGACGATTTGATCCGGGCTATGGAGAAGTTTCTCGCATTATCTAAAGAAGAGCAGGCACATATGGGAAAAGCGGCCAGGGAGAAGATGGAATGTGAATTCGACAGAAATTCTGTCATCGATTCTTATATAAGTGAAATTAACACGATATTATATAACTCATAATGGAGGATAAGAAGATGGATTTATACGAGAAACTTGTAAGCGGAGAGGAAAAACTCTCATTGGTCGGTCTCGGATATGTAGGTATGCCGATTGCGGTAGCCTTTGCAAGAAAGATAAAGGTGGTTGGTTTCGACTTAAATAAGGAGAAGATAGAGCTGTATAAGTCGGGAGTAGATCCTACTAACGAAGTGGGTACGGAGGTAATCAAAAGCACATCCGTAGAATTTACCGCAGATGCGGACAAGCTAAAGGGAGCGAAATTCCACATCGTGGCAGTCCCGACTCCGGTAAACGACGACCATACCCCTGACCTTTCCCCGGTGGAGGGCGCAAGCCGCCTGCTTGGACAGAACCTGACGAGAGGCTCTATTGTCGTATTTGAATCCACAGTGTATCCCGGAGTTACCGAAGAGATATGTGTTCCCATCCTGGAAAAGGAATCGGGATTAAAATGCGGCGTAGATTTTAAAATAGGCTATTCCCCGGAAAGAATTAATCCGGGCGATAAGGTACACAGGCTGGAAACTATCGTTAAGATTGTATCCGGTATGGATGAGGAGACGTTAGATACCATCGCGAAGGTGTACGAGCTGGTGGTAGAGGCCGGGGTGTATAGGGCGGAATCCATCAAGGTGGCGGAAGCGGCCAAAGTAATTGAAAATAGCCAGAGGGATATTAATATCGCTTTTATGAACGAGTTGTCCATCATATTCCATAGAATGGGGATCGATACAAAGGCTGTTTTAGAGGCAGCAGGTACAAAGTGGAATTTCCTCAAATTTTTCCCGGGGCTCGTAGGAGGACATTGCATTGGTGTGGATCCTTACTATCTGACATATAAAGCCGAACAGCTGGGATATCATTCACAAATCATCCTTTCGGGCCGCCGCATCAATGACGACATGGGAAAATATGTGGCAGAAAGCCTTGTAAAAAACTTGATCAAAACTAATATCCCGGTAAAAGGCGCGCGAGTGGCAATATTAGGATTTACCTTCAAAGAGAACTGCCCAGATACAAGGAATACCAAAGTTATCGATATATATAAAGAATTAGAGGAATATGGAATCACCCCGATCGTGGTAGATCCGGCGGCGGATTCAGGAGAGGCGAAGAAGCTCTATGGGATCGACTTCCATGTTATGGAGGAAATCCGGAATATGGACGCGGTCATCGTAGCTGTGGCTCATTCACAATTCCTTGAATTGTCCAGGGAGAAAATCGCAGGCTTTTTCCATGAGGAGCATGAGCAGAAGGTGTTGATGGACCTCAAGGGCTTATTCGATAAGAGGGCTTATTCGGACGGCGAATTTCTATATTGGAGACTGTAATGACAAAAAACATGAAATCCGGCGGACTATTAATAGTACTTGCCGCATTATTTCTCGGAATGTTCGCCATATTCGGACCGGGCGTATACAACGACTCTGATCAGTATATTAAGATGCACATTCACAGAGAACCGCTGTATCCCCTTTTTCTCTTATGCCTTCGGGAACTGTTTGGTGAAGTATGGCTTACGGCGATGGGAATCATCCAGAACTTATTGGCCGCGTTTAGCATATGGCTGTTTGCGGAATATATGGCGAAGAAATTTTCTTTACGATTCTTTGAGGAAATAGTAGTAGTTCTTTTGGGGATAATGCCCCATATGGTTACGAAATACTTCTCCTCCCTGCATTTATTCATTACGAATTCCGTAATGAGTGAAGCGCTGTGTATTCCTCTTTTCACCTTATTTTTGTTGGAATGCTTCAAAATATTAACGGATGGAGAAGAATCTGCGGATGAAATACAATCCGTGTGGCTTGCTCTTATACTGGCCTTATTGCTGTCCCTTACCAGAAGCCAGATGATGGTGACTCTTTTGCTTTGGGCAGTTTCCGTCTGTGTGAAGCTTTTTGTGGTCAGAGTAAAAAACGGAGCTCTCACGCTGCGTCTTGTGGGAGCGGTGCTTCTTATCGTAGCAGTAGCTTTTTTTGGAAGATCGGTGGCGGTAAAGAGCTACAACTTAGTTTTTAATGGCCGTTTTATTAACAATACCTATGGGACGGTAAATACCCTGACCAATATACTCTATGCTGCAGACAGAGAGGATGGAGAAAACATAAAGGATGAAGAGGCACGGGTCTTTTTCTATCAAATGTACGACCTTACCGAGGCGCGTCAGGCCAATTACAAGTATGCAGGCGATTCATGGCGGGAAAAGGTGGAGCATATAGAGCAGTGGCATGACACCGTAAAGTATGAAATGATAGAGGATGTTTTTTATCAGACATACGATAAAACGGTGACCAGCGATTATATTACGCAAAACCTGATGGCTGATGAAGTGGCAGGAAAGATTATCGCGGGCATATTGCCGGAATGTTTCGGCAGGTGGTTTGCCGATTATCTGCTGATTGCCGGGTATGGGCTTATCCGGAGCATTGCGGTAATACACCCTGTCATAAACTGGGTAGCGTTTCTTCTCTACCTGTCGGCAATTGCCATGACTATATGGCGGATACGAAGATCACTTCGCGAGGAAGGAAGGATAAGTGGCAGCGCATGGCTGATGGCACTTTCCCTTTTGGCGATAGCGGCTAATGTATTTGCGGTATCACTAACGATTATGGCGCTGTCACGGTATATGATTTATGGGTTTTCCGCATTCTATACGGCATATTTCATATTGCTGGTGGAGTGGCTGAGAACTAAAGTTCGGAGAATATAAAGGAGCAAAAAACATGGGATATAAAGAGTTGAAATTTGAAAGAGACAGTGTTTTTCTCGTAACGGGAGGAGCCGGATTCATCGGTTCTAACATCTGCGAAGCGCTGATAGGAATGGGATATGCGGTAAGGTGTCTGGACAACTTATCCACCGGTAAATATGAGAATATAGAGCACCTTACGGCAAACGAAAAATTTACCTTTATAAAGGGAGATATCAGAGAACCGGATACTTGTCTGGAAGCTACAAAGGGCGTGGATTACTGCATGAACCAGGCAGCCTGGGGAAGTGTGCCCAGAAGCATCGAGATGCCGCTTTTGTATGAAGAAATAAATATCCGTGGTACACTGAATATGATGGAAGCCTGCAGGCAAAACGGAGTGAAAAAATTCGTTTATGCTTCCAGTTCCTCTGTATATGGGGATCATCCGCAGCTCCCGAAGAAGGAAGGGGCAGAAGGCAAGGTGTTATCCCCTTATGCTTTGACCAAAAAGGTGGATGAGGAATACGGAAGACTGTATAAGGAGCTGTATGGTCTGGATACCTACGGCCTGCGTTATTTCAATGTATTCGGAAGAAGGCAGGACCCGGATGGTGCATATGCCGCGGTGATTCCTAAGTTTATCCGTATGCTGTTAAACGGAGAAGTGCCTACTATCAACGGAGACGGAAAGCAGTCCCGTGATTTTACTTATATCGACAATGTTATTGAGGCCAATTTAAGAGCCTGCCTTGCATCCGGTGAAGCGGGAGGGAATGCCTTCAATATTGGCGCGGGAGGAAGAGAATATTTAATTGACGTATATTATAATTTATGTAAGGCTCTCGGAAAAGAAGTGGAACCGAATTTCGGGCCGGACAGGCTTGGGGACATCCGGGATTCCAATGCGGATATATCCAAAGCGAGGAAGCTTTTGGGCTATGATCCGGAGTACGACTTCGCGAAAGGAATCAGCTTGGCAATCGACTGGTATAAAGAGAATTTGCTGCTGTAAAGCTGCCAGACCAGGCAGCGGCAAGGTAATAGGGAGCTGGGTATGAAATATAAAGTTGTAGTATTCGGCGTAAAGGATACGTCGGAAAACATTGTGGAATTCATTCATCATAATATCTGTCCGGTGGATTTGGTCATTACTATCCATAAGGACGTGCTGAATAAAAATCAGGTTTCGGGTTTTAAGGGGTTGTCCGTGCTGACGGAAAAATATCAAATTCCGGTATTTGAGGCGGAGAGCTATTTCCTCACAGATGAAAAGACCCGCAGCTTCATGGCGGAGAATGAATTCGAAATAGCGATATCCATGGGGTGGCAGCGCCTGATTCCCGCTTACGTGCTGGAAAAGTTTAAATATGGCGTATATGGCTTTCACGGCAATTGCGGCTATTTGCCCTTTGGGCGCGGGCGGTCTCCGTTAAATTGGTCTATGATCAACGGGGATACGAGATTTAATTTGAATCTTTTCCGCTATGATGAGAATGCGGACAGCCCTAACGTATTTGCTACGGAGATGTTTTCCATAACGCCTCACGATGATATTCGCACGGCTCAGTATAAAAATATGATTTGCTCCAAGAGCCTGATAAGCAAACTGCTAAAGGCTTATGCGGAGAAGAATATCGTTTTAAGGACGGAGTCTAAGGACTTCGATTCATGGTATAATAAACGAACCGCAGCAGATGGCAAAATAGATTTTCATGACCGTACAAGAAATATTTATAACTTGATTCGCGGTGTGGCAGCTCCTTTTCCGGGGGCATTTGCGATGTGCAAGGAACAGAAGGTTACGATATGGGAAGCTCATCCCTTCGATGAGATTATAGATTTTTCGGCCTATGCGCCGGGAGAAGTGGTGGATGTCTTTGACGGAAAGCCGGTAGTACGCACTGTGGATGGTTCGCTTTTGATTGAACGGTACGAATGCAAAAAAGAGCTTGTGACGGGAGATGTGCTGGAGTAATGAAAATCGCTGTTCGAATGGATGATATAACACCTCGCATGGATTGGGAGAACTTTGAGAGATTTCGGGGACTTCTTAAAGAATACGGGGTAAAACCGTTAGTAGGGATCGTTCCGGATAACCGGGATGAGAATCTGAATAAGGATAAAGGTGCAGCCTTAAACGGAGGCTCGCCGGAGGAGCATTTCTGGGAACAGGTCAGCGTATGGAAAAGCGAAGGCTGGACGGTAGCCCTGCATGGATATCAGCACTTATATACACAAAAAAAGGGCGGCTGCTTTCCGTTAAACCGTTTTTCGGAATTTGCAGGATTAAGTCTGGAGCAGCAGAAAAGTATGCTGGAGGCAGGCAAGGGCATTTTCGTTTCGCATGGAATTGAAACGGATATTTTCATGGCCCCGGCACATTCTTATGACAGGAATACTCTTCGTGCACTTAAGGAACTGGGATTTACGAAGCTCACAGATGGTTTCGGCACTAAGCCGTATATGCGCGGAGGAATCATTTTCTATCCGATTTCCTTCAGGCTAAGCAGCAGCATGAAGAAGAAAGAGGGAGTTACAACCATGGTGGTCCATACGAATACCATGAAGGATTCAGATTTTGACAGATGCCGAAGTATATTCCAGTGTTCGGAAATGATCTCCTATGAAGAATATCTGAAGCTGCCGGCGGTGAGAAGAGGCTGTATCCAAAATGTTGCCGAATATGTAATGGCGTCGGCGAAGCGTCTGCTGGTGAAAATTTTGTGATTTAGCGTCTGATAAAGTGGATATGAGGTATAAATTATGGCACAGCCCATTCGTATACTGCATGTGTTCGGAGGAGTGAGTCTGGGAGGAGCGGAGAGCCGCATCATGGACTTGTACCGTTGCATGGACAGAGAAGAAATACAGTTCGATTTTCTTGTGCACGCCGAATGTGTGGAGGCAAGAAAAGCAGAATATTATGACGAAGAGATAAAGTCGCTTGGCGGAAGAATTTTCGTGCTGCCCAAGTTTAAGGTATATAATTATATTCAGTATAAAAGAGCGATCAAGGATTTTTTTAAGATGCATCACCAATTCGCGCTTGTGCAGGGACACATGACCAGCACCGCTTCCCTTTATCTGCCTGTCGCGAAAAAAGCGGGGATTCCCATAGGAGTTGCCCATGCGAGGAGCGCAGGGGTGGACAAGGGAGTGAAGGGTATCATTACCAAGTTGCTGCGGTTACCGCTGTTAAAACGGGCGGATTATTGCTTTGCCTGCTCAAAAGAGGCAGGAGCAGCAGTTTTTGGAAGAAAATGGGGGAAGAGTAAGAAAGCGGTGGTGCTGCCCAATGCCATCGCTTTGGAGAAATATATTTATAATGAAGAGATGAGGGATAAACTCAGGAAAGAACTGGGTATAGAAGATTGCTATGTAATCGGACATGTGGGGAGGTTCCATTATGCGAAGAACCATGAATATTTGCTGGAAGTATTTTCTTCTCTGCATGCCGGAATGAAGGAAAGGAATGTAAGGGCCGTACTTCTCCTGCTGGGAGACGGAGCAGGAATGGAGCCTATACGACAGCAGGTTAAGGCGTTTGGGCTGGAAGAGGATGTACTTTTTATGGGGAACAAAAAAGATGTGGAGAACTATTATCAGGCGATGGACTTTTTTGTTTTTCCCTCCCGCTTTGAAGGACTTCCCGGAACCGTAGTGGAGGCTCAGGCAGCAGGACTTAGGTGTATGATATCCGATAAGATTACACCGGAAGTAGGGATTTGCCGGCTTGTTCATTACGAAAGCATAGACGAACCTGCAGATTTATGGGCGAAATATATCTTAGAAAATGCCTTATATGTAAGATGTGACATGTATGAAACGATAAAGGAAGCCGGATTCGATGTAAAGGAACAAGCGGCGAAGATGGAAGGCTTTTATAAGACAGGAAAAATGTGATAGTAAATCAGGTAGCCGCTTTATGAATTGCGAACGGAGGTAATCATGAAGAAAAAAATCATGCTGATAGTCCCAATGCTTCATCAGGGAGGGTTCGAAAGAGTATGCGTAGCGACGGCGCGGTTGTTGGAGCCGTTTTACGACGTATACATAGTGATGTTCGATTCCAAGGATATCGCTTATGATATCAAAGGGTTGAATGTAATCGACTTACATATGGGCGTGAAAAAGGATATGGCCGGCAAGCTCTTCAACGTTCTGAAACGCAGCTTTGCGGTGGGCAGAATGAAGAAAAAACTGAGAATCGATATTGCATACAGCTTCGGACCGTCGGCAAATGTGGTAAATGTCTTTTCCCGCAGGGGTGAGCAGGTATGGGTAGGAATAAGAAGTTACATGGATATGGAGAACGAAAGGAAAATCAGGCTGCTTTGCAGGCTTTCGGACAAAATATTATGCTGCTCCAAGCTGATCGAGGAGGAAATCCGTACCAAATACAACTGCCGGAAGGCAATTACCCTATATAATCCGCTGGATGTGGAGGAAATACAGAAAAGCGCGTCCATGCAGCAGCCCAGATTACCATGGGAGAATACGGGGCATATTATCGTTTCCATGGGGCGGGAGGATGATGTGAAGGGCTATTGGCATCTGATCAAAAGCTTTTCGCTTTTGCAGAAGGATATTCCGGATGTGAAACTGATGATTATCGGGGACGGCGATTTCGAAGAATATCTGAGTCTTGCCAAGCGTTTGGGAATTGGTGATTATGTTTATTTTCCGGGAATGAAGAAAAATCCTTTCCCTTACTTAAAGGCGGCTGAAGTTTATGTCCTGACCTCCTACAACGAAGGTTTTCCCAACGCTCTTTTGGAAGCTATGGCGTTAGGGATCCCGGTCATTGCTACAGATTGTATGACGGGGCCGGGAGAAATACTGGTAAATAGCAGCTATGGCGTGCTCATACCGAATATGAGCCCGGAAAAGAATCTGGATGAGACATCCATTTCCGAAGAGGAACAGGGGTTGTATGAAGAGATAATGAGGATGATGACACATAAGGAAAGCTATGAGAGCTATAAAAGAGCCGCCATTAGACGTGCCGGAGACTTTTCGAATAAGGCTTATGTGGAAATCCTAAAAAAGCAGATAGAAATGTAGATGAAGGGATATTAAAAGTGAAAAAAACGATTATTGTAATGCCGATAGCGAATGAAGAAGCGACAATTGCAAAAGTTCTCGATGAGATTTTGTCGTTAGGCTATGACAATTTATATATATATCCGGTTATGGACAATTACTCCAAGGACAAGACGCAGAAGATTGTGGAAGATTTTGAGCAAAAGACGGATAAGGTAAAGCTTATTTTCTATAAGGAATCATATGGTGTTATCAGCTGCTATTTGGAGGGTTTCCGCCGTGCACTGGCGGATGGAGCGGGGCAAATTATTGAGATGGACGGCGGAGGCAGTCATCTGCCGGCAGAAGTACCTCAGTTTATAGAAAAGTTGGAAGAGGGTTATGAATGCGTCTGGGGGTCGCGTTTTGTAAATGGGGGTGGCATAAGCAACCATCCGTTATACAGGAGAATTTTGAGTTCTGGAGGTACTATTCTGGCCAACGTGGTACTTGGAACGAGCCTGAAGGATATGACCAGCGGATTTGAGGGATTCCAGAGGAATGTACTGGAAAATATGGATTTGGACAAATTCCTTTCTAAGGGTCATATGTATCAGACTGAAATGAGGTATTATTGTCGTAATTACCATACGGTAGAAGTGCCCATTCATTATATAGGCTCCGAATCCAGTTTTCGGATGAAGTCAGTCACCGAAGCACTCAGAATTTTATTCGAACTGAAAAAGAATGAAAAAAACGTACATACAGTCAATCATTTATAAACAGTAAAAATAAGAAGGATATGCTGGCGCATATCCTTCTTTCCATGCATCTGCCGACGGTCGGCAGTGGTCATAGTATTTTAATTTGCGCTTACTATATGAATGTGGTAAAATTGGGAAGTATTATAGGTAGTATTATAAGTACGAATTCGCAGGAGCTTTTGGTCCTGCGAAGCGAAGCTGTATGAGGTATGAAGTATTGGAAAAGCGAAAAATAGCGTTTCACTTAAACTGTCTGGAGCAGGGTGGAGCCGAGAGGGTAGTGTCTAACTTGGCGAATCAATTTGCGAAAGAAGGATACGAGGTGCTTATTGCCACGCAGTGGTATGGAGAAAATGAATTTCAGATAGATGAGCGGATAAGACGGGTCCATGTGGGACTCAATATGGAAGATGAAAAGAGATCTCGGGCGATACAGTTTTTTTTAAGGATTTTTCATCTGAGAGCCTTTATGAAAAAAGAAAGGCCTGACGTTCTCATAGCCTTTGCCCAGAGGGCAAACTATAGGGCGCTGATGGCCTCCTTTTTTATGAGGGTGCCTATTATCATATCTATTCGGACTGACCCGGTGGGGCATTATGACGCTGTCTCGGACAAGCTGCAGATCCCGCTTCTGTTTCCGAGAGCGGCCGGATGTGTGTTCCAAACGGAGGGTCAACGGGAGTTTTTTGCGCCTTATTTACAAAAAAATTCGCGAATCATATTAAATCCGCTGCACGATAAATATATTGGTGTTCCGAAACCCACAAACCGTACAAAAGAGGTGGTGCAGTCGGGAAGGCTGGTAGACTTTAAGAATCAGCCGATGCTGCTTCGGGCATTTATTCAGGTCCATAAGAAGCATCCTGATTATATGCTCAAGATATATGGTCCGGATTCCTTTGACGGTACGAAGGAAATTCTCGAGAGTATTATCGAAGAAAATCATGCCGGAGATTATATAAAGCTAATGGGCGGCAGCGATTCCCTGGAGAAGGATTTGAACGATGCGGCTTTGTACGCTTTTTCCTCCGATTGGGAGGGATTGCCCAATGCGCTGTTAGAAGCGATGGCATTAGGACTTCCCATCGTCGCCACCGACTGCCCCTGCGGTGGTCCTCGTACCGTAATGGAAGACGGAGTAAACGGCCTGCTGATTGAGATCAAGGATCAGAAGGCATTAGAGGAGGGAATGAACAAGCTGATTGAGAATCCTGAATATGCGGAAGAACTGGGAGATAACGCAAGAAGGATTTGTGAAATCGCCAATTCTAAGGCAATATTTGAGCAATGGCAGGATTATATTGATGAGATTTGCAGTAAAAATAAGCGGTAAAGCATATTAAGAGTAGATACAGAAATTGATAAAGGAGCAGAAAGATGTTTTCATTCGAGGATTACAAAGAGATTATAAGAATTATTAAGTCCACCGGCTTACAGGCGGATTATGAGGAGGCTCTTTATAGGGATAAGTTCATTATTATGCGCCATGATGTGGAATACAGCGTGGAGAGGGCGTATGACTTGGCTAAAGTGGAATCTTCCATGGATTTCACATCCACCTTCTTTTTCCAGTGGACGAACAATTCCTATAATCTGTTGTCCAGAAAAAACAGGGATATGATATGCGATATGCATGAAAGAGGGCAGAATATCGGCCTTCATTTCGCGTTGAACGGAATGACGGATATGCAGGAGGTCCGCAGACAAATTGTAAAGGAGATGCACATGCTAAGCGAGATGCTGGGTTTTGAAATATCCCAGTTCTCAGTTCATAGACCTTCACCGGCAATTCTGGCTGAGAATATTAAGCTTCCCGGCATTATCAACGCATATCAGGACAACTTCTTTACTTTTGCGGAAAATGTGACGGAGGATTCCAAGCTCGGAGTAAAATATATGTCTGATGCCAATCATATATGGAGATATGGCTATCCCGACGAGAAGAATATCTTAGGATATGACAAAGTGCAGATTCTGACCCATCCTTTCGCATGGACGAAAAAAGGATATGATAATTATGAAAATTACAAGACATTAGTGCGCGAAAAATATATAGAGCTTATCGACAGCATCGACAGAGAGTGCAAGGATTTCGCGGAATACAGGGACAGTTTCTTGGAAATTAGGTAGGCAAGAACACGGCAGGAGGTACCGGGATGTGCGGTATATGCGGATTTGTGTCAAGGCAAGATATAAAACTGACACAACTAAAGGAAATGAATGACACAATGTATCATAGAGGCCCTAACGACAGCGGGGAAGAAATCTATGGGCTGAAAGACGGCTATAGCGTGGGACTGGCTCAGCGCAGACTTTCCATTCAGGATTTGTCTGCCTTAGGACATCAGCCGATGCACTCGGATAACGGGCGTATCAGCGTGGTGTTTAACGGTGAAATCTATAATTTCCATGAGCTGAGAGAGAATTTGTCCGATTATTCGTTTTGTTCTACCTGTGATACGGAGGTGATCATCGCTGCTTATTTGAAATGGGGAATAAGCTGTGTGGACTTTTTTAATGGTATGTTCGCCATCGCCTTATTGGATAGGGAGAAAGAAGAACTGTACCTGATTCGGGATTGCATCGGGAAGAAGCCCATGTACTATATGGAGAATGGAGCTGAACTTGTTTTCGCTTCCGAGCTGAAGCCGATCATGTCCTATCCGGGTTTTGAAAAGAAGATAAAAAAGGAAGTCATTTCCCGTTATTTGTATCAGCAGTATATCAATGCGCCGGAGACGATTTTCGAAAATGTATATAAGCTTGAACCGGGAGCTATTCTGAGGGTTTCTGTGAACAGTAAATCTCTTGCCCTTACGAAAGAAACATGGAAGTATTGGGATATCAAGGATGTATATGCTAAGCAAAGGCAGCATATGGTTACGGATTATGCGCAGGCCAAAGGGGAACTGAAGGAGCTCTTAAAAAAAGCGACTGCCTCCCGGATGATAGCGGATGTTCCGCTGGGTTCCTTTCTGAGCGGCGGATATGATTCCTCTTTGATCACAGCCATGGCACAGGAGCATTCTTCAGAACCCGTTAAGACCTTTTCTATCGGCTTTCAGGAGGAAAGATATAATGAGGCCAAGTATGCGAAAGAAGTGGCGGATTATCTCGGGACAAACCATACGGAGCTGTATATCGATGAAAAGCAGATGTTCGACTTGGTGGAGAGCATACCTAAGTATTATGATGAGCCCTTTGCCGATAGTTCTCAGATACCATCTATGCTCGTTTCTGCGCTGGCGAGAGAACACGTGACTGTGGCACTTTCCGGCGACGGCGGCGATGAATTTTTCTGTGGCTATAATATCTATGAAAATGTGGCTCAGGCGCAGATGCTGGATATGGCTGGAGCCGCGGTACATGGAATCTGCGGCCTTCCTTTTATAAATAAGGCGGGACTTTCAAAGAAACTTCCTTTTCGCGTGCGTGTTATAGCGGAGAACCGGAACAAAGAGACGAAGACGCAATTCGGTGCCAGTAATTATATCATGCGTGCAGGCGCAATGGTGAAGAACGACGGCAGTGAACTTCCCTGCCACTATGAGATAGAAAGCAAATATGGAGAAAGCAAATGGCAGATTCGCAGGATGCTTTTAGATATGGATACTTACCTTCCGGGAGATATTCTCTGCAAGGTGGACAGAGCTTCCATGAAGTATTCTCTTGAGGCCAGATGTCCTATTCTCGATAGAGACGTTATGGAATATTCTTATAGGATTCCCCATGAGTATAAGTTCTATAAAGGGGATAAAAAACATATTTTGAAGGATATTGCGTATGACTATATACCAAAGGAGCTTTTGGACAGGCCGAAGGTGGGGTTTGGAGTACCCCTCGACAAGTGGCTGAGAGGTCCTTTGAAAGAGCAGCTCCTTTCCTACAGTGAAAGGGATTACCTGGAAAAGCAGGGAATCTTCGATTCTGCTTATGTATCCAATATGATTCGGGAGTATATCAAAACCGGCGACGGAGGTCCCGCTACCGGTGCCAATTATTCCAAACTTTCTTGGTCCTTCTTTATATTTGAGCAGTGGTACCAATACTATTTTAAATAAAGAAAGGGATAATTTTTTGGACAAGAAACACTTGGCTCTATTTATAAGTTCGTTAAATAAAGGCGGTTCCGAAAGAGTGTTAGTCAATCTCGCCGAATACTTCTATGCACAGGGCTATCTGGTAACTATCGTGACCCAGTACCGTGCAGAGAACGAATATACGATAAGCGACGGCATAAGCAGGGTTCTGTCGGATATCGACGGAGAGGAGATAGGAAAGGGCAGGGCAGCCAATTTCTACGGGCGCTTTATGAAGCTTCGAAGCATATGGAAACAGGAAAAGCCCGACCTGATTTTATCCTTTATCGGTAAGAACAATATTATGGCGATACTGACTTCCCGCTTTTTGCGTATACCCGTAGTAGTGTCGGTACGGGGCGAACCGGAACTGGAATATTACTCTCCGGGACTTAGATTGGCGGCAAGATACGTCTTTCGACTGGCAGAGGGCATTGTTCTGCAGACGAAAAGCTGTCTGACGTTTTTCCCAAAAGCGGTGAGTAAAAAGGCAGTTATACTTAAAAACTCTCTTAATCCTGCATTTATAAAGGAAGGCTATGAAGGAGAGCGAGAGAAACAGATTGTAGCCGTAGGACGGGTGGACGCCAACAAGAACCATGAAATGATTATCCGGGCATTCGCGGAAATTGCAGACAGATATCCGGACTATAAGCTCATCATATACGGAGAAGGGCAGCTGCGGCAGAAGCTGACCGAATATGCCGCCGATTTGGGACTTTCGCAGCGGGTTAAGCTGCCGGGAGCCATATCTAACGTAGAGGATGCCATTTATAAGGCGTCGGTATTCGTGCTATCCTCTTATTCCGAGGGGATGCCCAATACGCTTTTGGAGGCTATGGCTTTGGGAATACCTGTTATTTCTACGGACTGTCCGCCCGGCGGGCCTGGAGAGTTAATTGACCATGGAGAAAACGGTCTGTTAATCCCGACCGGTGACTGGAAGCAATTGGCGGAAAACTTGCAAAAACTATTAGATAACATGGATTATGCAAAAAAAATGGGCAAAAATGCTTCAAAAGTGAAAGAAGAATTCAATCCGGAAGTCATAAACCGGGCATGGAAAAATTATTTGGAAAAAATAATGCGAGGATGAAGTTGAAAGAAGCAAGGGTATAAAAATGACTGTAAAGCAAGCGGCGAAATCGGCAATTTTTATCATTATTTTCATATATATCCTTCTTACCGTTACTTATATTATACGGACCAACGGAGATGTGAAGGATAGGTTTACGGGATTTTACGCAGAGCCGAAGGACACGATAGATGTGGTCATGATAGGCTCAAGCCCCGTATATCCCTATTATTCCACCCCGCAGATGTGGGGAGAATACGGCATAACGGCGTACCCCATCTCCAGCAATCTGCAAAGGCCGGTAGCAGGAATCTACATGGTGGATGAAGTAAGAAAGACGCAGAGACCGTCGTTATATGTATTCGAAATGCGTATGTATACGGCCAGTGAAACGGATCTTACCAACAATATGGCTTATACCAGAGGCGTTACCGACAACATGAAATACTCGTGGAACCGGATAAAGACCATAAATGCCATGGTAGAAGAACCGTCAGAGCGTTATACGTATTATTTCGATATTTTTAAATATCATTCTAACTGGAAGACGATGGTGCTGCCGAAACAGCTGGCATGCTTTCGCTATGAGCTTCTGGACGGACAAAAGGGATATGTGATGACAGATGAAGTAGGGCCCTGCGAAGCGGTGGATACCTCTGCGATTACGCAGAAAACCCCGATGCCCGAAGAGCAGGAGAAGCATTTGTATGATCTGCTCGACTATTTGAAGGAAGAAAAATTACAGTCGTTATTTATTCTTTCTCCGACGGTAATGGAGGTAGAAAAGCAAATGATGTACAATTATATGACGGATATTATCGAAAGTTACGGCTATAAGTTTTTGAATATGAACGATTATTATGAAGAGATCGGTCTGGACTTCACATCCGATTTCAGCGATTACGGCGGACATACTAATGCTTTAGGGGCTAAAAAGTGCACGTCATTTCTGACGGATTATGTCATAAGCAATTATTCTTTAGAAGATAAAAGAGGCGATGACCGCTATGCCAAATGGGATGCTTCATATGAGCAGTGGAAAAGCATGTATGAAGAAGCGGAACAGACAATTGCCTTGCGAATTGAAAACGGCGATTTTGCGGAAGTGACAGCAGAAGAATAAAGGAGACAGGGATATGTGTGGTATTGCGGGATTTTGCAACTTAAAAGGTGACTGGAACGGCAATATAGACAGAATGAACCACCGCATGCTTCATAGAGGGCCGGATGCTTCCGGTGTATGGAGAAGCGAAGAGGGGGATGTGGTGCTGGGACACCAGAGACTATCTATCATGGACCTGACTCCTACCGGCGCTCAGCCGATGGAATCCAGCAGCGGGCGTTTTGTCATAGTATTCAACGGAGAAATCTATAATTATAAAATGATTGCGAAAAAGCTTCTGGAAGAAGAAAAGGTTGCTCAGTTCAGAGGGACCTGCGATACGGAAGTGCTTTTAGAGGCGATGGAGGCTTATGGTGTGGAGCAAGCCATCGGAATGTGCAAGGGCATGTTCGCTATCGCCTTATATGACAAAAAAGAACGGGTGTTATTTTTGGTAAGGGATAGAGTGGGAGAAAAACCGCTCTATTATGGATTTGCAGGCAACGATACCTTTGCTTTCGCTTCTGAGATAGGCTGTATCGCTGCTTTGGAAAACTTCAAAAATGAGATCAATACTTCGGTGCTGGACATTTATTTCACTCATGGATATATTCCGGCGCCCTATTCCATTTATAAGGATATTTATAAATTAGAGGCGGGCAGCATTTTAAAAATAGAAGCGCCTTACCATAAGGAAAATATTTCTATATCCTCCTATTGGTCTATGAAGGAAGCGGCGGTGAAAGGACAATCGTGTTTATTTACGGGCAGCGAAGAGGAAGCGGCAGAGGAGCTGGAACGTCTTTTGAAAGAGTCCATAAAGGAACAGATGGTGGCGGATGTGCCGGTAGGCGCCTTTTTGTCCGCAGGAATCGACAGCAGTACGATTGTAGCGCTGATGCAGTCTCTGAATAATAACAAGGTGCGGAGCTTTACTATCGGAATGACCGAGGAAGGGTACAATGAAGCGGCGGCGGCGAAAGAGATAGCGAAGCATCTGGGAACGGATCATACGGAGCTGTATATTACAAAGCAGGATGCCATCGATGTGATTCCAAAGCTGGGTTACATGTTCGGCGAACCTTTTGCCGATTCATCCCAGATTCCCACTTATCTTGTGAGTAAGATGACGAAGGAGCATGTGACGGTTTCCTTGAGCGGAGATGCGGGGGATGAGCTATTCGGCGGCTATACGTCCTATGAGTCGGTAAGCCGTATCTGGAATAAGATGAAGGGCATACCGTATTATATAAGAAAGCCTTGCAGTGAGCTGGTTCTTCACAGCCCTCTTGCCAAAAATCAGATTTACCGTACGAAAGCAGCCCTTTTAGGTGCTAAGACGCCGGGCAGGCTATATGAAATTTCTTATGAAACGGATTCGCTTACGAAGAAGATCAGCAGGTCGCATTCCGACAGCCCGTATAAATACAGTCAGTTTACCCATTACATGGAAGAAGTGAACCATAACATCATGCTGATGGATATGCTCATGTACCATCCCGACGATATCCTTGTAAAGGTGGACCGGGCGGCGATGGCAGTTTCCCTCGAAACGAGAGTCCCTATGCTGGATAAGGATGTGGTGGAATTCGCATGGACGCTTCCTATTGAGTATAAACGCCAGGGAAAGACGGGGAAAAAGGTTCTTAGGGATGTGCTGTACAAATATGTTCCCCGGGAGATGATGGAGCGTCCCAAAAAGGGCTTCAGCATACCGATCGATAAGTGGCTTCTGGAGCCGGAGCTTAGAGGCTGGGCGGAGTCCCTTATAGACAGAAAGACTCTGGAACAGCAGGGGATCCTCGATGCCGACGTAGTATGGCAGATTTGGGACGATTATACGAAGAACGGTGTTTGGCGTATCCAGATATGGTTTATATTGATGTTTCAGGAGTGGATGCTGATGTGAAAGGTGTGGTCATTGATGAATATAATTCGAATGTCCGGAGGAATCGGGAATCAGATGTTTCAGTACTCACTCTATTTGAAGCTCGTTTCTCTCGGCAGAGAAGTGAAGTTCGATGATGTGACGGAGTATGAACTGGATAACGCAAGGCCTATTATGCTTCCGGTATTCGGCATCGATTATCCGAAGGCGACGAAGGATGAAGTGGTAGAAATAACAGACGGCTCCCTGGATTTTACGGCCAGAGTCAGGAGGAAGCTGTTTGGACGAAAGAGTAGGCAGTATACCGAAGCGTCCTTCGATTACGATGAAGAGGTGCTGAGAAGAGATTCTGCTTACTTGTGCGGAAACTTTCAGAGCGAGAAGTACTTTAAGGATATTGAAAAAGAAGTAAGGGAAGCGTTCCGCTTCCGGAATGTCCGGATACCGGTGGAGATAGAAGAGCAGATTGAAGGCTATGAAAAGGAAATTGCAGAGAGTCTTTCTGTCAGCGTTCATATAAGGCGTGGGGATTATCTTCAGGCGGCAGACGTATACGGCGGCATCTGTACCGATGCTTACTATGATAAAGCGATAGATTATATAAAGGATAAGTACAAGACGGCACATTTTTTCGTATTTACCAATGATGTCCTCTGGGCGGAAAAATGGTGCGAGACAAAGCAGAAAGCAGATGAGGAGCCGGCATTTACGGTAATAAAGGGAACACAGGAGTCTACGGGGTATATCGATTTGATGCTGATGAGCAAATGCAGGCATCATATTATTGCCAACAGCAGCTTTAGCTGGTGGGGGGCATGGCTTGGAACCGCGTCAGCTAAATGCGTGATTGCTCCTGAAAAATGGCTGAATACGCGTGAATGTCACGATATTTTCACGCCGGATATGGTTAGGATTGATGCGTATGGAAAAATTGATATCAATAATAGTGCCAATTTATAATATAGAAGCATATCTGCCAAGGTGCGTGGACTCCCTTTTGGCGCAGACTTATTCGAAGCTGGAAATCATACTGGTGGACGACGGCTCTACCGACAGTTCACCGGATATCTGCGATAGTTATGAGAAGATAGACGGCAGAATAAAGGTAGTGCACAAAAAAAACGGCGGTTTGTCCGATGCGAGAAATGCAGGGATGGATGTGGCTGCCGGCGAATATATCGGCTTTGTGGATGGAGACGACTGGATCGATAAGGATATGTATCTGGCAATGTACTGTGCTTGCGAAAGGGAGGCTGCCCAGGTGGCGGTGTGCCGCTATAAACAGATAAGATATTCAGGGCAATGTGAGGAAGCGGGGATGATTGACGCATCCTCGGGTAATAGTGTATTATTATCCAAAAAGAAAGCGTTGGAGGCGTATGTCTGCGGAGATGAAAAATACGTGATATATAATTCCGTGTGGAGCAAGCTTTTTGCTGCAGATCTGATTAAGGATATGCGTTTTCCTGTAGGAAAGAATTCCGAGGACATCATGTTTACTACGAAAGCCTTTTGCCGCATGAATCGGCTGGTTTATCTGGACACGCCTTATTATAATTATGTGCTGGACCGAGAGGGAAGCATTATGAATGAAAAAGCAGGGCAAAGAAGACTTCGGGACGAGATTCCCTTTTGGAGGGAGCAGATTGCTTACATTGCAGAGTCAGGCATGACGGAGCTTTCCGATAAGGCGGCGTATCATTTCTATCGCCGGATGCTGTTTTATTATATAGATTTTATGGATAGTGCCGCTACGAGGGAATTCGCGAAGGAAATCGTTTCGCAGCTTAGAAAAGAGAAGGAAAGCATCCGGAGGATACACAAAAAGAAGTATGTCGCAATAGGGGACAAGGCCCGGATGAAACTGGCGTTAGCTTGGCCTTATGGGTATTACTTCGTGGTGAAGCTGTATGATAAATATGTGATTCCGATTCGGAACAAAGCGTAATAGGAGACAATTATTTCTATGAATTTATTGAAGAGAGTATCGAAAATTTTAACCAAAAGACAAAAGAAACTGCTTGGTCTTCTGTTGATTATGATGTTGATCGGTGCGGCGCTGGAGACGGTGGGAACCTCTCTGCTCCTTCCCTTTATCACGGTGGCGATGGACCCGGCAAGCATATCCGAGAACGAATATTTAAGATATTTCTACGATTTCTTCCACCTGACCGATGCCAGCGGTTTCCTGATCATGCTGGCGATCGTACTCATCATCGTGTATGTGGTGAAGAGCGTATATTTATTTTTCATGTATTATGCGCAGTACCGTTTTATCTATAACGGACAGTATAATACCTCCAGAAATCTGTTCAAGGATTATGTAAGGCGTCCTTACGAATTCTTTCTGGATGCCAGCACGCCTGTGGTGATGAGGCATATTATGAGTGATGTGAACGGCTCCTATAATCTGCTCCTTACCTTCCTTCAGATGTTTACGGAATTATTTATCTTCGTGGCTCTTCTCATACTGGCAGTGGCGGTAAGTCCTTTGATGACGCTTATCATCTGCGGCGTTCTGGGAATCATTCTGATGCTGAATAAAAAGGTCCTCGGTCCCATCCTCAGACGGTTCGGGCACGAGGTACAGACCAACAGCGCCCTTACCACAAAGTGGATCATGCAGGCGGTAAACGGCATGAAGGAAACGAAGGTGCTGAACAAAGAGCGGTATTTCGTGGAACAGTACGAAAAGAGCGCAGGCAGGCTGAATACGATTCAAAAAAGGCAGAATTCCATGCAGAACATTCCGCGCCTTGTGATAGAAACGGTCTGCATGTGCGGAATCCTCGGAATCGTGGCGGCGTTCCTCGCTGTGGGCAATAACATCGGAGAGATGATCAAGCAGGTTGGTATGCTTGCGGCTGTTGCGATCAAGCTTATGCCAAGCGCCAATAAGCTTTCTACTTATATTAATAATATCGCTTACTACGAGCCCTCTTTAGGCGCGGTGGAGGATATCATCATCCGCAGCCATGAAAGGGATGTGAATACGGATGTTCTATTCCTTAAAAAGGAAGAAATCGTGCCTATGGGCTTTATCAAAGAGGTAAACCTGGAAGGTATTACGTATTGTTATCCCAATACGGAGCTTAATATTTTGGAGAATGCCAGCGTTTCTATTCCGCTCGGAAAATCTGTGGGCTTTATCGGACCTTCCGGTGCAGGAAAATCCACTACGGTAGATATACTGCTGGGACTTTTGCATCCGCAGAAGGGTAAGGTGACGGTGGATGGGGTGGATATTAAGTCGAATCTTCCCGGCTGGTATGCGAAAATAGGCTATGTGCCCCAGATGATATTCATGCTGGACGACACGATCAGAAATAATGTGGCATACGGTGTAGACGAAGAGGATATCGATGATGAACAGGTATGGTATGCCTTAAAGGAAGCACAGATGGATGAATTCGTGCGTGGACTTCCAGAGGGGCTGGATACGAGTATTGGAGAGAGAGGCGTGCGCATTTCCGGCGGTCAGAGACAGCGTCTGGGTATTGCAAGAGCGCTGTATACGGAGCCCGACATCATGATTTTCGATGAAGCGACCTCGGCTTTGGATAACGATACGGAGCAGGCGATCATGGAAGCAATCGAAAGGCTTCATGGTAAAAAAACACTTGTTATTATTGCCCACAGACTGACAACTATTGAAAAATGCGATGCAGTTTACCGGGTGGAAAATCAGATTTTTAAAAGAGAACGTTGATTTAGGAAAGGACGATCGATACGAGATGAGCGAATATAAAAACGGCAGATTGCAGCTTCCTAACGTAACGTTAGCGGCGCTGACCAGCGTCAACGTGAAAGAGACGATCAAAGCGATTAAATACAGCATGAAAGATATCGATTTCGGCGAGGTGGTGCTAATCACTCATAGAAAGCCCCTTTTTTTGCCAAAGGAAATCACATATAAGCATATTGATAAATTAAAGACCATCGATCATTTCAATTACGATATGATCTATAAGATACATGAATATATCCATACGGATTTCATGCTGCTCGTTCATTATGACGGATTTGTGGTGAATCCGGATATGTGGCGGGATGAATTCTTGGACTACGATTACATCGGTTCGCCTTTTCCGCTTCCGGGGGATGATTTTTCTTATAGGGATGCTCATGGAAATATATGCAGGGTGGGAAACAGTGTGTCCATTCGAAGCAAGCGGCTCTTAGAATTTCCTGAGAAGGCGGGGATTCCTTTTGAGGCGGACCATGGGTTTTTTAATGAGGACGGCTTCATCTGCTGTAAGAACAGGCATTTGTTCGAGGCTGCGGGCATGAAGTATGCTCCCCTTGAGGTGGCAAAATATTTCGGGCATGAATCCATGATACCGGAAGTAGAAGGTATCCGTCCCTTTGTATTCCACAAGTGGGCGGGAACGAATGCGCAGTATCCCAGGTTTTAAATAAAATTTGTTTTGCTTGCAAATATTGTACCTAATATGTGCCCGCACATATGGCCCAAAGCTTGCAGGTTATGAGAAAGGCATGGTTATTGGAATGGTTTATGACAGCTTTCAGTTTTTTAATGAATTAGATATTTTGCTGCTTAGGATGCATATCTTAAACGATGTGGTGGACAAGTTCGTGATCAGCGAATCTACAGTGACGTTTTCCGGTGACGAAAAGCCGTTATTCTATGCAGAAAATAAAGAAATGTTCAAGGAATTCGAGCACAAAATCATTCATAATGTAGTAGATGACACTCCTATGGACTGCGATGCCTTCACGAGAGATCATCACCAGAAATGTGCCGTAGCCAGAGGTCTTTCGGGATGTAAGCCGGAGGATATTGTGATATTCAGCGATGTAGACGAGATTCCGAATCCTGAGACGCTTAAGACACTCATTCCGAAGGTGGAAGACGGGAAAATCTATATGCTGGCCCAGCGGCTCTTTTATTGCTATTTGGATATGGAAGAGGTATCGGGCAGACTGCTTTCGGTGACTGGTGACTTTGACGGTGTGGAAAAGCCCATGTGGCTTGGCACCAAGGTGTGCCGCTATAGCATGTTGGAGCACTATACGACGGAGGAACTGCGTAATAAAGAGCAGAAGACGATTGGAGTAAGGGTACCTGACGGAGGCTGGCATTTCAGCTACATGGGCGGAGGCAAGAACCAGTCCGTGGAGGAACGGGTAAAATATAAGATCAAAAGTGCGGCCCATCAGGAATATAATAACCGCTCCACTTTGTCAAAGGTAAGAAAAAATATTAAAAACCATGAAGATATTTTCGGCAGAGAAGCCCAGATGGTTCAAGTGAAAGTTGATGAGACTTTTCCTGCGTATTTGAGGGAAAATATAGATAAATACCGCTATTTGCTCTATAAGGAACCTAAGTGGTTTGATGTTGTAAAGGAATGGTTCTCGTGATGAAACGAACGGATAATTTTTTTCTCATTCATAATTATAATACGGTGCCAACGGAGCTTCTCGAATATTGTGAAGACTATCTTATCGTGGATGCCTCTACGGAAAATGCGGTGACGGATGAGCTTAATGAGCGGGGGCTTCGTTATGTGCACATAGAAAATACCGGTCATAATATTACGACCTATTTCGACTATTTTGCGGAGCATTTTGCGGAGTTGCCTGAAGTGATTTGTATTTGCAAGGGAAATATGTTAGGGCGGCACTGCTCTAGGTATTATTTCGACAAGGTATATGACAATAAGTACTTCACGTATCTCTACGAGGATAAGGACAGCAGAGCGAAATTCTCAAAGCCGGACTCCGAGGCAGAGAAAGCTATGGTAAGCAGCATATCCAGCCTTGTCTCGGAAAGCCAGTATATAGAAGAGAATACTTCGTGGTATGTGGATTCTCCTGAGCATCCTCACAGATATTTTGATAATTTCGATGATTTGCTGACTTTTATCTATAAGGACCCGGTGATTCCCAGGTATTGTCTGTTTTCGCCCGGGGCCTGCTATATTGTGAGGCGGGAGCAGATAACGAAGCATAGTCCTGTTTTTTACCATAATCTGAACAAGATTATGAATTATGGGCTGAATCCTAACTTCCCTTCGGAGGCGCATATGATAGAGAGAATGCTTCCGGCAATTTTCGAAGCGACATATGAGGAAAACGAGTGGATAAATGATGAAGCGGCCTTCGATAATAAATTAATGGAGCGTATGGAAATAATAAAGAAAAAGGATGAGTGGAACAGGAAACGATTCAAGCGGTTTCGACGCTTATTCCAGTAAAAGGCGTGGTTAAGAATTATGATCGGAACGGAGTTTTTGAAAGGGCAGGGGCTCGGCAATCAATTGTTCTGCTATGTATCGGCTCGGTGCATCGCGAAGGACCTCGGCTGTGATTTCGGCACAGCCGGACAGGAACAGCTCGCTGTTAACATTCATAGTAAAAAAGGCATGTATTTCATGGATATGGATTTGGGCAGTCCTATCTTGGATGTGAGTGATTTCCATATTTACCGGGAAGCAGAGGAGAGGCTGTATCTGAAAAGCTGCGTCCATGATATGGCAAACGGGTGTTATGTAGCAGGAGCAGATGAAAATCTGTATCGGATCGGTGATAACACACTTATCTACGGAAACTTGCAGGCCGAGCGGTATTTTATCCGCCATAAGGAAGAGATAAAAGAATGGCTGAAGGTAAAGGCGGAATTCGATTCCTACGAATTCTGCAGAGACAACCTGTGCATAATGAATGTGCGAGGCGGGGAATATGCGGGTAACCGCGTTCTTTTTTTAAGAAGAAAATATTGGCTGGACGCCATGAAATATATGAGAAGCCTTCGAAGCGATATGGAATTTATGATAGTAACGGACGATGTGGAAACCGCAAAAAGGCTTTTGCCGGACATACCGGCCTGTCATTTTGAACTGGCGAAGGACTATGTGACGATTAAAAATGCTAAGTATTTGATCTTGTCCAATTCCACCTTTGCTTTTTTTCCTGCTTTTACCAGCGAGACGGCTGTAAAAATCATAGCTCCCAAATATTGGGCAAGACACAATGTGTCCGACGGATATTGGGCCTCCGAGCAGAATATTTATGAAGACTTTATGTATCAGGATAAGAAAGGAAGGCTGTTTACGGCGCGGGAGTGCGTGGAAGAGCTGGAGGAGTACAAAGAAGGAAAGGGAAGCCGGAGGAATGTAAGTTACGGACAAATGTCGATTAAGATAAAGACTGCAGAAGACCGGTTTATGTATTATACGGATAAGGCAGCAGGAAAAGTGGGACGATTACTGGGTTTTGATCACTTGAGGAAAAGGTAAGAGAATCGGTGGAGCAGGAACGAAAGTGAGGTGCATGATGTGATGGTAAAGGTATCAATTTGTATTCCGGCATATAATAATGTTCTGTCGTTGAGGCGGCTGCTTAAGTCAATTGAAATACAAACATATAAGGATTACGAAGTGATCATTACCGATGATTCTACGGATGATGTGATAGCGAGATTGGCTGAGGAAAAGAAATACATCCGGTATTTTAAGAATGAAAAAAGACTCGGTTCCACGGCAAATTGGAATGAGGCGGTGGAGAAATCCAGCGGTGAATACGTGAAAATCATGCATCATGATGATTGGTTCACCGATGAAAACAGTCTTCAGGCCTTGGTCAGCATGTTAGAGGACCATCCGGAAGCCGACATGGCATTTTCCGGTACCGTTCAGGCGCAGGAATGTAATTCTTTTGCTAGATGTATCAGCAAAAAGGATGCTCAGCTCATAAAATCGGATTACCGCAATCTATATCTGGGCAATACGATTGGAGCTCCCAGCGCTGTCATAGTGAGACGAAAAGGAGATGCATTTCCTAAATATGATGAGAACTTAAAATGGCTTGTGGACATGGAATATTATATGGGGATTCTTAAGAACAATCCTCGATTCGCATATACGGAGCAGTCGCTTATTACTATAGGCATAGGCGGTGGACAGCTTACGGAGCAGTGCAGAGATGATCTTGAACTGAATGCTTATGAATACGGATATATTTTCAAGAAGTATGATTTAAAAGAGAAAATGGAATACAAGAGCAAGCTGACAGACATTCTGATGCAAGCTGGAAAGAACTATAAAGATGCTGAAGAATATGGGATTTCTGAAAAGGAATATAAACGTGCGCTGGCGGATAAGCTCATCAGCAAGGTAAAATGGAAGATGACACATATGCTGAATGAAAGATTCTGGGCTTTTTTCTTTCTTATACTTTTTGCCATAAGTATGCTTCCTGTTTTTATGCTCTCCGGCATCAATCAGGCAACCGGAGACGATTTAAGTTATGGGAAACTGACTCATGCGGCATGGCTGAATACGCACTCCTTAACCGCTGTTATAAAAGCAGCATGTCAAACGGTGGAGAATTATTATGCGGGGTGGCAGGGAACATGGACTTCCATATTTTTATTCGCATTCCAACCGGAAGTTTTTTCGCCTAACGCTTATGTTATTGTACCTTTTTTGATGACTGGAATCTTTTGTGCGGCAACGGGGATATTGTCGTATTATCTGCTGGTGAAGTTGGCGGGAGGCAGCAGGCATTCGTATGTAATCATAATGGTACTGCTAGTAACAGCCATGATTCAGTTTTTGCCAAGTACCAAATCGGGAATTTTCTGGTATAACGGTGCTGCTCATTATGTGATCCCCTATGGCGCGGCGTTGCTTGGAATCAATTTTTTTCTGAGGTTTATGAATGAGGGAAGAATTATGGCATACATAGGTATGCTGCTTTGTATGATTCTGTTAGGAGGAATGAACTATCAGGCGGCACTTTTGGCGCCTATTGTGATGAGCCTGTCTTTATTGTTCTATTATAGAAGTAAGCAGATGAAAAGAACGGCGGCTTTCATTCTTGCTTTGGTAATGGAAATGGTTGGACTGGTAATAAGCATGAAATCGCCGGGTAATAAGAACAGAGGCGGGGAGGACTTCGGCTTCAGTATAGGTCTGGCCTTCAGGACTATTTTGGAATGCTTTATTCAGGGAACTGTAGAGATTGGCGAATATTTTGTGAAGCATCCATTGCTTATATTGATTTTTGCTGCTGCTGCTTTATTCATATGGCATATGCTTACAGCCTTAAGTGTAAGAAAGAAATATCCGTATCCCGCGGTATTCGTATTTTTTAGCTATTGTGTGTATTGCGCAATGTTCGCTCCGCAGATATATGCGGGTGTGGAGGTGTCGGGCGGCGTATATAATATGAATTATTATGTATTTATACTTATGATATTTAGTATCATGTTCTATATCGAAGGCTGGCTGGTATATTGGCGGGAAAACCGTGATATAAGATTGATTAATAAAAATAAGATTATTATCTCCATGGCGGTAACGATGGTGCTTTGGGCTGTTGGTTTTAAAGATACCTTATGGGAAACTACCACATTTTCCTGCATTGAGTATATGTCTAGCGGTCAGGCAGCTGATTTTAAACGCCAGATGAAGGAACAAAAGACAATACTTCTCGATGATAGTATAAAAGATGCAATCGTACAGGACATTAATGATAATCAGGGACCGCTCATGCATATGCCGATAACAAGCAATCCGGAGGCGTGGACGAATACGGTGACAAAAGACTTCTATGGAAAAGACAGTGTGGTATCGGTACCGAAAGAGGAATGGGTTGAAATGCATAAATAAGCAGAAAAGAGGCAGACGTGAATAGGGATGAAAATCGTTTAATATTAAAAATTTCACAAGGGGTAGGTAATTCTAAGCTAAAAGATATTGGGCTTTTATTCTTATATCTAAGTGTAATCCTGGAAATTGTAATTGTAATTATCGATAAAAGCAATTATATCAATCCAATAGAGGGTCAGTTGTTCCGCGTTACGTTCCTGCTTGCGGCGGTAAAGGTGCTCCTTACGAAATATACGAAAAAAGAGTGGACCTGGCTGATTGCCTTCGGGCTTTTGGGTTTGGTATCATACAAAATAACAGGACGAAATGAGATACTACGCATCATCGTATTTATTGCGGCTTGTAAAAATGTGGATATGAGAAGAATATTAAAGCTTGTATTTTATACGACCTTGTCGGGATGCATGATTCTCGTATTGCTATCTGTAAGCGGGATATATGGCGGAGTGGCGCTGGTGGCGGATTTTGGAAGAGGATACGTCCAGACCAGGTATTGTCTGGGAATCGGACATCCCAACGCTCTTCACTGTATGTTCCTCATGTTGCTTTCATTAGGATTGTATTTGTATAATGACAGGATGAAGTGGTATTATTATATTATCCTTTTTTTGCTTAATTACGGCTTGTTCGCTCTTACCGATTCTAATACGGGCATGCTGATGAGTATATGCGTGATAGCGGGAGCCGTCGTTGTCAGATATTGGAAGAGTCTAAGAGCACAGCCGTGGGTATATGCTGCCGGAGTTGCCGTATTTTTATTCTGCGTTCTGTTTTCTGTCATGGTGGCGGACAGCAGGGTGGCCCAGCCCACGAATTACTGGTTCGCGAATCCATGGGTAGCGGAGGTCGAAAGCCACCTGAACGGAAGAATTATCGACTTATACTATGGCTCAGTAAATCAGGAAGGAACGACTGCTACGTGGTCGCTATTCTCGGTGCCGGAAAACGATTATTATTTTGATATGGGCTTTGTCAGGCTGTTCTATTGGTACGGAATAATACCGGCTATCGTTTATATCGTTTTACAAGTACTTCTCATCTGGCAATTATATAGGAAAAGGGACGTGATGGGACTGGTAATGATAGTTGTTTTTGCCATATACACGGTGGTAGAGGCGCACTTAGTATCTGTTTATATCGGCAGAAATTATATACTGTTTTTGATGGGTATGTACATGAGCGAAATGCTTTGCTTAGAAGATGAGAAGGAAGCTCATATATGGAATTTATGGAAGCTGCCTCGCAGGAATTCGGTCAAGCTTTGAAAGGGTACGGGCATAAGGATGAAGCAGAAGAACAAGATTATGGAAGTATACGGATTATGGTTTGCGGACTTGATATGTATCGTGATTTCTTTTGTGGCCGCAACTTATATTCGTTTCGGCAATTTCAAGGATATGGGAGATCAAAGCGTACATTTTCTTGTATGTTTATGTTTGCTGCTCTTTGGAACCGTCTATAACTTCTTTATCGACTGGAACAGAAACTTTTTGAAAAGGAGCCTGTGGAAGGAGGCCTATGCCGTACTGAAGTATAACGCCATCATGATTCTGGTAGTTACATTTCTTATGGTGCTGGTCAAATGGGCAGACGTATTCTCCCGACTGGTATTGGGATATTTCTTTATATTGAATTTCTTCTTGTGCCTTGCAGTCCATATGGCAATCAAAAAATTTCTGCACACATATTATTCTTCAGAACAGAATTCTGTGAAGGTCATGGTGGTAACGCAGAAGGATCTGATCGACACTACGCTTAACAGACTGGAGAAGGAACTGGATATTTACTATCAGGTAGTTGCTCTTGTTTGTATGGACGAGAATATGATAGGAAAGGAAATAAGGGGAATCCCGGTGGTGGCAGAAAAGGAAGACTTGATCGAGGTATCGACGCAGATGGCATTAGACGAGGTGTTTTTAAGCTTGCCGGATATTTCTCAGAACAAACTGGAGCATGTGATACGCAGCTTCAGCGATATGGGAGTGAACTGTCATTATAATCTGGAGCTGCCCGGCATGGACGCCAACCAAAGCAAAGTGGACAGCTTCGGAAATTATACGGTCATTACTTATACGCGTTTTCAGAGCAGTTATAAGAGAATGCTTATAAAGCGCTGGATGGATATTATCGGGGGTTTTGTTGGAATGCTCATTATGTTTGTGTTCCTTCCTTTTGTGGCCGCTGCCATTAAGCTGAATTCCAAGGGACCGGTATTTTTCTCCCAGGTCAGGATTGGACGTAACGGAAGAAGGTTCAAAATATATAAATTCCGATCCATGTATATGGATGCGGAGGAACGGAAAAAGGAACTGGAGGAGCAGAACGAGATGCAGGGGCTCATGTTTAAGATAGAGAATGATCCCCGTATTACGAAAGTGGGCGCATTTCTTCGAAAGACGAGCATAGACGAGCTTCCGCAGTTTTATAATGTTTTTAAAGGCGATATGAGCCTGGTGGGGACAAGACCGCCCACACAGGATGAATTCGAGAAATATAATCAGTATTACCGCCGCCGCATCAGTATGACGCCGGGACTTACCGGCATGTGGCAGGTGAGCGGAAGAAGCGAGATCGAAGACTTCGATGATGTGGTCAAATACGACCTGACCTACATTGATAACTGGTCGCTGAAGCTGGATGTCAAGATATTGCTTCAGACGATTGGCGTTGTTATATTCGGAAAAGGAGCGAAATAATGAATCTGGTGATTGATTGCTTTAAGCTCGTGAAGGGAGCGGGGAAAAGTATCGGTATTTACAATCTGGCAAAGAGCATTACCGGACATTTGGGAGTGCGGGCACAGAAAGATACCATCATTGTTCTCGGAAATTCCTATAACAAAAAGGATTTTGATGTGCCGGGTGTTACCTTCGTGGAGATGAAGGGAAATCCGTTGAATAAAATATACTGCATCCTATGGGAGCTTTTTCTTGTACCTTGGTATGCGAAGAAGTATCAGGCGGACAGAGTATTGTTTCCGAGAGGGTTCGCACCCTTGCGAATCGCGAAGAAACTGGCTTCTGGTATGAAGAGGAAGATAAGGGACACCGTTATTATTAATGATTTGATTCCTTTTTATTATGATAAACATTATCCGGATATATTTAACAAGTTGGAAAACGCCTATATCATGAATCGGTTAAAAGCTTCTATCAAACAAGCGGATCGGATTATAACGATATCTGAATATTCTAGGGAAGAAATATTGAATAAGGTGCCGGGATGTGAGAATAAGATGACGGTAATCCATCCTGGATTGAATGATGTTTCGTACACATCACTGGATATACACAGTGAAAAAAGGGAAAATGAGAAACGGGAATATATCATCGCTATGACATCAGGGCTTCCGCATAAAAATGCGGCCGGAATTCTAAGAGCATACGAGGTTTACTATGAGAAGGCCAAAGAACGGGCAGCGGAGCCTCTTGATCTGGTAGTGATCGGAATTGCTGATACTTCGCCGTATACTGAGATGAAAAAAGAGGTGAAGGCTCAGGTTAGATGCTATAAGTTTTTTGAAAATTTCAATGAAATGTGCAGTATAGCGGCAGGGGGAAAGGTATATTTATTTCTCTCCTATGCAGAGGGATTCGGATTCCCTCCTTTAGAATCAATGCAGCTGGGTATTCCCGTGGTATGCTCTAATAGAAGCTCCCTTCCTGAAGTCGTAGGCGAAGCGGGAATTCTTGTGAATCCTGACGACGCAGTGGCCGTGGCAGAGGCTTTAAACGAGATTCTTACGGATAAAAAGAAGCGGGAAGGGCTAATAGGAAAGGGCTATGAAAACATTGAGAGATTTTCATGGAAAACCAGAACAGATTTATATTGGAAGGAATTGTTTCAGTGAGCAGATTACTTATATATGATAACTCTAATTTTGTAGATTTTCCTATCGGCGGCCAGCTGACAAGTATCGGAAGCTTCCTGCGCTTTTTATGTGAAGAGCATCCGGAGAGGATAAATGATATTTTGCTGATAGGTGTTACCTTAAATCCTTCTGAAATTGGAAAGACAAGGAAACTGGAATTATATGGAAGGAAGATAGATTTTCTGCCGGTAGCCGCAGCAGAGAGGGATTTGGCTAATACATCAAAATCACTGCGCTTACAATATGCAAAAGGATTGTTAAAATATAAAAAGATATTGAAAATTACTCGAAATGATTGTAATTATATTCATGCGCCGGAAGCTTATGGTATTGTGAAGCTTCTTTCCATAGGATTCCAATGTGTTATCTTTTCTCATGGCAGTTATTTTAATATGGAACGGGGCTTTCGATTTTTCCAGAAGAATGTACTTATAAAAAAAGGGTTTGTGGCATATTTGAAATGGATACTAAAAAATGCCGATATGATATTTCTGCTGGATAAGGACAGCTTGAGGGATTATGCACCTTATAACGGGAATTTGGTGGAGGTGGTAAACTCCATCGTATGTCCGCAGATCGAGGAGGGTATTCATAAACTTAAGGCCGGCAGGGTAAGTGAGATACTGTTTGTAGGGCGCCTTTCCAAAGATAAGGGAGTGGAGCCTATTATTCATGCCGTTGCAGGAAAAGAAGGTTTGTCTGGTATGGAAGGCTTGCATCTAACCATCGTAGGAAACGGCGAGGAATATAACCGCCTGATACCTTATGAGAGCGAAAACGTACGCTTTACGGGGGCAGTCTCCCCGAAAAAGGTAAAGGAGTATATGGAAGAGGCGGATATACTCGTGATGAATTCGGCCTTTGAAGGGATTCCTATGACGATACTGGAAGCTATCAGTCACGCCCTGCCGGTTGTCAGTACGAATGTTGGTGGTATCGGTCAGGTGCTTTCCTTTGGGCAGGACTCAGAAGAGACGGACGCTACGGCGGAAAGCATACAAGAAGCCATAAGGAGAATCTCGGATAATTATGAAAGCTATTCGAGGAATGCTTATGTCAATTCCAAGGCTTACGATTATAAGATGGTCAATAAAAAAGTATATGAACTATTGAGTGTTTATTGGAGGCAGTAGTCAGATGGCAGATAAAAAAGTAAGCATCATAGTACCGGTGTATAACGGGGAAGAATACGTGGAGCGGTGTATTAACAGCTTGCTGGCTCAGACCTATGAGAATGTAGAAATCATTATCATTGACGACGGATCTACGGATAGAAGTGGTCAGACTTGCGACACATTCTCAGAAAAGTATGATAAAATAAAGACGATTCACGTTGAAAATACCGGTGTATCAGCGGCACGAAACAGAGGAATTGACGAAGCGAAGGGCTATTATATTTCCTTTGTGGATGTGGACGATTATTTAGAGACGGACACATTAGATTATTTGATAAACATTCTGGAAGAGACAGGCAGTGATATTGCCGGGTGTAACTTCCACACCTTTTTAGATGAACAGGAGAAGCAGATCCTGCCGAAAGAAAATGCCAATAAAGAGGTTCTTAACGGAAAGGATTTTATAGAAGAAGGAATTCTCTCCGGGGATACGAGATGTTGGGCAAAAGTATACACTACCCGGATTGTTGACGGCAAACGTTTTGAAACGGGGCTTACTATCGGGGAGGACATGCTCTTCTTATTGGAACTTATGGAGGAAGGTACGAAAATCTGCCGCAGCTCTTATGAGGGCTACGGATATTTTGTAAATGAGTCCGGTGCCATGAAGCGCAAGTTTAAGGAAAGTTATATGGACCAGATTACCTGTTGGAAAAGAGCGGTGGAGCGGATCGGGAATTTTCCTGAGATGAGGCCCAAGGCGGTTTCGATTTTAATGATTTCCATTATGCTGGTGGTTGGGAAGCTGTCGGTACTTTCTGCCAAGGAAAGAAGAGCATATACTGACTGTATAAAAGCCTGCACAAAAGAAATGAAGAAATGCAGGGAGGAAAAGGCTGCTTATAAAGAGCTTTCGCTTGGTTATAAAGTAAAAACGACTGTTTTTGGTCAATTTCCAAGGTTATATCTAAATGCGTATCATTTGTTTAAAACCAGGGAGTAATAGTTACGAAGAGGAATGTATATGACAGAGAGAATGAAGCGGCTGCAGGCAGAAGCAATATATGTAATGCTGCATTATCATGAGAAGACAGGTAAACAGAAGGTAAAAGATTTGCTGAAGAAAGCGGCGGGCCGCTATGTCTCTCCTAAGGATTATATTTCATGGCCGACGGGGCTTATTGCCAATGCGCTGATGGAGAATTATGAGCGATGGGAGAACAAAGATGAGGTTCTATCTGCGCTCGAAGCCTATTTTGACTTCTGGATTAAAAATGCGGAGCCTATATATTGTATCGATGATGCACTGTGCGGCACAGCACTTCTTGCGTTATACAAACTTACCGGAGCGGAAAAATACAGGGCTGGTGCGGATAAGATAGCAGCCTATTTGTATAAAATTGCGGATGAGGATGCAGATGAAAAGGGAAGCCTTCCATATCGTCCTTCACAAAAAAATAATCATATCTATGTGGACGGAATAGGAATGATGTGCCCTTTTTTATGCGAATATGGGGTAACATTTGGAGACGACAAAGCAATATTGCTTTGCATAAAACAAATAAAAAATATGCTGGAATACGGTATGGACGAAGACAGCTTTCTTCCTTATCACGGATATATGTATGAAAGTAAGGTAAAATATGGTATTATTGGCTGGGGCCGTGCTGTAGGGTGGCTGCTTATGGGAATAGCAGGCAGCCTTCATTTCTTACCGAAAGAGCATCTTGATTATATCAGCCTGAAGGAAGTGTTTCAGCGAATAGCAGACAGCGCATACTATTATCAGAAAGCAAACGGGGCTTTTGCATGGCAGCTGGAAGCGCAGGAAGGGCCGCAGGACAGTTCGGCGACAGCTATGATAACTTCGGCAATATTAAAGGGAATACAAACAGGAATTATCAATGGAAGTGAGAACGCATACGGGAAAAAAGTAAGGGCTTCAGCTGAATTCCTTGCCGGATGTGAGAAAGACGGCAAGATATTCGCCTGCTCCGGAGAGTGCAAGGGTTTCTCTGAGTATCCCCAAATCTATGGGGCATACCCGTGGTCGTTAGGGCCTGGTCTGGACGTGCTCTTGCAGAAAGAGTGAATATGCCATAAAATATTTGGAAGGACATAAATGGATATGATTATTATACAGATTGCGGGCGGTCTGGGAAACCAGATGCAGCAATATGCCCTATATCAGAAGTTCTTAAGCCTCGGCATAGAAGCAAAGTTGGATATTTCGTGGTTTACGCGGGAAGAACGCCAGAATGGAGTGTATGCCAAGCGAGAACTGGAGCTTAATTATTTCGAAGGAATAGAATACGAAGTATGTACGGCAGAGGAGATACAGTCGCTAATAGGAACGGAAGGCCTGTTGGGAAAGATTAAAGGAAAATTATTGCCGGGAACAAAGAAAATCTTTTATGAGACAGCTATGTACCATCCGGAGATTTTCGAGCTTAGGGATATGTATTTGTGCGGCTATTGGGCTTGTGAAAAATATTATGAGGAAATCTTTGACTTGCTTCGGGGAAAATTTCATTTTCCACCAAGTGGAAATCTGGCGAACGAAAATACGGCAGTAAAAATGCAAAATGAGGAATCTGTCAGCATCCATGTAAGAAGAGGAGATTATCTGGACGCTAAGAATTTGGAAATGTTCGGAAATATTTGTACGGAAGAATATTATACGGGCGCCATAAATCACATAAAGCAAATATATCCGGAGGCTCATTTTTATGTATTTACGGATGATGAGGAATATGTGAGGGGAAAATATATATCGGACGAATATACCGTTGTATATTGGAACAAAGGAAAAGACAGCTTTTATGATATATGGCTGATGAGCAAGTGCAAGCATAATATATGTGCGAACTCAACCTTCAGCTTCTGGGGTGCCAGACTGAATAGCAATTCTCAAAAGATAATAATCAGGCCGTCTGTTCACAAGAATTCGCAGAGGCTGGAAGAAAAGCAGATGCATGAATTGTGGAAAAAGTGGGTTCTTATCGATAATAAAGGAGATGTTTTGTAAAGAACCTGAAAGGAAAAATAAATGGGTAAGAGATTTAGAATAGCCATGATTGGGCAGAAAAGAATACCATCCAGAGAAGGCGGAGTGGAAATTGTTGTAAATGAGCTGTCTACCCGTCTTGTAAAAAAAGGGTATGAAGTGGATGCTTACAACCGCTCGGGATATCATGTTTCCGGTAAAGAGTTTCAAAGAAAAGGGAAAAAAGGGAAATATTATGAAAATATCAGGATTATTATAGTTCCCACCTTTAAAAATGGAAAATTAAATGCTATCGTATATTCCTTTCTTGCTACATTGCGTGCCTTGTTCGGAAAATATGATGTTATACATTACCATGCGGAGGGGCCATGTGCCATGTTATGGATTCCCAAGCTATTCGGGATACGTATTGTGGCTACGATTCATGGACTCGATTGGCAAAGGGCAAAATGGGGAAATTTTGCTTCTTACGTGCTGAAATTTGGAGAAAAGATGGCGGTCAGATATGCAGATGAAATCATTGTATTATCAGGGAATGTCCAAAGTTATTTTAAAGAAACTTATGGGAGAGACACTAATTATATTCCAAACGGAATTGAAAAGCCTGAAATAAAAGAAGCAAATATTATAAAACAGAAATATGGCCTTGAAAAAGATAGTTATATCCTATTTCTTGCCAGACTGGTTCCGGAAAAAGGGCTGCATTACCTTCTGGAAGCTTTTTCCAGAATAAAAACTGAAAAAAAACTTGTAGTGGCAGGCGGAAGCAGCCATTCCTTCGAGTATATTGAGAAAGTAAAGAAAATGGCGGAGAAGGATAAACGAGTTATATTTACGGATTTTGTGCAGGGAGAAACTTTAGAAGAACTTTATTCAAACGCCTATTTATTTGTTCTTCCCAGCGATATTGAGGGAATGGCTATCAGCCTGTTAGAAGCGATGAGCTATGGTAATTGCTGCGTGGTGAGTGACATTAAAGAGAACGTAGAAGTGGTAGGCAAAAACGGCATTACCTTCGAAAAAAGCAGCATAGCAGACCTTAAGAAAAAATTGTGTTACCTGCTGGACAACAAAGAAATTGTTGAAAAGTATAAGGAAGAGGCTTCAGATTTCATCTGTAGAAAGTATAATTGGGAAGAGGTCTTGAAGGAGACAGAAAAGCTATATAGGAGATAAATGTTGAGAATTTTGATGGTAAATAAGTTTTTATATCCTAATGGAGGTTCGGAGACCTATATCTTTAAGCTGGGTGAAGAACTAACCCGGATGGGACACGAGGTGCAATATTTTGGAATGGAGCATGAAGGCCGCATTGTTGGAAACCGGGCTGAAAGCTATACGTCTAATATGGACTTTCATACTGGAAAGCTTCAGAAACTCTTATATCCGTTTAAGATTATATATTCTGCTGAAGCGAGAAGGAAACTCCGAAGGGTTTTAAATGATTTTGAACCTAACATCGTTCACTTGAACAATTTTAATTTTCAATTGACCCCTTCTATTATTTATGAAATACGTGCTTTTGATAAGAAGAATAAGAAGAAAACAGCCCTTATATACACCGCTCACGACTATCAGTGGGTATGTCCGAATCATATGCTGCGCATTCCTGAAAGCGGAGAACTGTGCATGCGGTGTGTGAAAGGAAGCTTTGGAAACTGCACAAAATACAGATGTATCCATAACTCCAAGGTTAAGAGTATTTTAGGCGCTGTTGAAGGTGTTTTGTACAGTAAGTTAAAGACCTACCGATATGTTGATATGGTCGTGTGCCCCAGCGAATTTATGAACCGGGTCCTGTCTAATAATCCGATATTAAAAGAAAAAACGATTACCCTGCATAACTTTATAGAAAAAGAAGAAGCAGATATAAATAATGATGTAAAGAAGGACTATGTATTGTATTTCGGGCGTTATGCGGAAGAAAAGGGAATTAATACGCTTCTTGAGGTTTGCAAAAAACTGAAAGAGATCCCGTTTATATTTGCCGGAAACGGTCCGCTGGAAGAAAAAGTGAATGAAGTAGAAAATGTTGAAAACAGAGGATTCCTTTCGGGAAGAGAATTAGAGCAAGTGATAAGAGAGGCGCGATTCATTGTTTTTCCCTCCGAGTGGTATGAGAATTGTCCTTTTTCGGTTATGGAATCGCAAATGTATGGAACTCCGGTGTTAGGTGCTGATATCGGTGGAACGCCTGAGCTAATAAGAAAGAATGTCACCGGCGAACTGTTCGAAAGCGGGAATGAAGAAGCTTTGAGGGCCGGAATTAAGAAACTATGGGACGATAGGATGGCTTGCAGGGAATATGCGGAAAATTGCAGGAGTATTGTATTCGATACAACGCAGGAATATTGCAGGAAATTGGTGGAAATATACTGCCTAAAAGAGAAATGAGGAGTAAGATGGCGAGAAGAACTTTATACGGAACTGTAATTGTAACATATAGATGCAATGCGCGCTGCAATATGTGCGATTGCTTTAAGGATCCGACGAAACCCAGTGAAGAAATTACGCTGGAGGATATCAAAAAGCTTCCCGAAATGGCATTTACCAATATTACCGGAGGGGAGCCCTTTATCAGGCAGGATATACCTGAGATCGTAAGGGAGCTTTATAAAAAATCCGACAGAATCGTTATTTCTACCAATGGATATTTTACTGACAGAATTATTGCTTTATGTAAAGAATTCCCAAAGGTAGGGATACGAATAAGCATAGAAGGACTTCAGGAAACCAACGATAAAATCAGAGGGATACCGGACGGTTTTAACAGGGGCTATAATACGTTAAAAACTTTGGTAAAAATGAAGCATCCTGACGTGGGCTTCGGAATGACGGTACAGGATATGAATTGTGCGGATCTGGTACCGCTTTATGATATTTCGAATGAGCTTGGAATGGAATTTGCTACGGCTACTTTGCATAATTCTTTTTATTTCAGAAAGACTGACAACAAAATTGACGATAAATTGAAGGTGGCGCAGAATTTTGAGAATCTAATCAATGAGCTTCTGAAAAGCAAGTCTCCTAAGAAATGGTTCCGGGCCTATTTCAATCATGGGCTGATCAATTATATTTATGGAAATAAAAGATTGCTTCCTTGCGATATGTCAAAAAATGCATTTTTTATAGATCCTTTTTGTGATGTACTGCCCTGCAATGGCATGGAAAAGAAGGCAGTCATGGGAAACCTCAGGGAGCAGTCATGGGAGGAACTATGGAATTCCAAGCAAGCAGACGAAGTGAGGGTATGTGCAAAAAATTGTGAAAGAAACTGTTGGATGATAGGAAGCGCATCTCCTGCCATGCACAAATATATTTGGGTACCCGGTTGGTGGGTAATAAAGCACAAGCTTTTTAAAGGCAGCAAGTATAGTTTGAAGGAAAATAAATTCATCGGGAAATGAATATGTTTGAAAGGGTCAGGTAAGGATGGCGGGTATAAAGAAGTTAGGCAGCAGTATTTATGAATGGTATGCAAAAAATTACTTGATGATTCTAATGGGTGCATCGGTAATCGTTGCAGGAAGTATATTTTTTATTTATGGATATATCGACTTAAAATCTTTAACAGTCTGGTCGCTCAATCTTTTGGATGTGATTTATGAAGGGAGACCATATGAATATTACGCTTATTGTGCCGAAAATATTTATAATGTAGACTCCGCATATATGGGATCCGGCTATTTGGCATTGATACCATGGGCTATTTGGAACATACCTATCTGGATAATGCAAAGGTGGTTCGGTGTGGTCGCGGTGGGACATGCGTGGGCACTTCTGTATTCCAAAATATTTGTAGTTTTGGTAGAAGGCGTTATGCTGTATTACTTATATAAAATCACCATGTATTTTACTGGTGATATAAAAGAGAGCCGGATGGCGGCATATTTGGTATTTTCCTCACCTTTTGTTTTGACAAGCATATTTTTTGCGGGACAAACGGACGTTGTATCCTTATGCCTTTTAACCATTGCGGTTTATCATCTTTTACGTAAGAAAAGAGCATGGTTTATAATTTTTGCAGCTTTGAGTATAGCGGCAAAGCCGTATGTTTTGTTTGCTTACATAGCGATTATTTTGCTGATAGAAAAGAACGTATGGAAAATATGCGCTTATGTACTCGGAGGCGGAAGCGTTACGTTAATTTTCAACCTCATATATTTAAATGCACCAATGTATAAGGAGTCGATGAGCGGAGGGCCGACGGGCGGACAGATGGATGCGCTGTTGTCCGTATCCATAGATGGAGGAATAGGGCAGAAGATTCCTCTTTTTGTTGTGGCAATCGTTTTATTTTATTTTTACATGTATATGAAGCGGTACGATGAAGAAAAAAGTATTTGGATCGTGTACGCGGCATCAGTGTCGTTTCTTCTTTTTTTAATGCTGACAATGCCCAAGACCTATAGGATGATTTATATTGCTCCATTTATATTTATTCTTTTTCTGTATAACAAGGAGAAGCTTCAGCTAAATTTGTTGATTGAAGTAATCGCCAGTGCATGTGCAATTATCGTATTTTTTGTAAGAAATGAAAGATTTTTTTCCAGCTGGTATATTTTCCAGTTCGTAAGAGACAGGATGACGGACTTCGGTAATGCGGCTTTATCCAATGTAAGGAACGGGCTGGGGCAACCCACCTTTCAACCGTATGTATATGGGATTTCCGCCGTATATATTGCGGCATTTATACTGCTCATCCTAATAAATCATCCTGGATTTAAGGCCCCTCACAGTGAAGAACTGAAACTGGGAACGAAATTTATCTTATGGGTACGGGCACTTATCTTAGTGCCGCTCATCGTTTTGTCCTTATATGGAAATTGAATAAATAATTGTAATTGAGGTATGAATTAGATATAATAAAAGTTGTTTTGCAGATTTACAATTAGGAAGATAAATGTGGAGAAAATATGATTAATCAATTAAGATACATTTTTAGCAGAAAAGAAAAAGTAAAGATAGTCCTTATCTTATTTATGGTTATAATGGGCAGCCTGCTCGAGCTTATGGGCGTTACGATTTTTATGCCTTTTACTGAAATACTAACGAATCCTTCCGTAATAAAAGAAAATGATTATTTATATTACTTCTATGATTTATTTCATTTTAGCACTGAGCAATATTTTCTGGCAGGGCTGACCGGTGTAATCATATTTATTTATATATTTAAAAATGCTTTCCTGGCGATAGAAAAAAATGTGATTTATCGGTTTTGCTATAGCACACAGATGAAGCTGTCCGTCAATTTGTTAAAGTCTTATATGAAAAAGCCATATACTTTTCATCTCAATAAAAATGTGGCGGAATTGCAAAGAAGCATACAAGAAGATACGGATTTGTTTGCAAAGGGCATTATTCATATCTTGGAGCTTATTATGGAGGTAACTGTCTGCGCGGTATTGGGAATCTATTTGTTCGTAGTCAGCAAGTCGATTGCCGCTCTTGTGCTCATTATGCTTTTACTTTGCTTAGGTGCATTTACAGCCTTATCGAAACGATATTCGAAGAAGCTTGGAAGGAAGGGTCAGAAATACAAAGGGAAATTATATCAATGGATGAACCAGTCCTTAGGGGGAATTAAAGAAGTCAAAATTTTAAATAGAGAAGATTACTTTGTATCTGCTTATTCAGGCTATTTTGAGAAGTATGTTTATGGACTAAGAATAAATCGTTTGATAGCCGAATTACCCAGACATTTTGTAGAAGCCTCCTGTATGACAGGCCTTTTAGTAGCGATACTCGTTAAGATGTTTTTTGGATACAGCGATATTACCGTATATATTCCACAGATTGCAGTGTTTGCGGTTGCGGCTTTTAAGCTGCTTCCTTCTGTTGGGAAAATAAATTCACATGTGGCAGATATTTTGTACTCTCTGCCTTCTTTTGATTTGATTTATCGCGATTTAAAGGAAATAGAAGGAAGCTCTGAAGAAGCGCATGGAGAGCGTGAGGAGTGGAACTTTGAGAAAGAGATAATTGTAAAGGATGTCAGCTATCATTATCCCGATGCCGAGGAGCTGGTAATAGATAAAGCTAATTTTGTGATTCCGAAAGGGAAGACGGTAGCTTTTATCGGTTCATCAGGAGCCGGAAAAACTACTATGGTAGATATTATCCTTGGCTTGCTGCAGCCGCAGGAAGGTCAAGTGCTGGCGGACGGATTGGATATTCATAAGAACCCAAACACTTGGCACCATGAGCTCGGATATATACCGCAGGTAATATATTTATCGGATGATACCATACGGAATAACATTGCCTTTGGAGTACCGTCAGAAGAAATTTCGGATAAGGCCGTTATTGAGGCGCTTAAAAAGGCTCAATTATATGATTTTGTGGAAAATCTGACAGAGGGACTGGATACTTTTGTCGGAGACAGGGGAGTAAGACTTTCCGGTGGACAGAGGCAGAGAATCGGAATTGCAAGAGCTCTTTATCATAATCCTGAGATTCTTGTGCTCGATGAGGCTACTTCCGCTCTTGATAATGAGACAGAGGCGGCGGTAATGGAAGCGATAGAGAACCTTCAGGGAATGAAGACGATGATTATTATTGCTCATAGGCTTACAACGATTAAAAATGTAGATGAAATTTATGAGGTTGCCGGAGGTAGAGTACTGCCTAAGGCGAAGGAGGAAGTGTTCGGGTAAGAAAAATGAAAATAGTATTTGTGGTCCCTAATATGATTGGCGGTGGAACAGAAAGAATTGTTTCGATTTTAGCGAACGAATATGTACAAAGAGGAATTGACACCGCCATTTTAATATTCGCAGGGGATAAAGTGGAATATGAACTGGATAGACGAGTAGAGATAGTGAAGATTGGCGGGCCTTCCAACGGAAGTATTGGAGTGCGTTTGAAAAGAATAAAAGCAATGCGGAAATATTACCGTCAAAATAGGGACTGCGTCATCTTTGCCTTTAGCGTAATGGGAGCAGTATTTTCATATATATCGACGGCGGGAAGCAGACATCCTATGCTCGTGTCGGAGAGAAACAATCCTGAGGAATATGATCATAAGTGGCTGCGAGATTTTTTTTATCGGAGAGCGGACAGAGTCATCCTGCAGACGAAGGACGTACTTCAATGTTTTGACGAGATTATCCAAAAGAAAGCGGTAGTTATTCCCAATCCCATAGACCCTGACCTGCCACCCGTGTTTGAGGGGAAAAGAGTGAAAAAAATAACGGCGGTCGGGAGGTTGGAGGAACAAAAGAATCACCGGCTATTGATAGAGGCGTTTTATGAATTCCAGAAAGAATTCCCGGAATATACGTTGGAGTTGTATGGAAGAGGCTCTTTGGAAAATGACTTGAAAAAACTGGTGCAAACCTTGGAAATGGAAGAAAAAGTGCATTTTAATGGATTTTGTGCAAATGCACGAGAGAAAATAAGAGATAGTATGATATATGTGCTCCCCTCCAGATACGAAGGGATTTCTAACTCTATGATAGAAGCTCTTGCTATGGGAATACCGGTAATTGCCACTGACTGTCCGGTAGGCGGTACGAGAATGTGCATTAGGGACGGTGAAAATGGAATCATGATTCCTGTAGATGACAAAAGAGCCTTATGTGTGTCGATGAAAAAAATTGCCTCAGATGAACAATTCGCACTATCTATTTCAAAAAATGCCGCCAAGCTGCGAGAACAATTTTCCATAGGGAAGATTGCGGATAAACTGCTGGATTCCATGGCACTTGGCAGGGAAGGAAATTAATATGCGCATCTTAATTATAAACCCTATCTTATATACGTCGGAGACGGAAAAGATTCCCACCGTAGATTCTATTAAGGATACGATGATTTATTCTATGTGTTTAGGGTTCATTAAGAATGGACATGAGCCGATACTTATTGCTGCATCCGACTATAAACCCCAAAGCGAGGAGGATTATCCCTTTGAGGTCGTATGGCTGGACAGCGTGTGGAAAAATATATGCAAGCCTCGGTGCTTGCCGTACCTGCCCCAGCTTAGCGCTTATATAAAGAAAAACAAAAAAGAGATAGACGGAATTATTTCCAGTGAAGTATTTTCGTTATGTTCGCTCACCGCAGCGAAAAACCTGCCTGATAAGACTGTTATATGGCATGAATTGGGAGCTCATAACAGGATGCTGCATTATATTCCGTCAAAAGTATGGTATAACGTGGTGGCTGGGCTCTTTTTAAGGAAAATATTAATAATTCCGCGTTCTGAAAGGGCAAAGGCTTTTATTGGGCAATATTGTAATAATGTATCGGATATTACAATAGATCATGGCGTTGACATAAGCACTATGAAAACTAAAAAAGATAAAGAGAAACGTTTTGTAGTAGTATCGCAGTTAATCGGCCGTAAAAGAATAGATAGAGTAATTGAGGCATTTTCCGAATATCTTGATCAAAGCGGAGAAAAGAAAGAATATATGTTGGATATTATAGGCCAGGGTGAGTTGGAACAGCAATTAAAAAAACAGGCTGAAAAATTGGGAATAAAAGATTCTGTGATTTTTCATGGATGGATGAACCATGAGCAAATGGCTCCTATTGTAGCAGATGCGAAGGCGCTGCTCGTATATACTGAAAAGGATAATAATATGGTTTCCATAGCGGAGAGCATTGCGGCGGGGACTCCGGTTATAACAACGTCGGTACCTTTTAATGCGGCCTATATTGAAAAAGAAAAGCTGGGAATTGTGGATGACCATTGGAATAAGGATGCCTTAAACTATATATGCGAAGAAAATGAGCGATTTGTACGGAATTGTCTGCTTTATAGAGAAAAGCTGACGGCCGAGTATTGTGCCAGCCAGTTTGTTGAGGTTTTGAGAACGCTAACCCAATGAAAACGGAGGAAAATAATTATGCGTGTATTATATATGTCCCATCGATATCATACAAATCAGAATACCATAATGAAGGGATGGGTAGAAAATAATCACGAGATTTGCTTCTTAAGCCAATATGCGGGAAGAATTGAAGATTATACTTATGTAAGGCCGGTTGTAGTGGGATATTCGGCTTTTTTTCAGTTTATCTATTATATTTATGTAAATATTTTGTTCCGCAAAGATCCGTATGCCATGGACATGCGGTTAAAATATGGAATACCTCCTATTTTTAAGGCGCGAAAGCTGATAAAAGAGTTTAAGCCTGATGTTGCTATTTTGCGGGAACGTTCCATTTATACAATTTGTTTAAATGCTATTTGTCGGAGTCTGCATATTCCAACTATTTTATATAACTTAAGCCCGGTATGGGACAAACCTAAGAAAATGGATCTTGCACATAAAATAGTATGGAAATTAACGCCAAAGTACAGGATGACTCCCTCGAAGCTGGTAGGTGTAGATTTCGCGGGACTGGTAAAAGATGAATATGGATATTTTGCTCCATTTTTGATGGAAGCAAGGGTAGAACCTGAGAAAAAGAAATATTTTAAGGATGGAAGAATCAACGTATTCTGTATTGGAAAATATCAAAAAATTAAAAATCACTTTATGACGGTTCAAGTAATTGAAGAACTTCTTGATAAGTACGATCTTCATCTTACGATAGCCGGGGAAGTCTCTTCTGATTTCCATAGGGAATATTATGCCGCGCTGAAGAAGTATATCGAAGAACATCAACTGCAGAATAATGTTACCTTGCTGCAAAATCTTAATAAAGAGCAAGTATTTGCTCAATATGAGCAAGCAGACGTATACGTGATTCCCAGTACGCAAGAAGCGGCAACAATAACGGTAATAGAAGCGATGGCATTTTCCATACCGGCAATCTGCGGTAGTGATAACGGTACGGCGAGCTACATCGATGAAGGAAATAACGGTTATGTCTTTGAAGATAATGACAAAGAGGATTATAAGAAAAAGTTGGAGATGATTGTGTGTGACAGGGGGAATATTCCTAAGATGGGACGCGCAGGTTATCAAACAGTGTTAAATAATTACCAGTTTAAAAATTATTACGATGTAGTGGAAGAAATAATAGGAAAAATGTAATATAGAGTATATAAAAGACAGTATTATGTTGGGGTGGAAGTAATGCTTTTCAATTCTTTTCAATTTTTGATATTCTTTCCTGCAGTAATTTTAATATATGCAATAGTGCCGAAAAGAATAAGATATATATGGCTGCTCATCGCCAGTTATTGTTTCTATATGTTCTGGAATGCGAAGTACGGACTGCTTTTGCTTTTTGTTACGGCAATCACATGGTTTTGCGGCATATTATTGGATGCGATAGATCAAAAGGGCTGGGATGAGGATAAAGGGATAAGATGGAAAAAATGGTGTATAGCAGGGGTATTTACTGCTAATCTGTCCTTGCTGTTATTTTTTAAATACATTAATTTTTTGATAGATAACATCAATTTTGTTTTGGACAAAGCACACTTGAGAGTGCTTTCCCCTGGACTGAATATTGTACTGCCGGTGGGAATATCTTTTTATATTTTTCAGGCATTGGGTTACACGATGGATGTGTATAGAAGGAACGTAAGCGCAGAAAAGAATTTCTTAAAATATGCCTTGTTTGTAGCCTTTTTTCCTCAGATGCTTTCCGGTCCGATCGGTCGTTCGACAAGTATCTTGGGACAGATAAGAAGGCTGGAAGAGTTAGAGATATGGAATTACGAACGGATAACTCGTGGTGTTCATTTAATTCTCTGGGGATTTTTCCAAAAGCTTGTTATTGCCGATCGAATAGCGATAGTTGTCAATCAAGTATATGGTTCGTATCAGGAATATGGTTTTGTAGAGCTTTTTACTGCGATGGTGTTATTCGCTTTTCAAATTTATAGTGATTTGGGTGGATACAGCAATATTGCCAGAGGCGTGGCTCAGATAATGGGAATCGAACTGATAGATAATTTCCATCAGCCCTATCTGGCCAAGAATATTAAGAGCTTTTGGCGAAGGTGGCATATTTCGCTGACCTCATGGCTTACCGATTATCTTTATATTCCGTTAGGCGGTAACCGCAAAGGAAAGATCAGGCAGTATTTTAATATCATGGTCGTTTTCTTATGTAGCGGACTATGGCATGGGGCCAGCTGGACCTATGTGATATGGGGAGCTATTCACGGGATTTTCCAGGTGGCTGGTAATTGGAAGGCCCAGATAAGCAGAAATCGAGGGGAAAGTGCTAAGGAACATTGGATATTGGGAATGTGGAAAATAGGTTTTACTTTCGTTCTTGTCAGCTTCGCCTGGATATTCTTCAGAGCCGATACTATAAGTCAGGCATGGGGAATTATCGGACAAATGTTTAGGCACCGCAGGCTGCATTCTTTTACGGATATGGGACTCGACTACGTGAACTGGCTGGTACTTATTTTTGCGCTTATCCTTCTCATCCTTGTGGATTGCCTGCATGAAAGCGGGAAGAAGATCAGGGAAAGTTTATATAAGAAAAATGCAGGAATCCGATTATGCGTTTATGTATTCGGTTTATGGGCGGTTATTATGTTTGGGGTTTATGGACTTCAATACGATGTAAGCAATTTTATTTACAGCCAGTTTTAAGGAGCGGCAAATGAAAAATAATGCAAAATATTTGAAAAGGATAGCTTTCGTCATCGTATTTATAGTTCTCCTCTGGGCAGTAAACGGGATAGCGCGTTTTCTTGTCGTTGACGATACCAAATCATATACGAGAGTTACACTGGAGGAAATGTATGAACAGAAAGAGATCGATGTTTTGTTCCTCGGTTCCTCTCATTGTTACCGTGCAATTAATCCGGCAGTCCTTGACGATATATGGGAAATGAATACGTTTAATTTGGGGAGTTCTTCCCAACGGACGGATGGAAGCTATTATCTTCTAAAAGAAGCAGGAAAAAGCAGGGAAATAAAAAAAGTATATATGGAAGTCTTCTGTGATGTAGTGGGGCAGAATGAAAGTTATCAGTCTCCCAATGCTATGTATATTATTTCTGATTATATGAAACCCTCTTTTAATCGGATGGAATATTTGTGGAAAAGCGGAGGTAAGGATTATCTGGTACACGGCCTCGTTCTTTCCCGCAGGAACTGGGAGAATTTATTCGATCCGATATATATAAAAGATATTCTGCGTAAAAAAATAAATAGGGATTATTTGAATTATGAGTATGTAGCCAATGAAGATGAGCATTATGCGGGAAAAGGCTTCGTCTATAGCCAAAAGGCTGCGGAGAGCGATTTCCTTTCTTCTGCCAGTCATTTTGCGCCGATTTCCGAGGAAGCAATTTCTGTAAAAAGCCAGGAATACCTGGATAAGATTATTTCCTACTGTCAGAGCAGAGGGATTGAGATTGTATTTTATTCGGCGCCTATGCCGGATTTTAGGCTGATAGATATCGGTAATTATGATTCATATATTATGCAGATGAAGGATTTTCTGAAAGGTAAAAATGTGACATACTATGATTTTAATCTATGCAGGCCTGAATTCTTGGATTTGGACGGAACTGATTTTCAGGATGATCAGCACTTGAACGGAAAGGGGGCGAATGCATTCACTGCCGCTTTTGCCGGTGTAATGTCTGAGAAAGATCCGGAAAAGGCCTTTTATGACAGCTATGAGCAGAAGCTGAAGGAAAGTCCGGCCAAGGCATATGGATTAATATGCGAGTGTACGGAGACTGCCGGAGATGTCTCCACATACACGATCACACCAATTGTCAATAAAGTGGATAAGATTTATTATGCTATTTCTAAAAGAGCGGAAAATGATGCGGATTATCATATGCTAAGGAACTATGAGGAGAATAGATATTTTACGCTTCCGGCAAATGAAAATGGTTATATATATGTTTATATGACTTTAGAAAAGGAAGGGAAGACACCGGTTCATGAAGCAAAATTCAATTATTGATTCTTTAACAATAAAAGGGCTGTCCTATTATATTTTCTTCATATTGATGCTCACGGCGAAGGGGCTTGGTTTGGACAGCGGCGATAAGCTATATTATGTGCTTAGTCTGGCTGCTTTGGCATGTATTGCCTGCAAGCTTTGCATGACAGAGTATCGATTTATAGAGGCTGTGGCTATAGGTATGTTAGTGCTTATAGCCTTTTTCGCATATATAAATTCCGGCAGATTGGGAATCGTATTAAGCGTTCTCGCAATCGTAGGCATGAAGGACATGGATATTGGAAAATTATTCAGGCTTGGACTTGTCACATTTGGAGCATCTTTTATAGTGACTGTTCTGGGAGCAATCTCCGGATTTATCCCCAACCCTTTGGTCGTTCATGAAAAGGGCGCTATCGGTGAAGTGATACGGTGGGGAATGGGATACAGTACGGGAAATATCTTTCATGTCTCTTATTTTATACTGGTCGTGCTGTTGGTCTATCATATGGATGCGAGATATGGATTAAAAAATCTATTTTGGCTTATGATGGGCAATATATTGGTTTTTGTATTTTCGTTAAGCTATACGGGAGTCGCAGTGACCTCCTTTTACCTCCTACTGAATTTATATGCTATAAAGCGCAAAAGGCTCAGCTTATCGGAACGGGTTCTTTGTCAGCTGCCGCTGCCCCTATGCTTTTTGTTTTCGTTTATCGTGCCCTTTTTGGTAAAGTATCCTCTAGGACAGAAGTTAGATTCTCTCTTACAAGCAAGGCTCAGCTTTTCTTCTTATTATTTAACTAATCAGCCTATTACCCTATTGGGAACACGTATGAAAGAGGTTCCATATTCTTGGGTCATCATGGATAATGGATACGTATACATTCTCATGACCTTTGGAGTGATTGTACTTCTTCTGTTTATATTAGCGTATATGTCTGCAGTCATTACTTACACCAGACGGGGTGAACATGGTAAGTTGGCTATCATTTTTTGCTTTTTACTGTATGGAATTATGGAGCAGTTTATATCTAACGCATTTATGAATCTGTCTTTGTTGTTTATCGGTGAAATGCTATTTAATGCACAAAATCCGAGAAAAATTATGAGGCTTCAAAAAATCGGAATTTTTTCCGGCTTGATTAAAATAGGAGAGAAAAAAGTATTATTTCTTAAAAAGAAGTCAGTCCGAAGAGAGAAAGTGGTAGAAAAAATAGTACATAGGAGAAAATGGATATGGCTGTCTGCTGGTATGGCAGGAGTGCTGAGTATTTTTGTATATATATCTTTCGAACCTAAGGCAGATTATATTACGGTACCGCTTACCGCCCTTAATTATATTGATGCACAAGGGGCCCTCTTTCATACCGAAGATGTGTATGAACAAAAAAGCGATTTGAATAATTTGATGGAACATTACAGACAGATAACTACTGACGAGAATTTCTGTAATAAAGTACTTTCAGAATTGAAGAAAAACGACGGAAATAATGTCGATGAAGCTGCTGATCTAACAGCAGGGAAATTGAAGAGTATGGTGGAGTTTTCCCTTCCTCAATATGTGCATAGCAGTGGAATTTATAACGTCTTCAGAATGCGCATTTTAGAAACTGATTGTGATATCTCCGAGGAGACCTATGTATCCATTTTGAAGGAAATTACTGGAGAGCTTCAATCGGAAAATGAGAAGGCGGGTATTTCTACAGAGCTGCTTATACCTGAAAGAATATGGAAAAGTGAAGGAACTGATAGAATTGAACATATTGTTTATAAGGATTCGTATTTTGTTAAAAAGGACGGCAACATTGTGAGGACAGAACAGATCAGAACCGCAATTATATGGATGCTAATGGGCGCCATGACGGGAAGTATAATATCCGGGGCATGTGTGGCAGGTGTGAATAGAAAAACATAATGAATCGGCACAGACAGCAATATTGATGCTGAAAGATTGTAATTATGGTATAGGTCCGATATAATAAAAGAATGAACGGAGGAAACAAGCTTATGAAATTAGCAGTTGCAGGAACTGGCTATGTAGGCCTGGTTGCAGGAGTCTGCTTTGCGGAAGTAGGACATGACGTAACTTGTGTGGATGTGGATAAAAATAAAGTAGAACTGATGGAGTCTGGAAGGTCCCCTATTTTTGAAACGGGATTGGAAGAGTTAATGCGGAAGAACTATGCCCTGGGAAGGCTTCATTATACGATAGATTATAAGAATGCCTATAAGGATGCCGACGCTATTTTTATTGGAGTGGGAACGCCTGAGAGACCTGACGGGTCGGCTAATTTGAGCTATATTGCCACAGTATCCAGGCAGATTGCTGAATCGGTGGAACGGGATTGCCTTGTAGTGGTAAAGTCTACGGTTCCAGTTGGAACTAACGATAAGGTAGAACAGTTTATCCGTGACTTCCTCGTGAAGGATGTTACGGTTGAGGTTGCATCCAACCCGGAATTCCTGGCCCAAGGTTCTGCTGTACACGATACGCTGCATGCAGCCCGGATCATTATAGGTACGGAAAGTAAGCAGGCGGAGGAAACGTTGATGAAGATATACGAGCCCTTTCAGCTGCCTATCGTATCGGTTAGCAGGCGCAGTGCGGAGATGACCAAATATGCTGCCAACGATTTTCTGGCGCTTAAAATATCATATATGAATGACATTGCGAACCTGTGTGAATTAGTCGGAGCCAATATTGAAGATGTGGCGAAAGGAATGAGCTACGATGCGCGAATCGGAGCAAATTTTTTGAAAGCAGGCATCGGCTATGGAGGAAGCTGTTTCCCGAAGGATACGAAGGCCCTGAAGTTTCTTGCTGAGCAGGCAGGATATCGGCTGGAAACGGTGGAGGCGGCAGTTGAAGTCAATGCAAGGCAGAAGACAAGATTGTTTCAGAAGGCCAGCAACCGAATGATTACGTTTGAAGGCTTGAAAGTTGCGGTATTAGGACTTTCTTTTAAACCGGGAACTGATGACTTACGTGAAGCGCCTTCTATCGATAATGTAGAACTGCTTCTTGCATACGGTGCGGAAGTGTGTGCATATGATCCCGTTGCTATGGATAATTTTAAAAAGAAGTATCCGGAAGGCATGAAAGGCAGAGGGAAAATTTCGTATGTGCAGCAACCGGAGGAGGCTCTAAAGGGAGCAAATATCTGTTTTGTATTCACGGAGTGGAAAGAGATAAAAGAAATCGGAGCCGATACCTTCAAACGTCTTATGCAGACACCTCTTGTTTATGACGGGAGAAACATATATGATTTGAAAAGCATGAAAGAATATGGAGTAGAGTATTACAGTATCGGGAGATAAGGGAGACAATCCATGAGAATAGCAATCGACCTCACCTCGTTAGCCGACAATTTCTCAGGAATAGAGCGCTATGCCATGAGCATAGCCGAAGAATTAATTGCGTTGGATGGTGAGAGGAAGAATACTTATATTTTATTATTTAAAAGAAAAGTTCATAAGGAATTCGAGAAATATAAGGGCAGGAAAAACATTATTTTCAAGGTGTATCCGGGAAGAAACAAGCTGGTATTCCAACAGATCATATTACCCTTTCATCTGTATGGAATCAAAGCGGATGCTTATTTGTTTCTGGCGTTCCAGAGCCCGGTGCTCTTTCGCAGAAAGGGAATCTATAACACCATTCACGACCTGACCAGCTGGGACTGCCCTGAGACCATGAAGAAAAAGATGGAGCTGTATTTCAAGCTGACGATTAGAAACGCTCTGTGGGTTAGTAAGGGAATCATAGTGAACTCAAAGTTTACACGTGACCGAATCGTGGATAAGTTCCATTATAGTAAGAAAAAAATTACGATTGCCTACTGCGGAATCTCGGACGTGTTTATGAATTATATAGCGTCTCAGCCGTCGGAGATTTTGGATGGTGAAGAAAATAAAAAGGAAATCGAAGCCAGGCTTGAAGAAATCAGGAATAAATCGTTAGATATCCGTCATAAATATCATCTTCCTGAGCAATACCTGCTTTGTCTTGCTACTTTGGAACCGCGAAAGAATCTGCCCTTTCTGGTAGAGGCTTATGTAGAGCTGCTGGAGGAGGGAAAAACGAAGTGTCAGCAGGCGAACACTTCGTTTGTGGATATCCCCCTTGTCCTCGCAGGGCGCAAAGGTTGGAACATGGACGAGTTTCTGAACCGGATCGAAGAGGAATATAGAAGGAGCATTGTAGTAACGGGATTTATTGAAGACGAGGATCTACCTTATGTATACCATATGGCCGATTGCTTCATCTTTCCCTCTATCTATGAAGGCTTCGGCATGCCGCCGCTGGAGGCTATGGCAGTAGGCACAATGGTAATTTCATCCGATGCAGCCTCCCTGCCGGAAGTGCTGGGAAAAGCTGCTTCATATTTTCATTCGGGAAGTAAAGAAGAACTGAAAGAAAAAATGCGTCAGGGTATTCATCAGGAATGCGATGAGGTGACCATACGGGAAATTAAGAAGAGGGTGGAGATGTTCCAGTGGAGGAAGTCGGCGAAGAAAATTGAGGAAAGAATTCGATGAAATTAAAGCAAGTGTTTAGAAAGGCACTTTCAGATACTATTATCTTGAAATTAAAGGATGTAATCGGTATTAAAAATATCCGCGAGATGCTGTCCAAACAGATGGAAATTGAACCGTATAAAAGGGGATTTTATCCGCACGGTATTAATCTGGTAGGAGATATTAGGGCTGAGACCGGATTGGGACAAAGTATGCGAATACTGGCAGGTATTATGGAAAACGGTAATATTCCCTTCGACATAAAACAAATAGACCTGCATGGGAATCTGGAGCACAATGACAAGACATGGGAGCATAAAATCGCGGACAGGGTAAAATATGATATTAATGTAATTAACTGGATACCCGAGACATGGGCAGCGGATTATAATGCGGCAGACAGCAGTCTGTTGAATTGTCGTTACAACATTGCCTACTGGCTGTGGGAACTGGAGGAGTTCCCCGATCGATGGCTGTCCTGTATCAAAACGGTGGATGAAATATGGACGCCTTCGGAGTTTATCAGCAACAGTATAAGAAAGAAAACGGATAAGCCGGTCATCACAGTACCGTATGTCATCAAAGCGGCAAAAAACGATTACTACGACAGGAAACATTTTTCTCTGCCGCCGGATAAGTTTTTATTTCTGACCATGTACGACTTTATAAGTATTAGTGAAAGAAAGAATCCTTCCGCTGTGATAGACGCATATATCAAAGCATTTCCCGTGGAAAATAAAGACGTTGGGCTTGTCATCAAGGTAAACCATGCGGAGGAAAAGCGGCTGGAGAAGTTAAAAATCAGGCTGAAGGACTATAAAAACGTGTATTTCATCACAAACAACCTTACAAGACTTGAGGTGGATTCTTTACTTTACGTCTCCGATGTGCTCGTCTCTCTGCATCGTTCAGAAGGCTTTGGACTTCCGTTAGCGGAAGCGATGGCGCTGGGAAAGCCTGTTATATCCACAAATTGGTCGGCGTCCACAGAATTTATGGATGAGAGCAGCGCCTGCCTCGTGGATTATAGACTGATAAATTTAAAAAAGACCATCGGGCCATATGAAAAGGGGAACCGCTGGGCAGATGCGGATACGGAGCATGCGGCCTATTATATGAAAAGACTGTGTGAGAATAAAGAATATCGGGAAAAGATAGGCGAAAATGCGCGGAAACGCATCGAAGAGAATTTGACTTATGAGTTCACGGCGGGTATTATGAAAAGCAGATTGAAGGAAATATATGAAGAGGATAGCATTTGTTAACCAGCGTTATGGAAAAGAAGTAAACGGCGGCTCCGAATATTATACGATGCTGATGGCGCAGAAGCTGAAAGAGCACTATGAGGTGGAGGTACTGACGTCAAAAGCGCTTACTTATGAAAAGTGGGAAGACTATTACAAAGAAGATGTGGAAGACATTGACGGAGTAAGGGTAAGACGGTTTTCTGTAAAAAGAAAGCGAAACCGCATCCTTCAAAGGCTTTTTAAGATTCTTGTCACCCGTTTTGGCTGGAATACCCTTAAAATAACGGAGGCGTGGAATAAAATATTGGGTCCATATGTGCCCGAACTGGTAAAATATATACGGGAACATAATGATGAATATGATGCATTCATATTTGTTACTTATATGTATTATCCTGCGGTGTTCGGTATGCGGGAGGCGGCGGAGAAAGCTATATTCGTGCCTACGGCTCATGATGAATACTGCATTTATTTCAAGCTATATGAGGAAACATTCCGATTGCCCAGAAAAATAGTATTTCTGACACCGGAAGAAAGAGATTTTGTACATGCCTTGTTCCATAATGAGAAAATAGACAGTGAGGTAATCGGTGTAGGCATAGATCCGCCGGCAGATGCCGATGAAGAAAGCTTTCGGGAGAAATATGAGATTGAAGGCGAATATCTGCTCTATGCAGGAAGAGTGGATGCGGAAAAGGGATGCGATGAGATGTTTGCTTATTTTCAGAGATTCAACGAGAAGAGGAGTGATTTGCAGCTAGTAGTAATAGGAAAAGCATATATGGATATCCCTAAGCATGAGAATATCCGATATCTCGGTTTTGTCTCTGAGGAAGATAAATATAACGCGATAAAAGGCGCCAAGATGCTCTGGCTACCGTCGAAGTTCGAAAGCTTATCCATCGCGGTGCTTGAGGCCATGGCCCTTGGAGTGCCGGTGATCGTGAACGGAAAATGCGAGGTCCTGCGGGGGCATTGTGAGAGAAGCGGGGGCGGTGAGAGTTATTTTGATTATAAGGGATTCGAGAATGCTGTAGATAGAATTGCAGGAGAGAAGTATTCTGTTTATAGCGAAAATGCCCGGAGATATATCGATGAGTGTTATATGTGGGATGATGTGATTGAGAAGTGGATGGAGCAGGTAGAGGGGGTATAGTATAATGTATATTAAAGGTATACTTTTTAGCGTAGTAAGTTATGATGCCGTTGTGAACTAAGGGGAACAAATATATGAGTAATGTTACAGTCATTGTACCAGTATACAAGGATTGGGAGACCCTTTCAAGGTGTATCGAATCTTTAAAGAAATATTTAGATAACAAGCATAAAGTATTAATATTAAATGATATGAGTAATGAATGGAAGGAACTTGAAGAAAAGATTCTGCAAGAAATACAAGATTTCCATAATTTTTTCTACTCAAAAAATGAAGATAATCTAGGCTTTGTAAAAACGTGTAACAGAGCTGTAAGTGAATTGGATAAAAGTGATAATGATATATTACTATTGAATTCAGATACAGAAGTAACAGAAAATTTCTTGGAAGAAATGATAAAGGTTTTATATGCAAATGATAAAAATGGCGTGGTATGCCCAAGGAGCAATAACGCCACTTTTTTGTCGGTGCCGATTCGACATAATTGTAATTATGCTGTTACAAAAGAACAAAGCCACTCTATTTATCGGTCGTTAAAGGACAAGTTTGTGCCGATGGAAGAGATTTGGACTGGTGTAGGCTTTGCTTTTTTAATTAGAAGAGATATTATCCAAAGGTATGGTCTGTTTGATGAAATATTTGGGAAAGGTTATAATGAAGAGAACGATTTTTGTATGCGCATAAGGCAGCAGGGGTATCGAATAATGAAGGCTAATCGAGCCTACATTTTTCATTACGAAAGCAAATCCTTTGGCACTGCAAAGGAAGAACTGGAGTTGAAAAACAGCTCTATTTTATTGCGCAGATATCCAGAATATTGGGATAAAGTAAAGGAATACGAGAAAAGGATAGATCCTGTGGATTATTTTTCGGATTTGCTTGTCGAAGAACTGTATGACCGAAAAAGAGTTCTGATTTGTATATTAAAGGCTGTTGAGAAGAAAGAAGCTGGACAAATAATAGAAGTGGTGGACATGCTTCTGAATGATAAAGGCAAGTCAATTGATTTGCAAATATTATTAATAAAGCAAAATAATAAGTTCTTTAAAAAGAAGTATTCCGATATTCCCATTTGGACAGAAAAAACATTAAGAGGTACTTTTCATATAGCATTTAGCTTCGGAGAACTTAGTGAGGCTGATAAAATCAACTTAAACAAAAGAGCTGTCACTATTATTGATGGCATGCAAGGAGCTGTCATAAATGCGATAGAGAATCAAAATGTGTCAAAAGATCATGTAGAAGAATTGCGAGAACGGTGGAATTTCTGGATGGAAAAAGAAAGTTTAGAGGTCACTAATAGCGAAAATGAGATAGGAAGATTTATTGGAAAGATAAAGCAATACCTATATGTCCACCATATATGGATATATATATGGTGGAATAGGATACGTAAATATTTATAAGGACAAAAGTAACTGGGTCAATTCGTCCAGGCGTTTATCGGTATTAAAATTTATATTTATAAAGTTACGTGCATTCGTGGATATATCTGTTTGAATATTAATGTTTTTTAATTGAACAATTGTTTTTGCATATTCTTCGGGAGTTTCACAATAGAAAAAGTCGTGTTTATCTTGTGCAGGGATACCTTCTATTCCTATAGAGTTAGTTAAAACTGGAATCCCGAAAGACAACCCTTCAAGTATTTTTATTTTAATACCAGCACCAAGAACTAAAGGAGCAACCATGCAAAGTCCTTCTTGAAAATATGGGACAATATCTTTAACATATCCCATCACATGAATGCGGTCATTTTGGAATTTAAGCAGCTCTTCTTTAGGTTCGGTGCCAATAATAGTAAATTGGATTTCATCCTCCAGTAATGGCATTACATTTTTTATAAACCATAAAGCGCTCAGATGATTTTCTTCTCTGCCCATATATCCAAAATATAATATGTTAGAATTTGGGTTTTTGCGTTGATAATTGGAATAATTATGGTAAAAAGGGATAGAAACAAATAATTTATCTTGTTGAATTCCATCTTTTTTTAGTATTTCAGCATCTTTTTCGTTCAAAACAATTGACAGAGAAGAATTTTTTACAGATAAAAGTTCAGAATACTTAAGTTTTATATATTTTTTTTTCCATAATTTTTTCTGTATTTTAGAAGTAATATTCAAATATTGACGCTTATATCCTAAATAGGCGACATCCACTTCAATAATAATTCTGGACGCGGTAGGAAACATTTTTGAAATTATAGGACTCATTAATGCCGCCTGGGTCCAATGCATGATTACAATATCGGGATGGTGACAAAGGCGGGAATATTTTTTTAATAGTCTCAAAAAACATAATTTTGTATAGGGTGTCAAAAGGCCGCCACATGAATCGAAAATATTATATTTAGACAACCTATCAACGATTAAACCAATATGAAACATAATTTTTGATTTATTTATAGTATATAAAGTATTTGAGATACCATATTGATTTAAATCGATAAAAGGAATCTCATCCTTAAGGCAAAGAGAAGCAACATGAAGATCAAAATGTTGAGTCGCATGTAAATACTTTAAAAAATGATTGAAATCCTGTCCTCCGGCGTGAGCAACGCTGTCATAAGGTGCGTATGGAGAAAGCCACAATATGGATTTTTTTTTATTTGAATTATTCATATAAACACCTGCACTATATAAGATATATATAAATTAGCATAAAAATATGTACTCTGCAAATTATTTTGAGAATAGCTCTTAGATTAGAGTGGGACAAGAGATTAAATAGATAAATGGGATAAATATATTTGTATTAAAGCCAAAAGTATAGTAAGATTAAGTATTACAGGCAAGATTTATTACGGGAGAGGTAATTACTGGTAATGATAAGACAAATAAAAGATATTATAAATAGAAGGCAACTAATTTTAACGTTGGCAGCATCTGATTTTAAAAAGAGGTTTATTGGTTCATATTTAGGAGTTTTTTGGATTTTTATGCAACCAATTGTAAGTATCGTGATATATTATTTTGTTTTTCAAATTGGATTTAAAAGTAATCCAGTAGAAAATATGCCATATGTATTATGGCTTATGCCGGGAATTATCCCATGGTTTTTCTTTAATGATACACTACAAAGCGGGGTATCTACTTTGTCCTCTTATAAACATCTGGTTAAAAAAATGGTATTTAGAATCGATATTTTGCCGCTTATAAAAGTTGTATCTTCATTATTTATTCATTTTATTTTTATTTTTATTTTAATGTTAGTATTTCTGATCTTTGGAGAAAGTCCTTCTGTTTGGTGGCTGCAAACTATTTATTATCTTATATGTAATATTATGCTGGTGACAGGTCTTGTCTATTTGACCTCGGCGATTAATGTATTTGTAAAGGACACCAATCAAATAGTAAGTATCTTCTTGCAGTTTGGTTTTTGGATTGCTCCCATAATGTGGGATATTTCAAGAATGCCGGAAGAAATTCATTGGATACTTCGCCTTAATCCGTTTACATATATTGTAGATGGTTTTAGAGATTGTTTTGTATATCATGTGGGCTTTTGGACAAAGCCATATATGGCTTTGTATTTCTGGATTTTTACATTAGTTATATTTATGGGCGGAGTTAAGCTATTTAAAAAGATGGAGCCACATTTTGCGGATGTTTTATAGGAGAATATGCTGTCATGAATGCAATACAGGTTGAAAATGTTTCAAAAGTTTATAGAATATATGATAGACCGTCGGACCGATTGAAAGAAGCAATTCGTCCCGGACATAAGATTTATCATAGACCCTTTTATGCTCTAAATGATATTAGCTTTAGCATAGAATCAGGTGAGACCGTTGGAATTATTGGAGTAAACGGATCTGGAAAATCTACAATATTAAAGATTATTACCGGAGTATTAAAGCAAACTGAAGGAAATGTATTTGTAAATGGAAAAGTATCTGCGCTCTTGGAACTTGGAGCAGGTTTTGATGAGGAATATACTGGTATTGAAAACATATATATGAATGGCTCGATTTTAGGCTACACAAGGGAGGAAATGGACGCCAAAAAGGAAGAAATTCTAAAATTTGCAGATATAGGAGATTTCGTATATCAACCGGTTAAGACCTATTCTTCGGGAATGTTGGTGCGACTGGCGTTTGCATTGGCTATTAATGTTGAACCGGAAATACTGATTATAGATGAAGCGTTAGCGGTGGGGGATGCTTTCTTTCAAGCTAAATGTTTCCATAAGTTAGAGGAGATTAAACAGAGTGGAACTACTATTTTGTTTGTTTCTCATGATATAGTATCCGTTAAAAAAATGTGTTCGAGAGTAGTCTGGCTGGATAAAGGAGTTCTTAGGGAAGTCGGCGAGGCTAATGCTGTGTGTGAGCGTTACATGAGTGCACAGATTGAAAGAACTAATGCGGAAAATGAAAAGTTGCTTTCTCAGATAAAAATGCATAATGAAACTAGTGGAATTGAAGCAAATAGTATGATTAAGCGTTTCCCCAGGTTGGACATTCAAAAAGCAGAAGCCATTACAGGGACTGGAAAAGTGGAAATATTATCTTTTTACATCAAGGATAAAAATGGAAAAGAATCTAAGCTGTTAAAAGTGGAGGAGGAGTATTCCTTTGGCATTGTAGCTAGGTTTCATGAAAGCTTAGAACATGTAATTTTCGGATTTGAACTAGAGAATTTAAGAGGTGTTAGAGTCTTTGGAATTAATAACTTTATGGAAAAAAAATACATCGGACAAGTAAGTAACAATAAAGTATATGAAGCTTTATTTTCTTTGAAGTTGCCTAGAATGTGCAAAGGTGAATACCTTATTACATTGGCGGTAGCGGCAGGGACACAGGAGAATCACGTGGTTCATTCGCGAATTCATAACTGTCAGACGATATTTGTTGAAAATGAAGGCTTTAACATTGCTTTAATAGAATTAGATGCAGATACTAGGATTTTAGAATATGATAATAAGGATATTGTTATTAGATAATTGGAGGGAGTTATGATAATTGCCAGAGAAGTCTGTCAGATCTGTGGGATGTTAACTGAATTTAAGGCGGAAGATGAAGTGGTACTCTTGCGTGAGGCAACATGTGTACATTGTGGTGCTTCATTGAGAAATTCTGATGTCGCAGGTGAAGTGATAGCTTATATACGTGGAGAGAATACTGGTCTTAAAAACCAAAAGGAAAAATTGGACAAATATAGAATATTAAATACGTGTTCTAGCGGATATATTCATAATGCTTTAAAGGGATGCGAAGGATATACATGTTGTGAATATTTTAGTCAGGTGCCCTCTGGAAGTATATACAATGACGTTTTATGTGTTGATCTTTGCAACATACCTTTTGATGAGAATACTTTCGATATTGTGATCTCGGAAGATGTATTGGAACATATATGTGATTTTGAGAAAGCAATGAGTGAAATTTTGAGAGTATTAAAAGTTGGAGGAAAGCATATTTTTACTGTTCCTTTACATGAAGGAAGAAAAACAATAGGTAGACAAGATAAAGAGAAAGTTTACCATGGGGATCCTATACATGAGGAGGGGTGTCTGGTTGTTACAGATTGGGGAGACGATATTGGCATAATTTTAGAAAGCTTTGGTTACAGTGTAGATATACAGAAAAAGCATGTATTTTATACGGAAAAAGAAATAACGGATGTCGACAAGAGCTATGATGAATATTTAAGGAAAAAGAAGAGCATGGATAAATATTTCAAATATAATTCTGTTGTTATTGCTGCGCAAAAGGGGACAGAAGATTCAATAGAGTCTTTATTTACAGGAGAAAGATTTGTACCGGGAATAAGAGATGTGCAGCTTGAGATAGAACATTATCAAAGATATGAAAGCGTGCAGGAATTGGTGCGCCATAAAACCGTTCTGGATGCTGCATGTGGCGAAGGATATGGAAGTAATATTTTGGCAAGCACAGCAGAGAAAGTAATAGGGTTGGATATCAGCGATGAAGCAGTAGAGCGGGCAAAAATTAAATACGGGGATACTGCTAATCTATCTTTTGTTATAGGAAGCATTGCGGAATTACCCCTTGAAGATAATAGCGTGGATATAATTGTGTCTTTTGAAACGATTGAGCATGTTGCGGAAGAGTTACAAGTAGGATTTCTTCGGGAAATAGGAAGAGTTTTAAAAAAAGATGGAATATTGGTCATGTCTACTCCTAATAAAGAAATTTATTCGGACTTATATAATTTCAAAAACGAATTTCACATAAAAGAGTTTTATAAGGATGAGTTTATTCGGTTTTTAGGAACGAAATTTGAAAATATTAAACTTTATAATCAGTATTTTGAAGTTGCATCGTTTATAGATTCTGTCGAGGATAAGGACGACAAGGTAAAGTATTTTAAGAACACAGAAAAGTATCTGCGAGAAGGGAAATACTTTATAGCTTTGGCGTCTAATGGAGATTTATCCAATTCATGTATCTCGAGCGTGTTTATGAATGAAGATACTGAATACGATAAGAAAATTGCACGCATTTTTCAACTGCAGGAAGCGGAAGAAGTAAGGAATAAGCATTTGAGACAATTGGACGACGAAATCAATGCTAAGAATGAATATATTCTGCAATTACAAAAAGAACAAGAGCAATGCAATGCATTAGAAATAGAATATAAAAAGATGCAAAAAGAGTCAGAGTTAATATGGGAAAAGAAACAAGAAGAATGGGAAAATAAGCTTCTAAAAGCAAACAAAGCGGATGAGGAAAAGAGCAATTTAGAACATGAGGTGGTCTTGCGGGGAGAACATATTTTAAAACTCGACAAGGAAATAGCTGAATTGAGAGAATATAGGGCTTTAGCAGAGAGAGAGTTAAATTCCAGATCATATAAAATGGCACTCAAATTGAGGAATTTAAGTTTCAAGATTCTTCCTAAAAATAGTAATAGAAGGTTTTTGTTTGGAGTTTTATTGAAGACGTTACGTCATCCCAGGACGATGTATCGGACTTTTAAATCTTTAAAGTTCAATATATTGTGCGAAAACCTAAAGGCGAACGGGATGGAAGGGGTACGTTTGTATTTCCGAAATATTGAGGAGAGGGAAAGCTCCTCAATATTTCCATGTAAAGATACCGCAATACAGGTGGAAAGCATTGAAGAAAAAAAGAGATTATCGGATTATGAGAAACTACAATTTCCAAAGAATGATAATCCAGAAGTTTCAATTGTAATACCTGTATATAATGAGTTTGAATACACCTATGGATGTCTCAAATCTATTTTAAATAATAGTGGAAATGTTTCTTATGAAATTATAATAGCGGATGACAATTCTACTGATTTTACAAGTCAAATAGAAGAAGTTGTAAGTAATATAAGAAAAATTACGAGTCAGGATAACCTAAGATTTCTATTAAACTGTAATAAGGCAGCAAAAGTGGCGAGGGGAAAATACATAGTATTTCTTAATAATGATACGCAAGTACAGGATAACTGGCTGAAACCATTGTTAGGTATTATGAAGACAGACTGTAAGGTGGGCTTAGTTGGTCCCAAGCTTATATATCAAAATGGCTGGCTTCAAGAGGCTGGAGGGATTGTTTGGAAAGATGCTTCTGCATGGAACTTTGGTAATCGTACGAATCCGGAGCAGGCAGACTATAATTATTTGAAAGAGGTAGACTTTATTTCCGGAGCCTGTATCATGATACGGAAGGAACTTTGGGAAAAGATAGGGGGATTCGATGAACAATTTGCACCGGCATATTATGAAGATGTGGATTTGGCATTTGAAGTAAGAAAGCACGATTTTAAGGTGATATACCAACCACTTTCCAGCGTTGTACATTTTGAAGGAATATCCAATGGGACAAGTCTGTCCGCCGGACAGAAGGCCTACCAACTTGTGAATAAAGAAAAATTCTATAGAAAATGGGAAAAAGTCTTGGAAAAAGAAAATTATCCCAATGGAGAGAGTGTCTTTCTGGCTAAGGATAGGAGCAGGTTTAAAAAGCATATCCTTGTTGTTGATCATTACGTTCCGCACTTTGATAAAGATGCGGGTGGAAGAGGAACGTTTATGTATTTAAAACTATTTGTTGAAATGGGAATGCATGTAACGTTTATTGGAGATAATTTTTATAAACATGAGCCATATACGACGATTTTGAATCAAGAAGGGATTGAAATATTGTATGGTGAGTATTATTTAAATAATTGTGAACATTGGCTAAAAGAAAATGGTAAATATTTTGATTATGTATATTTACAGAGACCACACATCTCTGTAAAGTACATTGATTTGGTAAAAAAATATACAAATGCTAAAGTTATTTATTATGATGTAGATTTATGTCATGTTCGGGAGCTGCGCCAATATGAAATAACAAAGGAAGAAGCATTACTAGAATCTGCCGCAAGATGGAAGGAAATCGAATTTGGGCTAATAGAGAAGGCAGATGTAATTCATGTTGTTGGAAGTTATGAGGAGCAATATTTAAAAGAAATTTTTCCTGAGAAACCAATACGGAACATTCCCCTATATATTTATTCAGATATTAAACGAGATGTGGATAAGGATTTTGCAAATAGAAAAAACATTTTATTTGTGGGGGGATTTGGACATCCGCCTAATGAAGATGCCGTTTTATGGTTTGCTAGAGATATATTCCCTAGAATCCTTAAAAAATATCCCGATATTATTTGGTATATTGTTGGAGCTAAACCACCGAAAACTGTTCAGGATCTAGCCAGTGTAAACATTATAATTAAAGGCTTTGTATCTGATGAAGAATTGCAAAAGCTATATAAAGAATGTAGAATAGATGTTGTGCCATTGCGATACGGAGCAGGGGTCAAGGGAAAGGTTCTTGAAGCAATATATAATCAGATACCGTTAGTTACGACAAGCATAGGAGCAGAGGGACTGAGTACTAATGAAGAAGCATTCTGGGTGGAGGATGATGCGGAAAAGATAGCAAGTTTAATCATTGATGTATACGAAGATTTTGAAGCATTGAAAATAAAATCCGATAATAGCAATTTATTTATTGAAAATCATTTTCTTGATAAGCATGCGAAAGAGATTCTGAAATTAGACATGTCTTGACGACTTGTTTTTTAGAAAGAGGTACGATATGGAAAACAGAGTGGGGAAAATTTTCACGATAGCTTTAATAAGTATTATTTTGTTTTTGCCAATTACTTTAAGAATTTTCCCATTAAAGTTTGATATGGAATTGGCAGGAGTTACCTTGAACAACGAGTTTCCACAGATTACAATATCTCAAGTTATGGATGGTTCTTATCAGCAAAGCATAGAAGATTACTTTTCTCAGAATATAAATGGGAGGGGTATTGTTATAAAAAGCGGCAATCAATTGATATATACTATATTTAATCAGAGTCCCCATTCAGGAGAAGCTATAGGTAAAAATAATCAGTTATACGAACTGGAATATATTTATAAAAAATTACAATATATCCCCCCTGTTACTGATGAGTATACCAGCGACTTAATTAATAAACTGCAATTATTACAACAAAAACTAGGAAGTAAGGGAACTAAGTTATTTATTTATATTACACCTTCTAAAGCAGAAATATACCCTGAGGATATTCCGGACATATATTATAGGTGTGCGCCAGAAGAACAAGAGTCTTCATATGAAAAATTTGCTAAGGGTATAAGCGATGCTGATTTACCCTTCTTTGATGCAGCAAAATATGTGCAAACCATGAAGCTGTCTACTGGCAAGAATATTTTTTCTAAGACCGGAACACATTGGTCACAGGTAACAGGTACTAAAGTTGCCAGGCAGTTGATTCAAGAAATGGAAGTACAGTTAGGGTATGACTTGACGGAAATCGAGGTTGAAGAAAAAGAAGTGGAAGAACCACTAGCTCCAGATGCAGATATATTTTATTTAATGAATATCATACAAGAACCATATGATAAATATTATGAGCCGCTAATTACGGTTTCAAAAGTAGGGAAACAACAGCCATCTTTGATTTGTCGGGGAGGCAGCTTTATGGGACAATCAATAACGTGGCTGGTTAATAATGATATTGTAAGCAATGCAGTACATATGGAGAATACGTCTTTATTTCAAGACAAATATAGTAATATACAATCTTTTTCTGATTATGCTGAATTAGATATCGAACAATTGATGAAGAACAAAGATATATTAATTTTAGAGGTTAATCAAGCGGCAATTGAACAGATGAGCTTTGGATTTATAGATTATCTGCTAAATTCAGATGTTTTAAAATGATGGGAGGAAAATAAGATGGCATTTACATCAACAACATTCTTATTTCTGTTTTTGCCGATATTATTACTTATATATATCATTATCTACAAATTTCATAAGATTGAGTTGGAAAATTTATTTCTCGTAATAGTATCAATTATATTTTATGCATGGGGAGGACTTCAATCCTGTGTTTTATTAATAATTAGTATAGCGATTAATTATGTGATAGGACTTTTATTAGATAAGTGGGAAAACGCAGTTGTACTTAGAAGGTCTATATTCATTATTGGCATAATCATCAATCTTGGCATGCTTGTAATATATAAATATTCTGCTTTTTTAATTAGTATTGTTGGCAGTGTAGGAAAAAGTGTTGATATTAATTTTTCTATGGAAACAACTATTTCTTCATTACCGTTGGGTATTTCTTTTTTTACATTTTCGATTATTTCTTATTTGGCAGATGTATATTCCAGAAAGGTAATCCCACAAAAAAATCCCATAAAACTAGCCCTATTCGTTATGCTATTTCCCAAATTGATTATGGGTCCTATAGTACGATATTCCCAAATAGAAAAGGATTTTGAGAACAGAGAGGTTAATTTACATAAAACATATCGAGGTTTAATTCGCTTTGTAAAAGGCTTTTGTAAAAAGATGCTTCTGGCAAATCAGATGGGAATAGTAGCAGATGCGATATTTAGTATGCAGGGTGGAGACAATTTTGTAATTGCATGGATTGGTGCGCTAGCCTATACGTTGCAGATTTATATTGATTTTTCGTCATATACAGATATGGCAATTGGTCTGGGGAATATATTTGGATTTACTTTTGCAGAAAATTTTGATTATCCTTATGTATCAAAAAGTATACAAGAGTTTTGGAGACGATGGCACATAACCTTATCTAGTTGGTTCAGGGATTACGTATACATTCCCTTGGGAGGAAATCGGAAGGGCAAGGCTAGAACATATGTAAATTTAGGTATTGTATTTTTACTTACAGGTATATGGCACGGGGCAAATTGGACCTTTATTTTTTGGGGTATCTATCATGGGTTCTTTTTGATTTTGGAAAGGATTAGATTGCGAGAAATCCTACAAAAGGCTCCCAGAGCTGTTTCGCATATGTATACGATGCTGGTTGTTATTATAGGTTGGGTAATGTTCAGAGCTGAATCAATACCGCAGGCTATAAAGTATATTACAAGCATGTTCCAATTTCGGATTGATAATATCTGGCAGCTGGATTTTTGGAAGATTATGAATAGACAATATATATTCTTTTTTATTATTTCTGTTATATGCTGTATTCCAGCAGGAAAAATCAGAAAGAAGCTATGCGATAATATAATAAGTGATTTATTACTAATAGGCATATTTATATTTTCGATTTATTTTATGCTAGTAAGTGAATTTAATCCTTTTATATATTTGAGATTTTAGAAGGGCGGAGGATTACAGATTGTGGATACTCATGAAAAAAGCAGTGGCAGCATTGATTGGATAGATATATTCAAAGCTATTTGTATTATTTTAATGGTTATGGGGCATTCAAACTCTCCTTTTACAATATATATATATATGTTTCATATGACGGCATTTATTTTAATTTCTGGTTATACTTATTCCGGTGATAAGTATTCAGCTATGAAATATTTAAAGCGTAAGGTTGTATCGTTATTATTACCGATGATAAGCATCAATATAGTGTACATATTGTTCTATACGCTTTTAGAGAGGATTAATTTGTACTCATTTTTTCAAGATGGAGAGGCACTTGGTTTGATAAGTAGGCTAGAAGTATTTGTTAAATATTTAGGAACACCGGACTTAGGCGGAACTACATGGTTTTTATTTGTTCTGTTTTCTATTGAAGTGTTATTTAAATTAATTAGTAGTTTTTCCAATAAATTTAAATTTAAAAATCTGGATATAATAATATCTCTGATGTTAGCCATTTGGGGTTGGTGTATCATTAAAAGTAATATAATATTGCCCTATTTATTTGACTTAAGTTTATTTGGGATTGGCTATTTTAGTATTGGAGTATTATTAAGGCGTTATGTAAATATAAAGTATTATATTGATAAAAAATTAATGATTATTGTTTCATTAATAACTATTTTGTTCTTTGGGAGTTTTTATTTTGCGAATCAATTACCCATGAATTGGCCAACTCGTCAATTTGATGCTTCTTTACTGATTCAGATGATTTCAAGTTTATGCCCTATTTATATATGCTACATACTATCTAAAATATTAGAGAATACCTATATAATAAAAAAGTTGCTAATATTTATTGGAAAAAGAACGTATATTATTTTAATTTTTCATTTTGCAGCTTTTAAAATGATTTTTGGATTACTAATCGCGATGAATCTATATCCTTTAGATTATCTAAAAAAATTAGTGCCCGATTATTCTGTAACACTTCAATGGTTATTTATAACAATTGTATCAATTTTAATATGTTTATTGATATCATGTATATCTGAAAGGAATATGATTTTAAACTTTGTTTTTAATGCAAAAATACAAAATAATATAAAAAGAGGGAATCCAAATGCTGAATAATAGAAAAATTAAAGTTCATTTTTTGCTAAGTATGCTTTTTTTATTTAGTTTTTTATCTACTTTATGGATGATAGATTTAAAGAATAGCTTTATATTTGATGATTATTCAAATATATGTTATGCAAGATTTAATAGCTTTGAAGAATTGTTTAAAATATTTCCTACTCATACTTATAATGACAGACCTATTGGATCAATGTTTGTAAAAGTTTTAAATGTATTATTTGGATTAAATTACCAAAACTATCATATTATTTTTACATTTATTCATTATATCAATATTTTTTTGGTTTATAAAATATCGTGTTTTCTCTTTGATTTTATTGCGACCGAAGAAAAAAAATACTTATCAATTATAGCAGCATCTATCTTTGGAATTTATCCATTATCTATTATGAGTGTATCATGGATATCTGCAGTCTATGATTTATTATGTTGTTTATTCGCACTTTTAAGTATTATGTTTTATTTAAAAGCCAGAATATCAGACAGATATGAACTTAATTATGCAGCACTGGCCCTAGTATGCTTTTACCTGTCTATTCGTAGTAAAGAAATGACGTTAACGCTACCACTTATTTTATTTATATATGAAATATGGCTGGCAATAAAAAATAAGAACAAAATTATAATAAAATGGTATTTAATAGGCAAGATAATAATTATGTTTTTATTTGTTTTTCTGCTCTTCAGGGGTGGAATAGAAGAAATTGGTCCTGATAATCCATACTATCAAGATTTTAGTATACCAAATTTATTTCATAATGCTATTAAATATCTATTTCTATACTTTGATTGGTCAAATACTGGATTTACATTTTATCAATATACAAAAGGGGCTGTTATAGGGGTTTCGTTTTTTATAGTAGTTTTTTTATATGCAATATATTCAGCAATAAAGAAAAAAGAATTTTCAATAATATTTCTTATAACTTGTATTGGGATATCTCTTTCTGTAGTATTGACTATGGCGAATATGCAACATAGGTTATACCTATATATTCCATCTGTTTTTATTGGAATTACAGTATCTGCTTTTATTTACAATATTTTAAAGACGAGAATAAAGTACTTGTGGGAAGTTAGTATAGTTATTATTATAGGTTTATATTTAATAAATTTTACATCAGGTATGATTGGTTTTAAATCAAATTGGATGGATTTATGTTACAACGATGCACAAGGTTTAAAACAACTGGAACGACTTGAAAAACCGGTAGAGCAGTCTAATATTTTTGTAAAAAGTACTGAAGATACTTATAATATTTTTTATTATGGACCAGGAAACTCCATGAAATTATTGTTTGATGATCCATCACTTAATATATTTCTTGTTGATGAATTTCCCATTGAACCTGTAAAACCCTATATCTTTTTAGAGTATAATAATAATTCTATTATCGAAGTTGAACGTGATATGAGTATACCCCCTATCGAAATAGAATCAGTTTATCCAGAGCAAATAAACAAAGAAACCAATTTTAATAAGGATGGTACTTTGGATATTGCAATAGTGAGTAATATTATAAATGAATATCTAAAAATAATTATTAACGGAAAAGAGCTTAATACAGTAATAGGGAGTGATTTTATATCAACGACTGTCCCACAGATATTATTAGATGATGAAAGCCTGAATATTCAGGTATATGATACTAAGGCGGAGAGCTTTTCAGAAATTATTACTGTTGAAATCGATTTAAAATAGGGAGTGTTGATAAGAGGAGGGTAGAAAATTGATTTGCTTAGTATAATTGTTCTCTGTATATAAATACGTTTATAGCAATTATTTTAAAAATGAACATGTTTGAAAAAGGAGATTTTCTATCGTAACTTAATGATATTGACGTCAGTGGATTTGTGCCATCATATGTCAGTTGGTATTGAATTTTAAAGTAGAAACTTATTCAAGTGTGAAGTTTGAGTTAATGATACTTAATAAATAGGGGACTTACTAAGTTATTGCAAATTTAAATTTGGATTCCGATATGTTTGGTCAATTCCAAGAATTTTACTTACTAGAAAATAATTATTAAGAAATTCCTGTACCCTAAATTTGGGGATAAGTTTATTTTGTTTTAAAGGATTCCATGATATCATACAATTATAATGAAATGTTTAACGAAAAATATGATAACGTAATTATGGTAAGATAGTAGTGATGTGACTGTTGGATGAAATTTATGGAACAGAAATAATCCTTTCTGATAAGGATAAAATTTGTGAACTTTTAGAGAATCTAAAAGAATTTTGGAGGTTAAGTAGTGGAATTTAAGAAATTTAAAAATATAAACAAATATCAAGTGGGTGTCTTTTTTCTTGTGTTAATTAGCCTGTTTATTAAAATCGTAATTAGTTTAAATATTACAGGTCCAGTTGTATTTGGTGATGAGTTACTTTATAGAAGAAGATCAATGGAATTAATATTTTTAAATAAATATACATCAACTACTTATCCGTTAGGATATCCGCTAGTAATTTCGTTAGCTTTTTTGTTTGATGATAATTTTTATTTAGTAGCTAAATTAATAAATGCGATATTAACGACAACAGTTATATTCTTTACATGGAAACTATGCAGGTTATTTTTAGAAGAAAAATATAGTTTACTTTGTTCGTTTATTGCTACTATTTTTCAGTGGCAGTATATGTCAACTCCACGTATTATGAGTGAAAATTTATATTTTCCACTATTGATTTTAACACTCTATTTATTTATGAAGACGTTACAAAAAAACATTTTAACTAGAAGAATGATTTTGGGTATATTATTAGTTTCACTTCATTTAACAAGGCATATAACAGTTGTATTATTGCCAGTATTTATATTAGTGTGGTTAATAGAAAGATATGATGGTAAATGGAAAATAAGTATTAAAAAAGATAAAATATGGGGACTTTGCCAAATTTTTCTTATATATATAATTATATATGGTATATGGGCAATATATATGATTAATCAATTAGGAGACGGTCAGGGGTTTCTAGATGTACTGGGAGTGTCCATTTCTTCAGGTGTAGGTGGAGAATCCATCAAGGAATATGCTACACTACAGTCATTAGGAAAAATGATTGTTCTATATGGCTCCTATACAGTATTAAGTTTGTTATTTATTCTGCCTACTTGTTTTTTAGGAGTGTGGAATACTGTTTTAGGAAAGTATGATTTGTTTGTTTCAAAATTTATACTTTTAGTATTTCTATTAACTGGGGCATTAGAAGTAGCATCTATACGCCATTCGTGGCGAATGGAATATAATTATCCTGATGTATTCCATATACTTGGAAGATATATTTGGTGTATTGGTGGGTTATGGGCCATTGTATATTTTATATTTGTTACTAATAAATTGATGATTAATTCTAAATTGCTAATTGGTTGCCATATAGTAAGTTTAGTAATATCGATAGCTGCTACATTAGTTTTAATAACGGATTCTATATTCAATCTTGGAAGTAGTTTTTTGGGGGATTTTAATACTAGAGATATCCTTTATTTGAAAGACATATATATTGTGGTCATTGTAGTTTATGTAATCGGTTTAACCTTGTTAATATATAATAAATCAAAATATAATATGTGGACAGTATGTGCATTAATAGTTGTATTGTTATATGGGTTAATCAAGAGTTTCACTTATGCTGATTTCGAATATGATGGTATTTTTGGTAATCAAATAGAAAAATTTAATGATGAATATGGATTAGAAAATTATGATTACTTAGTTACAGATATTCCGGTTAATAATTTAGTCTGGGATATCGAATTCTGGACAATGAATGATGATAGGCCAATTGTTTTTTATGAAGATGGTATACAAATGGATATGTACTATGATAGAACATATGCTAATTATACAAAAGTAGAGTTAGTGAAGGTAGAAAAGTTTGATAAAAATAAATTTGGAGACAGAAAAGGTATTATATTATGTGAAGTAGATAGTAATTATGTGAGCAAGCCATATATTCAATTTGAATATAAAGATAAAATATATGGAATTTACGATTTCCCAATTAGTTTAAAAGACACAGACTCATTAACGATTGAGCAAACATATCCGGATAATATTACAGAAGGTGAAGGGTTTAATATACAAGAGAATGGTAATTCGGCAATGGGTATTCAGACTAATTTACCAAAAGAATTATTTGAAGTATATATTAACTCAGAGAAAGTACAGGATATGGCGACTGATGAAAATGGATTGGGAGCAATCATTTTACCGGATAAATATTTTGAAAATAGTGGGACACTAGAGATTCAATTAAAATTAATTAAAAAAGAAAAATTTGTTGAAGATATATTAAGTAATAAAGTTATGATTATTATTAGTGAAAAATGAAAGAAATATAAAGGAGGTAAATGAGAAATGAAGCTAATTATTCAAATCCCATGTTATAATGAGGCTGAAACATTAACAATTGCATTAGATGCTTTACCTAAGCACATTGAAGGAATTGATGAAATTGAATATCTCATTATTAATGATGGGAGCAAAGACGAAACAGTACAGGTGGCAAGAGCATGGGGAGTAAACTATGTAGTAAATTTCAGACGGAATAAAGGACTGGCAAAAGGCTTTATGGCCGGCTTGGATGCCTGCTTAAAAAATGGTGCGGATATTATTGTCAACACAGATGCGGATAATCAATATTGCGGTGAAGATATAGAAAAGTTAGTTAAACCTATATTACATGGTAAGGCGGATATTGTCATCGGAGAACGCCCAATATCACAAACTGATCATTTTTCGTTTATGAAAAAAAAATTACAATGGCTTGGAAGTTGGGTAGTGCGAAAAGCATCAAATTCAGATATCCCTGATGCACCTAGTGGGTTTCGAGCATATAGCAGAGAGGCGGCTATGCGATTGAATGTTGTGAATGAATACACATATACCTTAGAGACGATTGTACAAGCTGGAAGAGAGAAGTTATCAATGATTTCGGTTCCGATACGAACGAATCCAGAATTGAGAAGTTCGCGATTGTTTAATAGCATGTTTGGATATGTTAAAAAATCTATGTTAATCATTGTTAGAGCGTTTATGATGTATAAACCTCTTAGGTTTTTTTCCTTGGTAGGAGGTATATTTATTGCTGCTGGAATTCTTTTGGGTATACGCTATATTATGTATTTAATTGGGGATAGTGGTACAGGGCACGTGCAATCATTAATTTTAGCAGCGGTTTTGATGCTTGCAGGATTTCAAACTATTGTTACAGGAATGCTGGCTGATATAATTGCTGCTAATAGAAAGATATTGGAGGATATTCAATACAGAATAAGAGGATTAGATTATCGGCTTAACCAGAAAGATAAGGAGTGATTAAGATACATATGAGCGGATATATTCCATTTATAATGAAATCAGTTCCTAGGGTATTGACGCAAGTCGATAGAGATAAGCATTCAAAAACATATGGATGTTGTGACAGGAACTTTTGGCATTTAAAGATAAGAGATTTTTCGTCTGCAATATTACAACAGACGGGATTGGCAATAGCCCTCTTGGACACAGTTGATTTTGAGGGAAATATATACTATAAACGAAATGCGGCTGAGTCATGGGCGAAAGCGACTTTATATTATTGGAAAAAGATTCAGCTTAGGGATGGAAGCTATAATGAATATTATCCTAATGAGCACGGATTTCCGCCAACAGCCTTTTCGTTATTTTCGTCTTGTGAAATATACAAACGGCTACAAGTTTATGATCAAAATCTTGTGGAGGCAATGAGGAAAACAGGCAAATACTTAATATCTCATATAGAAATGAAGGCTTATAATCAGGAAATTGCATCTATAACAGCCTTATATTCTTTGTATACGATTACAAATGAAAAATGGGTTTTAGAAGGATTAGAAAACAAACTGCGAAGAATATTAGACTTACAGTCTGTTGAAGGATGGTTTCCAGAATATGGAGGAGCTGATATAGGCTATCTTAGTGTTTCGCTGGATATGTTGGCCGAATATTATTGGATGAGCCGTGATGAAAGAGTTTTAGAACCGTTAAATAAAATAGTGGAGTTCATTAAATATTTTATTCATCCAGATATCACGGTAGGGGGAGAGTACGGTTCAAGAAATACTACGTATTTTTTGCCTAATGGGATTGAAGTTATGGTTCATTTAGGAAATAAAGATGCAATTGCAATAAAAAAATTTATATTACAAAAATCAAATGAACCGGGATATTTTATGGATGCAGTAGACGATAGATATTATAGCCATTATTTATTGCACTCTTTTTTAAGAGCATTGGAAAAAGAAAAAATGAACGTAAAACCTGATAACAACGTTGGACTGTTGCCCTTTGAAAGTAAGGAGGAAAAGTATTTTCCAGAAGCAGGTCTTTTTGTCTTATCACGTATGAGCAAAGAGATAAGTTCGTATTGTATTATTGGAGCTAAAAAAGGCGGGGTTATCAGAACATTTATCAATAATCAACAATCTATATCCGACTTTGGATATAGGGTAAATTATGGAGAGGGAAATATTGCTGTTACTAATTGGCAAGATAATGAATATTCAGTCAAAAAGAATGGTAATTATTTAGAGATAAACGGAAAGTTTACAAAGGTTTCTCTTAAAATGCCGTCACCAATTCTACATTTAGGGTTGAGAGTGCTATCATTTGTTTTTGGTAATAAAATTATAAGTATGCTTAAAAAGAAAATAATCTTAGTAGATAAGCATACAGATATAATAATTTCCAGAAGAATTAAGTGGGATGATGAAAAAATAATAATTGATGATGAGATTACAAGTCCAGAATTAATAGAACTAGAAGCTGCCGATAATTTTTCTGCAAGACATGTTGCATCCGGAAAGTTTTATTCTATTTCTGATATAAGTATACATGATGAAAATAATTATGGAAAGAATGTATTGTTTCAGATTCATAAAGAAATAAAATTGGACCAAATAAATATAATGTCAATTGAGGTAAAAGGGTAATGCAAGAAAATGAATGATTGTAATACATTAAGGAATATGGTTATAAATAGAAATTTGTGTACCTATTGTGGTACTTGTGTAGGAATGTGCCCAACAAATGCTCTGAGCGCTGATAATGGTTCTATATACTGCTTACCAGAAAAATGTATTGCTTGTGGAAAATGCGTGAATGTATGCCCTGGAGCAGAATTTAATTATCCTGAATTTGAAAGTAAGCTTTTTAGTAAAACGGACATTAAAAATAGTGATAATACTTTAGGCGTATATAAATATATTTATAGCGGTTATTCTAAAAATGAAAATATTAGGAAAAAAGGAGCTTCCGGCGGCATTATAACCGAAATTTTATTGTTTCTTTTATCGACTCAAGTGGTAGATGGAGTTATAGTAACAATGCAAGATGCAGAAAATATCATGAAGGTACAAGCGACTATTGTGGATAAGGTTGAAGATGTTTTATCAGCTGCTCAATCGAAATATATTTCATCACCTACAAATGTTATACTTGAACAAATTCGCGGAACAAATAAAAGATATGCTTATGTTGGTCTTCCATGCCAAATTCAAGGCTTGCATAAAGCCTTAGAAAATGATAAGAAATTAAAAGATAACATTCATATAATTGTTGGACTTTTCTGTGGGTTTAATATGAGCCAAGATGCAACGAAATTTTTGATAAGGAAGAGTAGATTTGCGCCTAATGAAATAGAGGAATTGTCTTATAGAAAAAAAAGAAATGATCAAACCGGGTTTTATATTAGAAGTAATCAAAACGAATTCTTTATCGAAAAACACGGATATACATTTTTAAATTTGTTTTTTTCCCCAGAGAGGTGTTTGGCTTGTTATGACTATTCGGCCGAATTCGCAGATATTTCTGTTGGTGATGCGTGGGAGCATGGAATTGGATGGTCTAGAATTATTTGTCGTACAGAGAAGGGTGAACAGTTACTAAAGGATATTATAAATAATGATAAAATAGTGGTAGACGATAGTTCTGTTCAGCAGATAAAGGAAACTCAGAAAAAAATAATTAAGCATAAAAAGATTGAAATCTGGATTAGAAAAAAATATAAAAGAGATTTTCCAGAATATCATATTTATCCAAATGAAAAGATTTCTTTTACTAAGCGCATTAATGCACATATTATGGCATTGATATTGATAATTGGGCATGGAAAGTTAGGCAGGTTTCTCTTGAATATAGTGCCATTTAGTATTTTAATAAAGTTGAGCAAATTATTAAGGAAGTAATAAATGAAATTAAAAAAAGACAAAATGCTTCAGTTAATTAGGTATGGTTTTTGGGGGTGTGCCACTGTATTTGTGGGTTTATTATCCTATGCATTATTAGAAATAGTTTTTGACTATAGAGTTGCTAATATTATTTCCATTATTTTTACAAAAGTATTTGCGTATTTTTCTAATAAAAGGTTTGTATTTCGGACTAAGACGACTTTGTATGAGCAATTAGGTGAAATAATGCGTTTCATATTTGCTCGTAGTATTTCCGGAATTGTGGACTTTTTGGGACAAATATTTTTAGTAGAAGTCTTAGGAAGCGGGGACTTTTTTGCTAAATGTATAATGATTATTATTACAACTGTTATTAATTATTTTTTATCGGCATATGGGGTTTTTAGAGATTAAAGGTAGTATAAAAGTTAAATTAAAACATTGCAATAAGTTATAAGTTATAATAAAATATTAATAATATTAAAAGAATTTGAGGTAATAATAATGAAGAATGCTTTAATAACAGGAATAAATGGGCAGGACGGTTCTTATCTTGCGGAACTATTGGTGGAAAAAGGGTATAATGTATATGGAATCATGCGCCGTAAATCCGTAGTAGATTATGGAAACGTTGAGCATATTAAGGATAAAATACATTTCATTTATGCAGACATGACGGATGTTGTATCGCTAATTAATGCCATGAGAATATCGCAGGCTGATGAGGTCTATAACCTTGCAGCACAATCTTTTGTCGCTACATCTTGGGAGCAGCCGTTGGCGACCGCTCAGATCGATGCGTTAGGCGTAACGAATATGCTGGAGGCCATCCGCACAGTAAAACCCTTTTGTAGATTTTATCAGGCATCAACTTCTGAAATGTTCGGATTAGTACAGGCTATTCCGCAATGTGAATCAACTCCCTTTTATCCCAGAAGTCCTTATGGAGTGGCGAAGTTGTATGGACATTGGATTACGAAGAATTATAGAGAAAGCTATGGCTTATATGCATGCAGTGGCATTCTTTTTAATCACGAAAGTGAGCGTAGGGGAAAAGAATTCGTTACTCGTAAGATTACAGATGCGGTAGCTCGAATCAAACTTGGCGTGCAGGAATATATTGAATTAGGTAATATGGATTCTAAGCGTGACTGGGGACATTCCAAAGATTATGTATATGCTATGTGGTTGATGTTACAACAAGAACAAGCAGATGATTACGTAATTGCGACGAATGAGACTAGAACCGTACGGGAATTTGTGGAAATAGCCTTTTCAAAAGTAGGAATTGCAGTAGAATGGTCCGGTATAGGAGTTGATGAGATTGGAAGAGATAAAGCGACTGGAAAAGAAATCGTGAAGATCAATAAGGACTTTTTCCGGCCGGCAGAAGTTGATATTTTATTGGGTAATCCTGCTAAAGCCGATAGGGAACTAGGATGGGAAAGAAAAATTTCTTTTGATGAGTTAGTTGAACGTATGGTTAATAATGATATGGAATTGGTGAAAAAGGAAATTGCATATAATAGCTTGTAGAAAAATAGGACAACAAGGGAAAAGGGAATTCTAAGAAAGGATTCCCTTTCATGGTATTAGCAAATGAAAAAAGCAATGATTATAGGGGCGGCCGGTTTTGTAGGCAACTATTTAATGGAATATTTACAGAAAGAATGTAACATGGAAGTGTATGTTACAAAGCTTTTACGCGAAGAAATTAGCAATAGTAATGTAAAAGAATATAATTTGGATATTCTGGATAAAGAAGCGATTGTGTCGCTGTTATTTGAAATCAGACCAGATTATATATTTCATCTTGCGGCACAAAGCTCTGTTGGATTAGCCTGGAAGAATCCATGCCTGACAATTGATGTAAATATTAAAGGCAGTGTAAATGTCATGGATGCTGTGCGTGAATTATATTACAAACCAAGAGTTATTTTAATCGGTTCAGGAGAAGAATACGGGCATATTAATGAAGGGGAATCTCCGATTAAGGAGGAAAATATGATTCGTCCGGGGAATATATATGCTGCAACCAAGGTATGTCAGAACATGATTGGAAATATTTATGCTCAAGCTTATGATATGGAATTAATGATGGTGAGGGCTTTTAACCATATAGGGCCGACGCAGGCACCTATATTTGTTGTGGCTGACTTTTGCAAGCAAGTTGCAGAAATTGAGAAGGGGATAAGGGAGCCTGTTATGTATGTGGGGAACCTTGAGGCAAAGCGTGACTTTACTGATGTTAGAGATGTGGTGCGTGCATATGCCATGTTAATTGAAAAAGGTAAGTCGGGAGAAACATATAATGTTGGTAGTGGACATGCGGTATCCATCAGAGAAATATTGGAATTGATTATTTCATTGTCTCATCAGAATATTAAAGTAGAAATTGATCCTAATAAATTAAGACCAGTAGATGTCCCCATTATTGAAGCTGATACTACAAAGTTGCGGAAACTTACTGGTTGGGAACCGGAGATAACCTTAGAACAGACAATAAAGGAAACACTGAATTATTGGCGTGAAAGAGTATAGAGAGGGAATGTTATGGGTGATATCAGTACATTATTTACGACAACGGGAATAACCGATTCTAAAAGGATATTGCATACCCCTGGAGAATTTGCAAAAAGGAATTTACTTTATGTGCAAGAGGTAGGAAAATTAAAAAGCTTGCAGCCGCATAAGTCTCAGAGAGAAAAGTTAGATTCTTTTTTATTTCTTGGAGTGTTAAGCGGGGCAGGAACAATTACTATAGGGAACGTAGAGTTTAAGGTAAAAAAAGGTTATTGTGCATTAATTAATTGTATGGATTATTATGCCCATGAGAGTAGCAAAAAGATGCCGTGGGAGCTTATGTGGGTACATTTTAATGGAAATACCGCTAAGGAATATTTTGATTTGTTCATGGAACAGAATCAACAAAAGAATATTTTTGCGCCAGAAGGTCTTGTAGAATTAGAAGGCTATATAAATAGATTGATGGAATACCAGAAAGAAAAGGATCTTGAGTCCGAATTACTGAGTGGAAATATTCTGGGACAGCTAATAAATACCTGTCTTTTTACCGTGATACATCACGAAAAAGAAAATCAGCAGAAATATAAAGAGATATGTAATGAAATAAGAGAATGTGTAAATGAAAAATATCAAGAGCCTGAATTGCTTCATATTTTTACTGGTAGATATGGTATAGATGAAGAAGAACTTGATATCTGCTTTCAAAAAACATATGGAATAACATTGCGTGACTATATTGTAAACAGAAGGTTTACGGCAGCAAAGGAATTGCTTCGATTTACAGTAAAGCCGATAAAAGAAATAATAGAAGAATCGGGTATAGGAAATGATGACTTATTTAGAAAGTTATTTCAAGATGGTGAAAAGATGACAGCGGAAGAGTATCGGATGAAGTGGTCACAGTGGGTAAAATAGAGTGCAAGTGTGGATTAAGTGAGGGAAGCAAAGTGAAATTAGACACTAGCTTTTATAAGAATAAATAGCTTATGATAACTGGCCATACGGGCTTTAAAGGGAGTTGGATGTGTAAGGTGCTGGCTGATGCCGGAGCGCTGGTCACTGGCTATGCATTAGAGCCACCTACAAATCCTAACCTTTTTGAAATTTGTGGTGTGGCGGATACGATGAAGTCAATTATAGGGGACATCCGGGATTTAAGGCACTTACAACAAGTATTCGACGAAGTGCGGCCAGAAATAGTCATTCATATGGCAGCTCAGCCAATTGTACGTGATTCATATAAGAACCCGGCATATACATATGAGGTAAATGTTATGGGAACGGTAAATGTACTTGAATGTATACGTAATTCTGTTTCTGTAAAGTCATTTCTTAATGTGACAACTGACAAAGTGTATTTGAATCACGAATGGGAATGGGGATATCGGGAGAATGAAGAATTGAATGGCTATGATCCTTATTCTAATTCTAAATCATGCTCCGAACTCGTTACAAGCAGTTGTAGGAATTCGTTTTTTGCAAATACTTCAATTGCAATTTCTACAGCACGTGCCGGAAATGTTATTGGTGGCGGTGATTTTGCTATGGATAGAATTATTCCAGATTGTATCAGGGCGGCTATAGATAGGAAGGAAATCATTGTGCGAAATCCATTTTCTACAAGGCCTTATCAGCATGTGCTGGAACCTGTAATGGCTTATCTAATGATATGCCAGGCTCAATACGAAGACATTGATTATGCGGGCAGTTATAACGTAGGACCAGACGAAACGGATTGTTGGACAACAGGCGATTTGGTGACTCTTTTTTGTGAAAAGTGGAATGCTCGAATGGGGGCTTCTATTTACTGGAAAAATGAATATGACGGCGGACCGCATGAAGCTAATTTCCTAAAACTCGATTGTTCTAAAATGAAAAAAACATTTGATTGGAAACCGCGATGGAATGTAGAAATAACTATGGAAAAGATTGTTGAGTGGACAGATATATATCTAAATGAAAAAAAAACGAGATGTATCACTGTGTATGGAACGACAGATAGAAGAATTTTTATACACTGAAATATTTTAGAAATGATAAAGTGCCTTCGGTTAATTTTATTAGTGATTGTTTCTGTATGACTGTATATAGTAGAGAATAATTCAGGCTGTGTGAGATAAATCAATATGTGTGGAAGATATTATATTCAGGATGATTTGATAAATGAAATAGAGGAAATAGTAACAGAGATAGATGCTAAAGTAAACTTTAAAGGCGATGTTTTTCCCACCAATAGAGTGCCTGTAATTTATGGAAATCAGGAGTCTCTGGTTCTAACCGATATGATATGGGGATTTCCTCATTTCAATGGAAAAGGAGTTATCATTAATGCCAGATGTGAATCGGTAAAGACGAAGAGGACTTTTAGGGACTCTTTTTTGAATAATCGCTGTATTATCCCTGCTTCCGGGTTCTATGAATGGGACAAGGAGAAGAACAAAGTTCGCTTTGAAAGAAAGAATAGCAATATTTTATATATGGCTGGGATATGGAAATCATATGAAGATGCCAAGCGGTTTGTCATACTAACAACGAGGGCCAATGACTCTGTCCGGAACGTACATGACCGCATGCCATTATTGCTAAAGGAGAATGAGTTAGAAAATTGGATATTTGAAGACGAGTTTGCGGATTGGGCCATACAAAAAATTCCGTCTCAGCTCAATCAAATAAGAGACTATGAACAATTCACATTACCATTTTAATAATATTTTTTAGTATTAGATGTACAGTGGTGGGAACAGTAGAAATTACCTGTTCGAATTGTTCCAGCATGGATAACAAGAGGAATGATATAATGCGGTGTTTGAAGAAAATAAAGATCAGTCCCATACAGATAATTACGCTTGGTTTCGCTTTTATTATATTAATTGGAGCAATTCTTTTATCTTTGCCTATTGCCAGCAAGGATTTCCATTCCATTCCATTCGTAAATGCATTATTTACTTCAACTTCTGCTACTTGCGTAACAGGTTTGGTCGTATATGATACATATACACAATTTAGCTTGTTTGGCCAGCTCGTTATTATATGTCTGATCCAGGTGGGCGGTTTGGGATTTATGATGATTACCACGCTTTTTCTAATGATGACCAGACGTAAAATCGGTCTTTCAGAGCGGAGCGTCTTAGCTGAATCGGTCAATGCGTTTCAGATAGGTGGTGTTGTACGATTGACTAAACGTATAACTATCTGTACAGCAATATTGGAAAGCGTTGGGGCATTGTTGCTTGCCATTCGCTTCTGCCCTCAAATGGGATTGGTAACAGGAATTTATTATGCCATATTCCATTCCATATCTGCTTTTTGCAATGCTGGGTTTGACTTGATGGGACGATTCGATCCATATATATCATTGATTCCGTATCAGAGTGATATTCTTATCAATTTTACTATAATGGCATTGATTGTTATGGGTGGACTTGGGTTTATTGTTTGGAATGATGTGATGGAACGTAAATTGTGTTATAGAAGATACAGGCTTCATACCAAGATCGTACTGTTATCCACGGTATTTCTAATTATAGGTGGTGCAGTTTTATTTTATATTATGGAAAAAGACAATACACTTGCAGCGATGAAGCCGATTGATAAACTGGTGACATCATTATTTCAGTCGATCTCGCCAAGAACAGCAGGTTTTAATAGCGTGGATATGGGAGGACTCACAGAAGGCGGCACATTTTTGCTAATGCTTTTAATGATTATTGGGGCATCTCCCGGTTCTACCGGCGGCGGTATCAAAACAACTACGATTATGGTCATTTTGATGGCAACGGTCGCCTACATCCGGAACACAAACGACATTAATATTTTTCACAGAAGGTTGGAAAGCAATGCTCTTAAACGAGCTGTTTGCTGTGTAACTATATATATAATATTGTCAATTATAGGAATATTTCTTCTTATTATAGGCCAGAAATTGCCTATCAAAGATGTGATTTTCGAGACATTATCAGCAATTAGTACAGTGGGGCTGTCCACGGGCATTACGCGTGAATTGGATACGCTGTCACGTTTAGTCATCATATTGCTTATGTATAGTGGACGGGTTGGTAGTTTAACCTTAATAACCGCGGTATTGGTGCGGACAAAGCCCGGCTTCAGAAATCCAGAAGAAAAAGTTATCATTGGTTAATTTAGGAGGGAAAAACATGAAATCCATATTAGTGATTGGTATTGGCCGTTTTGGTTTACATCTGGCTACAAGAATTGCAGAACTTGGCAATGAAGTAATGATAGTTGATAAGGATGAGGAAAAAATAACTGATTTGCTTCCCTTCGTTACACACGCCAAAATTGGAGATTGCATGGATGAAAAGCTCCTGCAATCTTTGGGTGTAAGTAATTTTGATATATGTTTTGTATGTATTGGAGATAATTTTCAGGCATCTCTTGAAATAACCTCCTTACTAAAAGATTTGGGAGCGAAATATGTGGTATCCAAAGCGGACAGAGCAATTCATGAGAAGTTCCTGCTGCGTAACGGTGCGGATGAGGTTATCCATCCAGAGAGGGATGTTGCGTTACGTGCTGCCCGTAAATATGGTGCACGTAATGTATTCGATTACTTTGAATTAACAGATGATTTCTCCATTCTTGAAATCGGAGTTCCGGATAGTTGGGTGGGGAAAAATATAAAGCGAGTAAATGTACGCTCCAGATACAATGTTAATATTATCGCAATAAAGCTGGATGGAAGAACAATCCCTGTTACCAGCGCCGAGCACGTCTTTGAACAAAGTGAGCATTTAATTATCGGAGGAAACACGAAGGATTGTTCGAAGATGATGCACATAAAATAGTCTTCCAACTGTTGCATTGGATCCTCTAAAAGCGTGGTGTTTGCAGGTCTAGGAAAAAGGTTATTTTATCCATTGACATTTGAGCTTGATATATAGTAGAATATCTTGACAAAATCAATAATGATGGTTCGGTTGGGCAAAGATGAAATTTGCTTTCAAGAATTACAGCTTCTGGGGTGGGAAGTTCGCTTTTTAGCGAGCTCCCGCCTTTTTTAGTTGCTTCTTTACTTTTATTTTTACTAACTTCATTGGCTTTCAGGTTCTTACTTTAATTATACGCTGCAAAAAGGAGGTATACAGATGTACATATTTCGAACAGCAATTTATAAAGAAATATATCAAACCATCCTTTGCGTAATTGGCCTTTTCCTGATAATGATTAGTTTTTATATTTTTACAGACAGACTTGATTCCTCCGTGATTTTAGGCTCAATGGCAGGCAGCGCAGCTTCTATCCTTAATTATGCACTGAACGTATTTACTGTTCAGATTTCTGCTAAATATGATCCAAGAAAAGCCGCGTTAATTATATTAATGTCAAAAATATTTCGCACATTTTTTAATGGGCCTTATTGCATTTATTATATTGTATTTCCCGATATTCCATACCACAAGTGGTATTGTATCAATGTTTTTTTCAAATTTCAGATATTTGGTAATTAAAAAAATAAAATCATTATGAATCGAGGATTATGACCTGCTGCTATTTCTTCTAGGCAATATAAGAGCAGGGCTAAAGAATCTATTCCTAAGATCTTAAAAAGTACCCTCACCGTGACTTAACACTGTCGAGTACGATTTTCAGGAGCAATCTTTAGAGGTTTTGTTGATATATTTAAGGAATTATGTAGAAATTTAAATTCAATTTTAGGGAATGCAGATAGGATAATGATTGTATAAAAAACAAGGGCTTTCTCAAGTCATTTTATGACTTGTGGAAGCCCTCTTTAATCATCAATTCTGTCGGTCCGGTAGCGCCAGTCGGGCTGGTAATTCCGTCTAAGCGTGTATAATTGTTAATCCGCCGCTTTGTAGGTACACGGTAAATAACCAGTACCGTGTCAATTAGTTACATCCATGAGATAATGCCTCCAAAGAATCAAGGAGGTCTATTGAATGGACAAGATCACTCACAAGATGAGATTGGCCCGTTGGAGCAAGCTCATCCAGAAATGTAATGTAAGCGGATTATCAAAAAAACAGTGGTGCGAACAAAATCAGGTCGACGAGAAACAGTTTTACTACTGGCAGCGTAGGGTTCGGGAAGAGGCCTATACCATACAGGCAAGTATGGCTCCCACGGATCTCTCAACTGGTTTTGTTGAAGTTCCTAACGTAATTAAGACTGCGGAACCAAAATACGAATGCGGAAGTTCTTCCGCTACCATCCATGTAAATGGATGTATGATTGAAATTGCAGATTCTGCATCGGATGCATTTCTCCGCCGGTTGATAGGAGCACTATCTTATGTTCAATGATTCATCTGGATTTCGGAAGATATATCTTGCCACCGGCTACACGGACTTACGACGTGGAATTGACGGGTTAGCATCCATTGTAAAATATAATTTCAATCTTGATCCGTTCCAGAAGAATATTTTGTTTCTTTTTTGCGGCAAACGGACAGACCGTGTGAAAGGACTTCTTTGGGAAGGTGATGGTTTCCTGCTACTATATAAGCGACTTGAAATTGGAGGCTTCAACTGGCCTCGTACTACCGAAGAAGCACTGGAGATTACGCAGGAACAGTACCAACGGTTAATGGAAGGTATCGAAGTCATTGCAAAGAAACCGATCCAGGAAGTTGATCGTACAGATCTACTCTGATTTTGTGCATTTCGTAGAAATTGAAAATGTTAAATCTGACAGGATTCGCCGCATCCGGATAGTTATCCACCAGAACAAGCTAGTAAAGTGAATTAGTTCTCCCTGCAAAACCCGGAAAACTAATTCAAGTGGATAAAACTTTGAAAAACCAAGAAAACCAGCCATTTCTTAGAGGTTTCAGAGTAGTTATACACCGTCAAAATGCCGATGACCCGAATTACCCGGATTCGCTTTTTCCCTGCATTTATCGTATAATAGATGACAGTTAAAGGAGCGGCGAAATGGCTAAAAAATACACGGTTGATGAACTGAATGGCTTAAGCAAAGAGAGCATGATGGTTGTCATCCTGTCCATGCAGGAACAATTAGAGCAGCTGAACCAGAACATGGAACGTCTCATCGAGCAGATTGCAGTTGCAAACAATCAGCGGTATGGCCGCTCTTCGGAAAAGCTTGAGGTAATGGATGGGCAGCTGAATCTTGACTTCATATTTAATGAGGCAGAAGCACTCACGGAAACCCTCTATGTGGTTGAACCGGCTGAAGATGATGTACTTCCTGCAAAGAAGAAAAAGCAGGTCGGAAAACGAGATAAGGATTTAGCAGGCCTTCCAGTTGTCGAAATCCCTCATGTATTATCCGAGGAAGAACTGACAGAAATCTTTGGAGTGAACGGATGGAAACAATTGCCTGACGAAGTATATAAAAGAGTCAAGGTGGAACCAGCTGTCTATACCGTAGAAGAGCATCACGTGGCAGTCTATGCAGGCAGGGACAATCAAACGATTGTAAAAGCAGACCGTCCAAAGAGCCTTCTTCGAAACAGTATTGCAACACCATCACTTGTTGCGAGTATCTATAATGCAAAGTACGTAAACGGAATGCCGTTGGAACGTATCAATAAAGAGTATTTACGAAACGATATCCATATATCCAAGCAGGTCCTGGCAAACTGGGTAATCCAATGTGCGGAACGTTATCTGGGGATCATGTTCGATTATCTGCAGAAGGAGCTGCTTACATTCCGCATTCTTCAGGCAGATGAAACACCAGTATTCGTAACAAAGGATGGACGTCCTGCGAATAGCAAGAGTTACATGTGGGTATACCGCACAGGAAAGGGTTATAAGGATACTCCTATCATTCTTTACGAGTATCAAAAGACTCGAAAGACGGAGCACCCGCAAGAGTTCTTAAAGAACTTTCATGGAACCTTAGTGACCGATGCATACGCTGTATATGATTCACTAGATCGAAAGAATCCGGATATCATATTTGCAGGATGCTGGGCTCACGGCAGGCGGCGATTTGCCGAAGCAATCAAAGCGATTCCCAAGAATAGACGGGAATCCGCACAGGATACGGTCGCATATCAGGCATTGAAGCAGATCGCAGCCATATATCATCTGGATAATGGATTATCCGGGCTATCTCCTGAGCGAAGAAGGCAGGAGAGACAGCTCACCGTAAAGCCACTGGTAGAGGCCTTCTTCGCATGGGCAAAAGATGTTCAAATGAGTAACCGCCTATCAAAAGGCAAAACATTGGAAGGCATCAGCTACTGTATCAATCATGAAAAGAATCTTAAAGTGTTCCTGGATGACGGGGATGTACCTCTGGATAACAATGCAACAGAGTCAGCACTTCGCACCTTCTGTGTCCATAAACATACCTGGCGCTTAATCGATACGATTGACGGAGCAAAGGCTAGTGCCATAGCCTACAGCATTACTGAAACAGCCAAGGCAAACAATCTGAATCCATTCCGCTATCTGGAGTTTTTACTCACAGAATTGATGGAACATCAAGAAGATACCGATCAGGATTTCCTGAAAGATCTACTTCCCTGGTCAGATAAAATCCCGGAGAACTGCCGGATAAAAACAAAAGATTAATCCAGGCCGCCAAAATGGCGGTCAAAATTCAAGGCGGTACTCATGGTTTACCGTATACCTTTGTAGGGAGCTCCCTGTAAAGACATCGTCGCCTGTGGTATTTACAAGCTCAATAATTGCCGGAACTGTAGTGATCGTAATAAATGCTGTTCCGCTTATAATGCCGGAAACTACAGGGGAGGACGTTGTCGCTACCGGGGTACCGTCAAGAACCAGTGAAATACTAATTGTTGGAGATGCAGCAGCACCATCAGCAGCTATCCACCAGTTTATAAGATAGTTTCCGGCATCGCTTATTGTAAACTCTCCATTGGATACGTTATAAGAAACAGCCGTACTTTGGTCGTTTAGAACAGTATTAAATATAAACGGCGCTTCATCTGCAACTGTAATTGGCGCCACAGTGTCAAACTCTACGCCAATTCCTGATAAAAGGCTAGGACCAGTCGGTCCAGTAGGTCCGGTAGCCCCAGTAGCGCCGGTGGGACCAGTAGCGCCATCAGCCCCAGTCGGTCCAGTAGGTCCGGTAGCGCCGTCAGCGCCGGTAGGTCCGGTAGCCCCATCAGCGCCGGTGGGTCCGGTAGCGCCGGTAGGTCCAGTCAGCCCATTGACACCGGTGGGTCCGGTAGCGCCGGTAGGTCCAGTAGATCCGTCAGCCCCGGTAGGCCCGGTGGGTCCGGTAGCACCATCAGCCCCAGTCGGTCCGGTAACACCATCAGCACCGGTGGGTCCGGTAGCACCGTCAGCGCCGGTAGGCCCGGTAGCCCCGGTAGGTCCTGTAGCGCCGGTAGGCCCAGTCGGTCCAGTCGGACCGGGGGTATTAGGATCTTCGATCGTAACGATTGCGGAACCCGGAGTTACGGTAATATCGAGAGTGGTTGACTGGAAAGTCATAGCTTCTCCAAACCCTACATCAGCGGTTCCTGTAGTACCGAGAACGCTAAAAAGCAGTTCACCCGGGGCCGCGACGCCAGTAGGTCCGGTAGCGCCCGTAGCGCCGGTAGGCCCGGTCGGTCCGGTCGGTCCGTCAGCACCGGTAGCACCCGTAGCGCCAGTAGGTCCTGTAGCGCCAGTAGGTCCGGTAGGCCCAGTAGGTCCGGTAGGTCCTGTAGCGCCAGTAGGTCCGGTCGGTCCAGTAGGTCCTGTAGCGCCAGTAGGTCCGGTAGGCCCAGTAGGTCCGGTAGCACCAGTCAGTCCCGTAGCGCCGGTAGGTCCGGTAGCACCAGTCAGTCCCGTAGCGCCGGTAGGTCCGGTAGGCCCGTCAGCGCCGGTAGGTCCCGTAGCGCCGGTAGGTCCAGTAGCACCGGTAGGTCCCGTAGCGCCGGTAGGTCCAGTAGCGCCGGTAGGTCCGGTAGGCCCAGTAGATCCATCAGCGCCAGTAGCACCAGTCGGTCCAGTAGGCCCAGTGGGACCGGGGGTATTGGGATCTTCAATTCTAACAATCGCCGAGCCCGGAGTTACGGTAATATCGAGAGTAGACGATTCAAAAGTGATATCTTCTCCAAAACCTACACTAGCTGTTCCGGTAGGACCTATAACATTAAAAAGCAGTTCCCCCGGAATAAAGGCCCCAGTAGATCCGGTAATACCGGTAGCGCCCGTGGCTCCGGTAACCCCGGTAGCACCCGTAGCGCCCGTAGCCCCAGTCGGTCCAGTAGGTCCGGTTGGTCCGCCGGAAGGTCCAGTAGGCCCGGTGGGTCCTGTCGGTCCCTGAAGTGTGGATGCTGAAAGGGCATTTCGTAACTTAGAATTTAAAATAACCTGATTTTGGGCAGCACTGTCCAAAATAGCGAGAACATTTTGATTTACTTCAATGACTTCTTCGATAGTTGCATTAGGACCGGTTACACCGGGAAGTGTTCCTAATGCAAACTGGATCTTTTCGCCTTCGGCGTTTAAAATATGACTTAATCCTAGTTCTTCCAGAGCGATGGAGGCTAAAATATAATTGATAGCATCATCTCTGCTGATTGGAGGGCTTACCTCCGGAAAGATTGGTAATGACATATTTTTATCTCCTTATGATATTGTTTATTATTTTATCCTCATTTTATTATATGTATATTAGCGTAAAGCGTTAGTATCTTTTAGGGCTACAGGTCATATACTAATATGTTAGTCATTTGTATTCTTATATGTGGAGGATTATAGCAGAAATCTATTTGGAAAATCTTTGATGCCATTTCTGATGAAATGTAGTATACTTTGATTTATAGAAAGAGTATAGAAACATCCGGCAGCATGCTTTGTGATTTGCTCATGTATTCGGGCAAAAAATATATGCCTTGTCTTTCGACAAGGCATATATAAACCACAAGGCGCGCTACCCAATGGTTTGGGAGACATCATCGTATGGATGATATAACCTGCTTCCACTAAAATATAGCACATAGTAACAAAAAAATCAAGAAAAAATTAAGAATTTATAACAAAAAAATAAATTTTTTATTACGAAAGGAAATTTCATTGTGAAATGTATTGTACTTGCAGGCGGTCGAGGGGATCGTCTTTGGCCATTATCGCGAAAAAATTATCCAAAGCAATTTATTAAGCTGCAGAAAACTCATTCCATGTTTCAGGAAACTGTAGCGAGAAATCTGCCTTTTTGTGATGAATTTGTAATAGTTACGAATAAAGAGTATCAATTTATAATAGAGAATCAGCTAAGTGTTTTTCAAGGCTTGACGGAAAGCTGTATTTTTGAAGAACTGGGCCGCAAGACTACGGCTGCTATCATCCTTGCGTGTCTCCAGTTTCCTATGTCTGAAACAGTCCTTGTGGTACCCACAGACCAGTTGATCGAAGGGGAAGAGTATAAGGCAGCGATGCTTCGGGCGAAGGAGCTTAGCAAGGAAGGGTATCTTGTGACCTTTGGAATGAAAATCGAGGAGCCTGAAGAGCGTTTCGGTTATATCCGTTTTTGCGAAGAGGATGTGCTTCAGTTTACGGAGAAGCCGGACAGAGCGGAAGCACTGGAATATCAGAAGAGCGGAGAATATCTGGTAAATAGCGGGACTTTTATGTTCAACGTGGGCAATATGCTTCAGGAACTTAAAAAGTATTCTCCCGAGCTGGAGAAGGCATGCAGGAGCGCTTATAAGGCGAGAAAGCATATGAAGAGTCATGTGCTTTATACAGAGGACATATTAAGGACAATACCGGCTGCAGCCATAGAAAAGTCTGTATTTGAGCATACGAAGCGCGCTAAGGTGGTGCACTGCGCTTTTCGCTGGAAGGATATCGGCAGTCTGGAAGATCTAAAGGCGACGGAGCTGGAGACTGCAGAAGTAAGCAAGCAGGTGGCCTATCGCTGTGAGAATACCGAGATTATAAATCAATGCAGTAGAAGTACAGTAGTGGCTAACGAATTGAAAGACATACTGGTGGTAAATACGCCGGATGCTGTTTATATTGGGAAAAAAGGGAAGTCGGACGAGCTTAAGAGCATTATTAAGGAATCTCCCCAGATCAGAGAATTTGTAGATAATGGAAGAATCATGTACCGGGCGTGGGGAAGCTACGAGCTTGTGGTGGATGAAGCGACTTACCGTGTTAAGAAGATCATCATTTACCCGGGAAAAACCATTTATGCACATAGCCATAAATACCGCAGCGAGCATTGGTCTGTGGTGTCGGGAATGGCTAAGATTGAGCTGGATGGGGTGAGTGGCAATTTTGGAATGAATGATGTTATCGATGTGGGCCGGAACATGGTTCATCAGGTGTCAAATATTGGAATCGTTCCCCTCATTATTATAGAGGTGTCGGTAGGTGAAAACGTATCGGAAGAGGATATGGTTTCGGTCGATAGCAGAGACCTTACGGAGATCGACTTGGGCTATCAGTTGGAGCCCTATGTGAAGCTCCAGCCGTCCTATAAAGACTATCTGTGGGGGGGGACAAAGCTCAAGGAGATTTACAGTAAGAATTGTGATTATGATATTATTGCAGAGAGCTGGGAGCTGTCGGCCCATCCGGATGGCCAGAGTACGGTCATGAACGGCCGCCACAAGGGCATGCTTTTTGCCGAATATCTGGAAAAGATAGGAAGAGAAAGCCTTGGCTGGAAGTGCCAGTCTTTGATCCGCTTTCCCATATTGATTAAATTTATAGACGCTAATTCCCCTCTTTCAGTCCAAGTGCATCCTGACGATGAGTATGCGCTGGAAGTAGAGGATGAATACGGAAAGAATGAGATGTGGTATATCGTGGATGCTGAAAAGGAGGCGTACATCTACTGCGGTTTCGTAAAAGAAGTAACCAGAGAAGAGGTGGCTGCACGAGTAGCGGACAATACCATAGTTGAGATATTAAATAAGATTCCTGTAGAAAAAGGAGAAGTATACTTCATCCCTGCTGGAACAGTGCACGCGATCGGCGGAGGTCTGCTGGTCTGTGAAGTTCAGCAAAACTCCTCATGCACATATCGTTTATATGATTATAATCGTAAGGATCGCTTTGGGAATTATCGCGACCTGCATATTGAAAAAGCACTTGATGTGATAGATTACAGGCCGTACATGCCGCAGAAATTTGAGGCAGGAACAGAAAAAGGAGAAACCTATGAATCCCGCCTGCTGTGCAGCTGTAAATATTTTGAATGCGTTAAATATACGATAGAAGGCAGCATGGAAATTCCACTGACGGAAGATTCCTTTCTCTCTTTGGTTTGTATAAATGGAAGCGGAAGTGTTGGAATAAACGAATCGGACTATCCGTCTATGAGCTTTTTCGGAGGAGAGAGCCTCTTCCTTCCGAAATCGGATAAGATATGCAGGATAGAAGGCATTTGCGAAATTCTGATTACAAGAGTGTAGAAGCCTCATCGGAAGCCTTTATATAAAAATCGCACTTGCTAAACCGCAAGTGCGATACTATCCTCTATTAATCCAAAATCAAAAACACAGATAAATGAGAATGGAGATAGCGAGACTCGAACTCGTGGCCTATACGTTGCGAACGTATCGCTCTCCCAACTGAGCTATATCCCCATGCATGAAAATAATTATAGCACTTCTGAATACAAATGCAACTATTTGTTGCTTTTAATTTTATGGCAGGATGCCGTCCGCTATTTTTCCAATAAAAAAGAAATAGTGACCGAAATTGAAGTTTCAAATCACTATTTCTTTCCCCCCTTTACAAAATTTATTATAAAACGACAGCGACTTTGTTGTAAAGTGTAATCCATCGCGTAAAATTGTATAAAACCATGCTTGAAGCTCAAGGGTGCCTATCACCTTGTTATGGCAATCTACATAAAACAAAAGGGGAAAACATAGATAATCAAAATATCAAGAAACATAAAAATGATGTGTTGCGCCTTGCGGTCAGTAATAAGAAAGAAACTGTAATAGGGATAGCAGAGCGAATAAAAGAAGATGTAACAGTTTCTTGTCGCAGATTGAAAAAGAATTGAACGATATGAAAATGCTGGGGATACAAGGAGTACATATCAAGAAGTTCTTGAAGATATTAGATTTACAAGAATTATTATAAAACGACAGTGCCTTTTTGGTAAAGTGTAATTTATCGCATAATATTGCATGGATCTGTGACTGGCGCTTTATATTATCTGAAGAAGGCCGAACAGAAGCTCCCTCCGGCATCACTGCCGAGGGAGCTTTTAGGCATTTCTCAATTTTATGTCTTATTCATTATTCGAACCCGTCAAACTCATCATCGTCAAAGCCTGTCTGCTTTGTATCATCTTTTTTCGTCTGATCTTTTAATTTTTTTATTGATATAACCTTACCGGTCTTTTTTGTATTAACTTCCGGTTCGCGATAGTCGTCGATGAAAGCATCTTCTCCGTTTTCATCGTATGTCTCTTCATCAGATATCTTATCAGAAGATGCAGACTGAATGGAAACAATCTTTAAAGAATCCGGCGTGGCGTTCCCGTTCCCGGAAGTATCAGAAGTGTCCTCTTCGTCTTCAAAATCTTCATCGTCTTTTCTCCTGAACAATAGGAAGGCAGTAACTCCGGCCGCAGCACAGACCAGAACGATTACGACAATAACAGCAACCATTCTTGGATTTATTTTGCCGCTTGCCGCATCTTGGCTGCTTTCCACATTTGTACTTATCGCTTCAATATCTGCAGAGTCATCTCCACTTGCAACCGTACCATCGATGGATGCCAGTTCAGCCATAGAGCTGTCGCTAATAATGACAGCGTAATCGGAAGCATGGGTGAAGGTAAAAGAGATGTCACCTGTCTGGGTGACCTCTACCGTATCCACGAATTCCAGCTTGCTGCTATCCGGATTATAATAGAACAGGTTCGCTATCCGTCCGGCGTTATCCTTCGCTGTGTTGATGGTAAGTATGGGTGCGAAGTCAAAGGTGCCGTCATGAGACAGAGTCAGCTCGATGACCGTATTATTTTCATCATTCCCCTTCACAGCATCTAAGAGTCCCGAAGGGATGTTTCCGGTGCCTATCGTGACGCCCATGTCGATGCCGTTAGCTTCATCAGCTACGATATTACTGCCGTTAATAGTCCAACTTATGCTGTTCCCCATGTTAAGTACTATATCCACATCCTGACCGCGGATGGAGGAAATAGATTCCTCATACAAAACAGTATTATTTTTCATATCGATAGTTGCACGTGCGCTTGTCTCTTCCGTTTTTGAAGAGGAGCCGTTTCCTTTGGAGGTCGTTGTTTTGCCGGAGGAACCGGTCGACGAGCCTTGTGAGGAGGAAGTGTCCCCTGAAGAGTTACTGTCTGTAGGTGAAGTAACAGTATTGCTTTCGGAACCGGTTCCCGTGGAAGAACCGGAGGAGGAGCCTTCCGGATTATTCTGTACCTCCGGCAGCTTGGCGATGATTTCCGTATAGCTGTCACCGCACCGGACACACGTATAGGTACGGATGCCGGTTTCGGTAGCGGTAGCTTCCTTGGTTATCTTGGAGGTATAGCTATGACCCAGGGCCGGAATATCCTCGGTGTAAGTGTCACCGCAGGAGCAAGTGTAGGTTTTTACGCCCTTTACTGTACAAGTAGCTTCTTTTGTTATCGTGGCCGTATAATTATGCTTGTGGGTGGAAGGCAGTTTGTCAATAACTTCCGTGTAGGTATCGCCGCATACGCTGCATGTATAAGTGCGGATGCCGGTATCTGTCTCCGTAGGCTGCTTCGTTACGGCGGAGGTATAAAGGTGTCCTGTAGCAGGAACCGTCCTCGTTTCCTTGTAGCCGCATACATGGCAGGAACGGGAATCCGTACCTGATGTAGTGCAGGTTGCCGCTGTTACATGTTCCCATTCGCCGAAAGTGTGAGTGGTACACTTGGTAACGGGAACTGCGCCTACGATAACCGGAATGTCAATGCCGCTTACTGTGTTATAGTTAGCGGTATCCGGATTATAGGAGGCCTTGTAGGAAGCGGTGCCCTCCTTAAGGACGGTAGCGGGCGCATCCCATGTGAAGCCTCCGGGCAGTGCGATAGAAGCCAGTGTATTGTCTGCTACGGTCTGCAGACCGGCAGGAATGGTATAAGCAGGAGTACCCTTTGCAACTGTCAGGGCCAGCACCTTGTTTATTGTATTATACTTTCCGGTGTCGGTAGGAGTGAAGGTAGCCGGGTAACCGGAGTTTGTAACGACAGGTACCGTAGCGGGGGCATCCCATGACCATCCGGATGGAAGCGTGATATTGTTTAAGGTCTGTGTCGGGCTATAGGTTACGCTGCCCAGAGAAGGTATCGTATAAGCAGGATCAACCTTTTGTACGGTTACTGTGCAGGAAGCCGTAGAACCGCCCGATACGGTTGCCGTAATCGTCGTTGTGCCGGGATACAGTGCGGTTACTATACCGTTAGCATCTACAGAAGCAACGGAGGAATTCGCACTGGCAAAGGTAACGGTAGATGCGGCAACTTTGATGTTATCCACAAAGGCGTTCAAGCCGGAAGTAGTATCTACAGCCATCGTGAGAGAAGTCTTATCCAAAGTTACTGTCTTCAACTCGGTTGGTTTTGTGCAAGCTGAGCCTGGCATATTGTCATATACCGGTATCTTGAATACAAAAGTATTATCTATGGAGCCTGCGTTGGAGTAGGCCTTTTTTACGTTCGAAGACTCGGAAGAAGGTGCTGCGATATTCTGCATATATTGGTGGTTATATGTCTGGGTAGTAGTTACATTGAACTTTTGCAGGTACAAGGTATCCTGTCCTACCTGAATATAATTCTTGGATATAATATTGGACCCGCCCGATAAGGAGAGATAACGGCTTGTCCAACCATAGGATCTCGCTTTGGCCAATCCGTTCGTAATGACTTCTGTGCTTCCTTTACCGGTGGCGCCAATATTAAAATAATTATAAAGTCCCTCATAACCGGAGTAGGTACCGGATATTAAAGCGGATGTGCCATTGGTCCCCTGCTCCTGAAGTACTCTGGAGGCAAGATGGAAGGGGCTTACCTTTAAGGTTTGTCCGATGGAAGTAAAGACCTGAGCATAAGACTGCCCATGATCAGGTATGGCACCAGACATAAAGGAGCTGTTCAGCATACTTTGAACGGCAGTTTGGGTATGGTAGGTCGCATTATAGCTCAATAATTCGAATTGGAATATGTAGCTGTCGGTCAGGAAGTTTCGCGGGTCCATATAATAAGCGAGAATTCCATCGGTTGGATAGGACCAGCTGCTATCGTAGCTTCCATTTTTCCATGCGATATTTGCAGTGGATGAAATCAAGCTCTTAGTGTTCGTATTTTCTGCAGCAATCACACTGCTCCAATCCAAGCCGGTGTCCATCTTTACGAATATCCAGTTCGGATGCGCCGCTTTCAGTGCGGTGAGGGCAGATTGATAAGAGGAAGGGAACTTGCTGATTTCTTCGGAAACCGTAGTGGCAGAAGCGCTCTGTATGCTGAAGGATCTTAATTTTGAAGCGCGGGTAGTTACATATTTCGTCTCCCAGGAAAGCAAATCCTCATCGGAATAAGCCAGATTCCCCCGTTCCACATATCCGCTGTAAGAGGTGCCGCCGTAAGTCAGGGATACCTGATACCATATATTTTTCTGACTGTCTTCGCCCACGCCGGTAATAGATACGGATTGTCCGCTGTAAACGGTAACGGCCGTAGAAGAGCGGCTGTAAGGGCTTTGCTTAATATCGTAAGAGTCGCTGAGGTAGACGAGAGCGAGGATTTCCTTGCCCTGAACCAGCGTATTTAACTCGGTCTTTGCATTTTCCAGATCCGACAGATAAACGGTGGCCTTCACCGCATTCACACTGACGGAAATGTGTGGAACATCCTTTGTTGGATCCAGCGCAGGGGATAAAGAATATAAGGACTGATCCCAGGAAGGGATGAAGTCATAGGTTTCGTAGTCGGTATTATCATAATCAGAACCGCTCGTCCACGTGACGGGAATATCTGTAGAAGCTTCCGCGGAATCCAGATAGACGGATAAGCTCTGAGGCAGCATGGTGGTTATGGCAGACAGCTCAGGTCTGTCATCGAAGCTTAAGCTGGCAACATCGGAAGAAAGCTCCTTAAAGGAAGTGATAAGGGGCGGCGTTCCGGCAGCAGGCGCATCTGTAGCAGCAGCTTCTGTTGCATAAACGGGCAATGAATTTCCCAATAGGGCAATCAAGGTCATAATAAGAACAGAATGTTGAAGTTTTTTTCGCTTGAATTTCATTTTCTTTCTCCCTGCGGCTTTAGTAATTTCATATAAATAGCCTACTCTGATAAATATACTATATTATACCAAAATCATTATGTCAACCGAAACAAGACGAAAATCCATGAATTTACGCGAAAAAGGAAGAAAAAGAGAGTGACATAAATTAAATGAAAGAGTAATATTTTCGTGTAAGCAAATTAATATTTTTAATAATATTTGAAAAAAAGATATAATAATGGTAAAGTATTATATTATGACTTTATAAAGAGGTTTCTTTTTATGAGTGCGAAGAGAATCAAGTTTTTGAATACACATGTTGACAACTTAACGATGGAAGAGGCGGTAAGAGAAGCTAAAAGGCTTATTCTTGAAGGTAAGAACAGTTATGTTGTCACGCCGAATGTGGATCATATTGTAAAAATAGAACATGACGGGCTGTTCCGGGATATATATGAAAAGGCTGATTTGGTGTTGACGGACGGAAAGCCTCTTATTTGGATGTCCAGATGGATGGGGGCACCGATTAAGGAGAAGATTTCCGGCTCCGATTATTTTCCGGAGGTATGCAGGATGGCGGCGAAGGAAGGCTTTTCGATTTTCCTGTTAGGGGCTGCCGAAGGAGTTGCCAAGAAAGCTGCCGTCAATCTAATGAAAAAATATAAAAATCTTAAGATTGCCGGAGTTTATTCTCCAAGCTACGCGTTTGAGAACGACGTGGAGGAGATTGCTTATATTATAAAGAAAATCAACACTGCGAAGCCGGATATCCTTTGTATCGGTTTGGGAACGCCCAAGCAGGAGAAGTTCTATCACCGCTACAAGGATCAGCTGAAGGTGCCGCTCACCCTGCATATAGGAGCCACTATCGACTTTGAGGCCGGAGTGGTAAAGCGTGCCCCCAAATGGATCAGTTATATGGGATTGGAATGGCTTTACAGACTATTAAAGGAGCCGAGAAGATTATATAAGCGTTATTTATTGGAGGATGTGGAAATCTTCCCCATATTCTTAAAATACAGAAAATATGGCAGTGGAAGCAAGGTAAGTGCGGTCCAGCCGGAAACCTGCAGCATATTGGGTGTGGACATCGCGGTGACCAATATGCGGTCTGTAATCGGCTATCTGACCAAGAATCTGGAGCGCCTGCGTGGAGAGTATGTGTGTGTATCCAATGTGCATACTACGGTCATGGCATATAACGACGAAGCCTATTGCCGGATACAGAACGAGGCTGCGCTGGCGATTCCTGACGGTAAGCCGTTGTCCCTCATTTGCAGATTGCGGGGGTATAAGGATGCCAAACGTGTGGCAGGTCCCGATTTAATGCCCGAGATATTGAAGCTGTCGGAGGAAAAAGGATACCGTCATTATTTTTATGGAAGTACAGAGGAGACGCTCAGCTCTTTAGAAGCTAATCTTAAAGAGCGTTATCCCAGACTGAATATTGTGGGCATATATTCGCCGCCCTTTCGAAAGCTGACGCCGGAGGAGGATGCTGAAATTATGCAAGAAATAAGCAGGGCAAGGCCCGATTTCCTTTGGGTAGGACTGGGAGCGCCCAAGCAGGAGCGCTGGATGTATGAGCACAAAGGAAAGGTTGATGCGGTTATGCTGGGGGTAGGTGCGGCGTTCGATTTTCATGCTGGAACGGCGAAACGTGCGCCGAAATGGATTCAGGAATTCTATTTGGAATGGTTGTACCGCCTGATTCAAGACCCGAAACGCTTATTGAAGAGATATGTTCGTTCCAACATACAGTTTATATGGCTCATACTTACGGGGCGCTGACCGACTAGGCAGACAAAAGGAATCGCGGGAGAGGAACTATGAAACGATTGGATGAGAATAAAATTTATTTGATTACCGGTGGCGCAGGCTTCATCGGTTTTCATTTGTCAGAAAGTCTGCTTAAGAAAGGTGCGAGGGTCATTGGTCTCGACAACATGAACGACTACTATGAAGTTTCGTTAAAGGAAGCGCGCCTTGCTATTTTGGAAGAATATGAGCATTATATGTTTTGTAAGTGCGATTTGGCGGATAAGGAGGGGCTGTTTTCCGTATTCGACAAGGAGAAGCCGGATATTGTTGTCAATCTAGCCGCACAGGCAGGGGTCAGATACAGCATTGACAATCCGGACGTATACATTCAGTCTAACATCGTGGGATTTTTCCACATACTGGAGGCCTGCCGTAATTATCCGGTGGATCATCTTGTCTTCGCTTCCTCCAGTTCCGTATACGGAGGAAATGAGAAGATCCCCTTTTGTACGGAAGATAAGGCGGACCATCCGTTGAGCCTTTATGCGGCCACGAAGAAATCCAATGAATTGATGGCATATTCTTACAGCAAACTGTATAAGATTCCGGTTACCGGGCTTAGATTCTTCACAGTATACGGCCCTTACGGGAGGCCGGATATGGCGTGCTACAAGTTCGCGTTAAAAATCATGAAGGACGAGCCCATACAGATTTATAACGACGGCGATATGTATCGTGATTTCACTTATATTGACGACATTGTAGAGGGAGTGGAAAATATCCTCTGCAACCCCCAGAGCGAGGATGAGCAGGGGGCCTTATATAAGATTTACAATATAGGCAATAATAAGCCGGAGAAACTGATGGACTTTATTTCAGCCCTGGAAAGATGCCTCGGTAAGGAAGCTCAAAAGGAGTTTCTGCCTATGCAGCTGGGAGATGTATACCGGACGTATGCGGATGTCTCCCAGTTGGAGAAGGATTTCGGCTTTAAGCCGGATACCTCTATGGAAGAGGGGATCAAGAAATTTACGGATTGGTTTAAGGAGTATTATGAATATTAAGAAGTTATTTGACGAAGTACTGCATTTTGGTATGATAGGAGTTATCAACACGCTGCTGGGATTTTTCCTTATCATGGTTTTTTATAACATTCTGCATCTGAATTATTGGGTGGCCAGCGCCACCTCTTATGTGATCGGAAGTATTTTTTCCTATTTTGCCAATAAGAAGCTTACCTTTAAGGTTCAGGAGAGCAGCAGGGCTTATGTGATTAAATTTGCCCTCAATATTGTAGTATGTTACTTTCTTGCCTATGGCATTGCCAGACCGTTAGTGCGAAGTGTGCTGAGTGAGTATTCCCAGACAATTGTAGAAAATGTGGCCATAGTAATGGGAACGGGGATCTTTATTGTTCTTAATTTTATAGGACAAAAGTTTTTTGTTTTCAATAATAAGGATAAAAATATCGATGGTTCACAGGATGGAATGGAAAGCAAATGAAAAAAGTAAAGTATCTGATACTGGGAGCAGGACCGGCGGGGCTGGCATTTGCAAACCGGTTGAAACAAATGGGTGAGGAATCCTTTCTTGTCCTGGAAAAAGAAGAAGAGGCGGGCGGCTTATGCCGCAGCATGCAGGTGGACGGTTCTCCGCTGGACATAGGCGGCGGGCATTTTCTGGATGTGAGAAGGCCTAAGGTGGTAGAATTCTTATTCGGCTTTATGCCGAAGGAGGAGTGGGATACGTATGAGCGTGACTCGAGAATCTCCTTTGACGGAGGCTTTATTCATCATCCCTTCGAAGCCAATATATGGGAGATGAAACCGGAGAAGCAGAAGGAATATTTGGATTCTATCGCGGACGCGGGCTGCAATAAGGGTGAAGCGATGCCGGAAGAGTTCGTGGATTGGATTTACTGGAAGCTGGGGCGAAAGATCGCAGAGGATTACATGCTTCCCTACAACGAGAAAATGTTCGGCAGCAATTTAAATACGTTGGGAACTTATTGGCTGGAGAAGCTGCCGGGAGTTTCTTATGAGGAGACGAAGCGTAGCTGTGAAGAGAAAAGGGCGTACGGCAAGCAGCCAGGACATGCCCGATTTTATTATCCGAAAAGATACGGTTATGGAGAACTTTGGCTCAGAATGCAGGAGGAGGTTAAGGATAAAATCGTGCTTGGCGCGGCTGTAAACAGGCTTAGCCTGACGGAAAAGACAGTAGCCTGCATGGATGGGAGCAGCTACGTCGGAGAAAATATTATAACTACCATACCGTGGATGGAATTTGCACATATAGAAGGAATGTCCGAGGAGATGAAAGCGGACATCGGAAAGTTAAAATATAGCTCTACACAGATTGAATACAACCCGGAGCGTCTGGATACTCAGGCACATTGGATTTATTACCCTCAGAGGGAGATTTCCTATCACAGAATATTGGTACGGCATAATTTCTGCCCGGACTCCAAAGGATATTGGACGGAGACAAACAAGGACAGAATCCTGCCGGGGGACGGAAGCTTCCGGTACATGAATGAATATGCTTATCCGCTAAATACGGTTGATAAGCCGGGGATTATGGAGCGGCTGTTAGCCTATGCAAAAAAGGAGAGGGTTTATGGCCTTGGCAGATGGGGAGAGCATGAGCATTACAACTCCGACGCTGTGGTGGAGCTTTCCATGAAGCTGGCTGAAGAGCTTTCAGAAAGGAATGGCAATTCATATGAACCGTGATGCTTTTGATATAAAGAACGAAAATTTTAGGAGAATCATTTTTTATTTCTTAATTGCAGTTTCTTTTTTGATGATTTTCATTTACAATGCGTTTACTCCGGCAATGACCGACGATTTGTCCTATGGGAAAATCGTTGCGGGTGCCGACTCCTTTCTTGACTTGATCAGACAGGAGATGCAGCAATATGCCACATGGACGGGAAGAAGTGTCAACCATATGATACTCCGTACCTTCTTAACGGGAGATAAATGGATTTTTAATATCTTCAACAGTATGGCGTTCGTGGCACTTACGCTTTTTATGTATTACAACATCGAATTCAAGAAAAAGTACGACGTTTTCGTATATCTTCTTATCAACCTTTTCCTCTGGACCTTTTCTGTGTCTTTTGCCCAGACGGTATTGTGGGAAACGGGAGCATGTAATTATTTATGGGGGAGCACGATTATCCTGGGGTATATTTCGGCGTTTCGATATTGCCTGAAGAAGGATTACAGAGATTCTCAGCAGACGGCGCCTGCAATTGGCTTACTCCTGATGGGAATCGTGGCCGGCTGGTGTAATGAGAATACTTCCGGCGGCTGTATTCTGCTGACACTCATATGGATCGGCTTTTATTTCTGGGAGAAGAAAAAGGTGCGTCTCTGGATGCTGAGCGGAGTGGCGGGAAATATGATCGGTTTCCTCTTCATGATACTGGCACCGGGAAATGCTAACAGGCAGCAGTATATGGAGGAAGAACATACGGGGCTTTTTGCGATCGCTTCCAGATGGCTGAAATGCAACTTGGCGATTCGAAATCACTTTTTCATTCTTCTGGCGATCTGCATTGTAGTGTTTGTTCTTGTCAGACTGCAGCAGAACCAGTGGAGGCGCAGTAAGAACATGCTCATTTTTTTCTTTGTTTTTATAGCCACCTGCTACGCGCTTGTACTAACTCCTGAACCGGTGGCAAGAGCTTATTTCGGAGCCGGAATTTTCCTCATGATCAGTTGTATTCAGGGAATTGTGGATGTGTCGGACAAGGATTTGTATCTGAAGGCGCTGAAAATCGGAATAACTGCTATCTTTACCCTTTCCTTCCTCTTTACGTATATGGACAGCGGGGCGAATCTGGTGAGGATCTATAGGGAGAGCGAGGAGCGATTTGCTTATATCGAAGAGCAGAAGGCGGCAGGCAATATGGACATTACAGTACCGCTGCTGCGCCCGGCCTTCGAGACGAAGTACAGTGACGCTTACAATTCCGAGCTCAGTGAAGACAGCGGTTACTGGATAAATGTCGCATATGCTACTTATTATGAAGTAAATAGTATCTTAGCAGTTCCCAGAGAAGACTGGGAACAATTAAAATAATATTGTGTGCAGGAGTCTATACACAGAAGAGAAGAACACTGGTGCGTCCGGCAGAAGCGTCGTCTGGAACTTGCTTAAGGAAGCCATCCAGAGTCCTGCAGCGATAAAGAGATAAGGATGCTTGTAAAAGCAGGTGCGAAGCTCTGTAAGGCCTGTCAAAACCACAGCATCCTTTTTAGCGGCCAAAAGAACGATTTGCAGCGCCTGAACAGTAAGGAAAGCGCCGAACCAACGTCCCCAGTCGATGGCAAGTAAAAAGGCCGGAATGAAACACAGGTGGCTTAATAAAAACAAGGAATATTTTATTTTTGCCGTACCCGCTGCCTTTAAAATGCGGTTCCAAAGATAACCATAGATAAGCGCCAGAGGCGACAGAAGAAAAATGGTCACCACACCATAACGAATGCGCTCTGAGAGCTGGTTTAGCATAAGCTCATAAAAGGCGGTGTCGATAGTGGAAAAGTATTCATATCGAAGCGCCGTTTCGTTTACATTCAAGTCTGTCCTGACAGACAAAAGGGCGGTAAGATCGTCTAATGTGCCTATATTCAGCTGAGAGAAGATCTGCAGATAAACAAAAGCTATACACAAAAGAAAAAGGCCTTGGATTCCCAGAACAAAATCGGATTTTCTGCACTTTTCAGAGACGGTATCCACAAACATGGTAAATAAAAGCGGCAGGAAAATAAACATAAATACTTGGTGAACGCAGAGGGCTATGAGCCCGATAATGGTAAAGGAAATCAGCCGTATTGTCACAGAAGATATTTTTATGTAAAGAATGGCGGCGAAAACGGTCAGCATGATGAGATACAGGTCGAATCTACCCATATTTTCACTGGTCCACAGGTAAGCAGGAGAACCTGGGCTCAGCAGATAAAGTGTGATCAGAAGGAGCAAAGCTGTGTTCGCAGGAAGCTTGTTCGTTCTTCTTAGGGCTGAACCGAGGACATAGGAAATAAGCATGAGAAATACGATAATGGAACAAAATACAAAAGTATATGCGCTTTCAGCAGGCAAATAGTCCGGATAAAACAAACGCAGCAGGGAACCGATGAGCAGCCTGGAATCGAAGCCGAGAGAATAGTCCATTACATACCAGCCGCTGTTCCAATCATGAAGGGCGGACGGCGCCTGACTAAGAAACGATAGGAGGAGAAGGAGAAAAATGCAGCCTTCTCTGCGGAATGAGTAACATTTGGATAAAAATTTATGGATGAATACTTTGCTTTTTGTGGTGGCTATCATGTGTATACCTCCGATATTTTATAAAGTTAACTGTAACACACCTCCTTTCGTTTGACAATTCTGCTTTTGACTTTAGCTCCAGCATGTATTAATATTGTGTAGGAAGACTGAAAAAATTTTGAATCCGCCGGAGCGGACATGGGGTATAAGGTTGAAAGGAGCATGGGTATAAAAATGAAAAAGAAGTTTGTTGAAAATAAGCCTGTGTGGATTTGTGCGCTGTTGGGAGCGGCAGTATTTGTACTGATTTACGGCATACATATTTTGAATCCCTGCTATACGGACTGGCTGATGACCAGCGAAGACGGAGACTTGACACAGCACTATCTTGGCTGGAAATTTTTCAGACATGCGGGCTGGAAATTTCCCCTCGGACTCATCGATACGATGGCATATCCTAATGCGACCTCTGTTATCTTTACCGACTCCATACCGCTTTTTGCAGTGTTTTTCAAGGCGGTTCGCTTTTTGCTGCCGGCGCAGTTTCAGTATTTTGGATGGTTCGGTCTATTATGTTTCATGCTTCAGGGCGGAATCGGTGCGATTCTTGTGAAGAAATATTTGAAGAACGATTTTTTGATAGTGCTGGGCGGTATGTTGTTTATACTGAGTCCCGCGTTTATTGACAGAATGTACTGGATGACATCGCTTTCCGCTCACTTTTTATGTCTGCTGGCGCTTACCTTTATCGTATATTACGATGAAGTATTTGGGAAGACGAAGAATGCGCTGATCGGCTGGGCAATAGTAGGGGCGCTGTGCGGTAGCATTCACATATATTTTCTGCCCATGTGCGGAATTATCCTTCTCGGATTTATGCTGATCGATTTCGTGAGAGGAGAGAAAAAGTGGAAAGTGCTGCTGCCTTTTTTATCCTACATTGGGGCAGCTTTGGCCGTGGTTTTCCTTCTGGGGGGCTTTGGATCGGGAATGAAGGCCGGAAATGACGGAGTAGGGTATTACAGCTTTAATTTGAACGGATTTTTTAATCCCCAGGGATGGTCCGGTTATTGGAAGGACATGCCCTATACGGACAGCCAATACGAGGGCTTCGCCTACTTAGGACTTGGAATTCTGGTGCTGCTTTTTATCTCCGTATGTCTATGGCTGAGCAGTGCGGCAATGAAGAAAGTGCGTATATCCATATGGATCAAGGCGCATATCCGGGAGCTGGCATATGTACTTATCATCATGGTTACCCTTATTGTATCAGCTTCTAATATCGTGATGTACAATGACAAGGTATTATATGAGCTGCCCGTTCCGGGATTTATTTATAAAATGTGGAGTATCTTTCGGGCCACGGGACGCCTGATATGGCCGATGGTATATCTGCTCGTGCTTGGTGCAATATGCCTGGATATAAAGGTGGCAGGCAAGAGGGCGAAGGGTATTTTGCTGACGATTTGCCTGCTTTTACAGATTGCAGATATCAGGGGAATGCTGGCCAAGAAGAATGAGATATACAATAAGGTGGACAGCTACCAGACATTATTGCCCTCAGAGGATTGGAGAATGATCGCCGAGGAGACGGATGCAGCGCATATATGCTTTGTATCGGATGTGGCAAACAGCAGAAAGCTATTGTTTTCCTTCGGTGATTATGGGTCAGATTACGGGCTGACCTTGAGCAATTTCTATTTCGCCAGATCCATCGGGGATAAGGAAATCGTAGCTCGGGATACGGCCCTGCAGGAGCTTCCGGCGGATACCATTTTTATCTTTTTCAAGAATGAGGCGCAGAAGTGCCTGAATTACGAAATGAATTATTATGAAATAGACGGACTGATCGTCGGATGCAGTGCTCCTCTCGGAGATATGGAGCCCCTTACCGGGAAAGACTTGACCACCTACCGCTATGAGCTTGAAAGCGGCCAGTTCATGAATAACGGAGAGGTGGTGGACGGCGCATGGATTATCCACCCCTATGGAAATACCTACGGACCGTACCTGAATGCGGAGGCGGGAAAATATAAGGTTACGGTAACGGGAAGCAATCTCGCATCCACAGAGATAAAATGCTATTACAGCGGAGGAGGTAAGATCCTCGAGCCGCAGAATGTACTTCTCGGAGACACTCAGGTGACCTGTGAAGTGGAACTTTCCGAACACGCCGAGGATTTGGAATTTGCCTTTTGGAATGCAGGCGGTGCAGATATGGTCGTTTCAGGTATTATAATCGAAAAAGAATAGAAAATAAGTTTAATTGGGGGGCTGCCAGTTAGGGTCTCCACTATGAATAGGGCCATTATTTTGAAGAAATTCCCGGTATTCGGGGATTTCTTCTTTTATTATATTCATAAAGGCGTTTGCCCCCTCCGTATTTAAGTGATCCGCATCCGCAAAATATTCCAGATGGCCGGTAAAGCGCTCATCCTGCGAATAATCATAATAAGGGACGCCGGTAGCGTCTGTTACGGCATGAATAGTATCATAAAACTCTGTTTTGAATTCAGAGGAAACCATATCGGTATAATAGGAGGTGTAGGGCGTAGTAATGAGTACGGGAGTAATGTCGTTTTCCATACAAAGATTTATAATGTCATACAGATTGTCTATGCGCTCCTGTATGAAATACTCTTCTTTGTTTTCCATATGCCTTTGATACCTGTTCAGAGCCTTTTCGTAAAACTGAGCCGCCAACTCCTCGGAAGTGGGAGCATCGCTTTCAGCGGCAAAAGCTTTTAACGGCAGAAAAGGGGATAAAACACCCGAGGGAAAAATTTTTACAATATCTTCTCCTGCGGACAGAATGGGCAGCCTGTGTGTTACCAAATCGACATAAGGGCTGTAGTCGGGGATATATCGGGGAGAGAGGAAGGTGTAATATTTGGCGTTCAGGGACTGCTTTTCCGTTTCGTTAACCACTTCGTTGTTAAAGGAGAAGTAAGAAATCGGAATGAACAGAATACTGTCTTTTGCAAAATGCTCCCTATACATGGAAAGGATTGCGAGGTCGTAGTTATAGGTCTGGCTCGCCATGGCGAAATTGAAACATTCGTAGCCGGCCTGTTTTGTCAGTCCCTCATAATAAAAAGCATATTCTCCATGAGAGCTTCCAATATTCGCAATCTGGATATTGTTATAGGTGGAATCCATATAGTCGAACTTGTGCGCATCGGTATAAGGGTCTTCCATCACTTGCTTATAGCGGTAATTTAACAACAGCAGAAGCAAAAAGGTGATGCCGCTTACTGCGATACACTTCACGATAAAATACAGGTAAGACTTTTTCATAAGCTTCATCAAAACTGAAAATAATAGAATTCAGTCGATACTCCTTTCTCCGAAAATAAAAGAATGACGAGTAAAAATAAGATATAAACGGGGTAACGCACCCAGATTTTCCTCGAGGAAATATAGGAAATAACGTCTGTCTTCAAGGAGGCATAATCGTAGATCCCAAGTAAAATTACAGGGATGGAGATATATACCATATGCGTATAAGTCATATCCAGACAAATAACCGCCGTTTTTAAATATTCATTCAGATCATTAATCTGAAAAAGGCTTAAGCTGATCATTCGCCATGCATCCGCAAAGCTGCCTGCACGGAAGAAGATCCATGCAAAACAAACAAGGAAAAAGGTCAGGACGAGAGAGAAAAAGCTTAAGATGCCTTTGCGGCGAGCTATGCCTTTTCCTTTCTTACGATAGAATAAGAGGTTTTCTATGATCTGATAAAGGCCGTGCAGGCCTCCCCATACGAGGAAGGTTAATCCCGCGCCGTGCCAGAGACCGCTTACTAAAAATGTGATCATCAAATTCAAAGCATGCCGGAACCGGCCGACCCGATTGCCGCCCATAGGAATATACAAATAATCCCTAAACCAGGTGGATAGGGATATGTGCCAGCGGCTCCAGAATTCTTTTACGCTGTGGGAAAAATAAGGACTTTTGAAGTTCTGTGTCAATTCGATGCCAAACAGCATACCAACGCCTACTGCGATATCCGTATAGCCGGAAAAGTCGCAGTAAATCTGAATGGCGAACATAATCGTAACAATGATGTAAACCAGACCGATATAGCTGTTTACGTTGTCAAATACGGAATCCACGCTGGATACGAGCAGATTCGCGACCACCAGCTTCTTAAAATAGCCGACGGCCATAAGCTTTAAGCCGTAAGAGGCCTTAGAGGAATCGAAGAGCCGCACTTTCTTAAATTGAGGAAGCAGCTTGTCTCCCCGTCCGATGGGGCCGGACAGAAGCTGTGGGAAAAAAGAGACGAACAAGCTGTAATAACCGAAGTGCTTCTCTGCCGGATACTTGCCCTTATATACGTCAATCAGATATCCGAGTGTCTGAAAAGTATAGAATGAAATTCCCACAGGCAGCATAAGCTTTAGGGTAGGGGTCTGTATAGGGATCGAAAATGACTGCGTCGCAGCATTTATAATTTCGAAGAAAAAGTCTAAGTATTTATATAGGAAGAGGATTCCTGTCAAGGAAAGAATTCCTGCTAAAAGCGCCACTCTTTTGGTGTACAGACTTTTTGTGGAGCCGAAGCTTCTCGCTAACAAATAAGAAACCACGGTGCTGAACAGCAGAAGGAATACATACCGTACATCGAGGCTCATATAAAAATAATAGCTGACCGCTAATAAAAAGATATATCGGTATTTGGAAGGACATATCCAGTATAATATAAAAACTATGGGTAAAAATATGGCAAAGGCCATAGAATTAAATAGCATAGGTTACCTCAGTACTTTCTTAAAATAATGATAACATATTATAGTTGATTTTGAAAGCTATGGCAATTAGCATAAAATATCAATTTTTATGCTTTATCAGTTCATATTATATCAATTATTATTAAAACAAATATTTATTAAGTTTTTTTTAAGTCCATAGGAATTATTCCTTAATTATTCAGCAGAAAAAGTTATTGATGAAAAAGTATGCTATAATTCCAGTGTGCACATAAGACGGTCTGATTTATACGTTGTAACAAAAATATATGGATTCCGGGAGGAATAATAATGAGGAGAAAAATGAAAAAATATATTCTCTTAGCGATGCTTCTGGTTATTGCGGGCTGTGGAACCGCAGCAAAAGAGAAGGATCTGGGAGAAGAAACGTCGCAGGGAACGGTAACCGCGCAGGAAATCCCTCAAGCGACAGAGGAAATGAATAAGGAAAACGAGAAGGAGCGGGAAGAATCGAAGCCGGAGGAAGGAACTGTTGTCGTTTCACCGGAGGATTTGATCGAACCTGAGATCGAGGAGAAGGAAGTGACGGAAGTAACTCCGGAATCATCGGATAGCGCCCGTCTGCAGATCGTCTTTCTTGGAGACAGTATTCTGGATGGTTACCGGAATGAAACCGGGATCGCATCGATTACCGGAGAATTGTGCAATGCTGATGTGTACAATCTCGCTATGGGAGGAACGACGGCAGCATTATCTCAATATGAAAACGCCGTATTCGAAGATTGGACCTCCCGCAGCTTACAGGGAGTTGTCCATGCGATATGCGGTAATGTGGATGCGGGCATATTGAACGGCTATCGGGCAGGGGAAGTATTCGCCACCTGTGATTTCAGCAAAACGGATTATTTTGTTATCGAATACGGAATGAATGATTTTCTCAGCGCTATTCCACTCAATAACGATTCCAGTACCAATCAGGAATACACCTATGTAGGGGCCTTGAGGATTGCCATTAACTGGTTGCGCAGCACTTATCCCGATGCCCAGATCGTTCTGTGTTCTCCGAACTATGCACAGTTCTGGGGAAAGGATGGAGCTTATCTGGGAGACGGGAACATGGTGGATAACGGAGGTGGTACGCTGGCAGCCTACTACCGCGTATGCGGTAATGTTTCCGCGGATGAGAATACGCTATTCCTGAATGCATACGAAGGAATAGGCCTGGATACCTATTCGGCGGATGAGTATTTGGAGGACGGTATTCATTTATCGGAGAAAGGCCGCAGAAAATATGCGGAGAAGCTTTCGGAAGTTATTTTAGGATATGAAGAAACAAGGAATAATTAATATTTGAACAGTGTAATGTGAGATTGCGGCAAATAGTAAAATATGTTAAAATACAAGGCGGATGTTTTAGCATCCGTCTTTCTTCATTTTACAGGAGAGTGGGCAAAAAACTGATTCTAAGAAGTTGCAGGAGAAGCATAGAGTGAAAGAACTGGAATATCCTTTTGACAGCGAATATATTTTAAAAAAGTCCAAGAAGCTTAAACGTGAGCTTTTGGAAAATGCCGCGCCGCGCCTTAAGAAAAAGATAGCGGTGCTGGGAGGAAGCACCACCCATGACATCATACGCATGATGGAGCTGTTTCTTTTGGATCAGGGAATCGAACCGGAATTTTATGAATCGGAATACGGGCAGTATTTTCAGGAGGCCATGTTCGAAAACGAGGAACTTTCTTCCTTTGCGCCGGATATTATTTTTTTTCATACGAGTAACCGGAACATTGGGGCATATCCTCAGATGGACGACAGCAAGGAGCGGATTGAGGAACTGTTAGCGGAGCAGTACGAACATTTCTCCGGGATGTGGGACAAGCTCAGAGAGACGTACCATTGTCCGATCATACAGAATAATTTCGAGTATCCATTTTACCGCATGCTGGGAAATAAGGATGCCAGCGATATTCATGGCCGCGTGAATTTTATCACGAGATTGAATGAACGGTTTTATGATTATTCGCAAAACCACGAAAATTTTTATATTAATGATATAAACTATATGGCAGCAGCTTACGGCCTCGATAAATGGTCGGATCCTTTTTACTGGCATATGTATAAATATTGCATGTGCATGCAGGCGATTCCGGAGTTTGCATTTAATTTATCCAATATTATTAAAGCTATTTTTGGTAAAAATAAAAAGGCACTGGTACTTGATCTGGACAACACGCTGTGGGGCGGCGTTGTGGGAGATGACGGAGCCGAGAATCTGGAAATCGGTCAGGAAACCTCTCTCGGACAGGTATATTCAGAGTTCCAAGGCTATATAAAAGCGCAGAAGGAACTCGGAGTGATGCTTAATGTGAGTTCGAAGAATGAAGAGGGGAATGCGTTTGCGGGATTAAATCACCCGGAAGGAATTCTGAAACCGGAGGATTTTATTCTTATAAAGGCCAATTGGGAGCCAAAAAGCATAAATATAGACGCTATTGCCTCGGAACTGAATATTTTGCCGGACAGTCTTGTGTTCGTAGACGATAACCCTGCTGAGCGGGAAATCGTCAGCGTGTCCGTGCCGGGAGTGGCTGTGCCGGACATAGGAAGGCCGGAACAATATATTCATACTCTTGACCGCTCCGGATTCTTCGAAGTAACGGAGCTTTCACAGGACGATAGAAAAAGAAACGAAATGTATAAGGCTAATCTGCTCCGCGAAAAGCAGCAGGCAGGATTTGCAGATTATGCGCAGTACCTCCGTTCCCTTAATATGAAGGCGGCGATAAAGACTCCCGTACCGATGTACATGTCGAGAATCGCCCAGCTAACAAATAAAAGTAATCAATTCAACCTGACGACGAAAAGATACACCCAAAGCGAAATTGAGCAGATCGCAGCGTCTGCAGAACACATTGCCCTTTATGGCAGGCTGGAGGACAAGTTCGGAGATAACGGAATAGTTTCTGTCGTTATAGGGCGGAAGGAAAGAGAAGTACTTCATATAGAATTATGGATTATGAGCTGCCGCGTACTGAAAAGGGATATGGAATATGCTATGATGGACCGCGTCGTAGAGGAGTGCCAAAAGGAAGGTATTCATGCGATTTTGGGCTATTATTATCCCACGGCAAAAAACCGAATGGTAAAAGACTTCTATGATCTGCAGGGCTTTCGCAAGATAGAAGAGGACTCCGAAGGTAATACGACATGGGAATATATAATTCCGAGGGACTATGAAAATAAGAATAATGTCATAGAGGTAGAGAGAGCCTAAAGTCCATAAGACGTGAAATCAAATTTCTCACAACGCGGTTTACTGCATAAAAAGGAAGGAAATAATTATGACTAGAGAAGACGTATTTAAAAGTTTAAATGAAGTGTTTCAGGACGTATTTGACGATGAAACCATTACAGTGAATGATTCAACTACTTCAGAGGATATCGAGGAATGGGATTCTCTGGAGCACATTAACCTGATCGCCGCAGTGGAGCAGGAATTCGGCATGAAGTTTACTATGGGACAGGTGGTAACGATGAAAAATGTGGGCGAAATGGCTGATATTATTATGAGTTACTTTGAACGGAGTGAACAGTAACGCATTAAGAGCGGACCTCCAACAGCTCTATCATCCCAAGACTTGCGTTCATTAAAAAAGTCACGCGCATATTCTCCAGTGCAGGGGCTGGTGTGGGGATATCGATAGCGGCATAGCCGTTTTCGGTAAGGTATGCCAGGTCGCTTTCAAAGTTGTATGATTCGTAGCAAAGATGATAAGGCATATTTTTGTATTTTTTTAGAAGTCCGGAAACGACGGAATTGGGACTGGCCGGAGAGACCAGCTCTACTACGTATCCATCCTTCTCCAGAAAACAAATATTAATTTTGCGGTGATCGTCATAGACGATATCCTGACGGAGCACATATCCCAGCTGTTGGAACTGTGTTACTGCCGCATTTATTTTTTTTACTAAATATCCGATATGGTGTACTTTTAAATCTATCATTGTATTTTTGGGTCCTCCTCATATTCGATGTTACTATTCAGCCCTTGGCTTCCCGGCAACAATTGATGCCACGCCTGCAAGCCCGGAAAGGATTTTTTTTATGGGAGCTACGTTTACATCCTTTTATTTTTTGTGCTTTTATGCATGTATATTAATTATATATTATCTGATTCCTAAAAAAACGCAATGGGTATTTTTGCTTTTATCCAGTATTGCGTATTATTTGCTCTCCGGAAACGGCATACTGATTTTGTATCCGGTCTGCGCATGTCTTGCAGCATACGCGGGCATTCGAATGATGAGCAGAACAGATAGCTTAAAGGCGAAAAGAGCTGCTCTGGCAGGCGTTGTTCTGCTGCTTGTCGGTTCTTTGGTGGTGCTTAAGTACGTGAACTTCGGCATCAATACGGTAAACGGAATTGCGGGGCTTCTCGGAAGTGAGGAGGCGGTGCTTGCCGGATTTAAGTTTATGGTGCCGCTTGGAATATCATTCTATACTTTTTCCATACTAGGCTATGTAATAGATGTGTATAACGGAATTGCCGTGCCTCAGAAGAATTTTTTTAAAATGGCGCTGTATGGCATGTATTTTCCCTCCGTTTTATCGGGACCGATTCTGCGGTACCGGGAGGATGGAGAACAGTTTTTTATACCTCATCCCTTCCATTACAGGGAAGTGACATTCGGCTTGCAGCGGATGATATGGGGCTTCTTTAAAACCTTGGTGATTTCAGAGAGAATGCGCTTTGTGGTGGATACGGTTTATGGTAATTACGGTGATTATCCCGGTGCGTACATATGGCTGGCTACGGTATGCTATGCGTTTCAGCTCTATACCAATTTCTCCGGCTGTATGGATATCGTTCTGGGTATGTCTCAGACTTTCGGTCTAAAGCTTCCTGAGAACTTCGCGACGCCTTTTTTTGCGAAGAATATTTCGGAATACTGGAGAAGATGGCATATCACGCTGGGCGTATGGATGAAGGAATATGTATTTTATCCGCTGCTTCGTACCGGCGTCTTTACCCGTCTTTCCAAGAATATGAGGGAACGGTTCGGCAAGAAGAGGGGAAAACAGCTCACTACCTTTCTGGCTATGTTCGTGCTTTGGTTTTCGGTGGGCATCTGGCATGGCGGGGATTGGAAGTATGTCATCGGTTCCGGTCTGCTTCACTGGTTCTACATCGTGTCTGGAGAGCTTTTGACACCCTTTTTTAATAAATGTATGGAAAAGCTTCCTATCGATCCGAAGAAACGGTGGGTGGATGTGCTGCGTATGCTGCGTACGTTCTTCCTCGTAAATATCGGTTTCGTGTTCTTCCGGGCGGATAGTGCGGCGGATGCTTTTCATATGTTAAAGGGAGCGGTAAGCGTATGGAATGCCGGAATATTGTTTGACGGTTCCGTGTTTACTCTGGGGCTGGATTTTATAGAATTTACAATAGCGATAGTGTCTCTTTGCATCTTGTTCGCGGTATCGGTCATGCAGCAGAAGGAAAGCGTCAGGGAGCGTATTGAGAGGAAGAAACTTCCTGTTCGGTGGGCGATCTGGTATGCTCTTTTATTCTATACCATATTGCTTGGAAATTATGGACCGGGGTACAGTGCGGCGGAGTTCATCTATCAAGGTTTCTAGATGGGTTATTTTGATGGACGGGCATGGGATATTCTGCTAAAATAGAAAAAGTATAAAGAAGCTGGAGAGAGAGTTAAAATGGATAAAATTGCGGTTTTGATACCATGCTACAACGAGGAAAAGACGATTGCAAAGGTAGTGGCGGATACGAAAAAGGCGCTGCCGGAAGCTGTGGTTTATGTATATGACAACAATTCTACGGACAGTACGGCCGCGCTTGCAACTGCAGCGGGTGCCGTAGTAAGATATGAATATATGCAGGGGAAAGGGAACGTGATCCGCAGGATGTTCCGGGAAATCGATGCCCAGTGCTATGTCATGGTGGATGGAGATGACACCTATCCCATGGAATATGCGCCCGAGATGGTTGAGAAGGTTCTTTTACACCACGCGGATATGGTGGTGGGAGACAGACTTTCCTCTACCTATTTTACTGAAAATAAAAGGCCTTTTCACAACTTGGGAAACAGTCTTGTAAGAGGCACGATCAACCGGCTGTTCGGATGCGAGATCAAGGACATCATGACGGGCTTTAGAGCATTCAGCTATGGTTTTGTCAAGACTTTTCCGGTACTTTCCAAGGGCTTTGAGATAGAGACGGAGATGACCATACATGCGGTGTTTAACAATATGCAGATCGAAAATGTTATTGTGGATTACAGGGACAGGCCAGAGGGCAGCGAATCCAAGCTGAACACTTACTCGGACGGCATAAGAGTGATTGGTACGATTGGGAAGCTATATAAGGACTACAAGCCTTTCGGTTTTTTTTCCTTGCTGGCGCTTATTCTTGCGGTAATCGCTACGGTGTTTTTTATTCCCATACTCGTGGATTTTATAAGAACGGGTGTGGTGGATAAGTTTCCGACACTGTTCGTCTGCTGCTTTGTTATGCTGGCGGCGGTTCAGGCTTTTTTTTCCGGCATGATTCTCTCCAATATGGCACTGAAAAACAGAAGGGACTTCGAACTGCGTTTGAACATGATCCAGGGGAAGATAAAAAATGATGATGTGGATTAATAAAGTAAAAAAATATATCGCTTCTTTGGAAAAATGGGATATGGGCCTGCTCATCGTATGTCTGGGCTTCTATCTCTTTTTTCCGTTTTACGACGGACCTGTGTGGTGTGCGGATTCTCCCAGCTATGCCACTATGAACATTACGAGGGAGCCTTTGTATCCTACGTTCCTGTTAATATTCCGCATTCTGTTCGGCGAAGAAGGGTATCTCATGCCCGTGGTAATCGTTCAAAGCCTTCTGGCGGCATATGCGACGTGGAAGCTGGCTGTTACCGTGAAGAAATATAAAGAAGGCAGCAGATTGTTAGCTTTTTTATCCGTATGCTTTCAGTTCGGCGTAACGTTTCTCTGTCGTTTTGTAGCGATTAGAGGTTCCTCGTATATCGACAGTATCATGACCGAGGGGCTTGGTTTGTCTCTCTATGTGCTTTTTATCGTTCAGCTATATAAATACATTATGGAAGAAAAGAAGCGGAATCTGGCAGCGACGGCATGCTTTGCCCTGCTTCTCGTGAACCTTCGCAAGCAGATGCTCATTTCGCTTGCTTTGATGGCAGCAGTGTTTATCCTATATTATCTCATAAAAAAGAGGAATATGAAAAAGCTGCTGTTATTGCTGGGACTGACCGTATGCTTGTTTTTGGCCGGCAAGCTTACAGACCGCTTTTATAACTACTGCGTCCGGGGCGTATGGATAGAGCACTCCGGCAACTCTATGGGGATGCTGTGCACGTTGATTTATACCTCTAAGGAGGGGGACGCTTCTTTGTTTGAGGATGAGACGGTGCGCAGTCTGTATGAGGAGATCTTTGCTGAGGCGAACGAGCAGGGACTTCGCAAGACGTATGCGCCTGAAGGGTGGGTGGATTTATCCACTCATTATGCGGATAGCTACGATGCCATAGGCTACGGTATCATTAATCCGGTAGTTCAGGGCTATATCGCAGAGCATTTCGAATATTCGGAAATAGATGCGGTTATTCAATATGATATATATTGTAATGCGATGGCAAAGACGCTGCTTTCTCAGGACAAGGGTGACCTGCTTCAGGTCTTTTTGGCAAATACATGGAAGGGCTTTGTTAATTCCATTGCAAGGGTGAATACTTATCTGAATTTTTACGCGGTTCTGGCATATGCAGCGTATCTTCTACTGTACATGTATTACTACCTTGGTGACCGCCCGAAAGGAAGGCGAAAGAGATGGAAATCGCCGGACAGTACGCTGACAATGGCGGAGATTGTAATCGGCGGAGTGATCGTGAATTCTGTTGTGGTAGGGGCCATGATATTTACACAGCCCCGTTATATGATTTATAATATGGGCTTGTTTTATACGGCATTGTCCCTGTTGGTATATGATTTACTGCTTAGGAAGAAATAGGTTTTATTTACGGGTAGAGGTAAGGATGACAGATGATTAAGCGGGTGTTTAAATATTGGTATTTGGTTTTGATAGGATCGTTTTTCATAGTCTCGCTTGTGGTTTATGCTTGCTTTGGCGAGGAAAGTTATATTGCGGTGCATGATAATCTTGATTTGTTTGTGGCGCAGTTTCAGATGATGAAAAATACGGAGAGCTTTTTTGCTCATGGAGTAGAAGTCCCTTTTTTGGGAGGGATCAGCAGAGATAATCTTCCCTCTGAGTTTTCGCTTTATACAGTGCTTTTTATGTGTCTGCCATCCTTTGCAGCGTATATAACGGGATATTTTCTTAAGATATCGATAGCAATGGTTTCGGTGTGGCTGCTGGCAGAAGACTGGTACGGTGAAAAACGCAAGGAGTATCGCTCCCTCGTGGCACTGCTTGGCTTTGCCTATGGGGCTTTGAATATGTTTCCTGCCTTCGGTATTCCGTTCGCATCCATTCCGCTTGTCATTTATTTGCTGAGAAGGATATATAAGAAGCCCTCTGTCTGGCTGTATATTGCACTTTTTTGTTACCCCTTTTTGTCTTATTTTTCTTATTTCGGCTTCTTTATCCTGGCATATCTTACAATTGCCGTTATATGGCTTGCCGTTCGAGACAAAAGGCTTTCCAAATCCTTATTTTTGGCACTTTTCGTGCTTGGAGCAGGATATGTGGCCTTTGAATACCGGCTGTTTGGCGTAATGCTTTTTAACGATACGGAGACGATTCGCGCTACCATGACGGAGGCGGACCTGACAGCGGGAGAGGTGGTAAGACAGATTGGGGATGTGTGGAAAAACGGCGTGTTCCATGCGGAAAGCGTGCATGGAAAGCTGGTGCTTCCCGTTTGCATCTTGTATTTTATTTATCTGAACGGTAAATATATGAAGGATAAGAATTGGAAGGGGATTTTCTGCGATAGCTACAATCTTCTTATGCTTGTGATTTTATTCAACAGCGTAATATATGGAGTTTATTATTGGGGAAGCTTTCGCAGGCTGGTGGAAACTCTTCTCCCGCCGCTCAAGGGCTTCCAGTTTAACCGGACAGTATTTTTCAGCCCGTTTCTGTGGTATGCTTCTTTCTTTGTAGTGCTGCAGCGGCTTTCTGACTGTCAGGGCTTGCCTGTTTTGGGGAAAATAAAGAAAAAGAATGTGCCTAAACGGCTAGCTGCGGGTCTTGCGAACGGACTGGCGCTGGCTGCGATTGCTATTATCCTTCTGACGCCCGGCAGATATAATGACTGGTATACTACTTGCAAAAATAAGTCGTTAGAGCTGCTTAAAGGAAAAGTTGCCGACGATATGTCCTATGGAGAATTCTATTCTACGGAGTTATTTGAGGAAATCAAGGCGGATATCGGCTATGACGGCGAATGGGCTGTGGCATATGGAATTCATCCCGCGGTATTGGAGTATAATGATATTGCCACGCTGGACGGCTATCTTGGCTTTTATTCCCAGCAATATAAGGAGGAATTTCGAAAGGTGATAGCGCCTGCACTGGAGAGGGTGGAAGCCAGCAGGATTTATTATGATGGCTGGGGCGCGCGAGTGTATGTGTATTCCGGAACGGATGCTTCTGTGGTAAGCGCGACAAAAACGATGTATGTGACGGATTATGATTTATATATGGATACTGAGGCATTTGAAGAATTGGGAGGAAAATATATTTTCTCAAGGATTGGGCTTGAAAACGCAACGGAGCTGGGACTTACGCTCGTGAAAGTATATGAACAGGAGAAATCCCCCTATGTGATTTATCTATACGAAAAATAGCTTCTAAATCTCAGTTAAGGAAAAAGGTGGTTTATGAAAGGCCTGACATTTAAACGGGAAGAGAATGGAAAAGGGTGGGAACGGACAGGCGAGATTATTTTTTATTTGCTCGTTTTTCTGGCGATTGCCTGCTTTGCGATGCTTCAGACTTATGGAGATCCGCCGGATGAAATCAACCGGTTTAAGGTGGTAAATTTCATCAGGAATCACGGAAGGCTGCCTTATGGAGGGGATCCGGAGGTGATTTTAAACGGTTATGGGGCTTCTTATGCTTTTCAGCCGATATTGACATATATGATACAAGGATATCTGCTCCGTTTTCTTGGGCTGTTTACTACGGATGGATATGTGCTCCTTCTTGCGGCGCGGATGGTAAATGTGTGTTTCGGCGTATTGATGGCATATTATGTGCGCCTTATTTCTAAGGAGGTGTGGAAGAATCCGTATATCCAGTGGACTTTCACGCTTTTGGTAGTCTTTTTACCGCAGAATATTTTTATTCATTCCTATGTCAACACAGATTCTATGGCGATGCTGTCGGTAGCGATGATATTTTATGCTCTTTTACGCGCCAGGCGGCGCCGCTATGATAAGAAGGACTGTATCCTGCTGGCGACGGGAATTATATTGTGCGCAATGTCTTATTATAATGCTTATGGCATTATTTTGTCGGCGATACTTATCTTTATTATAAATTTTGTATATATGGCGTCTGGGCAGGAAGGCGGTGCCGGGAAAAAGAAGCTGGAGGTAAAGTGGCGGGAGATGCTCCGAAAGGGAGGCTTTATATCCGTTATTGTCCTGCTCGGTATCGGATGGTGGTTTGTTCGCAATGCGTTTCTTTACGGCGGGGATTTTATAGCGATGAATGCCCGCCTGGAATGTGCGATAGAAACCGCTACAGCGGAGTTTAATCCGCTGACACGTTTTACCTATCAGAAAGAGGGAATTCCCTTGACTGAGATGCTGTTTGATACGGGATATATTACTCTGCTCAGAGACAGTTTCATCGCGATGTTCGGGCCGATGCTGATTCCCACCCATGGGCTGATCTATATATTTTATAAGCGTCTGTGGATAATAGCCTGCGTGCTGGCAGTTATGCCCGTTAAGAAAATAGGGGCGAAGCTTTCAAGAAGAGAGAGCAGTGCCGGAGAAGGCGAAAAGTATCTGTCAGAGGAAGCTTCTATATGGGGGTATTCCTACGATACGAGTAGAAAAGACTCGGTTGCTTTTTATGCCTGTATGGCGTTATTTTGTATCATAACGATTGGACTCAGCATTTATTATTCCTATACGTGGGAATTCCAGCCTCAGGGGAGGTATATCCTGCCGGTCTTGATTCCGTTCATGCATTTGGTGACAATAGGAGTTCAAAAGGCATGCATAGCTCTTGAATGGTTTCGGATGAGGGTCATCGGCAAAGTGCTTTGTATTGGAATCATGGCATATGTGATGCTTGCCTTTGCCTACAGTCTTTTTGACCGCTTCATGCCATATTATCTGCAGGGAGAAAACATGCTTTCTATGTATGGGAAAGTGCTCCTATAAGATAAAAGCCCTTCGGACAGAAGGTGCAGCGGGTAGTATATGGCTTATCTTGACCATATTCGGGTTGGATGATATGATAGGAATCATTCTTTTATTTTTGAAAGGAGAACATTACAAACATGGCAGTAAGAATACACAATTTTTTGGGAAGATTAGGGTGGAGCGCGAGAAAGTATCTTCCGATGCTGTCCAGCGAAAGCTATCTGAAGCTTCAGTTTATAACGAGAAGGAAATTACAGAAAAATTACATAGATCACTTTATGGGAAAAGAAGAGGTTCCCATGCCGTTAGTTGTAAATTTGGAGACGATCAATCGCTGCAACAGCACGTGTGAGTTCTGTACAGCTAACAAAAATGCGGAGAAGCGGCCATATAAGCGAATGGAGGATGAGTTGTTCTACAGTATTATCGACCAGCTTGCAGAGTGGGGATATAAAGGACATCTGACGATGTATGGAAACAATGAACCGTGGCTGGACACCCGCATTGTGGAATTCCATAAATATGCCAGGGAAAAGCTTCCTGAGGCGTTCATTTTCATGTCTACGAACGGACTTTTACTGGATGTGGACAAGGTGAAGTCGATTATTCCTTATGTGGATCAGCTCATTATAAATAACTACGGTCTGGACATGAAGCTGCACGATAATATTCAGGTGGTCTACGATTATATCAAGGCTCATCCGCAGGAGTTCGGGGACGTGGATATACTGATCCAGATGCGCTATTTAAAAGAGGTACTTACAAACCGTGCGGGCAGCGCTCCGAATAAGAAAGCCACTGATAAGGTGATTACGGAGACCTGTCTTATGCCTTACACAGATATGTGGATTATGCCGAACGGGAAATTGGGAATCTGCTGCTGTGATAATTTTGAGGTGACGGACTTGGCGGATTTGCATGATATGCCTTTAAAAGAGGCATGGAACAGCAAGAAGTATCAGCAGCTTCGAGGGGCGATCCGGACGGGAAGACAGAACTATCCGTTCTGCAAGCACTGCGACTTTATCGATGCGGGACTGCGCATGGATGCGGTAGACGACGTGCTTAAAAATAATGGTGAGGCACACGGGGCGAGACAGTCCATGTTTAAAAAGTAGACAAGCGAAAGGGACGGCGGGGGCAGTCCCTTTAATTTGACGAACACCGCGATAACCAGAGCTTTCATGAGCGGAAAGCTTCTGGTTAGTGAAAGTTCGGACCGAGAGAAGGAGAATGATGGAGTGAAGTCTAAAAAGAAAAAAGTGATTTATATGGCGGCAATGGTATTAGCGTTTGTTTTGATGCTGACGTCCTGCGCAGCGGATGCCGGTACAGAAGAAAATATAAAAGAAAATATAGAAGAAAGCACAGAAGAAAATATAAAAGAAAATATAGAAGGAAACATAGAAGAAAATACAACGGAAAATACTTCAGATAATTCTTCAGAACAAACGAATTCACATAATGATTCTCCCGAGTTGGGACCTGTACAGGACGAAGAACAACAGCCTCTCTCTCCTTGGGCCGGCAAAAAAGTATCCATTTGCGGTGACAGTATTTCTACCTTTACTGGCTATATTCCCGACTACTACAGTAAATTTTATCCGGAAAACGGCGATATTACGGATGTGAACGATACCTGGTGGATACAGGTGATAAACAGAACCGGAATGGAGCTTTGCAGGAACGCATCCTTTTCGGGGAGTACGGTAAGCGGGCAGTCTCAGGACAATCATGAAGGAAGGTATTCCTGCGGCAACCAAAGGATGGCCGATCTGGCAAGCGAGGAAGGAAACTGGCCGGATGTAATCATCATTTTAATGGGAGCCAATGACTTGCTTAACCATATTCCGTTAGGAGCTTATGACGGCGTTTCGGCGGTGGAGGAGGGCTATATAGAGACCTTCAGCGAAGCTTATGCATTAATGTTAGATAAGATGAAGACATGGTATCCTGATGCCGAAATTTACTGCTGCACCATTGCGGAGGTATCCCGCTGGAACGATGCGGGAGAAAAGTTCCCGTTTATGAACGAGCATGGATTGACTGCGAAGGATTATAATGCTTCGATAACTGCCATTGCACAGGAAAAGGGAGCGAAGCTTATCGATGTGTATAACTGCGGGATAACTTATGAAAATGCGCAGGAATATACGAGCGACGGAACACATCCCAACGCGGCGGGAGCGAAGCTGATTGCGGATAAGGTCTGTGAGACCTTTCAATAGAAAAGAGGTATTCCAATTGTGTCATGGTTGGAATACCTCCTTTATTATTCTAGTTCATTGGTTTTAGATTCTTCGTGATACTCTTTTTCCGTGTTCACGCTCCATATATTGCTCTTATCCTTTATGCCGTTCTTTATATTCTTTACAGCTTCGAAGGAAGTACACATAGAATGGTCGATATTGTTATAGCGATGCTGTCCGTTGCGGCCTACGCAGTACAGGTTTTCAATTGTATTTAAGTAATCGATGAGCTTATCCATATCATTGTAGGTGTCGAAGTAGGCAGGGTATGCTTTCTTTACACGTTCCACATGGGAATCCAGCACTTCGGAGGCATCATCGATAAGCCTCATCTTTACCATTTCAGCAATAGCGTACTCTGTGAAGTTATCATCGGACATGGACCAGAAGCGATCGCCTTCATTACAGAAGTATTCCAGTCCCACCCATACGGTATGCTCCAGATCCTTAATCATATAAGGAGACCAGTTGTTATATATCTGCAAACGGCCCATATCTACAGTTCTGTCATGAACATAGATCCAACAGTCGGGAACGATGTTCCCCACGGTTTTCATTTCGGTCAGATTTTTAAGGTTCAGCTTTGGAACGAGGACGCCGAGGGTCATATAATCGCGGTAAGGAAGTCCCGATGCTATTTCGGAGATGTCCTTCGGCACATCATTCATGCCGCCCACCAGATCTTTGACCGGCATGGAAGAGATAAAAATATCACCCTCCATGGTGGCGGTTACTCCGTCGTATGTATAGGTAAGAGATGCGATGCGGCCCGTTTCGTCCTTAGTAAAGCCCGTTACTTTGCTGTTTTTCAGTATTTTCCCGCCAAGCCTGGTGATTTCATCAGCAGTCACCTCCCAAAGCTGCCCGGGGCCGAGCTTAGGATATTTAAACTGTTCGATTAGAGAAGTCTCAACCTTGCGGTTCTCTTTTCCCGGAAGCATCTTTGAGAAAACATCCTTAATAATTGCGATGATAGAAAGTCCCTTTACGCGTTGAGCCCCCCAATCGGGAGCGATTTCACTGGGATTTCTCCCCCAGAGATTTTCTGTGTAATTTTCAAAGAACATGGAATAAAGCTTCCGCCCAAAGCGGTTGATATAAAAATCCTCCAGGGAATTTTCTTTTCTTTTATGGATCAGAGCTTTTAAATAGCTGAATCCAACGACAATGGTCGTAATAAATCCCATGTTCTTAATAGTTTCAAATTTTAAAGAAATGGGATAATCGAAGAACTTCCGGTTGAAATAAATGCGGGATACGCGATTTCTGTTCAGCATGACGCGGTCTTCTTTTTCCGGATCGGGACCGCCCTTGGCAAGCGGCATGGAGCGGCTTAGCAGAATATCATCGTAGGATGGTTTACCCTGTTCCGGCAGCATGCTTTCCCACCACTGATTGACCTCGGGAACCTTTGAGAAGAAACGGTGTCCTCCCATATCCATGCGGTTTCCGTTGTGATTTACTGTTCTGGAGATACCACCGAAGGCGGAACTTTCCTCGAATACTACCACTTCGAAATCATCGTTGCCATGGCTGTCTGCTTGTCTGTTTGTCAGCAATTCATAGGCTGCAGTCAGTCCCGCAGGGCCGGCGCCTATGATAAGAACCCTTTTCATATTTCAAAATTCCTCTCATCAACTAATTATTTGTATTTTAACATGTAATCGATAGAATGTCCATTCTCAATCGAGGGTATCAAACCGTCTGTATCGGGGGTTTGATTACCGATAATAAAATGGTTTTAAAAATTAAGCTGGACAAATGTCTCTGAAATGGTAATATTTTTATAGGAATACTGTAAAACAAATCCGGTTTGGAGACATAATACCTTGTAGTTGATGCATCAAACTATTATAATAAAATGTAACAACGATAAACGGATTTATTGGGGAAAATAAAACATATTTTACAAAGAAATGGGGAAGCTTGCGATTATGAACCCAGATAGTGCTGTGGTCAAAAAAGAATATGTTGCAAATATAACGCAGATTTGTGAATATAAAGCCAATAAATTTGTCCGTAACCAAAATGAAATCTATCAGATTATGTATATAGTGCTCGAAGGCGAACTGGATATTTACGTGGAATCTGAGAAAGGGAAAAAGTACTGCCTGAACACTTACAGGAAGGAAATTAGAGGGAAGAAGGATATAAGAATATGGATAATGAGTACAAATCGCTCATGGAAGAAAGACAAGCTCACATCCGCTTATCGGTGCAGGACGGAGCCAAATATGCGATTTTACCGGGAGATCCGGGAAGAATCGACCATATTAAGAAGTTTTTGTCGGATGCGAAGGAGCTCCAATATAATAGAGAAATGCGAAGTGCCAGTGGCTATTATAAGGGTATTAAGGTGCTGGCCGTTTCTACCGGAATGGGTGGAGCCTCCACCGGAATCGCTGTAGAAGAGCTGCATAATATCGGGGTGGAATATATGATTCGTATCGGAAGTTGTGGTGCCCTTGACTCCTCCCTTCATCTCGGAGAGCTGGTCCTCGTAAATGGGGCGGTGAGGGACGACGGAGCCTCCAAGGCTTATATTGAGCCGATATATCCGGCTATTCCTGATACCCGCCTTCTCATGGCTACTATCCGGGCTGCGGAGGAGAAAGGATTCCCCTTCCATATAGGGAAAGCGAGAAGCCATGACAGTTTTTATACCGATAGGGAGGATGCTATCGATGCCTACTGGTCGGCGAAGGGAATTCTGGGAGCAGATATGGAGACGGCCGCTCTGTTCACTATCGGGGCCCTGCGAGGAGTGAAATGCGCCTCCATTTTGAATACGGTGGTAGAGTTCGAGGCCGATCTGAAGCAGAATATCAATGATTACGTGGACGGAGAATCTATCGTAAAACAAGGCGAGGAAAATGAAATTATTGCAGCATTGGAAGCCTTTGTCATACAAAACAATACGAACAATTAAACGGAGGGAAAAGGAAATGAGTAAAAATGGAAAGAGTTTATGGTCACTGAAATTTAACACGGCGACGCTTGTATTGATTCCGGCGGCTATCGGAATCAACTATCTGGGCAAGCTGTTTGCAGGCGCGCTGAAGCTGCCGTTGTGGCTGGATGCCATCGGAACCTGTCTGGCAGCAGTGCTTGCAGGACCGATCGCAGGTGCGATCTGCGGCGCTGCCAATAACATCATCTACGGTCTTACCATGGACCCGATTTCGACGGTGTATGCCTTGACGAACATCGCTATCGGACTTGTAGTTGGTGTATTGTCCTATAAGGGCTTTATGAAAAACATCAAGTTGTCGCTGCTTACCGCCATCATAGTCGGTTTTGTCGCTGTTGTGGTATCTACGCCTCTGAACATGATTTTCTGGGGAGGAACTACCGGAAACATATGGGGTGACGCCGTTTATGCATGGGCGCTTTCACAGAATATGCCGGTATTTTTTGCGTCTTTTCTGGATGAGGTTATTGTAGACCTTCCGGACAAGATCGCGGTTATCCTGATCGTATTCGGAATCAGCAAGAGTCTGCCAAAGAGTCTGGTGGCGCTTTATCAGAGCGGAGATACTATTGAAAGTCTGGACGATTAATGTAAGAAAGGCCTATTTATAAAATGAAAAGTATTAGTTTGTATGAAGAAAAAGGTTCACTGCTGAATAAGATGGCGCCGGAAAGTAAAATACTCTATATCGTTGTCGCGCTCTTGCTGCCTGCTATCATGGGCAGCAAGTGGATCAGCGTCGGATTCATTGTCATCAGCGCTTGTTTGCTGCTCATATCGAAAGTACTTAAAAAGACTGTGCCGATTTTGAGCATTTCGGGCTTTGTCCTGCTTACTGTTGTTATCATTCAGGGAATATTCCGTGCCGGAAATGTTACTCCGGTGTTCAGCATCGGTCCCATCAGCTTTTATAAAGAAGGGCTGGGCTTTGCTTTGGGAATCGTAATTAATGTGCTCAATATCCTGCTGAGCTTCTGTGTGCTGATTCTTACTGCTAAGCCCTCTGATATTGTGGAAAATTTCGTGAGAAAGGGCTTTTCGCCCAGATTCGGGTACGTGTTCATATCTGTTTTTCAGATTATCCCGCAGATGACAGAAACCATGTCTACTATTACCGATGCCCAGAGAAGCAGAGGAATGGAGACGGAGGGAAATCTTCTGGTGCGTATCAAGGCGTTTCTGCCCTTGATTTCGCCGGTGGTCATGAGCTCGTTGATCAATACGAAGGAACGCGCCTTGGCGTTGGAGGTACGAGGATTTAATGCTAAAAATAAAAAGACATTTATAAATGATGAGAAAAAATGCGGTGCTGACAGATATATACAGATTGGGATGCTTATCCTGCTCGTCGCAGGCATTGTGTGGAGGGTTGCAGGATGGCAGTGAGTACCAATCACTCAAAGATAATCGTAGAAAACTTAAAATACAAATATCTTGCAACAGAATTTCTGGCTCTGGACGGGATTTCCTTTTCTGTGGAGCAAGGTGAATTCATCGGAATTATAGGAAAAAATGACTCCGGTAAGAGCACTCTCTGTCAAGCTATTGCTGGACTGGTGCCTAATTTTCATAAGGGAGCCTATGGTGGAAGGATCATGATCGATGAGCTGGAGGTAAAGAACGTGGATCTGGACGAGCTTTGCAAGAAGGTTGGCATCGTATTCCAGAATCCCTTTAACCAGGTGACCGGTTCCAAGCTTACAGTATATGAAGAAATTGCATTCGGGCTTGAGAACCTGGGAATCGAAAGGCAGGAAATGATACGTCGAATAGACGAGGCGATGGAGCTTTTGGATATCATGAAGTATAAGGATAGGGAACCCTTTGATTTATCGGGTGGACAGATGCAGCGTATGGCCATTGCCGGGATCATTGCAATGCAGCCGGAGGTCATCGTGCTGGACGAGCCCACTTCACAGCTTGACCCGCAGGGCAGAGAAGAAGTGTATCAAGCGGTACAGAAGCTTAGCAAAAAGGGAATTACCATATTTATGGTGGAACATAATATGGAGAAAATTGCCTCCTACAGCGATAGGGTCCTGCTTTTGGACGGCGGTAAGCTCATCGATTTCGATACTCCTCAGAGAATCTTTTCCAGAGAGGATTTGGATACGTACGGGGTGGAACCTCCTGCATTTATGAAGATCTGCAGGGAGTTGAACCTGAGAAATGCCAAGACGGGCTGCTATCCGGTAACTCTGGAGGAAGCTTACGATCTACTTAGCAAGGAAAGGAGGGAAATGTAGATGGAAACGAGTATAGAACACTCAGGCAGGAATGTTAATGAGTATAAAACACTCAATGAGTATAAGACACTCATGGAAATTAAAGATTTACATTTCTCTTATACCGAAGGAGAGGAAATCTTAAAAGGGCTTAATTTCGCTCTTGACGAGAGGACAACTGCTATTATCGGGCAAAATGGTGCGGGAAAGACTACTTTTGTAAAACTGCTGAAGGGTTTGCTTCGGCCTACGGCGGGAGCGGTAGTGTTTGAGGGAAAGGATATACGCGATATGACGGTGGCACAGCTGGCCAGGCATATCGGTATGGTTTTCCAGAATCCCAACGATCAGATTTTTAAGAACCGCGTTCTTGACGAGGTTATGTTCGGACCTTTGAAAATAGGTATGGGAGAGGCTGCAGCCAGGGAAAAATCGTTAGAGGCGCTGAATCTGGTAGGATTGTCTGGCCATGAGAATGAAAATCCTTACGACCTTGGCTTATCCAGCCGGAAGCTTGTGGCAATCGCTTCCATCGTGGCGATGGACCCTAAGGTAATCATATTCGACGAGCCTACGATTGCTCAGGATTATTATGGAAAAGAACGGATCAAATCGGTAATCCGCAAGCTGAGAAGTGAGGGTGTCACTGTCATTACCATCATTCACGATATGGATTTTGTAGCCGATGTTTTTGAGCGTGTTATCGTGTTTGCAAAGGGAGGAGTGCTTCTTGACGGCAGTGCGAAAGAGGTTTTCGCGGACGAGACCATTTTGAAGGAGGCTTATCTGGAGCAGCCAAACGTGACCAGACTTTGCCAGAGCCTTGGCTATGAAGAGGTTTTTTTGAATACCGACGAATTTGTAGCTTATCAGCGTAAGAAACAAGGGTGAGTAAGTCAAATACCCATGGGGTATTTGACCCTCGCGGTATTCGCCAAATGCAAGCAAGCTTGCGCTTGGCTCATTGCTCGCGGGAATAAAAATAGAAATTTATAGTTTTACAAAAAGAGGACGAAGAGAAAACGTTCTCTTTTTGACATATAGGATTAGAAAAAGAGAAAAGCGATGTATGGACAGATAAAGCGATTTGGGTTAAACTTACAAATAGCAACCATGAAGAATAGTGAAACGGAGCAGACAGTAATGATTGTAGTTAAAATTTTAGGCATTATATTATGGATGTTTGTGCTTCCCTTTTGTATCGGACTGATTCCCTTGCGATGGATACCGAAGGAAAAGACAAATATAGGCGTCGTGTTCATCGCCGGTTATATCATCATGCTTCCGATGTGCTGGCTGGTGACGGTGCCTGCGATACTTCTTGTGAAATATGACAGCTTTCTTGTCATGGTACGCTTTTTTACCATTGGCATGGCGATTGCGGCAGCAGCAGGAGTAGCCCTAAGTGCATGGGCGATTAAGAAGAAACGGTGGGTGTCTTTAAAACCGGCATTTCGGTGGACTGACGTTTCAATAGAAGAGAAAATAGAATGGGTTTTGTTTTTGGTGCTCATCGCCTTCCAGCTCTATAAAGCCTTCACTCTCACCTCATTTGACGGAGACGATGCGGAATATGTGGCGCAGTCACTTGTGACCCAGCAGAGCAATACGATGTATCTGATCATGCCGTATACAGGCGGGACAACCTCCTTGGACATAAGGCATTCTCTGGCGGTGCTGCCTATATGGATCGCATATGTGGGAAGAATGACGGGAATCCATACGACTATATTGGCGCATAGCGTCATTCCTTTTGTGTTCATTCCGCTGACCTATGTGGTTTACTTTGAGATCGGCAAACAGCTTTTGCGTAAGAAAAAAGAGTTCCTGCCGGCATTTATGGTGTTTATGGCTTTATTGCAAATATTCGGAAATGTGTCTATTTATACCAACGAGACCTTTTTTCTGACAAGGACATGGCAGGGAAAATCTCTGGCGGCAAATTTCGTTCTTCCTCTCATCGTATGTCTGCTGCTGTGGATATTCGATAAGGAGAATGAGCATAAGACATCCGGGGAGGAACGCTTAGGAGAAAAGGAAAGCACTTTTGGCCTATGGCTCCTCTTATGGCTTACAAATATGACTGCGGGGGTATGTACCTCCATGGTGGTATTCCTCGGAGCGGTGATGGTAGCGGTTATTGCGTTCTGGATGATGATAGCGGAGCGGAAATTCAGCGTGCTCGTTAAGGCGGGGATCGTATGCATACCCAATGTTGCCTATATGATACTGTATTTGCTTTTGCACGTTTAAGAATATAATAGGAGAATTTTTGGCATGTATGGAATTTTTATGGAGAGTGTGGTAATTTTTAAAAATTATGCGGGAAGCCGTCTGACGATTGTTTTGTTTTTGCTGTCGTTAGTTTTTCTGCTTTTTGCGGAAAAGAATAAAAGACGGAGGGCTATCTTCGTGTATACGCCGCTTACATTGCTGTTTCTATTTTTCTTCCCTATTTTCCGAAAGGTGTTCGTTCGGTTGATGAGCGGAGAAGGGGATACTTATTACAGGGTACTATGGCTCATTCCTATGGGCGTTATTACCGCGTATGCGGGAGTGAAGCTGGCCGCTCTGTTATATGATAAATTGAAAGGAAAAATATCTTCTGGTCAGTGTAACTGGATGAAGCGGGCAGTGCTTGCTTCTCTGGCAATAGCAATCGCCCTTTGCGGAAAATATGTGTACGCCAGTCAGTATATGTCTAAGGCGGAGAATCTTTATCATCTTCCTCAGACGGTGATCGATATTTGCGATCTGATAGCTCCCGGGGAAGGCGAGGAGAGGATCTGGTCGGTTTTTCCGACGGATTTGGTCTATTTCGTGAGACAATACGATACGAATATACAGATGATTTACGGGCGGGAAATGGTAGAACCGAAATGGCAGTACGCGGAGCCGGTGCATACGATTATGAACAATCCGACGATTATCGACATCGAGGAGCTGTTAAAGCTGACGAGGGAAAGATATTGCACGTACATCGTTCTTCCCAACAACAAGGACGTGACGGAGGCCCCTGAGAATTTCGGACTGGAGCTTCTGGATACGATAGACGGCTATCCGGTTTATTTCGATCCGGTAGCGGCGGCAAGCGTGAATAATTAGGCGGGTGTGGAAATGTTATTTAACTCATATGAATTTGTATTTGCTTTTCTGCCGGTGTGCCTTCTTGTTTATTATCTGTTGGCGAAAAGGAGCGGAAACAGAGGCACGAAATTATGGCTGATAGCAATATCCCTATGGTTTTACGGAAGCTTTCAGGCAGGATATCTGCTGATTCTCATAGCCAGTATGCTATTTAATTACGGGGCAGTTCTTGGAATGAGCCGGGTGAAAGAAAGTATTTCCTTCTGCAGAAAAGGGATACTGGCAGCGGGGATCCTTGGCAATCTGGGGCTACTCTCTTATTTTAAATATGTTAATTTCTTTATCGAAAATATAAATGCATTCGGAGGTGATCTGCCTCTTTTACAAGCAGCACTTCCTATTGGAATCAGCTTTTTCACTTTTTCGCAGATTTCTTTTTTGGTGGATAACTATAGGGGAGAAATAAAGTCCTGTGGGTTTATGGACTATGTTCTATATATTTCTTATTTTCCTAAGCTGGTGGAGGGACCTATCGTTTCCCATGCCCAGATGCTGCCGGAATTCGAAAAAATCGGGAAAATCGGCTTCAATGCGGAACGTTTCATGCGAGGACTTTGTCTGTTTATTTTCGGTATGTTAAAAAAGGTAATACTGGCGGACACTTTCGGGGGCGCTGTAGACTACGGGTATTCCAACTTGGGAAGCATGCACGGTACTGATGCCGCGCTTTTGGTGATTTTTTATGCGCTTCAGCTCTATTTTGATTTCAGCGGATATATAGATATGGCGATAGGAATCAGCCGAATGTTCAATATAGATCTCCCGATAAATTTTAATTCGCCGTATAAGGCGCAAAATATTGTGGATTTTTGGAAGCGGTGGCATATTACTTTGAATCGCTTTTTCACGAAATATGTTTATATCCCTCTGGGCGGAAACCGACAAGGCTCATGGCGGATGTACCGTAATCTTTTGATCGTATTTCTGCTTAGCGGTCTGTGGCACGGGTCGGGAATGGGTATAAACAATTCATGGAAATTCATTTTGTGGGGAATGCTTCACGGGGTGCTGTACGTATTTACCCGGATGTGGCAGAGAAGAATATCGAAACCGAAAGAGGGAAGTGCTGCACAAAACTTGAAGGCATCGGTCCTTCGCGGGATAAAGGTGCTGTTTACCTTTGGCTATGTCAGTATAGCGTGGGTATATTTCAGGGCGGAAAGCGTAGCACAGGGAAATGAGCTTCTGCGGTTGGTAATAAAGGGTGGTCTTGTTCGCGTTAATAAAGACCTTGCCGAATATTTTAATCTGGATGAGTTCTGGTATATCCTAAAGGTGCTGCATCTGGATGGCTGGGTATACGGCCATTATATTATGATGTTCGCCATTACGGCTTTTTCCCTTTTGCTTGTGTTTTTTGGCCCAAATGCGATGGAGATTTCCGGGAAAATAAAGCCTAAGGCCTGGTCGGCGGTGATAATGGCAGGGCTGTTTTTATGGTGTATCCTGGCATTTTCCAATGTCAGCAGTTTCCTTTATTTTAATTTTTAACAAGAACGATCTTACATAACGGTATGCGTCTCTGGGAGATTGAGGAATAGAAGAGAATGAAACAATATAAAAAGTGGCTATTAATATTTATTGTAATGTTTGCGGCGGCAGCGGCGGCAGTAATACTCCTTGTGGTATATGTAGATCCGTTTTTTCAATATCATGAACCGCTGGAGGATTTTCCTTACGTTGTGGACAATCAGATCAATCAGAATCCGGGAATGGCAAAGCACATGGATTACGACAGCGTGATTCTCGGTTCTTCCATGACGGTAAACTTTAATACAAACTGGTTTCAGGAGCTGATGGGGCTTAAGACCTTGAAGCTCAGTTACAGCGGCGCGTTTCCCAGGGATGAGGCGAACATCATGGACATCGTGTTTAAAAGCGGCCATGAAGTCAAGGCGGCCTTTTTGGGAATTGATGTGATTACCTATACCGGAGGCGTGGAGGAGACTAAGTATCCGATTCCAAAATATTTGTACGATGATAATGTATGGAACGATATATCCTATGTGCTGAATAAGGATGTGCTTCTGGAATATATTCTAAGACCCCTTGCAGATCCGGACAAGACGGATTTGGCTACCGTTTATGCAAGCTGGTGGACGGAGGAATATTACAATAAGCAATGGGTAATGCATAACTATGAGCAGCCGGAGCCGGTGGAGGAGGAGGCAGATCCTGAGAATTACGTAAACAATGTAACGGTGAATTTGGATGCGAATATTTGCCCTTATATAGAGGCGAATCCGGATACGGAGTTTTATATTTTTTATCCTCCTTACAGCATCTTGTTCTGGAACGATGTCTTGAGGGAAAATCATATGGAGGCTACCATGAGGGAATATGAGTACTTGACGGAATGCCTGCTCGAATATGATAATGTCAGAGTATTTTTCTTTCCCAGTCAGGAGTGGATTGTAAGTGATTTGGACAATTACGCGGATTACAGCCATTATCATCCGGACATCAACCGTTATATGACAGAATGCTTCGCTTCGGGTGAGTGTGAGGTAACAAAAGAGAATCTCCACGCGGAGCTTACTAAGATGAGGGATATTGTAAAGACTTATGATTTTGAAGAATTGTTTTCAGTAGAATACTGATTTTAGCTTATAGGATTAGAGAGTTGATGCGGACTTGTGCATTTTTTCAAAATGGGAACGACAAAATTGAACTGTCGTTCCCGTTTTGTTGGTTCCCATATTTTACTTAGAAGAAGTGTGACCGGTATTTATAACCTCAGCCAGCCTGTCGGCGAGAGCATTTCTTCCGGCGTCGTTCAAATGGATATAGTCGGTCATATAATCCCTGTAATTATCTTCGTTTATCGTGCCGTAATAGTTGTCGATGATGGATACGCCACAGGAAATTGCTACATCCACTTCCTTCACCAGATAATGGGGAAGAGCGCCGTTCCCAAGGTCCACGGTGCCTCCGTTCTGGTAATTGCCGTTCTCATCGATGCACTGCGCAAAAGTATGAGACATGACGAAGATGCGAATATAGGGGTATGCTTCCTGAATTGTCTCGATAGCACTTCGAAGGCCTCCGGTATAAGTACTGATTTCATAAGGGTCGTTAGGATTATCGGAAGGGACTTTTTCCAGATAGTCGATAGCGTCATACATGATGACAATAGTGTCTATCTTATCATAATCTATAGATTCCAGAGTGGCTGCGGCCTGCGCATATCTTTCGTCCTGCTCCCCTGCCGACACGGACTTGAGAGCGGTGAAATCCTTGCCTGCAATGCTTTTGGCAACGTATGGAAGATTGAAGTTATCCCTTGGGTACCCTTCGTTATAAGCAGAATATTTCGCTCCGATACCGGAATCGGGAAATCCGCCGTTGTATACGGTGGATTCTGTTTTTTGTGCTAAAAGAGAAGTAAAGCTGTTTTCCCCCATTTCGTCGGTAAGAGGATTGCCGCCCAGACAGAGAATGGTGTTCACGCCATCGTCCGTTCTTCCCTCCAGATTGGTATCGCTTAAGGGAATGATGGTATCCAGTGCTTCGATATCATAGCCTTCTGCCAGATTGTTCGGGTCGTAATCGGACTGGGTCCCGATGTTCCAGATGACGAGCTTTATGATGGCAATCGCCGCAATGATAAGAATTGCGCCGAGAATTATATAGTGCCAGTTCAAAGATAACTTCTTATTTTCATTTTCCATAACGATTCCTCCTATGAATGTATATTGTACTATTATTTATTTCAAAAATCTATACGAAATATGAGCCGGATAAAATTTTAAGATTTATTTTATCCGGCTCATATTCCTTCTCTTTCTTCTTCGTAATCCTTGATTTTGTCAGCAGCGCTGACTGTTAAGCTCTTTATACCACTTGCTGTACTTATACATGCGATAGGTGGTGCTGAGCTCCTTTAGCTGTTCCTTATCGGCACATTGCTCTTTGAAAGCATTTCTTTGTGCCATGTCCATACTGACGTAATCCATGTATGGAATACGGAGCTCAATAATGGCTCCTCCGCATTTCGGACATGTCATCTTGTGACCATTTAACATGTGAACCCGATGACAAGGTTTGCAATAGTGCATGTACATCATGAAAAAAATCCCCTTTTCCAATAACATAATATAACTAAGCCTGTTTTTAATTGTGTCAGTTATGACGAAAAAAGTCAATAACTTAATTAAGTAATTCATCGACAAAATTAGAAAAAATACTAATTTAATCATACAATTGGCCAAAATTATGTAAATCATGAAAATAGTATGGCAAAAATTCATCATAGATTTAAGATATGCGTTATATGGGAAGAAAAAGTCAGACAAAAGAGTGATATGGTGAAAAACATTGAAAAAAGGTATTTTTTATGTTAATATGTATCCAAATGATTATTTGGGAAGGGTTTACATAAACAATGAAAAAAGAACATAGCAAATCCGATAATGCTATTAGGGATAACGAAATGAATAATTTTGATATCGTGAAAGAGCTGGATTTCATGGAATTGGATGAAAATGGCTTTTATGACGATGAGGATGAGTATTTCGAAGAGGAATATACGGGGGTTCCTGTGAAAAAGAAATCTGCTTCTAAAAATGAGAAAATTGTCTCTGAAAATGAGAAAATTATCTCAAAAAATAAGAAAATTGCTTCTGAATATAAGAGAAGTACTTCGGTAAGGAAAGGACACACATCTAAGAAGAAACAAAGCGCTCCGTTAAAGAAGAAAAATACATCTGTCAAAAAAGGAAATACATTGGAGAAGCGGGAAAGTACTTCAATAAAGAAGAAAAGTGTTTCAGCCAAAAAGACAAAAGTATCAACAGCAAATAGGGCTAAGAGCTCCCGGAGTAGAAGGAATAACGGTAAAGAAAGCCGCTTATGGTACAAAATAAAATGTATGGATACCATAGATAGAGTCGTTGCGACTACCGGTGTTTTGATTATGGTGTTCGCCATTGTGACGTGTACGATGTATGCGGACGCGAAAGTGGCCGATATGCAGGTGGCTTCTTTTCAGGAGATCGGCGCCGGAATGGAAGGAATCGAGGTTATCGGCGAAAGCGGACTTCTGGCAGTGGCTGATGCCCAGGCAGCTAAGGTGGCTGTTCAGGAAGAAATGACCGAGGCGGCGGAGTACGATGAGAAGGAACTGGAGACGACAGAGTCGATCAAAGTTGAGATGCATCTTAGTTCCATGCAAAAAGACTTAAAAATAAAATTTGTGAACAGCACGACCGGCAAGCTGGTCGCCAGCATACCTTTTGAAGTAAATATTACGGATGCAGGCGGGAAAACGTATACGCTGAAGGATGAAGATAAGGACGGAATTATTTATAAGACCGATATGGCGGCAGGTAAATGCAGTGTTGCCATGGCAAGTATTTCCGGTGCGGAGGATTATACTTTTTCTACGGAAAGTGTATCGGTGACTATAAAGGATAAAATCGAATACAAGAAAGTGGATGTTTCCGATGAGGTAAAGAAGGAATCGGATGTTAACGTTGCGGCGGAAGATACGAAGAAGCAGGATACCACAGTGGAATCTGTGCTTACGGATACGGTAGCGTGGGTGGAATCAACTAAGACGGCATTAAATGGATCAGGAAGCGAGGCCGGTTATGAGGAAGTGCCGAAGGATAAGATCACGGATCCTAATACTCTTGTAAAAGCGAGTGAATTCATGCGCTTTGCGGCAACGACCACGGACCAGACGACGGCGGTTACCACCACGACTCCTACGGATACGACCACAACGCCTACGGACACAACAACTCCCACGATTACGGAGATAAAGGTTAGCCTGGACAAAACCAGCCTTCCCTTGAAGACAGGTGAGACTGCTGTTTTGACGGCAACTACGGATCCTGCAGGTAATGCGGTGGAATGGAACAGCAGCAATGCGGGAATCGTATCGGTGACGGGAGGAACTGTCGTTGCGGTGAGCGCCGGGACGGCGGATATTACAGCCAAGACATCTACCGGACATATAGCGACCTGTACGGTAACAGTTACGGAGCCGGAGAAGGTGAAGCCAACGATTACGATCAGTGCGACAACCGGCAAGGTGCTTACGGAAAAGACGCTTAAGCTTACTGCGGAAGTAAAAAATGCGTCGGATGCTTCCGTGACATGGTCTTCCGATAACGACGCGGCAGCGATGGTAGCAAGCGACGGCACGGTAACCGGTGTGAGTGCCGGAACGGCCACGATTAAGGCGATGAGCAATGCGGATAATTCTGTTGCGGCAACCTGTGAAATTACCGTTAAGGCCAATCCGGAAAAAGACAGCTCCACCAAGTTGAAGGACAACGACGGCAATCAGCTCTATGTTAAGGAAACGGACAGCAAATTAAGAGAAGCCGTTTATTCTGATTATTTCAAGGCGGATAAATTTTATAAGGTATCCTCTGTGAGTGCCGAGTACAAATATACCGGCTGGCAGACTATCGACGGCAAGACCTATTATTTCAATGCAGACGGCAATAAGGTAACCGGTGAGCAGATTATCCAAGGGGCGAAATATAATTTCGGCAGCGATGGAGCATTAGCATCCTCTTCGGGAAATATGGGAATCGACGTATCCAAGTGGAACGGAAATATCGACTGGAACGCAGTAAAGAATTCCGGTGTATCTTATGTAATCATCCGTTGCGGTTATCGTGGTTCCAGCACGGGCGCCCTGATCGAGGATCCGAAGTTCCGGTCCAATATTCAGGGAGCTTCGGCAGCAGGCCTTAAGGTGGGAGTGTATTTCTTTACTCAGGCTGTAAACGAGGTGGAAGCAGTAGAGGAAGCCTCCATGGTAGCGAGCTTGATCAGCGGTTACAAAATATCCTATCCGGTGTTTTTGGATGTGGAGCCCAGCGGCGGACGGGCGGATAGCATCGGCAAGGATACGAGGACTGCGGTTTGCATGGCATTCTGCCAGACCATTCAGAACTCAGGGTATACGGCGGGAATCTATGCGAACAAGACATGGCTGACCTCCTATATTAATACGGCAAGCCTTACCAGCTATAAGATATGGCTGGCTCAATATGCGGCGGCCCCCAGTTACTCGGCGACGAAGTATGATTTGTGGCAATATTCCTCCAAGGGCTCGGTATCGGGCATAAGCGGTTCTGTGGATTTAAATATCAGTTATCTGGGATATTAATTAATTATTCTTTATAAATTGCGGTGAATATTGCAAAGAGAAGAATAATGAGCTATAGTGAGAATAAAAAACGGAAAGGCATGTTAAACATTATGAAAACTTATCTGGTAACGGGCGGGGCAGGCTTTATCGGCTCTAATTACATTCATTACATGTTTAAAAAATATGGAAACAATATTAAGATTATTAATGTGGACGCCCTCACCTATGCGGGAAATCCCGAGAATCTGAAGGAAGTGGAAAACAAAGATAATTACGAATTCATTAGGGCGGATATCTGTGATAAAGAAGCGATCTCTAAAATATTTGAAAATAACGACATCGACAGAGTCGTACATTTCGCGGCAGAAAGCCATGTGGACAGAAGTATCCGCAATCCGGAGGTGTTCGTGCAGACCAATGTTCTCGGAACAGCAGTAATGCTTAACTGCGCAAAGAGTGCCTGGGAGCTTGAGGATGGCAGCTTTAAGCCGGACAAGAAGTTTCTGCATGTATCTACGGATGAGGTATACGGCTCTTTGGAAGAAGACGGCGAATATTTCTATGAGACTACGCCGTATGCGCCTCACAGTCCTTATTCCGCAAGCAAGGCCGGTTCGGATATGCTGGTAAAGGCATATATGGACACTTACCATTTCCCTGCGAATATAACCAATTGCTCTAATAACTACGGCCCTTATCAATTTCCGGAGAAGTTGATTCCCCTCATTATCAACAATGCACTTCAGGGAAAGAACCTTCCGGTATACGGAGACGGCAAAAATGTCAGGGACTGGCTGTATGTGGAAGATCATGCCAAGGCGATTGATATGGTTCAGGAGAAGGGAAAGCTCTTTGAGACTTACAATGTGGGCGGACATAACGAGAAGCAAAATATCGAAATCATAAATATTATCATAGAAACGCTGCAGGAAATGCTTCCTGAGAACGATCCGCGTAAGAAGCTGGTAAGCAAGGACTTGATTACTTACGTGGAGGACAGAAAGGGCCATGACAGAAGGTATGCCATAGCACCGGATAAAATCAAAGCGGAAATAGGCTGGGAACCGGAAATCATGTTCAAGGAGGGCATCAGACTGACGATTCAGTGGTTCTTCGAGAATGAGGACTGGATGAAGAATGTTACCAGCGGAGAATATCAGAAGTATTATACGGATATGTATAGCGGAAAGTAAAGAACTATATTTTTGATGGGAACGGTTTTAAATCGTTCCCATTTTACGTTTTCAATCCAGATATTTTGTGATATACTAAATGGTAATGTAAACGACCTTGAAAGGAGAACGTTTTTAACATGAAAGGAATTATTCTTGCAGGTGGAAGCGGAACACGCCTCTATCCGTTGACGAAAGCGATTTCGAAACAGATAATGCCGGTTTACGACAAGCCGATGATATATTATCCGCTGTCAACCCTAATGCTGGCAGGTATCAGGGAGATACTAATTATATCTACACCCAGGGATGTGCCCGTATTCGAGGAGTTATTCGGCACGGGAGAGCAGCTTGGCATCGAGATTCAATATGCGGTCCAGGAATATCCCAGGGGGCTTGCGGATGCCTTTATCATCGGAGCGGATTTCATAGGAAACGATAGCGTGGCGTTGGTACTGGGCGACAATATTTTTTATGGACAGAGCTTCTCCAGGGTGCTTCGCGAGGTTGCGGAGAGAGAAAAGGGAGCGACCATTTTCGGATATTATGTCCGCGACCCCAGGGAATACGGAGTGGTAGAGTTCGACGAAAAAGGGAAAGCTCTTTCTATAGAAGAGAAGCCGGAAAACCCGAAAAGTAACTATGCGGTGCCGGGGCTGTATTTTTATGACAATGACGTGGTGGAAATTGCCAAGAACGTAAAGCCTTCCGCACGCGGTGAAATAGAGATTACGAGCGTAAATAACGAATACTTGCGCCGTGGAACGCTGATGGTGGAGACGCTGGGAAGAGGCTTTGCATGGCTGGATACGGGGAATCATGATTCTCTTCTGGATGCGGCGGATTTTGTATCGGCCTTCCAGAAAAGGCAGGGGCTGTACATTTCCTGCATTGAGGAGATAGCCTATAAGAGAGGATTTATTACGAAGGAACAGCTCCTTAAGCTGGCGGAACCATTGATGAAGACAGATTATGGAAAATACATGATAGAGGTTGCTAATGGGCTCTAAGCTGAAGAATGTGACTGTTTTTCTGGTCATTATAATGTTTGCAGCGGTAATAGGAAGCGTATTATATGCAAACAAGGATATTTTTAACAAAAATGAAGAACAAGAGGTATTTGCCGAAGTCCAGGAGAGCGGAGAAACGCAGACAGATGCTCAGGCAGACCGGATAGGCTCGGATGAGCGTGCGTTTTTAACGGATGAAACCTTTTTTGACCCGGACAGAAAGCCTTATTCTTCTATAGAGAAAATGAGCGAAAAAAATCTGTCCCTGCTCATGACTTCGATAGAAAAGGATCTGCGCATTCAGATCGTGGATAACGCGGGTAAGCTCGTGAAGGGGGAGACCTTTTGCGTGGTCCTGAATGGAGATAAGGAATATTTGGACGAGGATCAGGACGGTGTCATTTACATCGACCATCTTCGTGCCGGATCCTATGAAGTGACTTTGAAGGAGACGGTGGGCTATCGGGTGCCGGATACGTCGGCCAGAATTGAAGTGAAGCAGAGCGTGGAATATGCGGCGATCGACGATATCAGCCTGCTCATATTTACGGAGGATGACGTAGACCCTGCATTGGAGGATTTGGAAGTAAACGGTGCTGAAGATGATGCGGACAATACTGAGATAACCAAGATGCAGGCAAGCAACCCCAATGCTAAGATCGGTATCGACATTTCAAAGTGGAACAAGGAAATTGACTGGGATAAAGTAAAAAATGAAGGCGTGGAATTCGCGATTATCCGTGTGGGTTATCGTGGAGCTACTACGGGCGCGCTGATTGAGGATCCTTATTTCCGAACCAACATAAAAGGTGCCCTGAACGCAGGTATTCCTGTAGGAGTATACTTCTTCACGCAGGCGGTGAATACTGTGGAAGCGGTGGAAGAAGCCAGCATGGTTATAAATATGTGTAAGGATTACGATATCAGTTATCCGGTTTTCATCGACACGGAGGGCGCGGGCGGCAATGGTCGGGCGGACGGCCTGGAACTGGAGGCGCGCACGCAGATATGCAAAGCCTTCTGTATTACGATGGAAAGTGCCGGATATAGAGCGGGCGTATACGGAGCAAGAAACTGGTTTAACGAGATGTTAGATATGAGCTTGTTAAAAGACTATGTCGTATGGCTTGCAGAATACAGAGATGTGCCGGTATATCAGGGCTACTACCACATGTGGCAATATACCTCCGGCGGGAGCGTGGACGGAATCGAAGGAAAGGTAGACTTTAATTTAAGTTATCTGAAAATAGAATCACCTAAGGCGGATGAAGCCGAGAATGCCGAGGGAATCACAACACCGCCGAAGATAGGGGAGTCCCTTGACGGAGAGGTAGCGGAGCCCAAAACAATCGGCGGAACAGAGAATGCTGAATGGTAGTGTGATGCCAACGGGCAGCCGCTAAATGGACAAGCAGGCATGTCTGCTCGGCTCGTTGCCTGCGTAAGAATAAAGAAAAGGAGCAAAAGTCGTTTAATATGGGAAAGATAACGGTAGAGACATGTGAGATAGAAGGGCTTAAAGTAATTACGCCTGCAGTTTTTGGAGATTCTAGGGGATATTTCATGGAAACATATCATTATGAGGAGTTCAAAGAGGCTGGAATCGATCAGATTTTTGTTCAGGACAACCAGTCGGCTTCGAAAAAGGGCGTGCTTCGGGGATTGCACTTCCAGAAGGAATTTCCTCAGGACAAGCTGGTAAGGGTAGTAAGCGGAGAAGTGTTCGACGTGGCGGTAGACTTGAGAGAAGGAAGCCCGACTTTTGGCAAGTGGTTCGGCGTGGTACTGTCTGCAGAGAATAAAAAACAGTTTTTTGTCCCGAAAAATTTTGCACATGGATTTCTTGTACTGTCCGATGTTGCGGAGTTCGCATATAAATGCACGGATTTCTATCATCCGAACGATGAGGGAGGCCTGCTTTATAATGACCCCGATATCGGGGTAAAATGGCCGATTCCGGAAGGAATGGAACTTATCATGTCTGAGAAGGACACGAAATGGGGCGGCATAAAGGAATATGCCCGGGAGAAATAGGACGTCGTATGGTTAAAGATTCACTCAATTTGAAAATAAAAAGTATTCCTAAGAGGGCGGCGATCGCAGCATTTTATCTTATTGCCCTCATTCTGGCAGGGATCGTAGTGATGCATCACAATCCGCTTGCAGATCAGACCACAGAGCTTATGAAAAAGGTGATGGCGTGCGTGCTCATCGCTTTTACCTGCGTGATATTCGGTATATTTTATGAAAGGCTTACGGTGCTGCCCAAGGAGCTGCTTCAGAACCGGAGGCTGATATGGAAGCTGGCGAAGAACGATTTTAAAAAGAGGTATGCCGGCTCTTATCTCGGTATGGTATGGGCCTTCGTACAGCCGGTGGTAACCGTGGTCATGTACTGGATCGTGTTCGACAGGGTATTCGATACGAGAAGCCAGCTTGTTGCGGGCGGGATAGAGGTTCCTTACGTCTTATACCTGACAGCGGGACTGGTTCCGTGGTTTTATTTTTCGGAAGCGCTGAGCAATGGGACGACGGCACTCATGGAATATAATTATCTGGTCAAAAAGGTAGTTTTTAAAATCAGTATTTTGCCTATTATCAAGGTAATTGCGGCTACTTTCATACATGTATTTTTCGTGGTGGTTTTATTGCTTATTGCCATAGCATACGGCTATTATCCCAGCATATACACGCTGCAGGTTTTTTATTACAGTTTCTGTGAATTCGTGCTGGTGCTCGCCATCAGCTATTCGACCTGCGCAATTGTTGTATTTTTCAGGGATTTACAGCAGATCATAGGTATTGTTCTTCAGATCGGTATGTGGGCAACGCCTATTTTATGGGACATATCCATGCTGAGCGATACGATGAAGCCTTTATTCAAGCTGAATCCTATGGTTTATATCGTGAATGGCTATCGCAGCGCCGTGTATGAGCAGGAATGGTTTTTTGAACATTTTTATTCCTCTACTTATTTTTGGATTTTTACGGTTACGCTGTTTTGCATCGGTTCTTTGATTTTCAAAAGGCTGAAGGTACATTTTGCGGATGTGATGTAGAAAGAAAATATTAGCAGTGCAACGGAGAAATAGCTGAATGGAAGAAAAGAAAATAGCGATACAGACCAAGGAATTGGAAAAAGTATATAGATTATATGATAAGCCTTCGGACCGGATGAAAGAAGCCTTTGGACTATCGGGAAAGAAGCGCTACAAGGAGCACCATGCGCTGGATAAGGTGGACATGACGGTATATCAGGGCGAGACGGTTGGAATCATCGGAACCAATGGATCGGGAAAATCCACGATTTTGAAAATCATTACGGGAGTGCTTAATCCCTCTGGGGGTGAGGTAGCCGTGAACGGGCGCATTTCTGCACTTCTCGAACTGGGCGCAGGCTTTAATATGGAATACAACGGCATAGAAAACATTTACTTAAACGGTACGATGATCGGCTTTTCGGAAAAGGAAATCGGGGAGAAGATGGATGCCATACTGGATTTCGCGGATATCGGCGACTATGTGTACCAGCCGGTCAAGACATATTCCAGTGGAATGTTCGTGCGGCTGGCATTTGCGGTGGCAATTAATATTGAACCGGAAATATTGATTGTTGACGAAGCCTTGTCGGTGGGCGACGTATTTTTCCAGGCAAAGTGCTATCATAAATTTGAAGAATTCAAGAAAATCGGAAAGACGATTTTATTTGTCAGCCATGATTTAAGCAGCATCAGCAAATATTGTGACAGAGTAATACTGCTTAATAAGGGGAAAAAGCTGGGCGAAGGTTCACCTAAGGAGATGATAGACGTCTATAAGAGAGTGCTGGTCGGGCAGTATGCGATTGAAGATGAAGATAAAGAGAACCTTTTAAACGACAGTGATTTGAGAGAGGCAGCGGCCGTGAAAGCGGGAGTCAATCCTGATTTGCTTGAATATGGAACTAAGGTGGCTTGTATAACGGAATATTATATTACGGACAGCGAAGGGATAAGGACTACGGCTGTCATAAAAGGGCATGAATTCACGATTCATATGAAGGTAGAGTTTTCTGAGGACGTTCCGGCACCTATATTTGCATTTACGGTTAAGAATATAAGAGGTACCGAGATTACAGGGACGAATACCATGTTCGAAAAAACATTTTTAGAGCCGGTAAGCGCCGGAAGTGTAAAGATGATTACTTTCAGGCAGAAGATGAGCCTTCAGGGGGGAGAATATCTGTTGTCTTTAGGAGTGACCGGATATGAGGACAACGACTTTGCCGTATATCACAGGCTGTACGATGTAATTAACGTTACGGTAATATCGGATAAGGATACGGTAGGTTATTACGATATGGACACGGAGGCTGAGGTAAGCGACTGTATTTAGCAACAGACCAGGGCAAAAGGAGAACTGATATGAATGTTTCTTCAAACATAGAGCAGATTGGGAAAATAGTTCTTGATTATAAATATTATCCGGGCGAGGACCTTTATTGTGACGGAGAGGTAGAGGATGAGATTCTGGACATCGTTAAAAACTACTCTCCTATAGAATATAGGCGTATTATCGAAGAACGGGCAAAATGGCCGGTTCTCTATCATTTGTCCCCTCTCAGGGAAAATATTGTGGACTGGGTTCCTATGGATAAGGATGCGAAAGTGCTGGAGGTTGGAGCCGGCTGCGGTGCAATTACGGGCAATCTTGCCAAAAAGGCGGGAAGCGTTACCTGCATCGACTTATCTAAGAAGAGAAGTATGATCAATGCCTATAGACATCAGGACTGCGATAACGTCACCATACATGTGGGGAATTTTATGGACATAGAACCGGAGCTGCCGAATGATTTCGATTTTATCTATTTCATTGGTGTATTCGAGTACGGTCAGAGCTATACCGGAACGGTCCGCCCCTATGAGGATCTGCTCAAGATGATGCTTCGTCATTTAAAAAAGGACGGGAGAATCATTATTGCTATCGAAAACAGACTGGGACTTAAGTATTTCGCCGGATGCAGGGAAGACCATCTGGGGACTTATTTTTCGGGAATTGAGGATTATGCGCAAGGCGGAGGCGTGCGTACCTTTACGAGAGAGGGACTGGAGAATATTTTTCATGCCTGCGGGGTAAAAGACTATTCCTTTTATTATCCCTACCCTGACTATAAGTTTATGACTGCCTTGTATTCTGACGGGAGGCTCCCGATGCCCGGAGAGCTGTCGGAGAATAATAGGAATTTTGATAGAGACAGAATGTTGCTCTTCGATGAGAAGCAGGCTTTCGATGCGGTGATAAAGGATGGACTTTTCCCTGTGTTTTCCAACTCTTATGCTGCGGTTATCGGAGATGATTTCGATATAAAGTATGCCAAATATTCCAATGATCGTTCGCCGGAGTATGAGATTCGTACGGAGATATGTATTGATGGAGAAGGGAAAAAGATAGTAAAAAAACATGCGTTATCGAATGAAGCCATAGATCATATCAAAAGCATGGAGACGGCATACATCGATTTGAGGCAAAGATTTGAGGGCGGTAAGCTCCGGGTCAATAAGTGCAGCTTATGTGAGGACGGTAAATCAGCTCAGTTTGAATTTGTAGAAGGATTAACGCTGGAGGAGATTCTGGACGGATGTCTGGAGAGAAATGAAATTGATAAATTCCATGTGTTATTTAAAGAATATCTGGAAAGAATTTCTTATCATGAGGAGATGCCGGTGGCAGATTATGATTTGATTTTTTCCAATATATTGATTACACCGAAAGAAGTTTCGGAAGAAACGAATGATGAAGCAGAAGAGGATTCTTCTTTGGATGAGTCAGGCCTCAAGGCGATAATGGATGGAGCTTGGACTATCATAGATTACGAGTGGACTTTCGGTAAGCCGGTCAGTGCTAAGGAAACGGCTTTCCGCGCAGTGTATTGCTATGTTCTCGAAAATGAGAAGCGAAATAAACTCAATTTGGATGCGATAATAGAAACCCTTGGTATTACCGAAAGGGAAGCGGAGGAGTTCCGTGAGCAAGAGATGGGATTTCAGGAGTTTGTTACAGGAAAACATAAATCTATGGCACAGATGCGTGATGCCATAGGCTATAAGATCATGGAGCCGCTAAAGTGGGTGCATAAGTTTGATGATTCTTCCGAGAAGGAAAGAATACAGATTTATGAAGATCGGGGAAACGGATATTGTGAGGAGGATTCCTATTTCGTAAGAGATGCTTATGAAGGGGAGAATCTGATTCGTCTGGAGTTGGAGACGGCTGGAAACGTTAATATGCTTCGTATAGATCCGGCCATGGATTATTGTGTCGTACGGGTGAAAGAGCTGACCTTTAACGGAATGGCAGTGGAACCTGGCAAGAAGAATATTATCACTAATGGAAAGAGCCTGAAGGATGGGAGTTACGTGTTCGCTACGGAGGATCCTAATATAAATATCCGACTGGGAAATTTGGATAGGATGGATAGGAATGAAATCGTCGCAGAAATGGAAATTGTGCGCGTGCCGGAAGAAATCGCGAAGGATATGGCGGGAGCGGTGAAGAAGATATGGTGATTTGGTGATTGCGATTGCGAAACTGGCAGGGATAGAAAATTTTATGTGTAATTTTGGGAGACTGTGAAGTTCGCATTTGGAAGTTGAGGAGAGGAATTTGGGCGGTGGAATAAAGGCGTGGTTAAAAGAAAAGTTGATAGAGGGGCAGCATAAACGGTATGATAGGTTGTTCGAGGAAAAGAGCGTTTCGTATGACGAGTGGATTCGAAAGAGGGAAGACGCTCTGAGGGATAGCCTTGCGGAAGAGACGAAAACGTACGGTGGAAGAACGCTTAGTATCAAGCGGGTTCCGTATGAGGCGGTGAAGGATTATTTGACGGCAGGCGGTGCTGATAAAGAGGCGGCGGATATCGTTCTGTTTCAGGCGTCTGGCGGAAAATGTGCAGTGCTGGCGGAAGAATTAATCAATGACTTTTTTCTTGCGCATCCGCAGATTTCCGTGGCTTATGGAGATGAGGATGTACTGAGTCCCGACGGAATCAGATATACGCCATGGCTGAAGCCTGACTGGTCTCCTGATACTTTTCTGTCCTGCTTTTATTTTGGCTCCATATTTGCGGTGCGCACTAATGCCTTAATGGAATTGTCTAAGGAGGAGATACTTGGCATCGGAGGAAAAGAGGCTGAGGACGACCGTGTGTGGATTTATCATATGTGCCGTCTATTGGCTCAGAAGGCAGGTGGTTTTGAAAGGAGACAAGAAAGAAATCCGGATGAATTTCCTGTGGGACATATCGATGAAATCCTGTTCCATTCTTTTTTGAACAGGGAAGGAGAACTGCTTTACAATGAGGGCAGTTATCCTTATGAAAGCAGCACTTCTGATGAAAGCTGCTGTTTCAGTGAACATATTCCTTCCGATGAAGATATCACTTCCGGTAAAATAGAGAAACAACTTATTTCTATCATTATCCCTTCCAAGGATAATGAGAAAGTTCTGAAACGATGTATAGAGTCGGTAAAGAATTCGGCAGGGATGCCTTATGAAATAATTTTGGTGGATAATGGGAGCGAGGAGCGGACCAGGGAGGGCTTGAATGCTTATTTAAGCGGACTCGGCATTAAGTATACTTATATTTATGAGAAGATGCCCTTTCATTTTTCTGCTATGTGCAATAAGGGAGCGACAGCGGCAGCGGGTGAAGTGTGCTTGTTTCTCAATGATGATGTAGAGGTGCCGGAGGTAAAGAAAGCGGACGAACGAAAGTTATCCGGCTGGCTGGAAAGGCTCTATGCGGAGGCAATGAAGCCCTACACAGGTGCCGTCGGGGTCAAGCTGTTATATCCTGATTCCAATAGAGTGCAGCATGGCGGTATTGTAAATTCGCGTTTGGGGCCGGTGCATAAGCTTCAATTCAAAGATGATAACGATCGTTATTATTATGGATGGAACCGTGGCATGAGAAATGTCATCGCGGTAACGGGGGCTTGTCTTTCCGTAGCGAAGGAGAAGTTCGAGGAGGTGAACTGCTTTCCTGAGGAACTGCCAGTGGCCTTTAATGATGTGGACTTATGCTTTTCCTTGTATGAGAAAGGATATTATAACGCTGTTTTACAAGAGGTGACGTTATATCACTATGAATCGCTTAGCAGAGGGCAGGATGGAGAAAGGGATAAGCTTGAGCGGCTGCTCGCAGAAAAGAGGAAACTCTACGCCCGGCATAGAGAGCTTTACGGGAAAGATCCCTTTTATCATAAATATCTGGCAGGAGATATGCTTTCTTCGGGCTTTGAGCTTAGGGCAGATTACGATTGGCAGGAGGGTATGCCTTATGGGAAGGTTATAAAGGCTGACGGGCTGCTTAAGGACGCCAGGGAGGATGCATGCGTCATGATCAGTCTGGAATATGCAGGAACTGTGGAGGAATGGCGCTGTGGCATAGAGCCGGAGTATGAACGGGGCAATCATATGCAAGATTATTATATACAAGGGTATTCCTTTGTAGCAGGTTCGGATAACGCATGTTATGAAAAGGCGATTATACTGGAGAGAATAAGTACCGGGTCAGAATCTTTAGAAGGAGAACACGGGCTTTATACAGTCTCACCGGAGATTCTTCTTCGAAAGGACGTGGAGCGGAATCTTCCGGATCAGGTTAATGTTGGAATGGCAGGTTTCGGAGCAGTGCTTCGGGGTGAGGATGCCGAAAAGGGAAATTACAGGTTGGGGATTCTTGTTAAAGATAAATGCTCCGGTCAGAAGCTTTATTCATGGACGAACCGTTACCTGAATATTAAGTGAGCAAGCGTTATGTTGCTATGAGGCCGCAGGCTGAATAGTAATTAGGGAAAGGACAGAGAATGCAGGAAGAAAAGACGGATTATAATGAAAATTATTATAAAGAGGCCTATGAAAAGGAACATATAAAATGTGCTGATTTAGCGGGCCGGATTGCGGAGCTGGAGGAAAAGAATGAGGAGCTTAGTTTTAAGATAAACCGGATTAAGAGCAATCCTGTTTGGAAAGCGAGCGCGCCCTTTCGCAAAGCTATGCATTTTCTTCTTCGTCAGCGCGGCCGTTTAAAAAACTGCGGAAATCTGAGAGGACTTGTGGCTAAGATAAAGTATAAGAGCAGAGAACGCGAAGCCATGGAATGTTTTGGTACGGCCAGCTTTCCCAATGAAGCAAGAAGAAGGAAGGAAAGAGAAACTATTTTCCCCCGAATGGTAAAGTTCAGTATTCTGGTACCGCTATATAATACTCCTAAGGAGTTTCTTACAGCTATGCTGGATTCCGTAATAAATCAGACCTATGAAAACTGGGAGCTTTGTCTTGCAGACGGTTCCGACATGGAACATTCCTACGTAGGAGAGATATGCGGGGAATACATGGAGGGGGACAAAGCGCATACTGGAGGAGAGGCCCGTATCGTTTATAAGAAGCTGGAGAGGAATGAGGGTATTTCAGGGAATACCAATAGATGCTATGCGATGGCCACCGGAGAGTATATCGGGCTGTTCGATCATGATGATATCCTGCATCCGTCGGTGCTTTACGAATATACCAGAGCCATAAATGAGCAGAATGCGGATTATATTTACTGCGATGAGACTACTTTCAAAAATAATGATATCAATAAAATGCTTACTATGCACTTTAAGCCCGATTATGCTGTAGATAATCTTCGGGCTAACAATTATATATGTCATTTCAGTGTGTTCCACAGACGACTTTTGGAGGGGACAGAACTGTTTCGCAGCAAATATGACGGCAGTCAGGATCACGATATGATTCTGCGTCTGACGGACCGTGCTGAGAATGTGGTTCATGTACCGAAGCTCATGTACTATTGGCGTTCTCATGCGGGCAGCGTAGCTTCAGGTATTCAGGCCAAGACATATGCTATCGATGCGGCGAAAGGAGCAGTGGCGGAGCATCTGCGGGGGCACGGTTACGAACATTTTAAAATATCCAGCACCAGAGCTTTTGAGACAATTTTTAAGATCAGCTATCAGATTATCGGCAATCCTAAGATTTCCATCGTTATTGCCAACAAGGATCACAAAGAGGATCTGAGCAGATGTATCACTTCTATTTTGGAGAAATCCACCTACGATAATTATGAAATCATCGTGGTGGAAAACAACAGCGAAACGCCGGAGATATGGGAATACTATGATAAACTTAAAGGAAATGAGAAAGTAAGGATAATAAATGCTGAAAAGATACAGCATAATGCAGATAAAAAGTTTAATTATTCTGCAGTGAATAATCTTGGCGCAAAAGAAGCTGCCGGCGAGTATATTCTTCTACTCAATAACGACACGCGAGTGATTACGGTCAACTGGATGGAGGAACTGCTCATGTACGCGCAGCGTGCGGATGTGGGAGCCGTAGGTGCCAAACTCTACTATGAAAATAAGACGATACAGCACGCTGGTGTGGTTCTTGCGCTCGGTGCTCACCGTACGGCAGGTCATAGCCACTATGGACAGCATAGGGAAAATCTGGGCTACATGGGAAGGCTTTGCTATGCGCAGGATGTATCTGCGGTAACGGGGGCCTGTCTGTTAGTTTCCAAGGAATTGTTTGAAAAAGTGGGAGGACTGGATGAATCCTTTGCCATATCCCTAAACGACGTAGATTTCTGCTTAAAGCTTAGGGAATTAGGATATTTGAATGTTTTTACCCCCTTTGCGGAGCTGTATCATTTTGAATCCATATCCAGAGGCTTGGATGATGAGGGCGAGAAGGCGGAGCGCTATAATGAGGAATCTGCAAGGTTTCGGGAGAAGTGGAAGGAGGTCCTGGAAAAGGGCGATCCCTATTATAATCCCAATTTTTCCTTGGATCGCAGTGACTTTTCTTTGAAAATAGAGAAGAATGTGATATAATCCCAATGTGATAATATCACATAGAAAACTAAATATCAGAGTACAGATACAGGAGGAACCTGAAATGAGTTACAAGGAAGAGTTTGAGTTTTGGTTAAATGATTCATACTTCGACGAGGACACGAAGAAGGAGCTTTTAGCAATTAGAAATGATGAAAAGGAAATGGAAGACCGTTTCTATAAAGAACTGGAATTTGGCACCGGCGGCTTGCGCGGTGTAATCGGTGCGGGAACAAACCGCATGAATATCTATACGGTAAGAAAGGCAACACAGGGACTTGCCAATTATATTATCAAGCAGGGCGGCAAAGAAAAAGGAGTGGCCATCGCTTATGACTCCAGAAGAAAGTCTCCCGAATTTGCCGATGAGGCGGCTTTGTGTCTTGCGGCTAATGGAATTAAAGCATATGTTTTCGAGGATTTGCGCCCTACGCCGGAGCTGTCCTTTGCACTTAGAAAATTAGGCTGTATTTCCGGTATCGTAATTACGGCCAGCCATAACCCGCCCGAATACAACGGTTACAAGGCGTACTGGGAGGACGGTGCGCAGGTAACGGCGCCTAAGGATGAAGAAATCATTACGGAAGTGAAGAATGTAACGAATTATCACGAAGTAAAGACGATGGATAAGCAAGAAGCGATTGAGGCCGGCTTGTATCAGGTGATAGGAAAAGAAATTGACGATGCTTATATGGAAGAGCTGAAAAAGCAGATTATCCATCCGGAAATCATCAAAGAAGTATCTGATGACATTAAAATCGTTTACTCTCCTTTCCACGGTACGGGCAACATTCCGGTAAGACGCATTTTATCGGAGCTGGGCTTTAAGCATGTGTACGTTGTTCCCGAGCAGGAACTGCCGGACCCCGATTTCACTACGCTGGAATATCCTAATCCGGAGGATCCCAAGGCTTTTGTCCTTGCTCTGAAGCTGGCGAAGGAGAAGAATGCGGATATTGTGCTGGCAACCGACCCTGATGCGGACAGACTAGGTATCTATGCTTTGGATACAAAGAGCGGCGAATACATTCCTTTTACCGGAAATATGTCGGGTATGCTCATCGCGGAATATATTTTAAGGGAAAGAAGTGCTACGAATACGATGCCTGAGAATCCGGCACTCGTTACGACGATAGTTACAACGAATATGGCAAAGGCCATTTCCGACGACTATAAGGTGAAATGCATCGAAGTTTTAACCGGTTTCAAATATATCGGGGAGCAGATCAAATGGTTCGAGGAGAGCGGCTCCAATAACTATGTATTCGGTCTTGAGGAAAGCTATGGCTGTCTTGCGGGAACCCATGCGAGAGATAAGGATGCGGTAGTTGCCGTTATGTGTCTATGCGAAATGGCGGCATGGTGTAAAAAGCATGGAAAGACCGTATGGGATCAGATGCTGGATATATATGATAAATACGGATACTTCAAAGAGACTCAGTATGCCATCACGTTAAAAGGTATCGAGGGTTCTAAACAAATTGCTCAGATCATGGATAAACTTAGAAGCAATCCGCCGAAGAACTTCGGAGATCTGAAAGTAGTCGAGGTAAGAGACTATGCTTCCGGTAAAATCGTGAATATGGAAAACGGAGAGGAAAGCGAAACAGGGCTTCCGAAATCGAACGTGCTTTATTTCGATTTGACATGTGACTCATGGTGCTGTGCCCGTCCGTCAGGAACTGAGCCGAAGCTCAAGTTTTATATGGGAGTAAAGGGAACGAGCCTCGAAGACGCACAGGCTAAGGTAGAAATGCTGACAGAAGACTTAAAAGCATTCATTTAATGTAATAGGAGAGTGCACGCAGCACACTTTTGTTCTATATTAACGTGTAATTATAAGGACTGTCGTATAGACGGTTTTCGCCCATGGCGTAAGCTTATATGCGGCAGTCCCTATACTATGAACGTATTCGGAAGGTTAATGAAGATGGGGAACTCTATTTTGAAAAAGAGCAATTGGAAGAAGGCTTTTTATTATCTGAAGAAAAATGGACCTAAAAGCGCATATTATGCGGTTACGGAAAGGCTGGCAAGGGAAAAAGCGGCGAACTACAGCTACCGGGAACCTTCGGAGGAGGAAAAGAAACAGCAGAGAAAGGAGGCGGAAAGGTATCCGTATACCTTCAGCATCCTTGTGCCCGCCTATGAAACGAATCCGGAATATCTTCGGGAAATGGTGGACAGCGTCCTGAATCAGACTTATTCCAGGCTGGAGTTGATCGTAGCGGACGCAAGCGCCTCGGGGCGGGTAAAAGAAGTAATAGAGACATATGATGACAAAAGGCTTCGTTACGTTAGGATAGCAGAAAACAAAGGGATTTCTGCGAATACAAACGCAGCGCTGGCAAAGTCGGAGGGAGAATATGTAGGACTGCTGGATCATGATGATGTCCTGACGCCCGATGCATTATACGAGATGGCGAAAGCCATAGCTGAAAATGAAAAGAACGGGAATACTGCATGGATGCTGTATTCCGATGAAGATAAAGGAAACGGGGACTGTACGGAATTCTACGAACCCCATTTCAAGCCGGACTTGAACGTTGATTTGCTATTGTCCAATAATTATGTCTGCCATTTTCTAGTCATGAAGAGCAGCCTTATCAAAACCCTTGGTTTCCGGCCGGAATATGACGGAGCACAAGATTTCGATTTAGTACTGCGTGCGACAGGAAGGCTTCTCTACGAGACGAAGGATCAGAGAAGGGATCTTATGCGGGAATGTGAGAATGCCGGGAGAACCGCAGTAGTTCATGTTCCCAAGGTGCTGTATCACTGGCGATGCCATACCCAGTCTACAGCGGAGAACCCTGAAAGTAAGAGGTATGCGTATGATGCCGGAAGGCGTGCCGTACAGGATTTCATAAACAGCTGCGGATGGAAAGCATCAGTATCGGATAGCAGACATCTGGGTTTCTACCGGATAACATATGAAGGCGGTATTTTCTCACAAAGACCGGAGGTAGGAGTTATCGGAGGAAAAATACTTAAGACCGGAGGAAAGATAGCAGGGGGCATATACGATGAAAACGGTGTCTCAATATATGAAGGACTTCATAAGGAATACAGCGGCTATATGCATAGAGCCACCCTTCTCCAGGAAGCGTATGCCGTAGATGTGCGCTGCATGAAGGTGAAGAAAGAGCTTTGGAGCTTGTTCGAGGAGACCTTTGGCATACCATATGCAGAAAATGAGCGTACCGGATATTGCATGTGGTCCGGTATCGGCGCTGAAAATACAGTACTCAGGGAATTGAGCATGGATTTTTGCAAACGAGTGAGGAAAATGGGTTATACTGTTGTTTTTATGCCGGAAGCATCGGTAAAGATAACAGCGCAGTAAAATGACAATAGACGTAAAAAGGATTGTGGCGAAATATATGGAGTCGACAGTAGTAATACCCAATTATAACGGGATGAAATATATGGAAGACTGTCTGGAAGCACTTTATAAGGGGACAAAGATTCCTGAGGTAATAGTGGTGGATAACGGTTCCTCCGATGAAAGTATTAAGCTTGTGAAGGAGAACTATCCTCAGGCAAAGATAATATGTTTTGATAGGAACGAAGGCTTCAGCGCTGCCGTGAATGCGGGAATAAAAGCGGCGGTGACGGAGTTTGTCATTCTGCTCAACAACGATACGAAGGTGGAGCCGCATTTTGTAGAAGCGCTGGAAAAGGCCATAAGAAAAAATGGAGATGCTTTTTCTGTGAGTGCAAAGATGCTGTCCATGAAGGAGCCGGACCTTATCGATAGTGCAGGAGACCTATACTGCGCTCTTGGCTGGGCTTTTTCTCTTGGAAAGGGAAAAGAAAAGAGCCGTTATGGCAAAGCGGCGGAGATATTCTCTTCCTGTGCGGGCGCTGCCATTTATAAACGGGAAGCTTTTGAAAAAATCGGTTATTTCGACGAAAACCACTTCGCTTATTTAGAGGATATAGATATAGGATATCGGGCGAAACTCTCTGGACTTCGTAATTATTTTGCGCCTGAAGCCGTGGTTTATCACGCGGGCAGCGGATCCAGCGGATCCAGATATAATGAATTCAAGGTGAAGCTTTCATCCAGAAACAGCATTTACCTGATATATAAAAATATGCCATTATTGCAGGTGCTTTTTAACCTGCCGCTTCTTGCGCCGGGCTTTTTAGTGAAGTTTATGTTCTTTATTAAAAAGGGTATGGGGAAATCGTATCTTTTGGGATTGGCAGAGGGTTTTAAACTGTCTTTTTCCAAAACGGGACGACGTAACAAGGTACGGTTTGAAACGAAAAATTGGCAAAGTTATGTGAAAATCCAGTTAGAGCTTTGGATAAACATATTTCGAAGAGCAAAGGGATAGTCTATTTATAGAAAATTAAGTTGTACTTTTTGTAATAATATTGTAAAATGTTTAGCAGTATAGGAAATTTGGTGAAGATATGATAAAGGATAACCAAAGGTATTTCAATAGATTACACCTGCTGGTGGATGCGGTTGTCGTAGCACTTTCCTATTCACTTGCATGGCTCATTAAATTTAAAACGCCATTTGCGAATACAGAGCCGGGCGTCACTGCGTTGTCCGTAGCGACATACTTCAGTGCGCTTTATTTTATTGTGCCCGGATACGTTTTACTATACTACTTTTTTAATATGTATACACCTAAGCGGGCAACGAGAAGGAAGTATGAAATATCCAGTATCTTTAAGGCGAATACTGTAGGCGTATTTCTTTTCATGGTAATGTTGTTTGCTGTTAAACAGGAGCATTTTTCGCGTTCCCTTATTTTTATTTTTTATGTAATCAATATTATTTTGACCACCTTGTCCCGGTCAATGATTCGAAATGGTCTGCAATATTTCCGCAAAAAAGGGTATAATCTAAAGTATGTTCTGTTAGTAGGATATTCCCGTGCAGCGGAGGAATATATTACGCGAATTAACGCGAATCCCCAATGGGGATATGTGGTAAGAGGAATATTGGATGACAGAGTTCCCGGAGGAACCTTGTATAAGGGTGTAAAGGTTTTAGGAAGAATCGACAACTTGCTTTATATACTGCCCGAAAACAAATTGGATGAAATCGCGGTCACGCTTGCTTTGGAGGATTACGACAGATTGGAGCGGATCGTGGATTTATGTGAAAAATCCGGTGTGCATACGAAATTTATTCCCGACTATAACAGCCTTGTGCCCAGCAGGCCGTATACGGAGGATTTGATGGGGCTTCCTGTTATTAATATCCGTTACGTGCCGCTGACGAATACTTTGAACTGGGTGGCGAAACGCGCAGTGGATGTGGTCGGTTCGTTCTGCGGAATCATCATTTCTTCACCGATCATGCTGGTAACCGTTCTTCTCATAAAGTGCACCAGTCGTGGACCGGTGATTTTCAAGCAGGAAAGAGTTGGACTTCACAATAAACCGTTTAAGATGTATAAGTTCCGCACTATGGAACTACAGAAGACTTCTCAGGAACAGAAGGCATGGACGGTAAAGGATGATCCCCGTGTGACGAAGGTGGGCAAGCTTCTCAGGAGGACGAGCCTTGATGAACTGCCGCAGCTTTTTAATATCTTGGCAGGAGAAATGAGTCTGGTAGGGCCCAGGCCCGAAAGGCCGCTGTTCGTTGAAAAGTTCAGGGAAGAGATTCCGCGTTATATGATCAAACATCAGGTGCGTCCCGGGCTTACCGGATGGGCACAGATCAACGGCTATAGAGGTGATACTTCCATAAGAAAGCGTATCGAATACGATATATTTTATATAGAAAACTGGACAATGGGTCTGGATATAAAGATTATGTTTTTAACTGTATTTAAAGGGTTTATTAATAAAAATGCTTATTAGATTTCTATTAAAAAGTTTACTGAAAGTGCGTAATATGAACATCACTAAGAGGTTCTTATTAAATTATAAAGTTTATTTATGTATAGGCTGTAAATTTGCAAGAAGATAAGGGAGAATGGAAATGGCTACAAATTCAAAGAAGAGCAGAAACAGTGAAAGCGTTAAGTCTTCAGGAAATAGCAAGGGAAAGAAGATGTCTGCAAAAGAAAGAGAGAAGAAAAAGAGGAAAAAGATAATTCTTTTTATCGTGGAGATATTCGTATTACTCGTTATGGTCGTAGTATTGTACGGTGTACTTAAGGGAGAAAAAGTCGGCAAGGTGGAACTGAATGCGGACGAATTAGTTATCAATGAAGAGGTCAAGGAACGTGAAGAAACAACCAATATGAAGGGCTACCGGAACATAGCTCTGTTCGGTGTGGATTCCACGACGGGAGCGTTGACGAAGAATACGCGAAGCGATACGATCATGATAGCTTCAATCAATCAGGATACGGGAGACTGCAAACTGGTTTCCGTGTATCGCGATACCTATTTGAATCTGAGCAACGATACTTATAATAAATGTAATTCCGCTTATGCGAAGGGTGGCCCGGAGATGGCCATCAACATGTTGAACATGAATCTGGATATGAACATTACCGACTTCGTAACGGTAGGCTTTGCCGGACTGACGGATACCATCGATGCACTGGGCGGTATTATGATTGATGTGGACAGTTCGGAGATTCACCACTTGAACAGCTATCAGTTTACAATGGCAGAGGACTTGAAGCGTACTTATAATGAAGTGACGGAGACGGGCTATCAGCTCCTCAACGGTCTTCAGGCTACGGCATATTGCCGAATCCGTTATACTGCGGGTGATGACTTCAAGAGAGCCGAGCGCCAGAGAGAGGTATTGATGGCGGTTGCGGAGAAAGCGAAGACTGCTTCGCCGGCAACACTGAATGAAATCGCTAATGATGTATTCAGCGAGGTTTATACCTCACTGGACTTGACGGAAATCGTAGAGCTGCTGGGCGGTATAAGTAAATACAACATTGTTGGCCAGGCGGGATTCCCCGACGAGCAGTACAGAACCACGGGAACCATCGGTTCCAAGGGAAGCTGCGTTATCCCTCTGGATTTGAAGGAAAATGTGGAATGGCTGCATCAGTTCCTGTTCGATGAAACTTACACCGTATCCTCGGACGTACAGACATACAGCGATAAGATAAAGAGCGATACGAGATCATATATTAAGTAATTATACGTTACTGTGAACAGTAACACTAATAAATGTAAAAGGGCCTGAGAAAGAGAGCAGGTCCTTTTTATTAAAATCGGGAAATGATCAAATGGCGAGAGGGAGACGGAGACGAATGAATGAAATCGATGTAATTATTCCTGTATATAAGCCGGATAAAACATTTTTTACGTTAATAGATAAGCTGGAGAAGCAGACGGTTCCGGTAGGAAAGATAATTATAATGAATACGGAGCAAAAATATTTTGACAGATTGGTATATGGAACTCCTTTTGTTGAAAAGTACGGAAATGTACATGTGACTCACTTGTCCAAAAAAGAATTTAATCATGGAGATACGAGAAACCGCGGTGTGAAAAAATCGCAAGCCCCCATCTTCGTTATGATGACGCAGGATGCGCTCCCGGAGGATGAGCACCTGCTGGAGAATCTCATCCGGCCTCTGGAAAAAGAGGGGACGGCGGTCTCTTATGCAAGGCAGCTACCGGCAAAGGACTGTAATGAAATGGAACGCTTTACCAGAGCTTTCAATTATCCGGAGACAAGTGTGGAAAAGTCCTCAGCGGATGTAGAGAGACTGGGGATAAAAGCCTATTTCTGCTCTAACGCGTGCGCGGCATATAAGAGGGACATCTTCGATTCTTTGGGAGGATTTGTCAAATATACAATTTTTAATGAGGATATGCTATATGCGGCCAAAGCGATAAAGGCGGGATACCGTGTGGCATATGCCGCCCAGGCAAGGGTGATTCACTCCCATAACTATACAGGCAGACAGCAGTTCCACCGGAATTTTGACTTGGGTGTATCTCAGGCTCAGCACCCGGAGGTGTTCGAAGGGATAACTTCCGAAAAGGAGGGGATCGCTCTGGTAAAAAAAATGACCGGACATTTATGGCAGGAGGGTTATAGAAGCCAGATTCCGACTTTTTATTTTAACAGTGCATGCCGTTACGCCGGTTTTGCTCTTGGTAAGAATTACCGGAAGCTTCCGGTGAAGCTTATTTTAAGGTTTACGATGAACAAGGAATATTGGGAACAGGAGAAGCGGATAAGATCAGGCAAAAATTTTGAATGATGAAAAAAACGTTAACAAAAAACGCATATTTTCATCACAAAAAGAACACAATTCCCGAATATACTGAGTTCAAAGATTAAGGAAAGGAAAGAGGGAATTGTTATGTATGAGAATAATTATCCGAATGATTACGAAAACAAAAATGTAGTTGATGGTACGGCAAGAGACGTTTCATCCGGCAACGGCAATTTCAGCGGACAGAGCACAGGTTATAATAATGCAAATACTTCCGGTTATGGTAACGGCAGTTATCGTTATGGCAATAACTATAATTATATGGAGAACGCTTATCGTCAGGGAAACGGCGCAGGAGACGGCGGAAATCATCAGCCGGGGAAAGAGAAGAAAGAAAAGAAGGGCGGCGGCTATTTGAAGAAGACGGCAGCAGCCATAGGACTCGGATTATTTTTCGGAGTTTGTGCAGGACTCGGTTTCTTCGCGGTGGAATCCACCACGGGAGCGCTTACCAGATCCTCGGTAACAGCGGCATCAGAAACAGTAGAGTCAGCGAAAGATACTGCGAATGCCATTGCTGAGACGGCGAAAAGCATTGACACTACCGAGCCGGCGACAGCCATAGTTACCGATGTCAGCGATGTGGCAAAGAATGTTATGCCGGCAATCGTTTCCATTAACAATACTTATACGGAGACGATGACTACCTTTTTTGGTCAGTCCATGCAGAGTGAAGCTACGGCAGCAGGGTCAGGAATTATTGTGGGCGAAAGCGATACGGAGCTTCTTATCGTATCCAACTATCATGTGGTAGAGGGCGCAGATACGCTGAAGGTACAGTTCGCCGACGAGTCGGAAGCGGAAGCTCAGATAAAAGGAACTGACGCAGATATGGACCTGGCGGTCATTGCAGTGCCTTTGGAAAGCCTTAGTGCGACCACAAGGGATGCCATTGCAGTTGCAGCTCTTGGCGATTCCGACAGCCTTATTGTAGGAGAACCGGCAATAGCTATCGGTAATGCTTTGGGCTATGGCCAATCCGTAACGGTAGGTGTAATCAGTGCTGTGAACAGAGTTATCGATTTATCCAGTCCGAGTAGCAGCAGCTCTTCCGAGTCGGACACCACCTTTATACAGACCGATGCGGCTATCAATCCAGGTAACTCAGGCGGAGCTCTGCTCAATCTGAAAGGCGAGGTAATCGGGATTAACTCTAATAAAATCGGTGGAGATGCAATAGAAGGCATGGGTTATGCAATCCCCATTTCAGCCGCCAAACCGATTATTGAAGATTTGATGTTAAAAGAGACGAGAACAAAAGTAACGGAAGAAAATAAGGGTTATCTTGGGCTCTCTCCTCTTACTGTAGTGGATGAAATGGCACAGACTTACGGTATGCCTAAGGGCGTATATGTATCTCAGGTATATGAAGGAACTGCAGCAGAAGCGGCAGGGATCAAGAAAGGCAATATTATTACGGAATTCGACGGTAATAAAGTGACCACGGCGGAAGACCTCTTGAGTGTTATGGAATATTATTCCGCAGGCGATACCATCGATGTAACGATTATGCAGGGCAGTCCCACCGGATGGGAAAGTAAGACAGTCACCGTAACGCTGGGTGAAAAGTATGCAGCCTATGATACAAATAGTAATGATACAAATAGTAATGATACAAGCGATAATGAATAAATAGTGGATGAAGCGGTTATTTTAAAATAACCGCTTTTTTCTAATAAATTTATAAAATAACTAACGGGCAATTTAGAAAATGTTAACTTGTGCAACATTTATGGATGCCGTATAATGAAAATCAGTAAATTCAATATGCGAATATAGTATATTATATTCGTGCTGATAAATGAAGTACAAGGAGCGAAGGAAATAAAATGAGCGATTTTGATAATAAAGGTTATGAGGAAGAAGTAAAAGCATTTTCTAATGAAGATCCCGAAGAAAATATGGAAAAGAATGATTCCGAAAAGGGAAATGACAGTGCTTTGGAGGAAATGAAATCCGAAGAGAAAAAGTCTGACGAGAAAAAGGAAAGCGAATATGAAGACGTCTGCTTCATCTGCCGCAGACCGGAGAGCAAGACGGGTAAGATGTTCAAATTGCCTAACAACATATCCGTATGCAACGACTGTATGCACAAGACTATGGATACGGTCAGCCAGTTCGATTATCAGGGCATGCTGAACAATACCAATCTAAACGGAGAATTGGACAAACTAAATAAAGGAAAAGGAATCCCTAACATCAGTTTTGTAAATCTGGCGGATCTGCAGGGAGACGGCGGCATTCCCAACAAGCAGAAGCTGAAAAAGAAGAAGCCAAGGGAAGTGGTAGAGCCGGTACTCGATATTAAAAACATTCCTGCGCCCCATAAAATAAAGGCGCAGCTAGACGAATATGTGGTAGGGCAGGAGAAGGCGAAGAAGATTATTTCCGTTGCGGTATACAATCATTACAAGCGCGTTTTTACGGGAATGATGGATGAAATAGAAATCGAGAAATCCAACATTCTTATGCTGGGGCCTACGGGAAGCGGCAAGACATACCTCGTTAAGACTTTAGCGAGACTTCTGGATGTGCCGTTAGCGATAACAGACGCAACTTCGCTTACGGAAGCCGGTTATATCGGGGATGATATCGAAAGTGTAGTATCCAAGCTGCTTGCGGCGGCGGACAACGAGGTGGAGAGAGCCGAGCGAGGTATTATATTCATCGATGAGATCGATAAGATAGCCAAGAAGAAAAATACCACCTCCAGAGATGTCAGCGGAGAGTCGGTGCAGCAAGGAATGCTGAAGCTGCTGGAAGGAGCGGAGGTAGAGGTACCGGTAGGAGCTAACAGCAAGAACGCTATGGTTCCCCTTACTACGATGAATACCAAGAATATTCTGTTCATTTGCGGAGGCGCTTTCCCCGATTTGGAGGAGATCATAAAGCAGCGCCTGAACAAAAGAACCTCTATCGGATATACAGCGGAGCTTAAGGATAAATACGACAAGGACAAGAATATTTTGAGCAAGGTAACGGTGGAGGATATCAAGAAATTCGGAATGATTCCCGAATTCATCGGACGTCTGCCTATTATATGCACCTTGGAAGGTTTGTCCAAGGAGATGCTCGTTAAAATCCTTAAAGAGCCCAAAAATGCCATTCTCAAGCAGTATCAAAAGCTGCTGGAGCTGGATGAGGTCAAACTGGAATTCGACGAGGGAGCTTTGGAGGCGATTGCAGAAAAGGCGATGGAAAAGGATACAGGAGCCAGAGCACTTCGTGCCATTATCGAGGACTTCATGTTAGACATCATGTATGAGATTCCCAAAGACGACAATATCGGGCGGGTAACGATTACAAGGGAATATATAGAAAGTACCGGAGGGCCGATTATCGATATCCGCAGCAATTCTCTGGAGCTGCCGGATAATCTTAACGTAATTGAGCAGTAGGTCATATAATAGTAAAAAATGAAGAGTAAATATATATGGCCTGCAGAGAACAGATGCTGTCTAATGATTATATGGAAATCCTGTTGGATTATACATCGCCTTATATAGATGAAATCTATCCCGAACATTGCATAGAATTAATCGATGATGAGTTCGCTGTAGTTCTTGTGAACAGAAGCCTGCTCCCGCCTATCAGTATATCTACCTTTACCTATACCGCAATTCCGAAACTGTACGGACTTATGCAGGAGAACGCTACTCCGGAGCAAAGTAATTTTGACCCCCTGAGTTTAATCCGAACGGGAATTCTGCAAGTACAGCGCCCGCCCCTGTCCCTGACCGGAAGAGGCGTGATTATCGGCTTTATTGATACCGGAATACAATATGATCTGCAGGTGTTCCGCAGAGAAGACGGCACTTCCAGGATTCTGGCGATATGGGATCAGACGATTCAGGACGGCATTCCGCCCGAGGGTTTTTCCTACGGCACGCTGTATACCAATGAGCAGATAAACGAAGCGCTGCAAAGCGACGATCCGCTTTCCATAGTACCCACCACAGATACAATAGGGCATGGAAGCGCAGTGGCCAGTGTGGCGGCGGGGAGCAGTATCAATTTCGGACTTACTTTCCTGGGTGCAGCGCCGGATGCGGATATTGTAGTAGTAAAGTGCAGGGAGGCGAAGCAATACCTGCGCGATTATTATTTTATACCGGAGGGAGTTCCTGCCTATTCCGGAACAGACATCGCGATGGCGGTGAAGTACTTGGACAGCTTCGGCATTGCAGGAATCCGGCCGGTGGTAATGTGCATTGGCATGGGCTCGAATATGGGCGATCATGCGGGGAATTCTCTTTTACCCAGATACCTGAGCCGCATAGCGGAAAAAAGAAGCCGCGTGGTCGTTGTGTGCGGCGGCAACGAGGGCAATGCGGAGCATCATTATGGAAGCTCTATTACCATGAGCTCACGACTGGTGACGGAAGTAGTGGAAGTACGCGTGGACGCTCAGGAAACCGGGTTTGTGATGGAACTGTGGGGCAGCCCCCCCAATTTGTTCAGCGTGGCGATCCGCTCACCGGGCGGAGAGGTAATTCCGGCTATCGATTTCAGGAGCAGAACGACGCGAAGTTTTTCTTTTATATATGAAAGAACTAAGGTAACAGTAGATCATATCCTGGTGGAGCAGGTAGCGGGGGAGGAAGTGGTAGTATTCCGTTTTGAAGATCCCACACCGGGGGTATGGACTTTTAATATTGTCATAGAAGGAGACAGCGATTACTCGGACATTAATATGTGGCTTCCGATTACACAGTTTTTAAATGGAAATACTCAGTTCCTTCGTTCAACACCTTATACGACGCTCACGGAGCCATCCTTGGGAAATAATGTGATCACACCATCCACTTATGACGACAGCAACGACAGCTTTTATATAAACTCGGGAAGAGGGTTTGCCAGGGGCAGGGAAGCTAAGCCTGATTTTGCGGCACCCGGAGTCAACGTCTCCACGGTGTTTGGAGACCGGACCGGATCCAGCATGTCGGCAGCCATTACTGCGGGCGCTTCTGCGCAGTTCATGCAGTGGGCGGTAGTGGAGGGGAATGAGCCGTTGGTTCAGTCTCCCCAGTTGAAGACATATTTCATGAGAGGAGCGAGAAGGGATATGGAGGTTCTTTATCCCAGCCGTTCGTGGGGATACGGACAGTTGGATATCGAGCGTACCTTTAGGATCATCGCCGGAACAGTAGGAGGATAAAATTTGAATTATATCGGGATAACAGCAGCAATCTTTGGCGCGGACTTCTTTATAAAAAATCATATGGAGAAGACCCTCGAGGAGGGGAAAGAGGTAGAGAAGGCGAAGGGTTTTGTGCGGCTTCGCAAGCATCATAATAAAGGAGCTTTTCTTAATGCAGGTCAGGAAAAAAGGCCGGTGGTAGCGTTCGTTTCACTGGCACTCACCTTAATTCTTACCGTGTTCTTTATTATGACGCTTGGAACGAAAGGGAATACCGCTCTGAAGATGGGATTGTCCCTTTTGCTGGGAGGAGCTTTCAGCAATACGTATGATAGGTTGAAGCGTGGATATGTGGTGGATTATCTGAGCTTTCATGTGAGATGGAAATGGTTCAGCAATATTATTTTTAACATATCGGATTTTTGCATTATCATAGGAGCCTTTGTTACAGCGCTGTCTATGGGAAATGATAAAAATACTTAAAAGCCTGGCAATGTGAAGATGGGAAAATTTTCACATTGCCGTTTTTTAATTCTACCCTCTATCCGAATCAAATCTATTTGCACTTTTTCGATATTTGGATGGAGTAATTCCCATCTGTTTTTTGAACTGACGGTAGAAGTGTACTTCGTTTGTATAACCACAGACTTCTGCAATCTGTTCCAGTGTCAGATCGGTGGTTGTCATGATATACTTGGCATAGTCAATGCGCAGCCGTATGAGGTCTTGCTGAAAAGATATACCGAACAAATCGCGATACAAATGTTGAAAATACGATTCGCTTACCCCCATTTTATGAGCATGTTTGTGGATATTGTGGTTTTCCGAGGCAGTATGCTGCAGTTCCAGACGCAATAGCTGTAATTGTTCCTGAAAGTGATTGAAAGGTTTTAAGCTGTCTTTATTACTGTGCGCTGCGGTCAGATGATTGATGAGAACAGTGAACACGGCCTCCGCGTTCTGATTGGAAAAGGCAGGATGACCATAAGACTTCTCCCATAGAATCTGACGAATAAAAGATGTAAACATTTCCGTATTCCCAATCGGGAAAGGCTCATTGGTGGGAAGGCCGTGCTTCTGGAAAAAAGAGGTGTCGTCCAAATTGAAATGCAGCCAGTCATCCATGTATTCCCCTTTTGAATTCCCATAGAAATAAGGCGTGTGAGGAGCAAGAATAAGAGCATGGCCGGGTAAGACATCATGATGCCTGTCGTTTATCTGGAATTCTCCGGAGGTTCTGACGATCAGTATAACATAATTGGTCAGACCTTCCGGACGTGACATCCTATAACTGCTGGGGTGCCTTGTGCCGCAGCCTCCTTTGATTATCTCCATCGAAATATCTCCTTAGTATAGCAGGATTAGTTAGTTTTTTTGTATTATAGGCAATTATGTATATGCTGTCAATAGTGTAGTATTACATTAGTGAAAGCAGTTAGGAGGTATTGGGAATGAATGAGAAGCTTTGGGCAGAGGAAGTGTCCGATAGGATAAAGCAGAAAATGTCGGTTGTGGCGGAAAGAAATCGCCATAAGATACCATATACTACGGAAAAGGGTATCTATGATGATTGGACGGCAAAAAATATCTGCTGGTGGACGAATGGATTCTGGGGAGGAATGATGTGGCAGCTTTATTGTGCAACAGGTGCGGATATATATAAAGATGCTGCAGAAGAAAATGAAAAAAAACTGGATATTAATCTGATGACAGCGGAGGGAATGGATCACGACAATGGATTCAAATGGCTGACTACCGCAGTGGCTGATTATCGTATAACAGGAAGCGGAGAAGCAAGAAACAGAGGGTTATTGGCAGCGGATAACCTGGCAGGAAGATTTAATCCGTCAGGAAGATTCATACGGGCATGGAATGATGGAGGAGATGGCAGTAAGGCAGGATGGGCGATTATCGATTGTATGATGAATTTGCCGATATTATATTGGGCGTATGAGGAGCTGGGCGATCCCCGCTATCTTCATATAGCCAGAAGCCATGCGGATATGACGATGGAGCATTTTGTAAGGCAGGATGGTTCGGTGAAGCATATCGTAGAGTTCGATCCTTTGACAGGAGAATATAAAAAAAGCTATGCAGGGCAAGGATATAAAGAAGGCTCTTCATGGACCAGAGGACAGGCATGGGGAATCTATGGATTTACGTTGAGCTATCTCCATACAAAAGATAAAAAATATGTGGAGTGTGCAAGAAAGATCGCGGACTATTTTGTTTCCAATATTCCGGAATCCCGGTTGGTCCCTGTGGATTTCAGACAGCCGGCAGACTGTATGCTGGAGGATTCTTCTGCGGCAGCTATAGCGGCTTGTGGTATGCTGGAACTCGCCAGGGCCGTGGGCGAAGCAGACGGAGCGCGTTATCATGAAGCAGCAGTGGATATGCTGAGAGCTCTGACGGAAAAAAGATGTAATTGGACGCAGGAGTGTGATAATATTGTAGAGAAATGTACAGCAGCTTTTCATGATGAGAATCATGAATTCTCTATTATTTACGGAGATTACTTCTTAATAGAAGCTATTTGGAAGCTGACAGGTGAAGAACTGTTTATCTGGTAGGATGAGGAGGAAGAGAAAATGGTATTTTGTCCGCATACATTGGATTATGAGTTGAGTCCCTATACGGGTCTGACCAGAGAAAGCTGGATCGAAGCAGGAGAGTATCTTCTGACTGGGATATTCAGGAACATAAAATCCTTCGATGCTCCGGTTATCATGCCGAGAAAAGAAACGAAGATTACCTACCCCCATATGAATGCGTCTTTGGAACTTCAGGAAACAGAACGAAGAGCAGAAATCTTTGAAGGTTTGGCAAGAAGCTTTTTCATAGCGGCGCCGCTTATTCATAATCAGCCGGATTTACAAGTCGGCGGATACAGTATGAGAGAGTACTATAAGAGTCAGGTGCTTCGCGCCTGCTCCAAATGGGATGAAATTTACGTCGGTGACTATGAGACGCTGCAGGAGGCTACCGGCTATGCGGATTCTTTCCGTGCATTCCAGCAGACGGTAGAGACGTGTGCATTGGTAATCTGTCTGTGGGTATGCAAGGGAGAAATATGGGACACCTATACAACGCAGGAGCGAGACATCATAGCTGCATTTTTGCGAAGCTTTGCTCATGCCAATACCGTCCCCCAGAATTGGCGGTTGTTTAATATGCTTGATATGGCTTTTCTTCATATGGAGGGCTATGAAATAGATAAAGAAATTATGCTGGATCATGCACAGGCCATATTGAATTATTATGCCGGGGATGGATGGTATAGGGATGGGCACTCTTTTGATTATTATTCCTGCTGGGCTTTTAACGTATATGCGCCTATATGGAATTTGTGGTATGGATATGAGCATGAACCGTATATCGCCAGATGTTTTGAAGAGAATTCTAATCAATTGATGAAGACTTATGGAGATTTCTTCGATGAAGATGGACATACAAATATGTGGGGAAGGAGCAATATATATAGAAATGCTGCTACCAGCGCTTTTGACGGCAATTTTTTTCTGAAAAATTCAAAGGCAGACCCGGGGCTTGCAAGGAGGATTTCTTCCGGTTCATTGATGCAGTTTCTCTCCAGAGAAGACTTTATGTATGAAGGAGTTCCTACGCTGGGATTCTATGGACAGTTCTCGCCTCTTGTACAGGGATATTCGTGTGCAGAGTCTCCTTTTTGGCTGGGAAAGGCATTTCTATGCCTGCATCTGCCTCCCGAGCATCCGTTTTGGACGGCGAAGGAGAACAACGGAAGCTGGGAGAAGCTTCCGGAAAAAGAAGTAAAGGAGACAGTGCTGTCCGGCCCGGCTCTTTGCTTTTCCAATCATAAGGCAAACGGGGAGACCATACTGCGTACGGGCAAGGTGGTAAAAGATAGAGGAGACGTCCATGGTATGTGGAATTATTCCAAGCTGACTTTCAACACGAAATACCCATGGGAATCCACCCCGATATTTGATAGGGGCTCTGAAAATATAAATGTTGGTGAGGTAGAGGCGCAGCAGTATGTATTGAAAGATGTTGCAACGGGGGAATTGCAGAGGTGCAATGTTACTTTTTGGAGTGGGGAAAAAGAAGGTATTCTTTATCGCAGGCAGTTCTTTGATTATAATCTGTCAACGGAATCTATGTGGATACAGGCGGTGAATCTGGCGGATTTTCCTGTGTCTTATGGGATCATGAGGGTGGATAAGCTGCGTCTGTTCAGGCGTCCGGTAATGCTGACGCTGGGAGCATACGGATTCCCGGATAATGGTACGGAGATTATAGAGAAGGAAGAAGGAAAAGCAAAGGCAATGATTTTGAAGGGAAGAGACTTCACCGGAATAGAAAGGCAGCTTGCCATGACCATTTATGACGGCTGGGACAAGCTGCAATATGTGAAGAGCGCCGGTACTAATCCTGATTCTAAGAAGTCTGTAATAATTTATGCAGTTACCGAACGAAAGAAACAGTACGGCGGATATGAACCATATGTGATGATTTCCCAGGTGATCACCAAAGAAGATCACGAGGACTTTACGGATATAGAACTGTTCCCTATTGCGTCGGTGGAATATGAGGACAGAGAGTCGGCCGGAGCTTATGGAACGATCCGCATACGGATGAAAGATGGAAGAAATAAAGCGGTGAATTTCGAAGGGATGGAAGCGCAGCTGCTTTTGTAGTTTTTATATTGTTTCGGGCAAATTTATTCGTCTGGAAAGATTGAATGAATAAGGGGGACTTTCGTCCCCCTATTTTTCTTTGTTTTTTCTTTTTCTGACGCAGTCTGCGAGCAGATATTCAATTTGTCCGTTGATGGAACGGAAGTCATCCTCCGCCCAGGCGGCCAATTCATTCCATAAGCCGGGAGAGAGCCTTAGAAGCACTTGCTTTTTAGCCTTCTCCTTTTCCTTGATAGCCTTTTCGCCCTTTAGGATGGCGGCTTCCATTTCCTGAATATTTTGAAGCCTCGCCTTGAGGGCTTCTTCTTTTTGAGTCAATTTATCGTCCATAAGCGATACCTGCTAGTAAATGGTGCCCGTATTTACGATGGGCTGCGCATCTTTGTTGCCGCAGAGGATAACGAGAAGATTGCTTACCATTGCGGCCTTGCGCTCTTCATCGAGAACTATGATTTCTTCCTCACCGAGCTGGTCGATGGCCATTTTAACCATACTGACAGCACCCTCTACAATTTTCTGGCGTGCTGCGATAATCGCTACCGCCTGCTGCCTTTGCAGCATCGCTGCCGCGATTTCTTCGGAATAGGATAAGTGTGTGATGCGCACTTCCTTAATTTCGAGTCCGGCTTCCAGTACTCGTTCCTGTAATTCCCGCTTCATACAGTCCGCTATTTCCTGACTGCTGCCCCGTAAGGTCTTTTCATCCGCATCCTCCTCCATCGTATCGTAAGGATAGAGTCTGGCAATATTGCGGATGGTGGAATCGCATTGAATGGATAAAAAGGATTTGTAATTGTCCACGCTGAAAACGGCTTTGGTAGGGTCTGTTACCCGCCAGATAACGATAGCACCGATGATGATGGGATTGCCTAAGACGTCGTTTACCTTCTGACGCTCATTGTTCAGCGTCATGGTCTTGGTGGATATTTTCTTCGTACGTACAGGAGCAGCAGTTGTTTCTGTCGTCCCGGACAAGGTGTTAAGATTAACGGAGGCACTGGCGGATGAGCTTGCCGGATTGAAGCCGGCAGCAAAAGGATTCGTGTAATAGAAGCCTTCTGTTTTAATCGTGCCGTAATATTTACCGAATAAGGTCATAACGAAAGCCTCGTTGGGATTTATGACATGAAAGCCTGCCAGCATAATGCAAAGGGCCGTAAAGAGCAGGATGCCCAATGTCAGCGCGAAGCCGCCAAGTCCCGGCTCTGACTTGGAGAGCAGGATGCTGCCGGCTACAATGACGAGCACGGAAGCTGCAAAGCCGCATAGGATCAGTAAAAGGGCTGCAAAGCCGCTTTTTGGAACAATTTCTTTTTCTTCAATCATGTGAATACTGTCGTTGTTTTTCTGCATATTCATAATGAATCCTCCAAAGTAGTTATTAATATGATATCAATTTGATATCATTATAATAATATTAAATGGAGGATTTGTCAAGAGGGTAAATTACTGCCGTCAATTGACAAGATGTTGCCTTTCTCCGACCATTGTGACCTTGTCGATCAATGGTGTGCACAAAAAAAGAACACAGTATGCACTGCGTTCTTTGCTATTCAGTAATCGACATCGCGAGGTGTTTTTTGTGTATTGGTTATCGCAATGAAGACTATGGGTTCATTGTGATAACTGTTCCGCCCTTACCCTTTACCGCATCAGCAACATTGTCCAGCGAAGCGATGAGGACGCTGCCCTTAGGACAAGCCTTTAAATAAGCAATTGCAGCTTCGATCTTGGGAAGCATATTACCTTCACCGAATTGCTTTTCTTCTATATATTTCTGAGCCTCCGTTATGGAAAGGGTACTTAGTGCTTCCTGATCTTCTTTTCCATAGTTCTTATAGATGCAGGGAACTCCGGTAAGAATAATGAGCTGGTCGGCGTTTAAATCCTCAGCGAGCTTTCCTGCGATGGAGTCCTTCTCGATAACTGCGGATGCGCCTTGCAGAGCGTGATTCTGCTCAATAACAGGAATTCCGCCGCCGCCGCAGGCGATGACTACCTGTCCGGCTTCCGCCAGAAGGCGGATGGCCTCGATTTCGACAATATCGATAGGTTTAGGTGCGGCAACGACTCTTCGGAAGCCCTGTCCGGCTTCCTCCACCACGTAATTTCCTTTTTCAAGTTCGGCCTCCGCCTCCTCCGCGGACATATTGCGTCCGATAAGCTTGGTGGGCTCATAGAAAGCCTCGTCGTAGGGATCTACTGTTACCTGTGTCAAAATGGTGCTGACTGTCTTGGGTATGCCGCGGCTTAAAAGCTCCGCACGCAGAGAGTTCTGGATGTCGAAGCCCACATAGCCCTGACTCATCGCCGAGCAGACGCACATAGGGGCCGGAGTATAGTCGGTATATACGCGGCGAAGCTCCGTCATCGCCTTGTGAATCATGCTTACCTGCGGTCCGTTGCTGTGGGTGATAGTGAGTTGATAATCTTCCTCTACCAAATCCGCCAATGCTTTTGCCGTTATCTTTACGGCATCCCACTGCTGCAATGTCGTATAGCCCAATGCCTGATGACCAAGAGATACCACCACTTTTTTCTTCATAATATAATAACCATGCCTTTCTTCTTAGCCTGCAAACTTTTGTCTGAGGGCGTAATATTTGCAAGTGAAATTAATTTCATTTCACTTTTATAACCATGTTCCTTTTAATATGGGGCGTTTAGAACGGTGCAACGAGTTCTCAGACATCCCCTGATACCTTTGTTAAAATATAAGAAAATTATATCAAAATGCCGGGTATTGGACAACCACAATTTGTTATAATATGAAAGATAAAAGTATTTGGAAGTAAAAATAAAAAAATAATTAAAATAGTAGTTGACAGATCACAGTCAGCGTGGTAACATTCAATTCATAATAAACCTACTGAGTTAGTATGAAATAGATAAAGAAAATGAAAGGAGATAGAAAGAAATGGCAAATATTAAGAACAGCGCAACGGAACTGATTGGAGGAACTCCCTTATTGAACGTGAAGAACTTCGCTAAGGCGACGGGAGTAGAGAATGCGACACTGCTGGCGAAGCTGGAGTACTTCAATCCGGCAGGCAGCGTAAAGGACAGAATCGCACTTGCGATGATCGAGGATGCGGAGAAGGCTGGTAAGCTGAAGGAAGGCGCGACGATTATCGAGCCTACATCGGGCAATACGGGAATCGGTCTTGCATCTGTTGCGGCGGCGAGAGGCTATCGTGCGATTTTAACGCTTCCCGATACCATGAGCGTGGAGAGAAGAAACTTGTTAAAGGCATACGGAGCGGAATTGGTGCTGACAGAAGGCGCGAAGGGAATGAAGGGTGCTATCGCCAAAGCGGAAGAGCTTAGGGATACCATACCCGGAGCAGTTATTCTCGGACAGTTCGATAATCCGGCTAACCCGGCAGTTCACGAAGCTACCACGGGACCGGAGATATGGCAGGACACCGACGGCGAGGTGGATATCTTTATTTCAGGTGTAGGAACGGGCGGAACGATCACCGGTGCCGGAAAATATTTGAAGTCCAAGAAGGCAGATGTGAAGATTATCGCAGTAGAGCCGGAAGCATCTCCTGTACTTTCCGGAGGCAAGCCGGGACCTCACAAGATTCAAGGTATCGGCGCAGGGTTCGTACCCGCAGTACTGGATACACAAATTTATGACGAAATCATTCCTGTAAAGAATGAAGACGCTTTTGCAGCAGGAAAAGCGATTGCGGTAAAAGAAGGAATCCTGGTAGGAATTTCCTCCGGCGCAGTGCTCCATGCAGCAGTTGAAGTAGCAAAGAGACCTGAGAATGCAGGAAAGACAATAGTTATCCTTCTTCCTGATTCAGGAGACCGTTACCTTTCCACACCTTTGTTCACAGAAGAATGAAGGAAAGTTTCTTTATATTATTTATGTAAAGAACGTTAATTCAAACATAAGAAAAGCGTGGATGTAAGGTTACTGTTAACGGAGTGAACAGTAACAGCGTAAATGGGCGGCTTGAGTTTCCGTAAAATGTAATTTTTAAAAAATATAACTTCTCCTAAAGTACCAATCTGTCTTTTTTTTGAAAAATAAAAGGACAATACTTCGAATAGAGTCACCGAAACAAGCCCCGTGGGAACCGGACTTTGGGAGAAATATTATGTTATCTATTTATGCGATCAGCTTAAAGCAAAGTTGACGGTATGCAGGACGTTTTGTTCTGAACCAAAGCCTGACACCTTCTTTTGCATACGACAGTATACCAGAGATACCTTTCGCTAATCGGTAATAGCAGAATTGAACTTTTTCCTTTATAGGAGCTGCTGTCTGTATGATTGAAACTTTTAGGGCATTTGTTTCTGCTTTCATTGAAACCAGCGCAAGAAATGCCATACACATGGTAATGTAAAAATTTAGAGCATTGATTGCTTTCAGTTTCCGAACTCGGAAGTTTTCGAACTGGAAGACCTGTTTCTTGCAGCGGAAATATTCCTCGATGCGCCAGCGGGAGAAATAAAGTCTTGCAATCCGGATTACATCATCTCTGGATTTTAATTCTTTGTTCGTTGCGAGCATCATCGGATACTCTGTGATGCCATAGACAAGAACCAGAAAAATGTCTTTTCTGGATGCGGTGATCTGAACCTTCACATGGGATAGATAAGCCTCCCGTTTTTTACCTTTATAGAATACAGGTGTCGTGATTTTACCTTTCCGACGATTTCGAAGTTCTGTGGCAGCTACCCATTTGTTATGGAAAAGGAGCTTTCTTTTAGCAGTAAGCCGAATCACATAGTCCTGTTTTAATTCATCAAGCTTAAGGAACATCTTATTATCATCATAGCCCCGGTCCATAACAAAAGTAGCTTTTCCAAACATTGCTTTTCCACGCTCCATGGCATCGAAGGTAACGCTATTGACAGAGGTGAAGGTCTTTTCTTTTGAAGAATGGATTTTGGAGTAAATGCTGACAGGATGATTGTCTTTTGTCATGACACAGGCCTCTGTTACATGGTAGCCTTTCTCGTAGACATTTTTTGTTTTAGTACTTTTGGAACCATCCCTTACCATACCAAGAGCCTCAAACTTATATCCGTCAGGCTTGATGACGTCACTGTCATCGATATGGATTACCGGATCATCGGGCACCCATTTACGAACAGTTTGAAGATAAGAAAGTAAGGCTTGTTTGGAAGTCCCTTTATTTAAATGTCTGGTAAGGCGCTCAACACTGTTGACCTTTTTAGAGTCTTCGTGAAGTTGATCTGCAATATCAGTCAGAAGACAACTACCAGAAGCTAACATGCCATAGGTCATGTCCGAAGTAAACTTTTTGTCCGGTTTGGAAAGCTTACGGGATATTTTGTTTGAAAAAGATAAAATTTCACGTTTCAAAGTGTAGGTTTTTGTAGTAGAATTAAGCATGAGGAATCCCTTTCTTTATTGTTTAGTGTAGATTTTGTTTCGCAACTTAATTCTACTACAAAAGGACTGGTGATTCCTTATATTTTGGGCATTTTCTGAAAGTTGTTCATTGCATTACTAGTGAAACAAGGGGTTTGTGGATAAAACTACGAAAACTCAAGAAATGGGCGGGCATTGCAGAAAACGGCAGCTTATGGTATGATACGGTCTGTACTATTATATTTTTGCGACAGATGGGAGCAGTTATGGAGACTATCATACAGGTTAAAGATGTCGGAAAGACATTTATTGGTAAAGATAATACGGTAGAAGCGCTAAAGGGCATCAATCTGGAGATTCACAAGGGTGAAATCTACGGAATCATCGGCATGAGCGGTGCGGGGAAGAGTACGTTGGTACGCTGTCTGAACTTTCTGGAGAAGCCGACCACTGGTACGGTCATGATAGAAGGAAAGGACCTCGCCGGCTTGCCGGAAAATGAACTGCGACGGACCCGCACACAGATAGCAATGATTTTTCAGCATTTTAATCTGCTCATGCAAAGGACCGTTCTGGATAACATCTGCTTCCCCCTGGAAATTACGGGGCAGAAGAAAAAGGAGGCCCGCAGCCGCGCGAAGGAGTTGCTTGAAATCGTAGGACTTTCCGAAAAGGCGAAGGCTTATCCGGCGCAGCTTTCCGGCGGACAGAAGCAGAGAGTGGCTATTGCCAGAGCCTTGGCGACCAATCCGAAGATTCTGCTCTGCGACGAAGCCACAAGCGCTCTCGATCCTACCACGACCAAATCCATCCTCGCTCTTTTGAAAGATATTAATGAAAAATATGGCATTACTATTGTCATCATTACCCATGAAATGGCTGTGGTGCAGGAAATATGCACTCACGTAGCAATTATAGACGGCGGAACGCTGGCGGAAACCGGAACGGTGGAGGAGGTCTTTACAAGGCCTCAGACACCGGCCGCAAAAGCGTTAGTATTCCAGAATGGCGGAAACCATGAACAGATGAGAGGCAAACGCTGCATCCGCATCGTTTTCAAGGATCATTCTTCCTTTGAACCGGTCATTGCCAATATGGTTCTGGAATGCAAGGCGCCGGCCAACATCCTTCTGGCCGATACAAAGGATATCGGCGGCGTGGCACACGGACAGATGATATTGCAGCTTCCGGAGGATGAGATCATAGCAAGAAAGATGATTCATTATCTGAAGGAAAGAAAGCTGGAAGTGGAGGAGTTGAGTAACTATGTGGGATAATGCGACAATAATGATGCTTATAAAAGAAACGGGCACCACCCTGTACATGACGCTGACATCGACGTTTTTTGCTTATTGTATTGGACTGCCTATGGGAATTTTTCTTGTAATTACTGCGAAGGACGGTCTTAGACCTAATGCGGTAACTTATAAAATATTGGATGTAATTGCAAATATAGTGCGAAGCGTTCCGTTCTTGATTTTACTCATGCTGCTGATTCCCTTTACCAGATTTGTGGTAGGGAAGAGCTACGGAGCTACAGCGACGATAGTACCGCTTACTGTGGCGGCGGCACCCTTTATCGCCAGGCTGGTGGAATCTTCTCTTTTGGAGGTGGACCGCGGCGTGGTAGAGGCGGCGCAGAGTATGGGAGCCAGTACCGGAACTATTGTTTGGAAAGTTTTTTTGGGAGAGGCAAGAACCTCTTTGATTGCGGGAGCTACCATAGCTCTTGGAACGATCTTGGGATATTCTGCGATGGCAGGTGCCGTTGGCGGCGGCGGCCTGGGCGATGTGGCGATACGCTACGGATATTACCGCTATCAGGCCGATATCATGATCGTTACGGTTATTTTATTAGTTATACTTGTTCAGATTCTGCAATATATCGGTACGAGGATGTCCAAAAAGCTGGATAAACGAATTACCGGATAGACGCGGATTTATGATATAAATGAGTGAAGAACACTCATGAGTGAAAAACGCTCAAAGGAGGAGAAGATTATGAAAAAAAGAATTTTAACAGCAGTATTAGCGACAGTCCTTGCGGCAGGTACTCTCACCGCATGCGGCTCTGCGGGCGAGACGGCTACAGCACCGGCAGAAACGGAGAGCACAGAAGCTCCCGAAGAAACAGCAGCACCGGCGGAGGAGACGGCGCAGGCCGAGGAGCCTGCAGCAGAAGTAACAGAAAAAGGAACCATCACGGTAGCGGCTACGGAAGTTCCCCATTCGGAGATCCTGGAAGCAGCAAAGCCTATTTTGGCAGAGCAGGGCTGGGATTTGCAGGTTACGGTATTCAACGACTACGTTCAGCCTAACGAAGTAGTGGAATCCGGTGAATTCGATGCGAACTATTTCCAGCATACACCTTATCTCGATAGCTTTAATGAAGAAAAAGGAACACACCTTGTAAATGTAGGTGAGATTCATTATGAGCCTCTTGGAATTTATGCAGGTACGGAATCCGACCTTGCAAATATTTCCGACGGAGCGACGATTGCAGTTCCTAACGATACGACCAATGAGGCGAGAGCGCTTCTTCTTTTACAGGATAACGGAATCATTACCTTGAAAGAGGGCGCAGGTATGGAAGCAACCAAGAACGATATAGCGGAGAACCCTCACAACGTAGAGATTGTTGAGCTGGAGGCAGCTCAGGTTGCCAGAGTTATCGGAGAGACCTCTTTCGTAGTGCTGAACGGTAACTATGCATTGCAGGCGGGCTTAAATGCTCAGACAGATGCTTTAGCATATGAAACTTCCGATTCCGAAGCGGCTAAGACCTATGTAAATGTTATCGTTGTTAAAGAAGGCAATGAAGGCAACGAAGGCGTAAAAGCGCTGGTGGATGTATTGAAGTCTGATGAGATTAAAGACTTCATCAATGAGAAATATCAAGGTTCCGTTGTACCTTTTGAATAGTAATAAAGAATCAATAACGTAAGGTCTGGAGACCGATAAAAACGATGAGAGGGTGTATGTGAAGGAAGTGCCGAAACTTACAAAGCGGTAGTTTTCATGGCACCCTCCTTTGTTATGATGAAAGGATAACACTTATAAAATGAAATATATTTTTCTGGATATTGACGGTACGCTGTTCGACCATAATGCTCTTTGTATTCCGGAGAGTACGAAGCGAGCTGTGGAGCTGGCGCGGAAGAAGGGAAATAAAATTTTCATTTCTACGGGACGCTCTTCTTGTATGATTGACCTTGTTGACGAAATTGGCTTCGAAGGGGTGATTGCGGCTGCGGGAGCATATGTGAAGGTCGGTGAGGAAGTTATCTATGAAGAAAGTATTGAAAAGGAAGAATTGAAAGAAATCACAAGCTTTTGTGATGAACAAAATGTGGCATATATTCTGGAAGGAAAAAGCGGAGTCTATCTGGATTCCAAAGTGACCGGATTCTTTGATGGAATGGGCGGTATGGATAATTCGCTGAAGGCATTTTTTTCCCATAAAATGTTTCGGGGGATGAAAGAGTATCTTGTAGATAAAGAAATCATATATAAAATGGGGTTATACGCACTGCGCGAGAAAGACTTATTTAAGGTAGAGGAACGGTTCTCACAGGGATTCCATATGGTGCCCGGACAGGTGGACGAGAGATATCCGTACAGCGCAGAGCTTCTGCTTTTAAAGAACAATAAGGCAAGCGGGATAAGAAGAGCGATAGAATATTCGGGCGGGAATATGGCGGATACGGTTGCTATAGGCGACAGTCTGAACGATTTGGAAATGATTAAGGAATGTACAATAGGAATCGCTATGGGAAATGCGGACGAACGGTTGAAGCCTCACGCGGATTTCGTGACGGCGGATGTCGGAAAGCATGGGATATACAAAGCTTTTGAGCGGTTTCAATTGATTTGATAGACAATAGAATTGAGCAATGAATTGGAAGGAGGAAAACATGAAAATTTCGACGAAGGGACGTTATGCGGTCCGCGTTATGATCGACCTGGCGCTGAACAATACGGGTGAGTATGTTAAGGTGAAGCAGATAGCGGAAAGGCAGGGAATTTCGGAAAAGTATCTGGAACAAATTATCGCCATTTTGAATAAGGCGGGGTATGTGAAAAGTGCCAGAGGTGCACAGGGCGGATACCGCATTTCGGGGAGCCCGGAAAACTATACGGTAGGAATGATCCTCCGGCTGACCGAGGGCAGCTTATGCCCGGTGGCATGTTTGGAAGATGAGGTGAATGAGTGCGAAAGATGCGACACCTGCGAGACCTTAGGGGTATGGAAGGAATTGAACGACGCTATCGATAAGGTGGTGGACGGTGTGACGATTGCGAATCTGATAGAGCGTCAGATGGTAAGAGAAGACGCCATAGATTACTCAATTTGATTTTTAGCTCTCTTATATTATGAAAGTAAATGTTTACTTATCGCATTTTATGCTTTAAACTATACGTATAAAATGCGATAAGCCTCGCATGTCCTGAAATAGGATAAGGGAGGGCTTGGAAAGGTAGACGGAATATGACAGTATTTGAAGGAAAATCTGTTTTTTCGGGAATTGCGATAGGGAGGATCGCCATTCTTAAGAAAGACGATCAGTGTGTGAAAAGAACACATGTGGAAGATACCGGAAGAGAGCTGGAGCGTTTGAATGCCGCTAAGGAGAAGACCATCGAACAATTGCAGGAGCTGTATCAGAAAGCGGTTATGGAGGTTGGAGAATCGGGAGCAATGATTTTTGAGGTGCATCAGATGATGGTGGAAGATGAGGATTATCTTAGCTCTATTACCAACATGATCGAATCCCAAAGTATAAATGCGGAATATGCAGTAGCGGCCACAGGCGATAATTTTGCGGGGATGTTCGCGTCTATGGATGACGACTATATGAAGGCCAGAGCGGCCGACGTCAAAGACATATCGGAGCGTTTGATTAGTGCGCTTCAGGGTAAGGGAGAAGCTTCTCTGGAAGCGGAGGAGCCTGTTATCGTAGCAGCAGAGGATCTGGCGCCCAGCGAGACAGTGCAGCTTGATAAGAGCAAAGTGCTCGCTTTTGTGACCCGATTTGGTTCTTCCAATTCCCATACGGCTATTTTGGCCCGGACCATGAATATTCCTGCGCTTATCGGCTTGGATTATGAAGCGGATGTAGATGGGAAGATGGCCGTAGTGGATGGATTTACGGGAAAGCTTATTGTGAATCCCGAAGAAAGTGTTCTGCGGGAATATGAGGAGAAACGCAGAAAGGAATTGGAAAAGAGGCAGCTGCTTCAGGAGCTTAAGGGAAAAGAAAACGTCACAAAGAGCGGCAGGAAAATCAACATCTATGCCAATATCGGCAACGTATCGGATGTAGCCAGCGCTTTAGTGAATGACGCCGGAGGGATCGGTCTTTTCAGAAGTGAGTTTCTTTACTTAGAGAAGGAAACCTTCCCGACGGAGGAGGAGCAGTTCCAGGTTTATAAGACAGTGGCAGAAAATATGGCGGGTAAAAAGGTTATCATCCGTACGCTGGACATCGGAGCGGACAAACAGGTGGATTATTTCGGATTGGACCATGAGGAGAATCCGGCCATGGGTTACCGTGCAATCCGTATCTGTCTGGACAGACCGGAGATATTCAGGACACAGCTTAGGGCTTTATTCAGGGCCAGTGCCTTTGGGACGATTTCTATTATGTATCCGATGATTATTTCGGTAAATGAAGTAAGGCAGATTAAGGAAATCGCAGAGCAGGTTAGGAAAGAACTGACGGAGGAGGGGTTTCCTTTTTCCGAGGTGGAGCAGGGAATTATGATAGAGACTCCTGCAGCGGCAATGATCAGCGATCTGCTGGCGAAGGAGGTAGATTTCTTCAGCATTGGCACCAACGATCTGACTCAATATACGCTGGCAATTGACAGGCAGAACGCCAAGCTTGATAATATCTATGATTCCCATCATGAAGCGATTCTGCGGTTAATAAGGCTGGTGGTGGAGAACGCTCATAAGGAAGGCATCTGGGCCGGAATCTGCGGAGAGCTTGGCGCGGATACCACCCTTACAGAAGAGTTTGTGAGAATGGGTGTGGATGAGCTTTCCGTAACGCCCACCTTTGTATTACCGGTTAGAAAAGCAGTAAGAGAAATGGAATAAATTAAGTTACGGATATGTTCGATACAAGGAATCTGCATTGCAGGTTCCTTGTGTGTGTGCAGAAATAAGAATATATTTATTTGGGAGATAAAATATTATGGGAAAGAGTTCCACGAGAGACATGACGAACGGGTCTCCGATGAAGCTGATAGTGGGCTTCTCCGTTCCGCTTTTATTCGGTTTTCTGTTTCAGCAGTTATACAGTGTTGTAAATATGATAATTGTAGGCCGGTTTCTGGGTGTAGATGCATTGGCAGGGGTGGGAAGTACCGGCTCCGTTAATTTTTTGATCATCGGCTTTTGCATGGGCGTCTGCAACGGATTTGCCATTCCGTTAGCGCATAAATTCGGTGCTAAGGATTTTTCGGGAATGCGAAAGTTCATCGCCAACAGCGTTTGGCTGTCGATTTTGTTCGCGGCGGTGATGACAGTGGTGACTACTCTTTTTTGCCGGCCGCTGCTTCTTCTGATGAGGACGCCGGAGAATATTTTTGATGATGCTTATACTTATATCTTTATAATTTTTATAGGAATTCCGGCTACATACCTTTACAATCTGCTTTCCGGAGTTATCCGCGCTATGGGAGACTCTAAGACGCCCCTCGTCTTTCTTACTATATCCTCTTTTTTGAACATTATCCTGGATCTGGTGTTTATAGTCGTATGCGGGCTGGGGGTTGCCGGAGCAGCGATAGGAACTATCGTATCCCAGATGGTGTCTGGGATTATGTGTCTGATCTATATCAGAAAATTCCCGATGCTTAGAATTGAAAAAGAAGAGTGGAAAATAGACTTGTCTCACGTGAAGACCCTATGTATCATGGGCATTCCTATGGGACTGCAATATTCCATTACGGCAGTCGGCAGCGTTATTCTTCAGTCTGCGGTGAATACCTTGGGCTCCGGGGCAGTTGCTACGGTAACTGCGGCCAGCAAGGTGAGCCTGTTCTTCTGCTGTCCCTTTGATGCATTGGGAGCCGGAATAGCTACCTATGGCGGCCAGAATGTGGGAGCCAGGAAGCTGGACCGTCTGGGAGCAGGTTTGAAGGCCAGCGCGGTACTTGGGATCGCTTATTCTGTTATCGCCTTTGCGACGTTGTTCTTTTTCGGCGGACATCTGTCATCCTTGTTTCTGGATGCGGGAGAGACACATCTGATCGCCGATGCGAGACAGTTCCTGATCATTAACAGTGCGTTCTACGTCCCGTTAGTCTTTGTGAACATCATGCGATTTATGATCCAGGGAATGGGCTTTAGTTCCTTCGCTATCCTCGCGGGTGTATGTGAGATGGCGGCGCGAAGTCTGGCAGGAATCCTGCTCGTTCCCATATTCGGTTTCGTAGCAGCTTGCTTTGCCAGCCCGTTGGCATGGATATTTGCGGACATCTTTTTGATTCCTGCGTATATTCACGTGAAAAAAAAGCTGGAGAGGATTCTAAGTACATCGTCCTACAAATAATATTTGAGGACCATATATTAGGGCAATAGCTTACATACCTTGCGGTCATAGGTAAGAAGTCCGTTGACTTCCTCCTCCACGTCGGATACCTGTGTATATACGGCACCGCACAGCCCTTTTTCGATAAGAGGTTTTAGCTCCTCATCGATAAGCTTATGGTAGGCCTTGGTAAGGGCTTCCTGATCTGCGAACTTCTTGTAGCCGTAAATGCGTTCTACGCTGGAATGTCCGTCGATGTGACAGGCATAGCCGCCATATTCGGATACAACAAAGGCACGGGGATCCTTTGGTACCTTCAGCTTTCTGAAATAATTGTGCACACTTTTAAAGTCTCCGCCGCCTTGGTCGAACCAGCCGCTCGTCTGGTCCACCGGGCGGGTGGGGTCTTTTTCTTTTAACAGCTTCGCTGCAGCATTGGAATCGAACTGCCCCCATCCCTCGTTAAAGGGAACCCATACGGCAATGGATGGAACGTTGTATAGATAATCCACGGTATCTGTACATTCCTGAAGCCATTCTTCCCGCCCTTCTCTGGAATGCCTGCCGAACAATTTGTAATTATCGTCGCTTAGCTTCTGGAAGAAGCGGGGGAAGAGAGTGGGCAGGTAGCAGACGATGGGCATGGAATAATGGGAGCCTCCGCTGACCATGTCCTGCCATACGATCATTCCCAGCCTGTCGCAGTGATAATACCAGCGTGCAGCCTCTATCTTGATATGTTTGCGCATCATATTGAAGCCAAGCCTTTGCATTGTGCGAATGTCGTAGATCAGTGCCTCGTCGGAGGGTGCGGTATATAAGCCGTCGGACCAGTAGCCCTGGTCCAGGACACCGTGCAAGAATAAAGATTTATGGTTCAAACAAAAGCGCATGATGCCCTTTTCATCGGGCTGCGTAGTAAAAGTGCGCATGGCAAAATAGCTCTCCACCACATCCTGACCATAGGAGATGATTAAGGTATAAAGAAAAGGAGAATCGGGGCTCCAGGGGTGAATCTCCGATAGCTTGGCACGTACCGCGATTTGGTAATCGCCGGAAGGTGCATGGTTGCCGGAAGACGTGCTTTCACCAGAGGAAGACAATGAAGAAGCCTCGTAGGAGGTATCGAAGATACAATAACCGTTCGAAAGGATGCGTATATTCAGAGGTTCCCGCCCTGAAGCGGACAGAAGAAGAGACACCTCGCCTTTATCGTAGTCGGGTGTTATCTTCAGCTTGTGTATGTAATGCTCTGGCACGCATTCCATCCATGCGGTCTGCCATATACCGCTCTGGGCAGTATAGAACATACCGCCTCTTTTCAGGGTCTGTTTTCCCCTTGAATGGTGAGAAGTATCGCTGAAATCCTGAACTCTTACAAGGAGGGAATTAGCACCCTGGCGAAGAAAAGAAGTAATATCGGCTTCAAAGGGGAGATAGCCGCCGTGATGCTCACAGACTGTATCCCCGTTTATATAGACTGCCGTATGCTGGTCCACCGCTCCGAAATGCAGTATGAGACGGCAAGAATCAGGGACATCGCAGACTATGGTGCGCTCGTACCACAGGTATTCGTGGGGCTGCAGCTGTCTTTCCACACCGGATAACAGACTTTCCGGAGAAAAGGGAACGAGAATCTGCCCGTCATATGCATCGGGGGCATCCTTGGAGGTGGTAAAAGCATAGTTCCAATAACCGTTCAATATCGTATAGTTGTTCCTTTTAAGCTGAGGGCGGGGATATTCCTCCAATACGTGGGCAGGGTCGATCGCTTCGCCCCACTTAGTATAGAGCTTGTTCAGAATATCCTCCTCGTGTGTTTTATTGATATTTCTAGCAGCATCGATAATGTCCATTTATGATTTACCTCACAGAATTTAAGTCATATAGTAACTACAGTATATCACTTAATTTACCTGCGGAAAATAGCTATTTAGCAGCGTTGCTATTTCTTCTGTATCGATAGTACAATTAATCTGCCCTATTCTGATGGCAGGCTTCGTCTTCCCATGGAAATCACTTCCGCAGGTGGGAAGAAGGTGAAACTCACGGCATTTATTCAAAAAGTATTCCGCAGCGGGAGCGTCATGGTAGCTGCTGAAGGACTCAATTCCGTCAAGACCTGTTTTAAGAATAGGGTGAAGCAGTTCGTGGCGGTTCTGCAGGTTGATCCCGGGATGAGCGAGGACGGCAATCCCTCCGCTATTGTGTATAATCTTTATGATTTGCATCAAGGAGGGATAGATTATCTTAGCGTAGCAGACTTTGCCTTGCGAATAGTAATCCCAATAGAAATTCACATAAGGATTATCACCTCTCGCTCCGTCGCTACGATAAGGAGAAAGAAGCGGATGATCATTATACTCCGGACGGGCAAGCAAAAGCTCGGCGAACATCTCTCCGGTCCAACAGTCCTTCCAATAGTTGTTCTCTGCTAACTCCACCATATCATTTTCCGTAATATGAAAGCCCAGTTTCTGTGTAAATAGCAGCATTTGCCGAGAAGCCTGTTTCTGCTGTTCCTGAATATTTTTCTCCAGCAGATAGAAATCATCGTTTGTATAGTCGATGCCATATCCGAGGACGTGAAGGTTGACATCTTGAAAGGTGCAGTCGATTTCGATGCCGGGAAGGAAGCGGATACCGGTATCCTTCGCGGCCGGCTGCCCCTCTGAAACAGCACGCACACAGTTGTGGTCGGTGATGGACATTATGGTGATGCCGCATTCTTTGCATTTTTGCACGAGGGTAGTGGGAGTGTACTCCCCGTCATCGCTGTAATAGCTGTGCATATGGAGATCAATTATCTCTTTTGCCATGAACTTTATTCATCCTTTCTGCCATGATAAACATGAGCACAATGAAGAAAATCAGGTACAGAGGATACAGTGAAATAGAAACGTGTTCCGCAATGAATCCGAATAAGGGCGGGATGAGGGTGGAACCCACATAGGCGCATGCCATTTGCATACCCATGATGGCCTGAGACTTATCGGCGCCGAAATTATCGGGTGTCTCGTGGAGCAGACTGGGGTAGATGGGTGCACAGCCTAATCCGATGAAAATCAATCCGGCAAGAGTCATGATGTTTCCAAAAGGGAGAAAGAGCAGTAATGTTCCCAGTCCCGCAATAGCCTGCCCGATACGTACCATCCGGCGGTCCCCCAGCTTATCCGTGATAAAGCCGCAGATAAGACGTCCGATAGTAATTCCGAGGTAGAATAAAGCGGCCCACTTCGCTGCGGTCTGAGCGTCGATGTCCTTATGAAGCACCATATAGCTGCTGGCCCATAAGCCGGTGGTGGCCTCTAATGAGCAGTAGCAGAAAAATGCGATTAGGATAGCCTTGGCTCCTGGGAGCTTTATGGTATCCGACAGGCGCAGAGTCTTCGGAGCGTGGGTTTCCTCCGCATGTGCTTTCTGTTTGCGCTTCCATAGGGGCAATGTGGGAATGAGGCAGAGCACGAGAGCGAATTGCAGGATGCCGATGACCATGTAGCCGGAATTCCATTTAAATCCGTTTGTCAGGCAAAGTCCCATGATATAGGGGCCGGTGGTGGCACCGATGCCCCAGAAGGAGTGAAGCCAGCTCATATGGCGGGACTTGTAGTGCAGGGCTACGAAGTTGTTCAGGGCGGCATCTACACTTCCTGCGCCCAGTCCGTAAGGGATGCCCCATAAGCATAGCTGCCAGAAGGAGCCGGAGAAAGAAAAGCCGAATAGTGCCAGAGCCGTCATGGCTACGCTGACGAGAGTAATCACTCCGGTGCCGAAACGGCGGATCAGCCTGTCGCTGAAAAGACTGGACACGATAGTTCCTGCCGCTATAATCATACTGATAACACCCGCATAGGATACGGGCACGTGAAGTTCTCCATACATGGACGGCCAGGCGGAGCCGAGAAGGGAATCCGGCAGTCCGAGGCTGATAAATGCGATATAAATGATAACTAATAAAATGGTTGTCATGTCTTTTCTCCTTGTAAGTATATACTATGATGTAAGAATATCGTTACTGTTCACTCCGTTCACAGCAATGCATGATTTCTTCATTTAAATTCGCTTTGCGAAGCAGAAATCATCTCTTGAATCACGTTCTTACGCAGCTTAACAGCAAGTGTTAAGCCGCTGTGTGAACAGTAACAGAATATCGCCTTCCATGCCTTGAAACAATACTTATTTGGACATATAATGTAATAAAAACGACTAAAAGGAGAATTCCTATGGCACTTCAGCAATGTATGCTCAATCTGGACCGAAGCGGACGGGAGCTCAGCCCCCATGGGACTATCGATTTTCCCTGCGCCGGCTATTCCTACCGGTGTACCAGCCGGGCGTGGGATGAGATTCCATGGCATTATCACGAGGAGTTGGAGATTATTTATATAGAAGAAGGTATGATGCGGGTTCAGATTCCCAGCAAGGTTTTCAAGGTGAAAGCGGGAGAGGCTGTCTTCATTAATTCAGGTATTCTCCATCGTGCTACGGCGGATCCGTATTGCGAATATCATTCGCTTGTTTTTTCGGACCTGCTTGTGACAGGCAGCAAGAATTCGGTTTTCGCTCAGAAATATATGGAGCCTCTCGTTCGTTATTCTCTCCTGGACGGCTGTCAGTTTTATCGGGAAACAGGCTGGCACGTATCACTTATCGATCATTTTACTGAGGCATTCACAGCGATGGCGGGGAGCGGTTTTGGCTACGAGCTCGAGGTGAGAGAGCATCTATCCTCGTTTTGTATGCTTCTGTATCGCCAGTATAAGGAAGAAATGGATGAGAATAATTCACAGGTCAGTCAGGATGATATACGTATACGAAGAATGTTAGATTTCATCCATGAGCGTTATGCCGAGAACATACAGCTCTCACAGATAGCGCAGGCGGCGGATATAGGGGAGCGGGAATGTCTGCGCTGCTTCCAGAGAGTCATTCAGGTTTCTCCCATACAGTATTTGCTGAAATACAGGGTGATGCAGGGGGCTTCCATGCTGACAGGCGCCTCTGTCCTCTGTGTGGCGGAGGTATCTACGCTGTGCGGTTTTGACAGCCCCAGCAACTTTTCCAAAGTATTCAAACGATTTTTCGCATGTACGCCCAAGGAGTACAGAAGGAATATGATGAAACAATAAGAAAACCCCGCATAATTATATGCGGGGGTAACAAAGGGGAGAAACATGAATCTATATGTAATTAAGCTGCCATACATCGGAGCCGGAAACTTTTTGCTTCTCGTAAGAGAGCAATTCCAGGAAATAATCATGAAAGAGAGAATACATTTTCCAGTTATCGTTTGATGAAACCATTTCTGTCATGGATATCCTTTGTGGTGTTTTTTCTTTATGCATATTGTGGTATCCACCTCCTTTTGATAACTCTAGTATACGGTACAAATATGAACTTGATGTGTTCATTTCCTTAAACAAAACTAATGATTCTTAGAAAAGAATGAGGAAATTATTAACTAAAAATAAAATGGAAAAGGGTTGCCAAAAAGGTAATATGTAGAAAATTGTGAGAAGCAGTTGAGAATCTGCCGTCTTCGTGATAAAATAAAAGCGCAGTAGCTTAATAATAGGTGTTTTGTTTGGGAAAACGGTTCGGAGGACGTAAAAGTTCTTTTGAGCCGTTTTTTCGTCTGCGGGCAATCTTGATTAGGGTGTCAAAAGTCCTTTACGCATTCGTTCTTTTGGTTATGATTCCATTGTCTGAGAAAGTTGACGAAAAGGACTTTTGACACTCTAGTAAATCATAAAAAAGAAGGACGCCAAGCGTCCTCCTTTAAAATACTTAAATGTATAATTTATTTTTTTTCTTCGCTTTTTTTTCCGGTTCCGGCTGTGAGTTTGGAAAGAAGCATGGCAATACCGATGATTAAAAGGGTTGCGATAAAAATACCGCCCATTCCTTTTCCCATAATCTCCAAAGCAATTATTACATTGTCCATCATAATACGTTCCTCCTTACTTCAAGTAGTTGGTTACAAGGTTAATAACAAGTCCTCCGGCGATAACGGAAGCAATCTGTCCGGATACGTTAGCACCCGCAGCCTGCATGATAAGAACATTGCCCGGGTCCTCTTTCATAGCCATTTTCTGTACAACACGTGAAGACATGGGGAATGCGGAGATACCTGCCGCACCGACCATAGGGTTGATCTTGTTGTGAGGTATGAAGAGGTTGATAAATTTTGCAAAGAGCACGCCGCCCATGGTGTCGAGTACGAATGCGGCAAGACCGATCAGCATAACCAGTAAGGTATCGGTATTTACGAAATCTGCAGCCTTCATACTGAAGGAGATGGTGATACCGAGTAAAAGTGTGATCAGGTTAGCAAGAGCATTCTGTGCCGTATCGGACATCGTACCGAGTACTCCGCATTCACGAAGCAGGTTACCGAACATAAGGAAACCAACGAGCGAAACGGAAGACGGAGCGATGAATCCAACGATAAAGGTAACGATGATAGGGAATGCGATACGCATGGATTTGGAAACCTGAGAGGGCTTGTAGTCCATACGGATACGGCGTTCCTTCTTCGTCGTAACCAGCTTAATAGCAAAAGGCTGAACGATCGGTACGAGGGCCATGTAAGAGTAAGCGGCCACGGCTATGGCACCGATATATTTGGAATGTAGTATCTGGGATACCAAAATTGATGTAGGGCCGTCGGCAGCACCGATGATACCGATAGAAGCAGCATCCTTCAAGTCGAATCCGAGAAGAGTCGCAAGGAGGATAGCGGCAAAAATACCGAACTGAGCGGCAGCGCCGAATAAGAACATGATAGGCTTGGAAAGCAGAGGACCAAAGTCGATCATAGCTCCGATACCGATAAAGAGCAGGATTGGCAATGCTTCGGAAGCTTCAATGCCGACTTCAAACAACCACTGGATAATACCGTGGGTTTCGCCTACGCCTTCGAGCACCTGATTGATTACACCGGAAGCGGGAAGGTTGACAAGAATGGCGCCAAAGCCCATCGGTAAAAGCAGTGACGGCTCGTATTCCTTCTTTATAGCGAGCCAGATCAGCAAAACGCCGACGAAGTACATAACAATTTGCTGCCATGTTACTGACATAATTCCTTCAATAATAAAATTCATGATTCGTTCTCCTTTTGTTTATTTATTATTTCTGCCGTAGCAGAAGTAATGACACGATCTTTTAACTCCGTAATGGAAAAGTTTGCTTCCGGTGTCTTAATGGTAAGCGGAAGCTGGCCTTCCTCAGGGATATACCCTAGCTGCTCAATTAAATATCCGGACAGAGTATCGCAGTTGCTCGTGAGGTGAAGGTGTAACTCCTCGTTCAAATCGTAAATGAGCATGCTGCCGGGAATGTGGTATGCGCCGGAAGAAAGCTCTACAATACCCGTATCCGCTTCTTCATATTCTTCCCAAATATCTCCCACAATTTCTTCGATCAGGTCTTCTAACGTGACGAGACCCGATACACCACCGTATTCATCCACCAAAACGGCCATATGGATCTTGCTTTTCTGCATTTCCTGAAAAAGCTTGTCGATCTTTTGGTTCTCCGGAACGAAATAAGGCTTCTGCAAAAGAGTCCTTATATCTACATTGGTAAAGGATTGCTCCTTGGCCTTGATCATGAAGTCCTTCACGGAAAGAATTCCGATGATGGTGTCCATGTTCTTGTCGTAGACGGGAATACGGGAACGCCTGCTCTGCAATATGGTGTCCAAATATTCATCCCGGTACTTGGAAATATCTATAGCAATCATATCCTGCCTCGGGGTCATCACTTCCTTCGCCTTCTTATCATCGAAGGAAAAAATGGAAGTGATCATCTCCTTCTCGATATCATTGAAAACGCCCGTTTCCTGTCCTGTTTCCAAAAGGGACTTTATTTCCTCCTCGGATACCTCCTCCTCGAGAGAAGCGGACTTCATTCCGATGAGATGAAGGAATCCATTGGTAGATAAGGAAAGAAGCTTGATAAAAGGCGCCATGGCAATGGATACATAGTAAATAGGAGTTACACAGAAGAGGCTGAATCCCTCCGCCTTCTGCAATGCCACTCTCTTCGGCACCAGTTCTCCGAAGACAAGTGTGAAGTAGGACAAAATCAATGTGACGATTACCACAGCGAGCGTTCCGCTATAGGGAATACTAAGCTCCTCCATTTTACCTGCGAGTATCTGAGAAATACCTGTCGCTGCGGATGCACTGGAGAAAAAGCCCGCGAACGTTATCGCTACCTGAATGGTAGATAAAAAACTAGTGGAATTCTCCGAAAGGCGAAGTATCAAAGCCGCCTTCTTGTTGCCTCCCCCTGCCAGCCGCTTGATTTTGTTCTTATTGACGGAAACTACAGCCATTTCGGCTCCTGCGAAAAACGCGTTCACCAGTGTTAAAAATACTAGAAATAAAAGTTGTAAAGTAATCGTTCGGGCGACAGGGTCGCTGTCCATGAATAATACCTCCTTAAAAGTGTGTAATTTCTTAAATTACAATTGTTTTTAGTGTTTTTAATATTAGAGGAGAGGCATGATAAAAAGACTTTTACTGTAACCTTATCCGATACAATAAAAATCTTGCCATTTCAATTCTTAGCGTATGAAACATAATCTAGTTGGATATATCGCAAAGAATCCATATAAATGACGGTTGCTCCCTCTTTATTTAAGCCTTATCAATTTGCATCTATATTATATATGAAAAGTGTATATTTGTACACAAAAATTTTCCAAATATGAAAATTGAAAATTAGGAAAGAAAAAAATCGAAATATACGGTAAATGGGAAATTTTTCTTTAATTTTCTTCTATATAGTGTTATATTATTTAGTGGGTGTATTATAGCATTAGTAATGGTGGAGGATAAGCAGATGACAAGAGAACAATACCTAAGAATTGATAAGAAAGTTTTTGTGATTATAGCATGTACGCTTATTTTCAGCGCGGTATCCATGCTAAATGATGTGAGAGGAGAGAGTGCACAGCTTCAGAATTACATTGGCTTGTTCACTCCGATCGTGCTGTTAATAGTCAGTATCATCGGCTTCATGATTTGCAAAGGAAGAAGGATATGCGGTTCCGTGCTGACCGGGTCGGGAGCACTGACCTTTATCGTGCTCATGTCCGTGAGTACCTTTTCTTCGACTTATATCTATGCCTTTCCTATGATCATAGGGGCGATGATGTATCTGAATGTACGGTTTGCTGTGGCAGGTACTATAGCCATAGTCATCGGTAATACGATATGGACAATAGAGGATGTGGCGGCCGGAAGGCTGGTATGGGATGACACTGTTATCCGCTGGGGAATATCGCTTATCATATGTGCGACTGCCTATGTGTCGCTGAAGCTGATACAGCAGTTTAATGAAGAAAAGATGGACAGCATCAGTGCAGTAGCCCAAGAACAGGCGAAGGCAGCGGATAAAATGGTCCAGACTGCGGATAATATAGGCGTGGATTTCGAGCGTGCCAATGAATTGTTAAAGCGGCTTCAGGAAAGCGTGAATTCCAACAGCTCCGCTATGCAGAACATTGCGGAAAGTACGGAGAGCACGGCGCAATCCATTCAGGAGCAGGCGGCGATGTGCTCCAACATTCAGGAGAGTGCGGATGTGGCAGGGAAGGAAACCTCCAAGATAGCAGAGGTATCTCTTACTACCTCTGAGAACGTAGCGGAGGGTGTAGGCCTTGTCAACAGCCTGAAGGAACAGGCTAAGGGCGTGGAGGAAGCAAGCCGCCAGACGGTAAGCGCCACAGCCAGACTGACAACCAGCGTGGATGAAGTGAAGCATATTGTTGGGGATATTATGAATATTTCCTCCCAGACCAATCTGCTCGCTTTAAACGCATCCATCGAAGCTGCGAGAGCGGGAGAAGCGGGTAAAGGCTTCGCTGTAGTGGCGGATGAAATCAGACAGCTTTCGGATCAGACGAAGGGTGCGACAGAGAGGATTACGGGAATCATTTCCGAGTTGATAGAGGATGCCAGGAGTGCGTCGGAGAGCTTGGATCATTCCGTAGGTTTCATTAACGAGCAAACGAAGATGATAGAGGTCACGAAAGAGAAATTCGAGACGATTAACGATGAAGTAATTGAGCTTGCAGGAAGTATCAATAACCTGGAGCAGACTATGGAAGACATTATGCAGGCTACCGGAGTAATTTCCGACAATATTTCCCAGCTTTCGGCGACAGGAGAAGAAGTTGCGGCATCTTCGCAGGAGGGCGTGAAGTCCGCTGAGGAGTCTGTGGGCCAGATGGTAGAGTGCAGGCGTATGCTGGAATCGATACATGAGCTGGCGCAGGAGCTTAGAACCTACGCAAAATAAAGAATTGACCTAAGGAGAGCAGCATGTCGACAGTAGTAGATAACTTTTTGAAATATGTACGATTAGATACCCAGTCCGAAGACGGGAGGGCATCTACTCCCTCTACGGCAAAGCAGTTCGATTTGGCGAAGCTGCTTGTAGAGCAGCTCGAAGAAATGGGCGCAGAGGAAATAACTCTGGATAAGGAATATTGCTATGTATATGCGTCCATTCCTGCATCGAGGGGGTTGGAGAGTGCTCCGGTTCTAGGATTTATCGCCCATATGGATACTTCTCCGGCAGTGACGGGGGCGGGCGTAAAGCCCCGTATCGTGGAGACTTATGACGGAGGCGACATTGTTCTGAATGGGGAGAAGAACGTAGTGATGCGGACGAATGATTTCCCCGAGCTTTCCTATTATATTGGAAAAAGCTTGATCGTGACGGACGGAACTACGTTGTTAGGAGCCGATGATAAAGCAGGAATCGCGGAAATCATGGCTATGGCGCAGTACCTTCTGACGCATCCGGAAATCGCTCATGGAAAACTGCGAATCGGTTTTACTCCGGACGAAGAAGTGGGAGCCGGAGCCGATTATTTTGATGTGGATTTATTCGGAGCTGATTATGCTTATACGGTGGACGGCGGCAGACTGGGGGAGCTGGAATACGAGAACTTCAATGCGGCAGGGGCAAAAGTAACCGCATATGGCCGGAGCGTACATCCCGGCGATGCCAAGAATAAGATGATAAATGCTTTGCTTATACTTCAGGAATTTCAAGCTATGCTTCCCGCATTTCAGAATCCTATGTATACGGAGAAGTACGAGGGCTTTTATCACTTGGATTCGTTAACAGGAAATGTGGAAGAAGCGGTTTCCGAATACATCATACGTGATCATGACAAAGAGAAATTTGAGCAGAAAAAGGAAAACTTTCTTAGGATAGGGTGCTTTCTGAACGAGAAATACAGAGAAGGCACTGTAGTCATTGATTTAAAGGATTCTTATTATAATATGAAAGAAATCATAGAGAAGAATATGCACTTGGTAGATAATGCCAAAGCAGCCATGGAGGAAATCGGCGTGACACCCATAGTCATCCCGATCCGAGGCGGCACTGACGGTGCGAGGCTTTCCTTCATGGGGCTTCCTTGCCCCAATATCTGCACGGGTGGGCATAATTTTCATGGAAAGTACGAATATATTTGTGTGGAATCTATGGAGAAGATCGTGGAGCTGCTGATACGTATTTCTCAGAAATACGGCCTGGCACAAGAAGACTGCTGAGACTTTAAGACATATACGCTTATATGCAGGATGAAACGATTATTTGCAGGTATTGAAAGGTCATGCTGGCACAGGCGAACCAAAGCCTTCAGGGTGTACTTAACTTAATAAACGGATAGGAAACATATGACAGACGATACCCGGCATATACTGTAAAAGTTATGCCGGGTGTTTTTGTGTGTGAATGACATTACTGTTCACTCCGTTTTCAGTAATAAAGTGTCGGGATATGTTGACAAGGCAATTTTTTTGTGACTTAATTATAATTAAGATATAGGTAAGTACATACCTTATAGTTATTTTGTACAAGTATAAACAAAGGAAATTTGTTTTAATGCAGAGAGGAGAAAGGATGAGTCGATTAAGAATTAGTACCCCCAATCAGGCCCAGCTTACAGTGGAGCGGCTGTACAAGGATCTGGAAAGACATATCGTCGCCAGTCCTCCGGGGTTATGTCCGGTGGATTTACAACTATCTTTTTTGAGAGTATGCCATGCCCAGACCTGCGGTAAATGTGTTCCCTGCCGCGTAGGGCTGTTGCAGCTTTCGAAGATGTTGGAAGATGTGCTGGAAAATCGAGCCACATTAGCCACATTGGATTTAATGCTGAGGACGGCGAGCAGTATTGCCGATTCTGCCGATTGTGCTATAGGCTATGAGGCAGCAGGCATGGTATTAGCAGGTTTAAAAGGTTTCCGTGAGGACTATGTCTATCACATTGAGCATGGAAAATGTTCCTACGGCATTACACAGCCTGTGCCGTGTGTGGCTTTGTGTCCGGCTGGTGTGGATATCCCCGGATATATCGCGCTGGTAGGAGAAAAGCGGTATGCGGATGCGGTAACGCTGATTCGTAAAGACAATCCTTTCCCTACCGCCTGTGCATTGATTTGTGAACATCCTTGTGAAGCTCGCTGCCGTCGTAACATGATCGACAGCTCCGTGAACATCCGCGGCATGAAACGCATGGCAGTTGACAACGCCCGTGCCAACACCGTACCCGTTCCTGAGAAAGCACCCTCTACAGGCAAAAAGGTAGCTATCATAGGAGGAGGACCAGGCGGATTATCGGCGGCCTATTATCTGGAGCTCATGGGCCATCATGCCGTAGTATATGAAGAAAAGGAAAAGCTGGGAGGCATGCTGAGGTACGGTATTCCGAACTATAGATTCCCAAGAGTACGTCTTGACGAAGATATTGAAGCGATTCTTTCTACGGGTGTGGAAGTGCATACGGGGAAAAAGGTTGGAAAAAAAGAGGACGACATCTCATTAGATAAACTGCGGAAGAAATACGATGCCGTATATATCGCTATCGGCGCACATATCGATAAAAAGATGGGCATTGAAGGAGAAGATTCGGCGGGCGTGATTTCCGCTGTAGAAATGCTTAGAAGTATCGGAGAAAACAACCCTCCCGATTTTACCGGAAAAAGGGTCATTATCGTGGGCGGCGGCAATGTCGCCATGGACTGTACTCGTTCGGCGATTCGCCTTGGTGCTGCGCAGGTAGGGATTGCCTATCGAAGAAGACAGGAGGATATGACAGCTCTTCCCGAAGAGGTCGAGGGAGCCATAGCCGAAGGCGCTGAGCTTTATCCCCTCAATGCGCCTATCAAAATTGAAGCGGATGCAAAAGGGAATGTTACTGCTGTCTGGATCGAACCCCAGATCATCGGTCCTATCGATGCATGGGGACGTGCCCGTCCGGTACGTGCCGATAGAGAATTGGAAAGGATACCTTGTGATATTGTTGTGGTTGCCGTAGGTCAGGGAATCGAATCGCACCATTTCCAGGAATCAGGAGTTCCGGTAAAAAGAGGGGTTATCGATGCCCTGAGCGAAAGCGGATTCCGTGAGATCCCCGGTGTTTTTGCCGGCGGTGACTGTGTGACCGGCCCCGCTACCGTTATTCGGGCCATTGCTGCGGGTAAGGTCGCCGCAGCTAACATTGACGAGTATCTGGACTATCATCACATCATTAGCTGTGATGTAGAAATCCCTCAGGTGAATTACGAGGATAAGGAGCCCTGCGGCAGAATCAATCTGAGGGAGCGCGAAGCGGGCAAACGAAAGAATGACTTCGATGAAATAGAATGTACCATGACGGAGCAGGAAGCGGAACAGGAAGCGGGCAGATGTCTGCGCTGTGACCATTACGGTTATGGAAATTTGAAAGGAGGCCGGGCTGCGATATGGTAAATTTGAAAATTGACAATCGGAATATCTGTGTGGAAGAAGGAACCACTATCATGAAGGCAGCGGCCCATGCAGGAATTATGATTCCGCACCTGTGTTATCTGGAGGGAATCAATGAAATCAGCGCTTGTAAAGTCTGCGTGGTAGAAATGCAGGGGAAGGGGAAGCTCATCACAGCCTGCAATAACGCGGTAGAGGAGGGAATGGTAATCTATACCAACTCACCTAAGGTGCGTGCAGTCAGAAGCATCAATGTAGAACTGGTTCTTTCCCAGCACGATTGCCATTGTGCGACCTGTGTCAGAAGCGGCAACTGTAACCTTCAAAAGATGGCTAACGACTTGGGGCTTACTGAAATATCCTATCCGAAAGTAGTAGAGGATGCGCCCTGGAATCAGGATTATCCTCTGATAAGAGATTTTAAGAAGTGCATTAAATGTATGCGCTGTGTACAGGTTTGTGATAAAGTTCAGGACTTACATATCTGGGATGTGCAAAATACCGGTTCCCGTACTACGGTTGATGTGTCCGGTCATCGCAATATCGAGGATACCGACTGCAGCATGTGCGGTCAGTGCATCTCACATTGTCCCACCGGCGCACTTAGAGAGCGCAATGACATTCCAAAGGTGTTCGATATCCTGGCCGATCCGGAGAAAATTACCATAGTCCAGATTGCTCCCGCAGTGCGTACCGCATGGGGGGAGTCGCTGGGATTGCCGGAGGATGTGGCAACTGAGAAGAGAATGGCGGCGGCTTTGAAGCAGGTGGGCTTCGACTATGTATTCGATACCAACTTTGCTGCCGATCTGACCATTATGGAAGAAGCCAATGAGCTGTTAAAAAGGCTGCCCGAAATCAAGGAAAGCGGACTGCCTATGTTCACCTCCTGCTGTCCGGCATGGGTACGTTTTATGAAAAGCCAATATCCTCAAGCGGCAGGCAGACTTTCTACTGCAAAATCTCCCCAGCAGATGTTCGGTGCGGTGGCGAAGACATATTTTGCACAGAAGCTAAATGTGTCGCCGGATAAAATATGCTGTATCTCCGTCATGCCATGTGTAGCCAAAAAAGGAGAGGCAGCGATACCGGCAATGGATGTGACAGGGACAGGTCCGGATGTGGATATCGTGCTGACGACCAGAGAGCTGACGCGGCTGATTACGGCAGAGCATATCAAGCCGGAACTGTTAGAGGAAGTAGAATTCGATTCCCCGCTTTCAGAGAATACGGGAGCAGGGGTTCTGTTCGGAACTACCGGAGGTGTAATGGAAGCGGCGCTTCGGACTGCGGTATTTGCCTTGACAGGGAATAATCCTGACCCTAAGGGCTTTGGTGAGGTACGGGGCGGAGAGGGACAAAAGGAAGCGGTCTATTTCGTGGACGGCACTATGGTTCGGACCTGTACGGTAAGCGGGCTCAAGAATGCCAGACTTCTAATGGATGATATTATGGAAAAAAGAAAGGATTACGATTTCGTAGAGGTCATGGCTTGCCCTGGTGGCTGCGTAGGAGGCGGAGGACAGCCTATTTGGGAAGACGTAAAGATGACACCGCAGCGTTCTGCCAAGCTGTATGAGCTGGATGAGGAAAGGAGTCTTAGATATTCCCACGAGAATCCTACCATACAGCGGCTGTATGAGGAATTTTTGGGAGAGCCGCTATCGGAGAAGTCTCATCATTTGCTGCATACTAATTAGTATACTCATACTTAGAAAAAACATATGACAACCTATGCCCGGCATATACTGTAACAACAGTTATGCCGGGTGTTTATGCGTATGAAGCGATATGTGGAACGAATCAAAAAGAAAATATGGAAGATGCTTCCGAAACGAGAAGAGGGACAATCGGAAGAAGCGTATAGAAGTATGCTGATTATAAAAGGAGTGGAGGCGGCGGTTTTTGTGCTGGCGGCATTGGCTATCATAAAAGGAGCAGCAGCAGTCCTGCCGGGTTCCGTTACTGTCAGCAGCAGTGTGAATGGAAGAGAGCTTCCTATTTACTGTGTAGAAACGCAGAAGAAGGAGCTCGCACTTTCTTTCGATGCGGCATGGGGAAACGAGGACACGGAAAAAATATTGGAAATTTTAGAAAAACATGGTATTTATGCCACCTTTTTCATGACGGGCGGCTGGGTAGATGCTTATCCTGATGATGTGAAAGCAATTCTTGCGGCAGGGCATGATCTGGGAAATCATAGTGACAGTCATAAAAATATGTCTCAGCTATCAGAGACCCAGTGCGAGGAGGAAATCATGGAAGCCCACAGGAAGGTTCAGGAGCTTACCGGCTATGAAATGAATCTGTTCCGCCCGCCCTACGGAGACTATAATAATGAAGTTATAAGCAGTGCGGCAAAGTGCGGCTACTATTCCGTTCAATGGGATGTGGATAGCCTTGACTGGAAAGATTACGGTACAAACGCAATTATTAAGGAGGTTACACAGAACAAGCATTTGGGAAACGGCAGCATTATCCTGTGCCATAACGGAGCGAAGTATACCGTGGACGCTTTGGATAAATTAATAACGGAGCTGAAAAACCAAGGCTACGAATTCGTACCGGTTTCTCAGCTCATTTACAAGGACCATTATCATATGGATATAGAAGGCAGGCAGATTAAAAATTGATGACGGTATGACGCTTTTTGTCCACATTTTTCATGTGGGAAATACCTCTTCAATTTTTCGGGCCGGCCTCAGTGAATGATATATATGCAGGCGGTATCCCCTTTTGTATTCTTGTATGGTGCGATAATGTATGGTAATATGGTAAATATTGCAGCTGAATTATGGAAGAAAAAACCGGCGCCGTGCGGAGGAAACACTACATATGAAAAAGTTTGTGAAGATTTGGAAGAGATTGTTTATAGGCATATTCCTTTGCAGCGTTTTGGTCGGTATCTTATTGTTTTATGTGAATATATTGGAAAAAGAACTGAACGATGAAATCATAGGAGTTTTGAAAGAAACATCCGAGCAGAGTGTGGTCATACTCAATAAGGAGGTAGAGGGAGAATTCATTCTGCTGGAAGAGGTGTCTGACAGGCTCTCCGTAAGGAACGGCTTTAATCCGGAAGAAGCGGTTGCAGAGCTTGAAAAGGTGGCTAAGCGCTATTCCGTAAAACGAATGGGAATCATTATGCCCGATGGACAAGCTTATACTACGGATAAAAAGAATCTAAATCTGGGCGACAGAGAATTCTTTATGGATAGTTTGCGGGGAAAAAGGGGGATATCGGGACGGCTTCAGGATAAGGACAACGGAGAGGACATCGTCGTATTCAGTATGCCGATTTATGAGGACGGAAGTGTATGCGCGGTAGTTTTTACTACGCATAGAATTGCGGAGATACAGAATCTGTTCACTGTTTCTATTTTCGATGGAAAAGGATATTCCTATATCATAGAAGAAAATGGCGACATTGTGATGAACACCACCAATTCTACCGGATTTAAGGGATATGATAACATATATGAGGCGTTAGGCGCAGCTTCCGGTTCCAATGCGGAAGCGGTGGATGAGATGCACGCGGATCTGGAAAACCAGGAACGCGGATATATCCGGTTTCATAATAAGATAGATAAATACATGTATTATTCGCCGCTTCAGATTAAGAACTGGTATGTTCTGAATGTGGTCCCCTCCGGCGTAATGGACTCCACCAGAGATTTCATTATGCTTCTTACTTATGCCCTTTGCGGGGTGTTGGGGGCTATCTTCGCCTCCTTCATATTATATATCATAAAGACGGAGCAGAAGAAGAAAAAGGAGCTGTCCAATATTTTGTATGTGGACAATGTGACCGGCGGCTATTCTTTTGCGCGCTTTAGTGCCGAAGCCAAGAAACGATTGAAGGAGGCAGACACCAATACGGCGTATATCGTAATGGATGTGGATCAGTTCAAGATAATCAACGAGCTGTTCGGTTATGAGGAAGGGAATGAGACCTTGCGCTATATATGGCAGATGTGCAGAAGGTACAGCAAGGAAAATGAGATTTATGCGAGGCGTATAGCTGACAAGTTTGTGGCACTTTGGTACTTCGACAGCAGAGAAGAACTGGACGGGCGCATTAAGGGATTTTTGGAGGCCTTGCAGAAAAACTATCCCGATACGATAAATGATTATATACTGAAGGTTTCCTTCGGCATTTATATCGTGAAAGACAAGACTGAGGATATCCAGCACATGATGAACTATGCGACCATGGCTCATTCCTCTATAAAAGGGCAGGACGATGTGCAGTATGCTTTTTATGACGATGATTTCAGGCAAAGGATGCTTCAGGAAAAGCTGTTGGAGGACCAGATGAAGCTTGCTCTGCAGCATGAGGAATTCATTGTTTATTATCAGCCTAAGTACAGTGTGACGACGAAAAAACTGGTGGGAGCCGAGGCCCTGGTGCGGTGGCGGAAGGCGGACGGTTCTACCGTTATGCCGGGCAAATTCATACCCTTGGCAGAAAAGAAAGGCTTCATCAGTTATCTGGATAAATATATATTCGCGGAGGTATGTAAAAAGCAGAAGGAGTGGCTGGAGGCAGGTAAAGAGGTGGTTCCTGTTTCCGTCAACCTTTCCAGAAGGCATCTGTACAACGACAGCTTTATTGAGGAATATGTGCAGATGGTGGAGGATGCAAAGGTGCCTGCGAAGTATATGCAGCTTGAGCTGACGGAAAGTGCCATCTTTGAAAATCAGGAAGCGTTATGCCAGATCATCGACAGACTGCATGCGATGGGGTTCCGCATACTGATGGACGATTTCGGTACGGGCTACTCGTCTCTTATGATGCTAAAATCTATTTCTATCGATGTCTTAAAGCTGGATAAAAGTTTTGTGGATGATTTCGATGACCCTAAAGGGCAGAAAATCATTACCAGCGTTATCGAGCTGGCACAGGCCCTTCATATGGAAGTAACGGCGGAGGGGGTAGAAACTGAGGAACAGTATGAATTCCTTAGGAAACTGGGCTGCAACACTATTCAGGGCTTTTATTTTGCTAAGCCGATGCCGGAAGAGGAGTTTGAGAGGCTGTTAAATTAGCGATCTGTTTTCTCGTCTGTAAGCGATTGTTTTCCGAAGAAATAATGTTGTGGCCAATATATGGAATCAGGGGGATAGGGATGGAGAAGAAGAGAGATAATGATACATTTCGTATTCTTTCCGCTATAGGAATCATCTTAATAGTAGCGGGGCATGCGGACTTTCAGATATTTGATTTGGGAGGATTGTTCCCATATTATTCGTATCATGTGGCGATATTTCTGTTTGTTTCCGGCTATTTTTATAATGAAGACGACGAAGTGCATATTGGAGCATATATAAGGCGGAAAGCCGCACGGCTGCTTGTGCCCTATTTTTTATGGAACCTTTTTTACGGCTTTCTGGCAGCTGCGCTTAAGTATTTCGGGTTTATTATCGGAGACGGAATCAGCTTTAAGACGCTTTTTCTTGATCCGTTTCTCACCGGCCATCAGTTCGGTTATAATTTTCCGGCATGGTTCGTTCCTGCGCTGTTTCTTGTGGAGGTAATCAATGTTTGCATGCGCAGGGTTCTTACCGCTATACGGCTTAACAAGGAATATCTGATTATGGCCGCTGTTCTTCTGGCAGGAATACTGACAGTATGGTTTGCCATAGGAGGGCATGTCTGGGGATATTATAAATTTCCGGGAAGAATCCTTTTTATGCTTCCGGCCTTTGAACTGGGGAAGTTATATAAGAAAAAGCTGGAACGGAAGGATACGCTGCCAAATGGTATTTACTTTTCCGTTTTATTCATTGTACAGCTTGTTGTGGCGTTCTCTTGTGCAGGATTAGCCTATAGCACGGTATGGTGCGCGAGCTTTGCCAATGGACCGGTCATTCCCTTTGTGACGATGGTGACAGGTATTGCGTTCTGGCTGCGGGTATCAAAGATTCTGTCGCCCCTGCTGCCTCAACTTAGGGGAATCCGGCAAATAGGGGAAAATACCTATGGGATTATGATGCACCACATCTTAGCGCTTTTTCTCGTAAAGGAGGCGTTCTTTGCGCTATCCTTATTCACTCCGTGGTGCGCGGATTTCGATAAGGCGGCATTTTTAACGGACGTTAATTATATTTACCTATTGAATGGTATGGATGTGAGCAGATGGATTTATATGGCGGCGGGAATTGTAATACCGTTATTGATTGGTAAGGTATCTGAAAAGGGATACCATCGATTGATAAGGTAAAATATTTATTTATGTTTTAGTAGACGGTGGACCGCATACTGTGTTATATTTGTTCTATAACTATGTGCGGGATAAATTATAAACATTGTGAACCTATCTATTGGGAAATCAACTCCTGTAGATAGGTTTTTTGCGCCTATAAATATAGAAGTAAGCCAATGCGGCTCAGGAGGAAATAAATACCATGAAAGGATATATAAGATTAAGATTCATAGGGTTAGGAATTGGAACATGTTTTTTGGCAGCAGTGTTGCTATGCGCTTTACCAGTTCAGGTAAGAGCGGAGGAGAAGGAAAGGGTTACAAAGGAAATCCATCACATACACACGGGAGATGCTAAGGAGGGAACCGGTTGTTACAGGGAGCCGGTAAGTCATGTGCATGTGGGAAGTGCAGCAGAAGAAGGAGGGTGTTATACTGTCCCCGTATTTCATGTCCATACGGGGGATACCACGGCGGAAGGAGGCTGTTACAAGGAAGCAGTTTTTCACATTCACAGCGGCAGCTCTCAGACAGGAGGGGCATGCTATGCTACTCCGGTAAAGCATGTACATAGCGGAACGGCTGTTTCAGGAGGAGGCTGCTATAGTATTCCCGCCTACCACATACATTCCGGCAATGAAGGAAACGGCGGAGCATGTTATGAACCGGTATATCATCAGCATACCGGCACATGCTATGCTACGGAGGAATGTACGATGACCTTTGTGGGGAATCAGCAAGTTCTTCGGACGCAGAACGACTACTGCAGCCATCACGGAAATACGCAGTTCGCGGAAATAAGCGGAAATTACAGACATTCCTCATGCGGAGAGGGAATTACCAGCGCAACCCATTACATGTGCTGGACCTGCCAGCACTTCAATAAGTCCCATAGCTATCAGAGAGTGGTGTGCAGCAAGAACGAGGGCACAATAGAGGGTTACCGGCTGGTCTGCAGCAAGACGGCTCAGACGGTAGACTCGTGGGCTTTAGGATGCAGCAAGACGGAATCGACGGTGGAAAGCTATCAGAACAGCTGTGGAAAGACCGAAAAAAGTATAGACTCCTATAAAAGAAGCTGTGGAAAGGATGAGAAGAGTATAGACGCCTATACCCTTGGCTGTAAAAAGACAGAGGATACAATAGAGCATTATGTTAAGAGCTGCGGTAAGGAAGAAGAAACGGCCTATGCGTTTCTATCAATTATAAACAGCAGGAGCGGCTGGACCACAGAACCGAAGAAGTTGGAAGCATCCTGCATAGAGCTGGGAGAAGAAGGCTTTCTTCAGTGGGAGGAACCTCGGTTTATATGGGAAAAGAACGGAGTGAAGTTTAAAGAGGGCAGTTCCATTGCAGTAAGAGAAAATGGTGACTATACGGTCAGGCTGCAGGCATGCAATGAGGATATCGAACTTTCGGAGCTTAGCCTGTCCATACATATAGAAAAAATAGATATTACGGCTCCCATCATAGAAAGTGCCTGTTATGACAGCAAAACTAAAGTAGTGAGTATAAGCGCAAAGGATTTGCAGCCAGATGGAAATGAGGGGAGTGGCTTGGCAGATGAGGCGTATTCTTATGACGGCGGGAGAACGTGGAGTGCTGCGTATGAGAATGAGATAAGTGAAGAGAATGAGAAAGAGCGGAGCGAAGAAAGGAACCTTACAATAGCAGTTCGGGATGTCTGTGGGAATACTTCAAAAAAGGTGCTTATAATTGAAAAGAGTGAATCGGAGAAGCCGGAAGAGGAAACAGAACAAGGCGGTGATCAGGAAAATGGTAAAGACGATCACGGCAGTAGCAGCGGAGATAAAGCGAACAGCGTAGAAAATAAAGAAGAGATAAAGCCTCATGCCGAAATAAGAACTGCCGAAATTCCCGGGAAGAACAAATCAGGATCTTCCGGTGTGGCGATAAAAAAGAAGGCATCCTCTCAAGGTGAAAATCTTACAAAGCCTTTAACGAGGGAACTTCCGAAGGTACAAAAGAAAGAGGAAATCATAAAACAGGAACCTCTTGCTGCTGAGCCTGAAGAGGAGGAAATGGAAATTCAAACAATAAAGGATAAAAATACCGGCATGCCCGTTATAAAAGCAGCGGCATTCACTATGGGAAGCGTGGCAGGCACTGCAGGAATCCTATGGCTGATGTACCTTCTTATGGGAACTATCAGGATATATCACAGCGATGGAGAGGAAAAAATGCGCTATGCAGGAAGCTGCATCGTGAAAAAGAAGGAAGAGGGCTTTGAAGTAACCATTCCCCTCATGATATTGGAGCAATCCAATACCGGACAGTACAGCCTCAGACCGGGACATCTGTTTACCAAAAGGAATAAAGGCAAGGAACTGCTCGTTACAGCAGGAGGGAAGAGGATTTCTGTCTGGATCGATGAGGAAATACCTCTTAGGCTGCCAACGTATGTATAAAGATGCAAAAAAATCATAAAATACGCATATTAATTATTGATTTTAAGGAGTGAACATGCTATGCTGACGTATAGTTAAAGTGAAAATGTAGTCGCAGTGAGGAGTCTGCGGGCTACGGGAAAGGTGAGGTTATATTATGAAAAAATGGTTAGCAGCAATGATGGCAGCAGTACTTAGTATGTCCCTTTTGACCGCATGCGGAAGCACGGCGCAGGAAGCGGCTCCGGAAGAAACGGCACAGACTGAGCAGGCTGAAGAAACAGCGCAGGAGGAGACTCCCGCAGAGGATACAGCACAGGAAGAGACTTCCACAGAGGATACAGCAGCAGTGTCCGAAGCTTTAGCGGACGGAGTGTTAAATGTAGGTACTAATGCAGAGTTCCCGCCCTTCGAGTACGTGAATGATGCCGGGGAACCGGATGGTTTCGATATTGCGTTGATTAATGCAATCGGTGAGAAGCTGGGCGTTACGGTTCAGGTTGACAATATGGAATTCGCTTCCCTTGTTTCTTCCATCGGAAGCAAGATAGACGTATCTATCGCAGGCATGACGGTAACAGAAGAGAGAAAAGCCAGTGTGGATTTTTCCGATCCTTATTATACCGCCGTTCAGTATGTGATTTTGCCGGAAGGCTCAGCGATCGCAACTGCGGATGATTTGAAGGGTAAGGCGATTGGCGTACAGCTTGGAACTACCGGCGATTTCATTGCGGAGGAGATTGAGGATGCTACGGTATCCCAATATAACAAGGCAGTGGACGCTGTCAATGATCTGATTAACGGAAGACTTGACTGCGTTATCATCGACAAGAATCCTGCCATGGTATTCGAATCCAAATTCGAAGGCCAGGTAACGGCAGTGGACGGGGTGCAGTTCGGCTTTGAAGCAGAGGATTATGCGATTGCTATGCCGAAGGGAGATACCGTGTTAGTAGAGCAGATCAATAATGCATTGCAGGAATTGATTGACGACGGCACCTTCGATTCCTTAGTAAGCCAGTACATAGAAGAGAACTAATGTACCGGATAGGGCGGCAGATGTTGTATGATTTGGAGGATAGCGGAATACCCGCTATCCTCATTAAAATATAGAGTAGGTTAAAGGGGTACTGGATAAAATATCCGATAGGAAAGGATAAAGAGAAAATATGCAGGCATGGTTCGAGAAGGCTTCAGCAATGTTTGAGGCCGCATTTGTCACCGGAGACCGGTGGAAATTATATTTGAACGGATTGGGAGTTACGTTGGAAATCGCCTTTTTTGCGGCGATATTGGGTATGATTATCGGCACGCTATTAGCTTTTATGAAGCTGTCGGTCAGAAGAAATGGAAAGAAATCGATATTGGCAGTGATTGCCAATGTTTATATAGATATCATCAGGGGAACGCCTTCGGTGCTCCAGCTGATGATCATGTGGTTCATTATAATGGCGAATAGTAAGAATGGCGTAATTGTTGCGATTTTGTCTTTCGGTATTAACAGCGGCGCTTATGTGGCGGAAATCGTGCGCGCAGGAATCCTTGCCGTGGATAACGGACAGATGGAAGCAGGCCGTTCCCTCGGCTTATCAAAAGCGAAGACGATGATATACATCATCATTCCGCAGGCGGTAAAGAATGTGCTTCCGCCAATCGGAAACGAATTTATCGTGTTATTAAAGGAGACGGCAATCGTCGGTTATGTGAGTCTGACCGATTTGACAAGGGCAGCCAATCAGATCGCTTCCAGAACATACGAAGCGTTCATGCCTCTTATAGGTGCGGCGGTGATTTATTTTATCGTAATTAAGATATTGACAATTCTGCTCGCCAAATTTGAGAGGAGGCTGCGTAAAAGTGATAATCGTTAAGGACCTGCATAAAAAATTTGAAAATAATCACGTGTTAAGAGGAGTGAATTATCACGTGCACCAAGGAGAAAAGGTTGTGGTCATCGGACCGTCCGGTTCCGGGAAAAGTACCTTCCTTCGTTGTATGAATCTGTTGGAGACTCCTACCAGCGGAGAAATATGGGTGGACGGAGTTAATATTACCGATACGAAGACCGATATAGATAAAGTAAGGCAACATCTGGGGATGGTATTCCAGAATTTTAATCTGTTCGATAACCTGACGATTATGAATAACATTACTCTTTCTCCCATTAAGCTGAGGCTGATGAGCAAGGAGGAAGCCTCGGAGAATGCGCTGAAGCTCCTGGAGAGAGTAGGATTGACGGAAAAGGCGGATGCCTATCCCAGTCAACTTTCGGGAGGACAGAAGCAGAGAGTGGCAATCGTGCGTTCTCTCGCAATGAACCCGAGAGTGATGCTTTTTGACGAGCCTACCTCCGCACTGGACCCTGAGATGGTCGGCGAGGTTTTAGATGTTATGAAGGGGCTGGCGGACAGCGGCATGACGATGGTGGTCGTAACCCATGAGATGGGCTTTGCCAGAGAAGTAGGCACGAAAGTACTTTTCATGGATGAAGGAGTTATAATGGAAGAAAACACACCTCAGGAATTCTTCAATCATCCTAAGAGTCCGAGACTGCAGGAGTTTCTGTCAAAGGTGCTATAATGTGTAAAGAATACACACGGTCGGATAAGGGCAAATTTTTGTTCCTGCTACGTTACTTTCGTTCCGCGTACGCTCAGTACGCGTCGGTCAAGTGCCTTGCAGGGAGGGGAATTTGTCCCTTTCCGATTTTCCGCCCCTGAACGGTAAATTATATTATGTAGAAAATGGAGGAGGAACTGATGATAACGATAAGCCTTTGTATGATAGTAAAAAACGAAGAGAAGATTTTGGACAGGTGTTTGTCATGCGTTGCTGACTTAATGGATGAAATCATCATAGTTGATACCGGTTCCGATGATGGGACGAAGGAAATCGCGGCCAGGTATACGGATAAGATATATGATTTTACGTGGGTTCATGATTTTTCTGCTGCCAGGAATTATGCATTTTCCAAGGCTTCGAAGGAATATATATATTCTGTGGATGCGGATGAGTTGTTAGACGAGATCAATAGGGAAAGATTCCGTATTTTGAAACAGGAGCTGCTGCCGGAAATTGAAATCGTTCAGATGTATTATACCAACCAGCTTAAGCACGGATCGGTTTATAACTACGATAAAGAATATAGACCTAAACTGTTTAAAAGAGTGAGGAGCTTCACCTGGATCGACCCGATTCATGAGACTGTGCGAACGGAGCCGCTGGTTTTTGACAGCGAGATAGAGATCATTCATGAGCAGGAGGAAAGTCATGCGGCGAGAGATTTGGAGGCTTTTCGAAGAGTGTGCGGAGAAGGGCATTTATCGTCGCGTCTCCATAATCTTTACGCAAGGGAACTTTTTATCGCGGGCAGCGAAGAGGATGTAATTCTGTCAGGGCCTTTCTTTGAAGCCTCCTGTGAAGATACGGGGCGGTCTGTGGAAGAAGTACGAGAGGCGGCCTGCGTGGCGGCAAGAGCGGCACGGTTTAGGGGCGATAGGCTGAAGTTCCATAAATATGCGATGAAGGCGGTAGCCAGTAACGGGTGTGCGGAAATCTGTCTGGAGCTTGGATATTTTTATATGTCGGAGGAAGATTACCATGAGGCGGTGGTATGGTTCTATAATGCTGCTTTTGAATCGGAAAGTCTGTTGGACATCCGATGCAGAGGAGACAAGCCTTTGAATGGAATGGCGGAATGCTATAAGCGCATAGGAATGGAGGAGCAGGCCGCAGAGTATGCCCGTATGGCGAAGGAATGGACGGCCGGCTCTTGCGAATAACTGTTTGAGAGCATATAATAACTAAGGGCCCCCCAAAGTCATGTTTTTTCATGCAAGCATGAAACACATGACTTTTTGCCCCTTGTATCATATAATAGAAAAAAACGAGGTTGACAGAATATGAAATGGGAAGAGAATGTTAGAAGGGTGGAGCCCTACGTGCCGGGCGAACAGCCCAAACAGGCGAATATCATTAAATTAAATACTAATGAGTGTCCTTATCCTCCGGCCCCAGGTGTTCGGGAAAAACTGCGGCAGATTGATACCGACAGCTTCCGCTTGTATCCTGATACTTCAATAGGAGAGCTTGCCGGGGAGCTGTGTGCCTATTACGGCGTCTTGCCGGAACAGCTTTATATTGGGGTGGGAAGTGATGATGTGCTCGCCATGGCGTTTCTGACCTTCTTTTGTTCAGACAAACCGATTTTATTTCCCGATATTACTTATTCCTTCTACGATGTATGGGCGGAGCTTTACCGTATACCTTATGAGCTTCAGCCTTTAGATGATGAGTTCTTTATCCGTAAGGAGGATTATTTTAAGCCAAATGGGGGAATCATTATACCGAATCCCAATGCTCCTACCGGTGTTTTTGAAGAGGTGAGCACAATGGAGGAAATCATTGAGGCTAACAGGGACAGTGTGGTCATCATCGATGAAGCGTATATAGATTTCGGCGGGGAAAGCTGCCTTAAGCTGATCGATAAATATGATAATCTTTTGGTCGTACAGACTTTCTCGAAGTCTCGGGCGATGGCGGGAATGCGCATCGGCTTTGCCATGGGTAATCCGAAGCTCATCAGCTATCTTCAGAATGCGAAATTTTCCTTCAATTCCTATACGATGAATACTCCCGCTATTCTGCTCGGTGCGGAAGCTGTGAGGGATAAGGCATATTTTAAAGAAACTACGGAAAAGATTATAAATACACGAGAGAGTATAAAGCTGAGATTGAAGGAACTGGGCTTTTCTTTCCCTGATTCCAAAGCTAATTTTATTTTTGCGTCACATGAGAGAATACCGGCAAAAGAGATTTTCAATGATCTCAAAGAAAAGGATATTTTTGTCCGTTACTGGGACAAGCCGCGAATTGGTAATTATCTGCGTATAAGCATAGGTACGCCGGAGGAAATGGATATTTTGATGGAGAATCTGAAAGGCATGGTTGAGCATGATGGGGACATATACTGATTTTGCCGGCGTGTACGATACCTTTATGGACGATACTCCTTATGAGGAATGGGCGGCGTATCTTTTGGAGCTGCTTGGAGAATATGGAGTCGCTGTTCCGAAGATAACGGAAGCGGCTGCAGCGGAGCGCAGCATCGTGGTGGACCTGGGCTGCGGAACAGGTACGCTGACACAGCTTCTTGCAGAGGCGGGATACGACATGATAGGAATCGATAATTCGCGGGAAATGCTGAATATCGCTCTCACGAAAAGGGAAAAATCAGGGAAGGATATCCTGTATCTTCATCAGGATATGCGGGAGTTCGAATTGTATGGAACCGCGGGCGCAATCATATGCGTATGCGATTCCATGAACTATCTGCTGGAGGAGGATGAAATAGAGCAGACTCTTCGATTGGTGAACAATTACCTTTATCCGGGCGGTGTATTCATTTTTGATTTTAATACGATATATAAGTACGAGACAGTTATCGGCGATGCAACAATAGCTGAAAATAGAGAGGATTGCAGTTTTATTTGGGAAAATTATTTCGATTGCGACAGCGGAATCAACGAATATGACCTTACGGTTTTTGTGAGAGCAACGGAGCGCGGCGTTACGGAGGAGGACGGCGAGAGCTTTCGCCGTTTTACGGAGACTCATTATCAAAGGGGTTATACCTTAGATATGATGCGTTCTTTGGTAGAAAAGGCGGGAATGGAATTCGTGGCTGCCATCGATGCAGATACACGCGGCGATGTATGGGAAGAGAGTGAACGCATTTATGTAATAGCCAGAGAATGCGGAAAGGAACATGTTAATGAGTGACTATATGGTAAGAGCGACGGCAGCGGATGCGCAGATACGCGCCTTTGCGGCAACTACGAGAGAACTCGTGGAGGAAATGAGACAAATACATAACACTAGCCCGGTGGTGACGGCAGCTCTGGGACGGCTTCTAACGGGAAGCGTGATGATGGGAAGTATGCTAAAGAACGAAGATGATCTGCTGACGATTCAGGTAAAAGGAGACGGTCCATTACAGGGGATGACGGTGACGGCCGACGGGGAAGGAAACGTGAAGGGCTATGCTAATGAACCACAGGTCATCCTGCCCGCCAATGCAGTGGGAAAGCTGGATGTAGGCGGCGCGGTAGGAAAGGGCTATCTGAGCGTGATCAAGGATATGGGCCTGAAAGAGCCCTATATCGGTCAGACGGCACTGCAAACAGGCGAGATTGCGGACGATTTGACCTATTATTTCGTTACTTCCGAGCAGGTGCCTTCTTCCGTAGGACTCGGAGTTTTGATGGAAAAGGACAATACGGTAAAGCAGGCGGGAGGATTTATCCTGCAGCTGATGCCCTTCGCTTCCGAGGAAGTGATCCGCATATTGGAGGATAATCTATCGAAATTCAGCTCGGTTACTGCAGCCCTGGATGCCGGAAATACGCCGGAGCAAATGCTCCAAATGCTGTTAGCTGACTTGGATGTTCAGGTGACGGATACTATGGAGGTCAGATATTCCTGTGATTGTTCTAAGGAGAGAGTGCATCGTGCGATAGTGAGTATTGGGAGAGAAGACATTCAGGAAATGATTGAAGAGGGAAAAGAAGTAGAAGTGAATTGCCATTTCTGCAATAAGACATATTCGTTCTCGGTGGACGAGCTGAAGAAGATGCTCGATTAATATTTCATCAGACTGAGGTGTAAAGAAAAGAGAGGTGCGCTATGAAGCACGGTTTTATTAAGGCGGCAGCAGCTACGCCGCGGATTAAAGTGGCCGATCCCGCATACAATACTAAGCAGATTTGTGTGATGATGGATGAAGCAGTAAAGAGCGGAGCGAAGATCATTGTATTCCCGGAGCTTTGTATTACGGGTTATACGTGCGGAGACTTATTTATGCAGGAGCTTCTCTTACAGGAAGCAAAGGCTCAGCTTATGACTCTTGCTGACCATACGGCGGATAAGGATGCCCTTGTTTTTGTGGGACTGCCTTTAGTTAGAGACAATAAGCTGTATAATGTGGCGGCAGCGTTGCACCGTGGGAATGTAATAGGGCTGATTCCGAAGGCGAATATTCCTACTTATGCGGAATATTACGAGGGAAGGCATTTTGCACCCGGAAATGAAGAGGCGGTTCCCTTCATTCTGCAAAGCGAAAAAGGGGAAAAAACAGTTCCCTTCGGCACGGATATCTTATTCGATGGGGTCGCTATCGAGGGACTTTTGATTGGCTGTGAAATCTGTGAGGATCTGTGGGTCCCTGGGGCTCCGGCAGCTGAACATGTTATGGCGGGGGCAACTATTATCGTGAATCTGTCCGCATCCAATGAGACAGTAGGTAAAGGGGAATACCGGACGATGCTGGTGAAGTCTGCCAGTGCGAGAATGATTTCGGGTTATATCTATTCCAGCGCAGGTGAAGGAGAATCCACGCAGGATATAGTATTCGGCGGACATAATCTGATTGCGGAGAATGGGACTCTTCTGGCGGAGTCGAAGCGTTTTAAGAACGGAATTATTTACGCCGATATCGATATACACAGAATAGTTAACGAGAGGCGGAGGATGAGTACGTATACTCCGGAGAGCAGCAGAAAACATACGATAATTCCCGCAAAGTTTGAGAAGGAGGAGATTTCCCTGACTCGTTCCTTTGACAGCGCGCCCTTCGTTCCAAGCGATAAGGCACAGAGGGATACAAGATGTGAGGAAATTCTGTCCATTCAGTCTTACGGACTGAAAAAACGTTATGAGCACACGGGCTGCCAGAAAGCGGTAGTGGGGGTCTCGGGCGGATTAGATTCCACTCTTGCACTTCTCGTCACGGTGCGTACCTTCGATATGCTGTCATTTGACAGAAAGAATATTCTGGCGGTAACGATGCCTTGTTTCGGAACCACGGACAGAACATATGACAATGCGTGCAAGCTGGCAAAGGCTCTTGGAGCTGTTTTGGAAGAGATAAATATAAGGGAGGCTGTGACCTTGCATTTCAGGGACATCGGGCAGGATATGAATAACCATGATGTGACCTACGAGAACGGTCAGGCCAGGGAACGCACACAGGTACTTATGGATATCGCTAACAGAGAGAATGCTCTTGTCATCGGTACCGGAGATATGTCGGAGCTGGCGCTTGGATGGGCCACATATAATGGAGACCACATGTCCATGTATGGAGTGAACGCAGGAGTACCTAAGACTCTTGTCAGACATCTGGTGCAATATTATGCAGATACGTGCGGAGACGAAGGTTTGAAGAGAATATTACTGGATGTCCTTGACACTCCGGTCAGCCCGGAGCTGCTGCCGCCGGTGGACGGTATTATTTCCCAGAAGACAGAGGATTTGGTCGGACCTTATGAGCTTCACGATTTCTTCTTATATTACATGCTGCGATGCGGATTTGAGCCGGAGAAGATATATAGGATCGCGAAGGAGTCCTTTGCAGGACAGTATGATAAAGGGACAATTTTAAAATGGCTAAAGGTTTTCTACAGGCGGTTCTTTGCGCAGCAGTTCAAACGTTCCTGCCTGCCGGACGGGCCGAAGGTGGGAAGCGTTGCCGTGTCGCCGAGGGGTGATCTGCGCATGCCGTCTGACGCAAGTGCAAAATTGTGGCTCGAGCGATTGGAAAAAATGGACTAGGAAGAAATCCGTTTCACCGGATTCCTTCCCGGATTTTTATTGCTCCCCCAAAGCATTAGCTGCGGCAGCCGATTCGGCCTTTTGCAGAGAAGCTTTAATGGCATCCAACAGCACCATGGAGGTATATTTGTTATCGTCGGAATATGTAATGCCATCCAAAGACTGATTTTTGCATATCTGAGTTACGAGGTCTTCGAATGCCGGCTCGATAAGAGGGTACATGGTAGCAACCGCTTCGTCCAGGTTGACAATGCGGATACTATTGATATTGGTTTCGTCTACGGTAACCTCAATATCGACTATGTTATCGTTGAGCACGAGAGAAGTCGTATAAACGCCGGGCATATAAGAGTTCGCCGGCTTTATGATATTGGAGTCGTTATCCTTGTTCTTGGGGAGGAACATGATGATCAGAAGCACGATAAAGAGAATCCCCAGAACGGCAAAGATGCCGGTGTATATCAGTTCTTTCAAATGGAGCACAACTATTTTTGTTTTGGAACTCATAACAATATCCCCGTTAAAATTCTTTTTACTATCTTATTATTATGTGGTATATTTTATGCCACTTGTATAATAGAAAATTCCTAAGGAATTCGTTATTATACAAAAACTCTGCGGGCAATGGTGCGCAGTTTGTAATAGCTCAGCTGAAGGCTGAACTGCAACCGCATCTTCGCGCATGGATGTATTTGGGTATTGACAAAGGAGAGAAGCAGTTGTTATTATTAAACGGAACAAGGGCGTTCTTTTAGCAAAGGATTGCCTTTTTTTGTATTCAGACAATAGTAAAGGAAGGGAAGAAAGCATGATGAAAAATTACACGAAGGAAGATATTATAAAATTGGTAGAAGATGAAGATGTGGAATTCATCCGCCTGCAATTCACCGATATGTTTGGCAATATGAAGAATGTGGCAATTACAGCGAGCCAGTTGGAAAAAGCATTGGATAATAAATGTATGTTTGACGGTTCCTCTATTGAGGGTTTTGTACGTATTGAGGAATCGGATATGTACTTGTACCCCGATTACAATACTTTTCAGATATTTCCGTGGAGACCTCAGCAAGGAAAGGTTGCAAGGCTTATCTGCGATGTATACCGTCCGAATGGAGAGCCCTTTGAAGGCGATCCGCGGTATATATTGAAGCGCGCGGTAAAAGAAGCTGAGAAGCTGGGCTACCGTTTTGAAGTTGGACCGGAGTGCGAATTCTTCCTTTTCCATACGGATGAAAATGGGCTTCCCACTACGCTTACTCACGAGCAGGCAGGTTATTTCGATTTGGGACCGGTGGATTTCGGGGAAAATGCCAGAAGAGATATGGTTCTTACTTTAGAGGAGATGAATTTTGTCATCGAAGCCTCTCATCACGAGGTGGCTCCGGCACAGCATGAAATTGATTTCAAATATGACGAAGCTATGAAAACGGCGGATAATATTATGACCTTCAAGCTGGCGGTAAAGACGATCGCAAAACGCCATGGTCTTCATGCAACGTTCATGCCAAAGCCCAAGCATGGAATAAACGGCTCCGGCATGCACATTAATATGTCCTTGTCCAAGAACGGCAAAAATATTTTTGCGGATGCCTCCGATGATTTCGGTCTGAGTAAGGAAGCATATTATTTTATCGGTGGAATTATGAAGCACATGAAAGGGATGGCGGCGATTACCAATCCCCTTATAAATTCCTATAAGAGACTTGTTCCCGGTTACGAAGCGCCGGTATATATTGCGTGGAGCGCTACGAATAGGAGCCCTCTCATCCGTATTCCTGCCTCTAGAGGGGAAGGTACTCGGGTGGAGCTTCGGTGTCCGGACCCTTCGGCAAATCCCTATCTGGCGCTGGCAGTATGTCTGCGCGCAGGGCTTGACGGCATTCAGAACAAGATAATGCCGCCTGAGAGTGTAAGCCGCAATATCTTCGCCATGTCTGAAGAGGAGAGAGAAATGGAGAAAATTGAAGCGATTCCGGGAACTTTGATCGAGGCGGTACATGAGCTGGAAAAGGATGAGTTCATCCAAGAGGTTCTGGGTGAGCATATCTATGAAAAGTATATTAAGGCGAAGAAAGCAGAGTGGGCGGAATACAGTTCGCAGGTTACCGATTGGGAAATAGAAGCTTATCTGAATAAATATTAAATATTTCCGGAGGAAAGAATGTAATTGGACCGATGGAAATATAATAAGAAACAGCATAAGGAGGAGGTGAGTATATGACAAGCATTATCGTTGCGTTTCCTAAGCTGGAAGATGCGAAGAACATGAAGAATCTTCTGGTAAGAAACGGATTCTCCGTTGCAGCGGTCTGTACCACCGGTTCGCAGGCAATCGGTCATGCAGACCATCTGAACAGCGGTATTGTTATATGCAGCTACAAGTTGTCAGATATGATTTACTCACAGCTGCACGAATATCTTCCTCCCGGATTTGAAATGCTTCTGATGGCGTCTCCCCATATACTCGCTGGCTGTCGCAACAACGATATTGTTTGCCTGGAGATGCCGCTTAAGATTTATGATATGGTAAATACGGTAGATATGATGATACAAGCGTCGGAGAGACGCCGCAAGCATCAGAAATCCAGGCCGAAGGAGCGGGATGAAAAAGAGGAAGCCCTGATCGGGGAAGCGAAACAGGTTCTCATGCACCGTAATAATATGACGGAGGAAGAGGCTCACAGGTATATACAGAAGTGCAGTATGGACAGCAGCACGAATATGACGGAAACGGCACAGATGATTTTATTCATGAATGAGTGAAAGCAGCTAATGATCATAAAACGCTCATATAAAAACATAAAAAGCGGATTCGGATTTATGCCGGATCCGTTTTTAATATAATAGGAAAGTGATCCTATTACGTTTGATCCAAAAGCGTTTCGGTGGACATGAGAGCATTTTTTGCACAATTTTAGGCAATGATTACAATATATATGGTAAAATACATGTGTTATACTAATAAAAACTTTTGAGGTCTGTATGATAAGTTTCTGTGATGGGATGAAAGATAGAAAGCGGTGGGTCTGCCTGCCGGAAGGGAGCGGAAGCATGGAATTTACGAAGATGCACGGATGTGGCAACGATTACATTTATGTGAATGGTTTTACGGAGGAAGTACCGGCAAGGAAAAAGCCTGAGCTGGTGAGAAGACTGAGCGACAGACACTTTGGAATAGGCGGAGACGGGGTTATTTTTATTAACCGTTCGTCGCAGGCGGATTTCGAAATGGAAATGTACAACGCAGATGGCTCCAGAGCGGAGATGTGCGGAAATGGCATTCGCTGTGTGGCGAAATATGTTTATGATAAAAGTCTGACCGATAAGAAGTCCGTCAGTGTTGTCAGTTCTGGAAAGATAAAATATTTGGATTTACTCATAAAGAACGGGGTAGTGGATGCTGTGAAAGTTAATATGGGAAGCCCTATACTCAAAGCGACTGACATACCTGTCATTTCGGAAAATGAGGAAGTAATTTCCGAAACGATAGAGGTAGAAGGCAATGTTTACGAAATGACATGTGTGTCGATGGGGAACCCCCATGCGGTCGTCTTTATGGAAGATGTGGAGAATCTGGATATAGAGAAAATCGGGCCTTATTTTGAGAACCACGTTCGTTTTCCCAAAAGAGTCAATACGGAATTCGTAAAGGTAATCGACAGGAATACGGTTCAGATGCGGGTATGGGAACGCGGGACGGGAGAAACGCTGGCCTGCGGTACAGGAGCCTGTGCCACGGTAGTGGCATGCATATTAAATGGTTTGACGGAGGAGAAAGTTACTGTTAAACTATTAGGTGGTGAACTGCATATACGATGGGACCAAGCAGAAAATCTCGTATATATGACAGGGCCTGCAGAAACTGTTTTCGAAGGTGAAATCAAGATATAAAATAAGAGATATGGAATGCGTGAGAGGAGAAACATAATGTTTAAGATCAATGACAATTATTTAAAGTTGCCGGGGAGTTATCTTTTTTCTACAATAGGTAAGAAGGTGAATGCTTATTCACAGGCGAATCCGGATAAAAAGATCATACGTCTCGGTATCGGCGATGTGACCCAGCCTTTGGCGCCGGTCATCATCGAGGCGCTGCACGGGGCAGTGGAAGAGATGGGAAATGCAGAAACCTTTAAAGGCTATGCACCGGATCTGGGATATGAATTTTTGCGAAGCGCGATTGCAGATAACGATTATAAAGCGCGAGGTTGTGATATAACGGCAGATGAAATTTTCATTTCGGACGGAGCGAAATGCGACTCGGGAAATATTCAGGAAATCTTTAGCTTGGACAATAAAATCGCGGTATGCGACCCGGTATATCCGGTTTACGTGGATACTAACGTAATGGCTGGAAGAACAGGTGTTTACGATGAGAAAAAGGAGACGTGGAGCGATGTGATTTATATGCCATGTCTTGCAGAGAATAATTTCGCTCCTGAGATTCCAAAAGAGACACCGGATCTTATTTATCTCTGTTTCCCGAACAACCCTACCGGTTCCACCATCACGAAAGCACAGCTTCAGGAGTGGGTGGACTATGCGAACAGAGTAGGAGCGGTCATTATCTATGATGCGGCATATGAAGCTTATATCTCGGAAGCGGATGTGCCCCACACCATCTATGAATGCGAGGGTGCAAGGACTTGTGCCATCGAGCTTCGTTCTTTCTCCAAGAATGCCGGATTCACGGGTGTACGTCTGGGATGTACAGTGATCCCTAAGGATCTGAAATGTGGTGATGTGATGCTTCATTCTCTCTGGGCGAGACGTCACGGAACCAAATATAACGGAGCGCCTTATATCGTGCAGCGCGCGGGTGAGGCTGTTTATTCCAGAGAAGGCAAGGAGCAGCTTAAAAAGCAGGTCGCTTATTACATGAACAATGCGAAATACATTATGAACGGGTTAAAAGAGGCCGGCTATACGGTATCCGGTGGTGTGAATGCCCCTTATATCTGGCTTAAGGCTCCGAATGGAATGACCAGCTGGGAGTTTTTTGATTATCTTTTGGAAAACGCTAACGTGGTCGGGACGCCCGGATCAGGCTTCGGACCTAGCGGGGAGACGTATTTCAGACTGACTGCTTTCGGCAGCTATGAGAATACGGTTGCGGCGGTAGACCGGATCAAAGCGCTGTAGAAAAATGCAGGAATTGGAAAGGGCATGGATATAGTTATGAAGATTTATGATATTTCTCAGGAACTGTTCACAAGCCATGTGTTTCCGGGAGATCCCGTACCCTCCTATGAGAGGCGTTTACAGATTAAGAACGGCGACATCTGCAATTTGACCGAGTTTTCCATGTGCGCGCATAACGGTACTCATTTGGATGCACCGTATCATTTTTATGATGACGGTAAGAGAGTGGATGAACTGGACTTAAGCCGCTGCGTAGGAGAGGCCACAGTGACCGCTATGGAAGGGGATATAACTGCCGGACAGATACGCGAGGTAATGGAAGGCGCTAAAAGCCACAAGCGCCTGCTCATAAAGGGGAAAGCGACTGTAACCTTGGAAACGGCGGAGGAAATGAACCGTCAGGGAATCCTTCTCGTAGGAGTGGAATCCCAGACTGTGGGCCCTGAAGATGGACCTGCCAAAGTGCATTATGAGCTGTTAAAAAAAGAAGTGGTTCTGCTGGAAGGTTTAGTGTTAAAGGATGTGCCTGAGGGCAATTATTTGTTGAGCGCGGCCCCAATTAATCTGGGCGGTGCAGATGGAGCCCCCTGCCGTGCGATACTTATTAAGAGTGAATAGAACAATAAAAAAGCAGTACATTCATCGGTGAATAACCGATTATGTACTGCTTTTCTGAACAACGAACAATTCGCGAAGTATGCTGCCCGTTGTTCACATTCAACTAGTTATTATTATTCGGTCCCACATATTGAGCCTTGCCGAAGCCAAGAATCAATACAAAAATGGTGTTTAAGAACAATAAGCCGAAGCCGAAGGCAACACCCTGCCCAAAGGCTTTTGCCAGCTTGAAATACATCATGATACCTACTACGATGTTAACAATCGGAATAAGCATAAGTAAGAACAACCAGCCGTTGCCGAAAGAAATGTCGAATAAGCAGTAAATATTGTAAATTGGAACGATTGCAGCCCAACCCGGCTTACCTGCTTTTGCAAACATTTTCCACATTCCTACCAGTGTTATAACCGCGATTACCAAGATAACTACAAGGTACGCTGAAATAAAAGCCATGGCTGCTGCGTAGGATGCCTGATCATAATACAATTCATTATTCATTTTTATATCTCCCTCTCATAAGTATTCCTTATTATATTAATTGAACAACGCTATAAAGTCAATCCAATTTATGGTAAAGTTGAAAAAATAGTTATAATAAACTCTGTATTCAGTGCAAAAAAATATTTTTTGATATATTTTATCAATTGAATTATTATGAATAATGTGATAAACGATGCTATATAAAAAAATATTTGATAAATTTGTCGAAAGGATTATAATGATGTCGGGGCTAAAATACCTTTTGACCCCGACATCATTGTATAAACATAAAACAGGATTATAAAAACCTAAGCTAAGACAGGAGTGCCGATGATGAATGAAAATATGATGATTAGGGCGGCGAAGCCGGAAGACGCAGCACGGTTGCTGGACATATATGCGCCTTATGTGGACAATACAGCGATAACATTCGAATACGAAGTGCCGACTGTGGAAGAATTCAGGAATAGGATGGCTCATACTATGGAAAAATATCCTTATCTTTTGCTGCAGCAGGGAGAGGAAATCATGGGATATGCTTATGCGTCCGCATTTAAAGGGCGTTCTGCTTACGACTGGGCAGTGGAGACTTCCATTTATGTAAAAGAAGGAACACATGGGAAAGGCATTGGTAAGAAGCTGTATGCGGTGCTGGAGGAGATTCTTGCGGCTCAGCACATCATAAATGTCAATGCATGCATCGCTTATCCCAATCCTGAGAGCATTGCTTTTCACGAGAAATGCGGATATAAAACAGTGGCTCATTTTACGAAGTGCGGTTATAAACTGGGCAAGTGGTACGACATGATCTGGATGGAAAAGATGTTGGGCCCGCATCCTGAGAAGCCTCAGACTGTTTTAACGGCATCGAATGTTGAACTGTTATACAATAATACAAAAATTTGATAAAAGGTATTGCAATTGAACAAAAGTTATGATAGTATGTGGCTATTAAAAAATTTATTGAAATGCGTTGAAAGAGACTCTTGTTATGAAAAGCGACAGGAATACGGCGTCACCGACTGAGAGCGCTGTTTGTGGGAAGTAACAAAGGGAACACTCTGGAGCAGATTTTCCGAACTGCTGATGAAGGCACTAGGGAGATACGTTAACACGCGTTAAGTGTAAGAGTGGGCAAGGCGGTTCACACATCTTGATAGAGATGTCGGCTTGTCAATGCGGGTGGTACCGCGGATTATTATAATTTTAATTATCCGTCCCGGAATGCAGGAAACTGTGTTCCGGGACTTCTTTGCGCGCATAAGCAGAGTAAGGTTGCCGGAGAACCGCTGAACTGCTTGCAGCTCAGCGGTTCTCCGGCAATCTTACTAGCAACGCGAACTTTAAATTTCTCTGCCGAGAAATTTAAAGTCTGCTTATGACTCAGCCAAAGAGATTGGCTTATGACTCAGCCAAAGAGATTGGCTTATGACTCAGCCAAAGAAATTGGTCAATCCACAAATAAGCAAAGAAGTCCCGGAACGTCAAAAAAGAAAAATGAGCAAAGAACACTCATAAGGAGAGAGTAGTGTGAAAAATGGATTTTTCACACGCAAATTTGTGCCTGCGGCCCAAAGTTTGCAGGCTTTGAGAAAGGCATGGAGAGTATTATGATGACTAAAAACATTTACAGAGACATCACAGTAAAAGAAATCGACGAATCCTACATCGGAAAAACAGTAAAAGCGGCGGGATGGGTAGAAAATATTCGGGATCACGGAGGAGTATCCTTTGTCGATTTGAGGGATATGTATGGAGTATTACAAGTAGTAATCCGGACTCCTGAGCTTATGAAAGAGATTACAAAGGAAGCTTCCATATCGGTGGAGGGTCTCATAGAAAAAAGAGATGAAGAAACATACAATCCCAAGCTACCTACCGGAACCATAGAGCTGGAAGCTAGGTCCATTGTCATTCTGGGCAAGGTATACAAACAGCTTCCTTTTGAAATAATGACTTCCAGGGAAACAAGAGAAGATGTCCGGCTGAAGTATCGTTATTTAGATCTTAGAAACGCCAAGGTAAAAGAGAACATTATTTTCCGATCCCAGGTCATCTCCTTTCTGCGGGAGAAAATGACGGAAATGGGATTTCTGGAGATACAGACTCCGATTTTATGCGCTTCCTCGCCGGAAGGAGCAAGGGACTATATCGTTCCCTCCAGAAAATATAAAGGAAAGTTTTATGCGCTTCCTCAGGCTCCTCAGCAGTATAAGCAGCTTTTGATGGTGTCGGGATTCGATAAATATTTTCAGATAGCGCCCTGCTTCCGCGATGAGGATGCCAGAGCAGACCGCTCGCCCGGCGAATTTTATCAGTTGGATTTTGAAATGAGCTTCGCCGAACAAGAAGATGTTTTTCGTGTAGGAGAAGAAATTCTGAGCGCTGCTTTTGAAAAATTTGCTCCGGAAGGTTTTGAGGTAACAAAGGCTCCTTATCCCATTATCAGCTATAAGCAGGCGATGCTTGAGTTTGGTACGGATAAACCGGATTTGCGCAATCCACTCAGAATCATGGATATGACAGAGTTCTTCCAGGAATGCACCTTTAAGCCATTTATTGGAAAAACAGTGCGGGCCATTAAGGTACACGGAGAGATGACTAAGGGCTTCCACGAAAAGCTGCTTAGTTTCGCAGTGTCTCTCGGTATGGGTGGCCTCGGATATCTGGAGGTGGAGGAAGGCCTGACCTATAAGGGGCCTATCGACAAATTCATTCCGGAAGATAAGAAGATGGAACTGCTGGAAAAAGCCGGTCTAGCCGTGGGAGATACTATTTTTTTCATAGCAGACAAAGAGGAGAGAGCTAATTATTATGCCGGACAAATTAGAAATGAACTGGGCATTAAACTCGATTTGTACGAAAAGGATGCGTATCGCTTCTGCTATGTGAATGATTTTCCGATGTTTGAGCGGGATCCTGAGACGAAACGGATTGGATTTACACACAATCCCTTCTCCATGCCGCAGGGCGGGTTGAAGGCGCTTGAGGAGGAGAATCCTCTGGATATATTGGCATATCAATATGATATCGTATGTAATGGCATCGAACTATCCTCGGGAGCGGTGAGAAATCACGATATGCAGATAATGGTAAAAGCTTTCGAAATTGCAGGATATGATGAAGAAACCTTGAAAAATAAATTTGGAGCGCTCTACCAGGCATTTCAGTTCGGTGCGCCTCCCCACGCAGGAATGGCGCCGGGGATCGACCGCATGCTTATGCTGCTTCGAGGCGAGGAGAATATCAGAGAGGTGATTGCTTTCCCTATGAGCGGCTCTGCGCAGGATTTAATGTGCGGTGCACCTAATGATGTGACGGAAAAGCAGCTTCGGGAAGTGCATATTAAAGTCAGAGACTAAATGTGAAGTGGTTTAGGCGGGCGTTTGAGAAACTGTCAGGTTGTAAAATTTGATGTGCCCTTTGGAGTTTACTGGTAACTTTCCACGGTGGATTTGTTTTTTCTCCTACGCTTACGACGTTTCCCTAAGTATCATTGGTTTCTTTAAGAAAATGCAAATCCTTCGCTAAAAAAACTGAAACCTAATGCACTGAGGAAAGTCCTTGGAAGGCCGTGAAACTGTACATGAAATTAATGAAAGTAACGAGTTTCGCAATTACCTAAATGTACTGGGATTTGAAAGGAGCAAGTTCAAAATGACAAATATAATAAATGATGAAACAATTGAATATGTAGGCATTCTCGCCAAGCTTGAGCTTTCCGAAGAGGAGAAGGAGCAGGCCAAAAGGGATATGGGCAGAATGCTCGATTATATCGATAAGCTTAGCGAACTGGACACTTCCGGAGTGGAGCCGATGTCTCATGTCTTTTCCGTTCAGAATGTTTTTAGAGAAGATGTAGTGACGAACGGTGATATGAGGGAGGAAATCCTGAAAAACGCACCGGGGGAAAAGGATGGCATGTTTATGGTTCCCCCGACATTCGATTAGGAGGCGCTGATATGGATATTTTACAATGGACAGCCGTGGAGCTGTCAGCTGCGATAAAGAAAAAAGAAGTGACGGTAATGGAGGCGGCAGCTGCGGTGATAGACAGTATCGAAAGCCGCGAAGGGCGATATAACTGCTACATTACGGTGGACAGAGAAGGAGCATTGAAAAAAGCCGGGGATATTCAAAGAAGGATTGAAAACGGAGAACTGACCGGACCGCTGGCGGGAGTACCGATGGCAATTAAAGACAATATGTGCACGGAGGGAATCTTAACTACCTGCGCATCGAAGATTCTTGGTAATTTTGTTCCTGTTTTTTCCTCGGAGGCGGTTTTAAACCTGGAAAAGGCCGGTGCACTTATGATAGGCAAGACAAATATGGATGAATTCGCCATGGGTTCTACCACAGAGACCTCCGCTTATGGGGAGACGAAGAATCCTTGGGATGAAAGCAGGGTGCCCGGAGGTTCCTCCGGGGGCTCAGCCGCTGCGGTGGCGGCACAGGAATGCTTTTTTGCATTAGGCTCGGATACCGGTGGCTCCATTCGTCAGCCCTCGTCCTACTGCGGCGTGGTGGGAATGAAGCCCACCTATGGAACCGTATCCCGTTATGGCCTGATCGCTTATGGCTCTTCTTTGGATCAAATCGGGCCTATCAGCAAGGACGTAGCGGATTGTGCGGCAATTCTCGAGGCAATCGCTTCCCATGATGAGAAGGATTCGACTTCTGTATCCAGGGAGGCCGATTTCACCAGTGCCCTGATAGAAGATGTGAAAGGCATGAGAATCGGTGTGCCCAAGGATTATTTCGGAGAAGGACTGGATAGCGAAGTGAAGGAAGCTGTTTTAAAAGCGGCGCAGTTACTGAGAGAGAAAGGTGCTGTAGTAGAAGAATTCGATTTGAGTCTGGCAGAATATGCTATTCCCGCCTATTATACCATTGCTGCGGCGGAAGCCAGTTCTAACCTGGAGCGCTTTGACGGCATCAAATACGGACACCGGGCTCAGGAATACGAAGGGCTGCACAGCATGTATAAGAAATCCCGCTCCGAGGGCTTTGGGGCAGAGGTGAAGCGGAGGATTATGTTAGGCTCCTTCGTACTGAGCTCCGGCTATTATGATGCGTATTATCTGAAAGCGTTGAAGGTGAAGGCTCTTATTAAAAAGGCTTTTGACGAAGCCTTTTCCAAATATGATCTGATTCTCGGTCCTGTTGCACCCACCACGGCTCCACGGCTGGGAGAGAGCCTGGCAGATCCTATCAAGATGTATCTGGGAGATATTTATACGATTTCGGTAAACCTTGCAGGACTTCCTGCCATCAGCGTTCCCTGCGGGATGGATTCAAGAGGGCTTCCGATAGGGCTGCAGCTTATCGGAGATTGCTTTCAGGAGAAGAAAATCATTCAGGCGGCTTACACCTATGAAAAGGCCAGAGGTGTCTTTGGCGCTCCCACTATAAAAAACGTAGAAAAATAAGGAAAGGTGGTCTAGGATATGGCTAAGCAATATGAAACGGTCATTGGTCTGGAGGTTCACGTTGAGCTTTCTACCAAAACAAAGATTTTCTGCGGCTGCTCCACCGCCTTCGGCGGCGCGCCGAATACACATACCTGTCCGGTCTGCACCGGTATGCCGGGATCTCTTCCGGTGCTGAACAAGCAGGTATTAGAATATGCCATAGCGGTAGGGCTGGCTACCGAATGCACGATTACACAACATTGTAAATTTGACAGAAAGAATTATTTTTATCCCGACAATCCACAGAATTATCAAATATCCCAGCTCTATCTTCCTATTTGCAGAAACGGCAAGGTGGAAATCGAAACAGAAGGCGGAAGTAAAACGGTAGGAATCCATGAAATCCATATGGAGGAAGATGCGGGTAAGCTGATTCACGATGAATGGGAGGAATGCTCCCTCGTGGACTATAACCGTTCCGGTGTTCCTCTTATAGAGATCGTATCCGAACCGGATATGCGAAGCGCAGAGGAGGTAATAGCCTATCTGGAAAAACTCCGCCTGACGCTTCAGTATCTTGGCGTTTCCGACTGCAAGCTTCAGGAGGGTTCCATGAGGGCTGACGTGAACCTGTCCGTTAGAGAAGTTGGTGCGAAAGAATTCGGAACGAGAACAGAAATGAAAAACATGAATTCCTTCCGTGCAATAAAACGTGCCGTGGAGGGCGAAAGGGAAAGACAGATAGACCTTCTGGAGGCAGGAGCTGAAGTGATTCAGGAGACGAGAAGGTGGGATGATAATAAGGGAGAATCCTATGCGATGAGAAGCAAGGAAGACGCTCAGGATTACCGGTATTTTCCTGATCCTGACCTTGTCCCTATCAGGGTCAGCGATGAATGGATAGCCCGGATTAAAGAAACACAACCGGAAATGCGGGCGGAGAAGATAACACGTTATAAAAAGGAGTACGATATTCCTGATTATGATATAGATATTATTACCGGATCCAAACACATGGCGGATATTTTCGAGAGGACTGCAGCTCTTTGCGGGCAGCCGAAAAAAGCGGCGAACTGGCTTATGGTAGAAACCCTTCGTTTGCTGAAGGAGAATGGCATGGAGCCGGAAGACATCCGCTTTTCTCCGGAGAATCTGGCAAAGCTTATCGGGCTCACGGAAGAAAAGGTGATCAACAGCTCCGTAGCGAAGGAAGTATTCGAGATAATGTTCGATACCGATATTGACCCGCAGTTATATATAGAAGAAAAGGGCTTGAAGACGGTAAACGACGAAGGCGCACTGCGCAGGACGATAGAAGAGGTAATAGACGCCAATCCTCAATCTGTCGAGGATTATCGAAACGGCAAAGAAAAGGCGATCGGATTCCTGGTGGGACAAACGATGAAAGCGATGCAGGGCAAAGCGGAGCCGGGTATGGTGAATAAACTTTTGAAAGAACTTTTGTAGGACGAAATAATAAAAAAGCTGCCGATTGGTTAAAAAACTAATCGGCAGCTTTTTTATTATAACGGCATAGAACTTATAGCTATCGTGTTGATAGTGCCTTATATACATGCTAGAATATTGTATATATATTTACCATTTACCACATCAAAAAGGAGCAGGAGAAAGCATGGACTTAAAGCGTGAGCTCGTATTACCCAACGATGACCTCCCATTTAAAATGTTCATATTTGAGGGAAGAAACGGCAATTACCGCGTGACGAAGCACTGGCACGACAGTATAGAGATATTCCTCGTTTTCGAAGGAGAAATTGATTTTTATATCAATACCTCTTATTACGGGCTGTCCAGAGGAAAATTTATTATCGTCAATTCCAACGAGGTGCACTCCATTGACGTATCGAAGGAGAATTTCACGATTGTATTGCAGATTCCTCCGGAGGAATTCCACAAATATAAGGAAGAAGAATATCTTCTCTTCCGTCATACCTCTGAGGGCTACAAGGAAGAGGACGCGCAGTTCGTGAGGCTCATTCGCCGGATGTACACGGCATATGCGGAAAAAAGGTATGGCTATGAGCTGGAGGTGCTGAGCGATTACTATAAAATGATGCATTTCCTCCTGACACGTTATCGGGAGACAAATGTGGACAAGGAGAGGATGAAGCAGAGCAGACAGATGGAAAAACTGTTCAAGATCACTTCCTATATACAGGATCACTTCAGGGAAGATATAACACTCGAACATGTGGCGGAAATCTTCGGATTTTCCTCTACCTACCTGTCCCGAATCTTTAAAAAATATGCGAATGTGAACTATAAGACCTATGTTTTAAACGTGCGGGTGGAGTATGCTTTTAAGGAGCTTTTGAATACGGACAAATCGGTAAATAAGATAGCGGAGAACAACGGATTCCCCGATGCGAGAAGCTTTGCGAAGGCCTTTTCATCCCGTTTTGGAATATCTCCGGACAAATATAGAAGAGAAATGAGAAAAAGGCAAGAAAGTGCTATGAAATAGACAAGTTATTGGTAGAAAAGAGCAAAAAAAAGTCCTATAATAAAAACTATAATAAACATCTTTATAGAAGAATAGGAGGAGTGATACAAGGTGAAGATTCAATCGATTATGGATGAGGCATATAAAGCCTACGGACAGGTTTTCGATGGATTTGACGTCGCACAGCTGATAAGCGCCATGAAAGAGACAGATGCGCCGGCAGATGCGGTCGTATATTATCCGTCAATTGCGGAGCTTGAAAAACTGCCTGTAGCTGACGACATCAAGAACAGTCTCTTCGGAGGGCTGGAGATACAGCTTGGATATTGCAACGGCACGAACAACAAGCTGAACGCGATGGAGTATCATCGCAATTCAGAATTCGGAGTTGCGGCATCTGATCTTATTTTATTGCTTGGAAAACAGCAGGATATAGAAGAAGACTTTTCCTATGATTCCGCAAAAGTGGAAGCCTTTTTCGTTCCCGAAGGCACGGTATATGAAATGTATGCGACGACGCTGCATTATGCACCGTGCAGCGCCTCCGGAAAGCCCTTCCGCAATGTAGTGATTCTGCCCGCGGGCACCAATACGGAATTGGAGGCTTCCGACCGTGTATATCCGGAGGATAAATTGCTCACGGCAAAGAACAAATGGCTGATTGCTCATGCCGACGCCGCTATCGAAGGAGCGGTAAACGGCATCAGGGGCGAAAATATTGCGCTGTAAAAGCAGCAGAAAGAATGGAGGATAAGAATAATGTTTGATAATTTACCCAAAGTGAAAATCGGTATCGTAGCGGTAAGCCGCGACTGCTTCCCGGAAAGCCTCTCTGTGGAGAGAAGAAAAGCGCTCATTAAGGCTTATGAAGACAAATATGGAAAGAATGATATTTATGAATGTCCCATTTGTATCGTAGAAAGCGAGATCCATATGGTACAGGCGCTGGAAGATGTTAAGAAAGCGGGCTGTAACGCTCTCGTCGTATATCTTGGCAACTTCGGACCGGAAATTTCCGAGACCTTACTTGCAAAGCATTTTGACGGACCGGCAATGTTCGTAGCGGCTGCGGAAGAAAGCGGAGATAATCTGATCGGCGGAAGAGGCGACGCTTACTGCGGTATGCTGAATGCAAGCTACAATTTGAAGCTTCGCAATATCAATGCTTACATTCCTGAATATCCTGTTGGTACGGCGCAGGGATGTGCGGATATGATCCGTGAATTCGTTCCGATCGCACGCGGCATCATCGGCTTGTCCGACCTTAAGATCATCAGCTTCGGCCCCAGACCGTTAAATTTCCTCGCATGTAATGCGCCCATTAAGCAGCTTTATAATCTCGGCGTAGAAATCGAAGAAAACTCCGAGCTGGACTTGTTCGAAGCTTTCCATAAGCATGACAACGACCCTCGTATTCCCGATGTAGTTAAGGATATGGAGGCGGAACTGGGTGCAGGCAACCAGAAGCCTGAGGTTCTTCCTAAATTAGCTCAGTACGAGCTGACTCTGCTCGATTGGGTAGCGGAGCACAAGGGCTATAGAAAATATGTTGCTATTGCAGGAAAATGCTGGCCGGCATTTCAGACCCAGTTCGGATTTGTCCCTTGTTATGTAAACAGCCGTTTGACGGGAATGGGTATTCCGGTATCCTGCGAAGTAGATATCTACGGAGCACTCAGCGAATTCATCGGTACATGTGTGAGCGAAGATACAGTTACGCTTCTCGATATCAATAATACCGTGCCTGCGGATATGTACGAAGAAAGCATCAAGGGCAAATTCGCCTATACACATAACGATACGTTCATGGGCTTCCACTGCGGAAACACGAACTCTAAGAAGTTGTCTTCCTGCGCTATGAAATATCAGATGATTATGGCCAGAAACCTTCCCGAAGAAGTAACGCAGGGAACCCTGGAGGGAGATATCTTACCCGGTGAGATCACTTTCTACCGTCTGCAAAGTACGGCAGATTCCAAGCTGCGCGCTTATATTGCGCAGGGCGAAGTGCTTCCGGTAGCTACAAAATCTTTCGGCGGCATCGGCATCTTTGCGATTCCTGAAATGGGACGCTTCTACCGCCACGTATTGATCGAGGGCAATTATCCTCATCACGGCGCTGTTGCATTCGGACATTTCGGAAAGTCACTGTATGAAGTTTTCAAATATATCGGCGTGCCGGTAGAAGAAATCGGATACAATCAGCCAAAGGGAGTAAGATATCCTACGGAGAATCCTTTTGCATAATATTTAAATATTGCTTGGGAAGCTTAAAATCGGGCTTTCCAAGCAATAATTGATGCTTTGGCATCGTATTTAGATCGTATAGGAGGAAATAAAAAACATGTTTTATATAGGGATAGATTTGGGAACCTCCGCCGTTAAGCTTCTGCTTATGGCAGCGGATGGAAAAATAGAAAATATCGTATCCAAAGAATACCCCCTTTTCTTCCCGCATCCCGGCTGGTCTGAGCAGAATCCGGAGGATTGGTGGATCGCGGTTGTGGAAGGATTGAAAGAGCTGACCGTCTCTTGCGACAAGTCGCAGGTGGCGGGAATAAGCTTTGGTGGACAGATGCACGGGCTCGTTATTTTAGACGAGAAGGATGAGGTCATCCGCCCTGCGATTCTTTGGAATGACGGAAGAACGACGAAGGAGACGGATTATCTGAATCAGGTAATCGGCAAGGATAAGCTTTCTAAGTATACGGCGAATATCGCGTTTACCGGCTTTACGGCACCGAAGGTTCTCTGGGTCAAGGAAAACGAACCGGAGAATTTTGCCAGGATAAAGAAAATTATGCTGCCGAAGGACTACATCGCATATAAGCTTTCCGGCACATTCTGTACGGACGTATCCGATGCATCCGGCATGCTTCTCTTCGATGTGGAACATAAATGCTGGTCTGAGGAAATGATGGGAATCTGCGGAGTGACGAGCGAGCAGTTAGCGGGTATTTATGAAAGTGCGGATGTAGTAGGAACATTAAAGGCTGATGTGGCGAAGGAGCTGGCTCTTCCAGAGACGGTAAAGGTCATAGCGGGTGCCGGAGACAATGCGGCTGCTGCGGTAGGTACGGGTACGGTAGGAGACGGAATGTGCAACATTTCTCTCGGAACGTCAGGTACGATATTTATCTCCAGCAATCAGTTCGGCGTAGATAAGAACAATGCGCTGCATGCCTTCGCTCATGCAGACGGCTATTATCATCTGATGGGATGTATGCTCAGCGCAGCTTCCTGTAACAAGTGGTGGATGGATGATATCGTGGGCGAACACGATTATGCCAAGGAGCAGTCGGCGATTACGAAGCTGGGAGAGAACAATGTGTACTTCCTGCCGTATTTAATGGGCGAGCGTTCCCCGCTCAACGACCCTTATGCGCGAGGCACTTTCATCGGTCTTACCATGGACACGACCCGGGCGGATATGACACAGGCAGTGCTTGAGGGTGTTGCTTTTGCTATTCGCGATTCTTTCGAGGTGGCACGTTCTCTCGGAATCAATATCGAGCGCTCCAAAATCTGCGGGGGCGGTGCTAAGAGCCCTCTTTGGCGTAAGATTATCGCTAACGTATTGAATATAAAGATCGACAGGATAGAAAGCGAGGAAGGACCGGGATACGGCGGAGCTATGCTGGCGGCGGTAGGCTGCGGAGAATACGCGACAGTCGAGGAAGCGGCAGCGAAGCTTGTGAAGATCGTGGATACGATAGAGCCGGAACCGGAGATCGCAGCGAAGTACGAGGAGAAATACAGCAAATTTGCAAAAATATATCCGACGGTAAAAGAATTATTCCGTCAGATATAAGTGTATAGTGTAAAAATAATGAGCAGTGCGTCTGGCGGATTGCTCTCATATTCAATAAATAATATTCCGGGGATTAGAACATTTTCGTTTCTAGTCCCCGGAGTTTTTGTTCCGCACGCACAGTTTCGCATTGTTCGCCCGAAGGGCTTTTGTGTAACAGGCGCATTTTCCTATTACATAAAAAAGCGAATTACGTCTTCCATCCGCGACGTCATACTGGAAAAGAGCATATCTGTGACGGTCAGTGCAGCCATGGATTCAACCACTACCACAGCTCTCGGAACAATCACAGGATCATGGCGCCCTTTTATGTTTATGGAAATATTTTCTTTGCTTTTATTCACGGTCTGTTGGGTGGCGGCGATGGAGGGAGTAGGTTTTACTGCTGCCCGGAAAATAATATCGCAGCCGTCGCTCATTCCTCCCGTGATGCCTCCGGCATGATTGGTGATTTTACTGATGTTTCCTTGTTCATCCGCCTGATAGCTGTCATTATTTGACAGGCCGGTGGCGGTGGAAACTAAAAAGCCGTCGCCGATTTCAAAGCCTTTTACGGCACCGATAGAAAGAATGGCTTTTCCCAGATTGGCGTTCAGCTTTTCGAATACCGGATCGCCTATGCCCGCAGGCATGCCGTGAATAACACATTCAATAATACCGCCGGAAGAATTCTTCTCCTCCATACATTTCTCGAGATACCTGGCAGCCTTTTCGGCGGCAGCCATATCCGGCATGTAAAGAGGATTGCGCATGATGGCATCCTTATCAAAATTGGTTTTGTCAATGGAGACGGGACCGATAGACAATGTGTAGGAGGACAGGGTAATGCCCAGCTGCTTTAAAATCTTACAGGCAATGGCCCCGGCTGCCACACGTCCGACCGTTTCGCGTCCCGAGGAACGGCCTCCGCCCCGGTAGTCCCGAAAGCCGTATTTGGTATCGTAATTAAGATCCGCATGCCCCGGGCGATAGTACCCGGCAATCTCATTGTAATCGGCAGTATGCTGATCCTTGTTATAGACAACGAGCGAAATGGAAGTCCCTGTAGTCTTTCCGTCAAAAACCCCCGATAGAATTTCTACGGTATCGGATTCACCCCGCTTTGTAGTGTATCTGGATTGTCCGGGTTTTCTTCTGTCAAGGTACACCTGGATATCCTCCTCCGAAAGAGAAAGACCGGCAGGGCAGCCGTCAACAATAACGCCCAGACCTTTGCCATGGGATTCTCCCCAGGTGGTTATTTTAAATATATTGCCGAATGATGAACCAAACATAAAACATCTCCTTTGTATTATATATTATACACTAAAACTTCTCTAACCTTAGGGAAGTTGTTTGGTATTTTGTCCTAATATTTTTGTTGATATAATGTCAATATAGTAATAATAAACAACTCTATTTAAACTAAGAGGTTAAGATAAATGAATAATTTGAGTAAAAGAGAAGTGGATTTTATCTACTTGCTTCTTGGAGAAAGTGAATATCAGCCTATTTCATATTATGCCAAAAAATTGAATGTTTCAACTAAAACATTGCAGTCGGATTTAAAAAATATAAGAAATTATATGAAAAGGTATGAAATAAAAATAGATGCGCGGCCGGGCAGAGGCCTTTTGACTTGTGCCAAAAAAGAAAACAGCGAAAAGTTATTGAATGAGATAAGCCTGAAGATACCAAAGGCAGGAGAAGAATCGTCTACGGAAAGAAGAGAATTGATTTTAAAAGATATGCTTCTTAAAACGAATGAGATGACCTCCATACAAAAGCTTTCGGACTTGTATTATGTAGGAAAAACCAGCATCGTCAATGACATGAAATATATAGGGGAATGGATTCAGAAATACAATCTCACTTTTAAGAAGACAAAAGAGGGTACTTGTATTAATGGGAGCGAAACAGATATCAGGAAAGCGATTGCCGGCATTGCCATCCGTGAAAATACGAGAAATGGCCTGCTTGAATTATTTGGGAAGGAGGACATTGATTTTATAGAGAAGCTCCTTTCCGATATCGGGAAAAAGAATCTGGATATCGGTGATATCTATTACGCAAATTTGCTGACACATATTTTGATCTGTATTAAAAGGGTCAGGGAGAATATTCATATCGATGATAACGAAGAAAGCAGAATGATTCATGTCCATACACTGGAACAGTATGGAAAGGCGAAAGAAATAGCAGGGAAAATCAATGAGCATTATAACATTCAGATAGGGGAAGCAGAAACCTACTATATTTACCAGTATCTCATTTCTTCCGGTTTCGAAGGAAGAGGGGTAAAGGAAGGCAGGGAGCGGGGAAATGACGATAAGTGTACAGAATTTGCCAGTAAATTGACCAAACGCCTGTCGGAGAAATTTGGAATACGTTTTGAACAGGATACGGATATGATGCAAGGCCTGATCCTTCATATAAGACCGATGTTAAATCGATTGGAATACAACATCCAGATACAGAACCTGCTGAAGGAAGAAATAGGCAGGCAATACCCGCAAATGGTTGCACAATGCGGAGAAGTACTGAAAGAGCTGGCAAAAGAATATGGATTGCCTGAAATCAGCAGCGACGAAGTGGTCAATATAGCCATTTACTATCAGACTATGCTGGAAAAAAAGGCAATGAGAAAAAGGGTGCTTGTAGTATGCCACAGCGGATACGGGACATCGCAGCTGCTGGCAGCCAAGTTAAAAAATGAGTTTGCTTTTATTCAGATTGCGGATGTTGTTTCCGGCAGAAAAGTGAAAGATATGGATATTACAGGCATTGATTATATCATAGCGACCGTACCGATTGAAAGGGACGATGTACCTTATATCATAGTTTCTTCATTGTTGTCTGAGCAGGATATCAAAGCGATCAGAAACAGTTTCATGAATAGGGAACAAAATGAAGGGGAGTAGGTTGGCACATGGATATACGGGAAATTTTACTGGAAGAAAATATACAATTGAATTCAGATGCCGACACGAAAGAGCAGGCATTGAAGGTAATGGCCCAAATGCTCTTTCGAAGCGGAAAGATTGAAAATGCTGATATATTTTTACGCGATGTATGGGAACGGGAAAAAATGGGATTCACCGGGGCCGGCAATAAAATAGCTATTCCTCACGGAATATCCATGCAGGCGAAAAAGGTAGCAGTCTCTATCGTAAGGACCAAAAGAGATATATTCTGGGAATCGGAACAGGAAAATATTCCAAAAGAAGCAAAAATGGTGCGGTTCATAGTTCTTTTTGCAGTTCCCGGGAGGCCGCCTAAGACCGGGGAAATTAAATATATAGAAGCTTTAAAAGCTGTTTGCCGGAAGCTGGCAGACCGTCAGGCGACAGAAGGATTGCTGAAGGTGCAGGACGCATCGCAAATAATCGAAATCATAAATAATGATAAATAATAAACATACAGAAAGGAGAAGGGATGGTTGAAGTAATCGTAGTATCTCATGGCAGTTATGCGAAGTCGCTGGTAGAAAGCAGTGAACTTATCATGGGTGAGCAGGAGCATGTGCATGCTTTTGGATTTTTCCTGGGAGAAAATGTGGAAGAACTGCGGGAAAAGGTGGAGCAGAAAATCAAGGAAATCAGAGAGGAGGATCAAAATAAAGAAATTTTGATTTTGACGGATATGAGATCGGGAAGTCCTTTCAATGCAGTAACCCTGCTTATGCAAAATTATCATTTTTATCATATCGCAGGGGTAAATCTTCCGATTTTCCTTGAAATTCTCGGAACAAGAGAATTCCAAAAGGGGCAGGAATTGAAAGATATGGCAATGTCCATTGGCAGAGATACAATTGTGGATGTGAACAAAATGATGGAGGATTAATGTGGAAAGGATAGGTTATTAAGATGAAAAATATTGTACTTTGCAGAATTGATGACCGGCTCATTCATGGACAGGTTGTGACATCCTGGGTCAAACAGACAGGCGGCAATAAGATTATTGTAGTGGATGATGCTCTGACAAAAGATTTATTTATGCAGAAAATATTAAAAGCAGCGGCGCCTCCTGATGTGAAAGTGGAGGTTCTGGGCACGCTCGATGCAACGGATGTATTAAAGGAAGATGCGGCGAACGGGGAAAAGGTTATTATTCTTGTGAAAATACCGCAGATTCTGGAAAATTTAATAAAAGGAGGTGTAGCATTACCTAAAATTATTTTGGGGGGAATGGGATCCAAAGAAGGAAGGAAAAAGTTTAACAGGAATGTTTCCGCCAGCAGTGAGGAAGCGGAATCTATGAAAAGGATCATAGAATCAGGAACAGAAATCCTCTATCAGTTGGTTCCTACGGAAACCCCTACGGATGTACGTAAACTATTATCAGAATGATTATTATCAAACATGATAAGGGAAAAGGAGAAGGTAGAATATGAGTGTATTTCAAGCAATGCTATTGGGAGTTTTGTACTATTTGGGAAATAGTTCTATAGTGGCGGGACCGGTGGGTTATTATACCATTTACAGACCGCTCATCGGAGGCTTTTTGACAGGACTTGTACTGGGAGATCCTGTAACAGGAGTTATTGTAGGCGCAACAATTAACTTGATGTATATCGGTTTTATATCCGCAGGAGGTGCCCTTCCCGGAGATATGTGTCTTGCAGGTATTTTGGGTGCGGCGCTCGCTATTACGGGAGGACTTGATACAGAGGCGGCTTTGGCAATTGCAGTTCCGATAGGTTTGATCGGCACATTGCTTTGGTTTGGAAGACTGACACTGGATTCTTTCTTCGCACATTTGGCGGATAAGTATGTGGAAAAAGGAGAATCCGGAAAAATATGGATTGCCAGCGTGCTGCTGCCACAGTCCATGCTGTTTGTTATGACCGCTATCCCGTGTTTTCTGGCAGCATATTTTGGAGCCGGATATATTCAGGGAGCAATTAATGCGCTGGGCGGAACAGTACTGGGAGTACTGATTATTATCGGAGGTATGATGCCTGCGCTAGGTATTGGTCTGACATTATTATACATATTTAAAGGAGAAGCAAGAATATTTTTCTTCGTGGGATTTTTACTGGCGGTTTATTTTGGACTGAGTATGATTGCTGTCGGTTTCCTGGCACTTTGCAGTGCGGTTGTTTATACACAGCTTAGAAATGCAAAAGGAGGAGAAGCAAATGTCTAATATGAATCATAAAGAAATAAAAAAAGAAACTGAAGGTTCTTATATCTTATTATCGGATAAAGAAGTGAAACGTTCCTGGATCAACTGGTTATTTAATAATCAGGCAAATTACAACTATGAGCGAATGATGGGAACAGGTTTCCTTCATGCGATGGTTCCGATCGCAAAGAAATTATACAAGGACGACATGGAAAAACAGCGGGAAATGCTTAGGCGCCATACAGGCTTCTTTAACTGTGAACCCTGCCTTGGTTCGGCGATTGCCGGACTTACGGTAGCCATGGAGGAGCAAAAGGCTGCCGGAGGAGAAATCGAGGGCGAAGCGGTCACTTCCATTAAAACAGGGCTTATGGGACCTCTCTCGGGTATCGGCGACAGTATTATTCAGGGTGTTATTGTTCCCCTGCTCCTTGCATTTGCCATCGATATGGCAAGCGGAGGAAGCGTTGTGGCACCTATCGTATATTCACTTGTCATGATTGCGGTTGTGTTCGGTATTTCTTATACCTTATTTATGACCGGATATAAAAAGGGAAGCGGCGCTATTTTAAATATCCTTGAGAACGGTATTGTCAATAAAATCATTGCAGGCGCAAATATCATGGGATGTATGGTGCTGGGAGCTCTTGTAGCTAACTACGTATCCATGAGCTGCGGTATCCAGATCCAGCAGACAGCAGATAGTGTATTCAGTGTGCAGGAGCAGCTGTTCGATACGATCATACCGAAATTGCTTCCCCTTCTGCTGACGCTGGGAAGTTATAAAATGCTGAAAAAAGGCTGGTCATCCGTTAAAGTATTGCTGCTTATCGTTATCATCGGTGTGATTGGCGGCGTAACAGGAATTTTAGGTTAAACAAAAAGACAGGGAGGCATAAAAGATGCAGTATAAAATGTTTAAAACCACGCAATATGTGCTGGGAAATGGAAGTATCGAAAAATTAGGAGAGTACATAGACAAAAAGATAGCTTTCGTGGTAGACGAAGGAATCATGCGGGCATTGGAGCTTGATAAGATGATTTTCGACAATATGCTAAAGGAAGCAAACTATAAAATAGTATGTAATATGAAGGCAGAACCTCATATGTACATGCTGGAAACTCCTATAAATGAAATACGAAAATTTGAACCGGACGTAATTGTAGGAATCGGCGGCGGATCCGTAATGGATACTGCAAAAGCATTATGGCTGTTTTATGAACTCCCTGATTACGATTGGGAAAAAGCAACAAAAGCTTACGAGGTGGAGCCGTTCCCCGGTAAAGCAGAACTTATTGTAGTACCGACAACGAGTGGAACGGGATCTGAAACAACCGGCTGTGCCGTCATAAAAGATGAGCATAAGAAAAAGCGCATGATTTTGAGCGATGAAATCATTCCTGACCTGGCCATTATGGATTTTGATTTATTAAAAAGTCTTCCTTCCGGAAATATTGTATTTTCGGGAACGGATGCTCTGGCTCATGCGCTGGAAGCCGGCGTTAGCAAACTGGCGAGTACAATGGTCAGGATGCAGTGTATTCAGGCTGCGGTAACAATTATAAAAGAACTGCCGAAGTCTGTGCGAGGAGATATGGAGGCCAGGGAAAAAATGCATGTGGCCGCGACCATGGCGGGAGCGGGAATCAATAATTCTATTACGGGAATGGCACACGGTATGGATCAGGCGGGAGGGGATTTTGGAAAGCCTCATGGTCTGATGACAGGACTGCTGCTGCCTTATACGATGGAATATCTTATTCCGCAGCCTGTTTATGAAGAGGTGGCAGATCAGCTTCAGATAACCGGTTCTTCGGAGGAGAAACAAAAGAAGCTGGTAAAAAGAATTTGGGAAATGTATGAGGAAATCCAGATGCCTTTGACTTTAAAAGAAACGGGAATTTCCGAGCAGGAATATCTGGATAAGATTCCTTCTTATATAAAGGCGGCCTCTAAGGATGCAAACATTATGTTTGCGCCGAGAGAGCTTGCAGAAGAGGAACTCAATAATTTGTACCGTTCCTTTTATTACGGAAAATAGGGTCATATTTCATAATACAAAAAAGAAAAAGGAGATTAATCATATGGGTGAGAAAATGAGAGTAGTAGCAATCACAGAGGAAAGGAAAGTGGAGGTAAAGGAAGTAAGAATGCCGCAGCCTAAGGAGAACCAGATTCTGATGCGGATAAAAGCGTGCGCAATCTGTACATGGGAACAGAGAACCTTTACACGGGAATCACATATGCCGCTGCCTTTCGTGGGAGGACATGAAATTGCAGGAGAAGTTGCACAGTTAGGAAAGGGTGTTAGTCCGAAAGAGTTTCCTGTGGGAGGAAAAATTGTCGCGAGATTGATTAATGTATGCGGAAAATGCTATTTCTGCCGTAGAGGGGAAGAAAACCTCTGTGTGGAATTAAATAATCTGGACAGCTCGGAGATGGAAATTATGGGAACAGGCGGTATGGGAGAATATCTTGCCATTAATGCTTCTCAGGCTTACCGCATTCCCGATGAACTGCCGGATGTAAAAGCAGCCTTTGCCGAGCCGCTTGCCTGTGTTCTTAACAGTATTGAAAAAGGAAGAATTGAGCTTGGCGATGATGTGGTAGTTATTGGCGGAGGTATCATGGGTATGCTCCATGTTATGAGCGCCAAGCTGAGCGGTGCCAGAGTTATATTGAGCGAGCCTGATCCGGAAAGAAGAAGAATTGCCGAGGAATTGGGCTGTGATATCACTTTTAATCCTTTGGAAAAAAATCCGGTAGAGTATGTCCGCTCATTAACTGAGGGAAGAGGAGCAGAGGCGGTATTTAACACCACACCTATTTCGGCGGTTGCCAAACAGGCAGTGGAAATGACCGCACCTATGGGCCGCTGCATTATGTATAGCTCCCAGCATCCTGACAAGCCTTTTGAAATAAGCCCGAATTGGCTTCATAATTCGGAGACCATCGTTACCGGAGCGGTCAGCCCCAGCGTTCGTTCCTTTAACCGGTCGGTCAATCTGCTGGCGAAAAAGATTATCGATCCGGAGAAACTTGTGTCGGGAACCTATTCGTATGAAAACGCTCAGGATGCTTTTGAGGCTGCCGTACGTCCGGATACATACAGAATTATTGTAACCTTTTAATGGGAGGATGAAGTTATGGAAAAAAGAAAAGTAGTAGTAGTTGCAAAAGCAGGACTGCATGCCAGACCGGCGAACTTATTAACAAAAGAAGCACAGCATTTTCATTCCTCCGTTGAAATATCTGTAAGGGGTACACGTTACAATGCAAAATCTCTGATTGGTATTTTGGCGGCAGGTGTCGACTGCGGTACGGAAATAGAAGTGGTATGTGAAGGAACAGATGAAAAAGAAGCTTGTGAAGCAGTTACGAAATTGATTGCCGGCGGAATGGGCGAATAAGGGATAAAGGGGGCAAGTAGGTATGCACGGATATGGGGTTTCTAAAGGCTTATGCTACGCAAAAATTTTGGTACTGAATGAAGAAGCCATTGCGTTCCCCGTAGAAATCGGGAGTCCTGCGGAAGAAGAAAGAAAATTCCTGGATGCGCAAGCTGCTGTGCTCGAAGAAACGATCAAGCTTAGGGATAAGACAAATGAGACAGCGGGCGGAAATGCCGCAGATATTTTAGATGTTCATTGTTCCTTGCTAAGGGACAGCGGGTTAATAGAGCCGATTAAGGAAGAGATTGCCAATCAAACGGGTGCGGCACTGGCCGTAGAGAAGGTAATGAATGGAGTCATCGCACAGTTTGAAGCGATGGAAAATGAGTACTTTGCCCAAAGAGCATTGGACATGAAAGATATTAAAGATAATTTGATATGTAAAATATTGAATATAAAAAAGCCGGATGTCAGTTCATTGCCGGAACCTACGATTATTGTAGGAAGCGATATCGCACCTTCCACCACAGCCGGAATGGATTTGAAAATGGTTTCGGGCATGCTGATGGAATTGGGAGGAATCACTTCACATACTGCGATACTGGCAAGAACACTTGACATCCCGGCAGTTGTGGGAGTAAATGGCCTTCTGGCGAAAGTAAAAACCGGAGATTTGATCGGTTTTGACGGTGAGACAGGAGAAATATTCCTTAATCTGAAGGAAAATGAAATAAAATCTCTGAAAAAGAAAATTGAGGAGCAACACGAGGAAAAATCCAGATGGAATAAGTTCTCCGGAGAACCGGCTGTTACCAGCGACGGGAAAAAGTTTGATATCTTCGGAAATATCGGATCGCCTGATGATGTGGAAAAAGTATTGGAAAGAGGAGGGGAAGGGATAGGATTGTTCCGGTCGGAATTTCTGTATCTTTCCTCGAAGATTCTGCCTGATGAAGAAAAGCAATATGATGCTTATAAAAAGGTACTGGAGAAAATGGACGGGAGACCGGTCATTGTCAGAACTCTGGATATAGGAGGAGATAAGGATGTTCCGGCGCTTCGGCTGGCCAAAGAAGCCAATCCCTTCCTCGGACTTAGGGCGCTTCGGCTGTGCAGGCGGAAAGAAGATGTATTTCATACTCAACTGAGAGCTCTTCTTAGGGCATCGATATACGGTAACTTGAAAATCATGTTCCCCATGATATCTTCCATGGAAGAATTAATCTGGGCAAAAGAAAAGCTGAGACAGTGTCAGGAGGAACTACAGGAGGAACAGGTTCCGTTTAAAGAGAAAATAGAGATAGGCATTATGGTAGAAATACCCGCAGTGGCAGTGATGGCGGAGTGTTTTGCAGGAGAATGTGATTTTTTCTCCATAGGAACTAATGATCTATCCCAGTATTCACTGGCTGTGGACAGGGGAAATGAGACGGTTGCAGATCTTTATACGTATTACCATCCCGCAGTTATCCGCTTGATCAAAATGGCTATTGACGGAGCTCATAAAAATAACATTATGTGCGGAATGTGCGGTGAGGCTGCAGGCGATCCGAAGATGATTCCCCTGCTTATGGGGATGGGATTGGATGAATACAGTATGGCGGCGGCATCCATACCGGAAGTGAAAGAATGGATCGGTAAGCTAAACACGGAAAAATGCAAAGAACTTGTGGAACAAATTCTCAGGCTGAGTACAGCAAAGGAAATAGAAGAGATGCTGCGCAAATTCTATATACAAAATAAGTAAAGGAAAAGGAGAGATAAGATGTTAGTATCAATGGCGGAAATATTAAAAAAAGCAAGAAAAGGCGGGTATGGAGTTCCTGCCGTGGCAGCAGTAAACGAATTGTCTGCGAGAGCGTGTGTGGCGGCAGCAGAAGAAACGAATTCTCCGTTGATCATGCTCTGCGGCTATGGTCATAACCCTGATATGGATTATTTTGGAAGAATCCTGAATGATATGGCAACGAAAACATATGTGCCCGTGGCATTGATTTTAGATCACAGCGCTACTTATGAAGAAGCGGTAAAAGGAATACGTGCCGGATTTAATACGATTATGGTTGACCGCTCCAAGCTTCCGTATGAAGAAAACATAGCACAGGTAAAAGAATTGGTTCAAATAGCTCATGCTGCAGGTATTGGTGTAGAAGCCGAACTCGGTCATGTAGGAGTCGGGGAAAACTATAAAGTTGACGGAATCTCTGCCCTGACTGTTCCTGAAGAAGCGGTGAGATATGTGGAAGAAACCGGTGTTGACTGCCTCGCTGTTGCAATCGGTACGGCGCATGGTGTATATAAAGGGGAACCGAAATTAAGATTTGACTTATTGGAAGAATTGGCAGAGAAGGTACCCGTTCCGCTTGTTCTCCACGGCGGTTCCGGTACCGGAGATGCGAACCTTGCACTTGCATGCAGAAAAGGTATCAGCAAAGTGAATATAGCCAATGATTTGTTTAAGGGAGCATACGATAAGATTCAGGAAGTAGGAATGGAAGGCAATAATATCTATGCATTGTTTCCAATGCTTGAACTGGGATATAAGGAAACTGCAAAACACTATATGAAGACGTTCGGATGCGCCGGACAGGCATGGACGGGCAAACAGTACGTTTCCACGGATTCCATTCCTGACTTAAACGAAGCAAAGTAAGAGAAAGAATGAGAAGAACTGCCCTGCTGATTGAATTTAAGTCAGCGGGGCAGTTCTTGTACCGATAAAATGCGGCGGCTTATACGGCTGCTATTCATTAAGGCCGCCCGCCATAAGATTTTTCCACAATTCTACTAGTTCCGAATAAAGCTCCTGTGATAGTATTGAGTACCAGCCGTCTTTACCAGACTGCAAGACAGCCCGGCCATCCTCCAGCAGATAGGCATAGTAGTCATGGCTTTCATTTGCTTTCGGGAATGTCTGGTTAATTCGAAAGCACTCCTTCAGAGTGGAAATATCAACTCCATCCCATGCTGCTGACTTTACCATAACATCCATAATGACTGTGTCCGCAAGCTCGTTGCTCTCAAGTGTATACTCTGATATAATCTTTCCGTTTTCCAGCTTTGCCATGCTGTACAGTGGTGTCTCTGTTATAGAAAAGTTAATAAGTATCTGAATGTGCTCCGGGCTTTCAGCATATTTCCGCACGTCGCTGCCGACAAGTTCATCGGCCTGCTGGCGGGTATAATGATAGACGGTGTCGTCATCTGACAGATTGTCGATCGTCACATAAAAATCCTCCAGATTGTCGATCAGAGCAAAAAGGAGCAACGCATTTTTATCAAGCTGCTGAAGGCTATAGGAGGTATTGTCCTCTTCTATTAGAACCCACTCTACACCGCGTTCATTTCCAGCGGTGCGCAGTTCAAAGCGTTCATGAAGCAAACCGCTCGGGAGAGAAAGCAGACCGAGCAGCTTGCCCACCGCGGAACTGTCCCCCACATAGAGCGTTCTGGATTCCCATAGCTCTTGTGCATTTGTGGAGACACTACTATTTGCAGTGTAAATCTTTACGATGGCAGTGCTAGCTTCACGGGTTGTCTTATAAATTCCGACATAAGGCTCTTCAATATAGTATTTTTCATTATCGTTGTACAAGTAAAACCTGCGGTCGCTTGTGCTTTCGATGTTGATCTGAAAGTAATCGTTCCGGTTAGGCGCGTCATTGACGGACTCTTGAAGCGTCTTATCGGTGTTCGTCAACGCATTCAGTACGGCTTTCACATCCGCCTTTCGGGAGGTGTGGATCGTGCCGGAACTTTCTCCCTCGTTTATCTGTTCAATCGTAATGTTCGTTACTTCGCTGCTTTGCGGCAGGGGAACAGGAACCTTCCTCGCAGCGCCCCCAAAGGTTAAGGCAACTGCTGCCACGGCTATTATCACGACGACGAACAACGTTATCACAGGCGTATTAATTTTGTTTGCCATTATAAACCTCCACTGCACGACATCACCATCGTTTGACAAGGTCACACACGGCCGGATAAGACCTTGTCAAACGATGGCCGCCGTTCTTGTTAGCATAATATCACTTTGCATGGCTGCTGTCGAACTTTATATTTATTATATTTAGATACTGCGAACCAATATTGTTTAGTAGATAAATAATATTGACTTTTTGTTTGTTTGGACATATACTAAAGTCGAGCAATGGAACAGGAGGTATCGCAATGAACTGTAAAGTGACAGAAAAAATATTTGAGGTAATGAATATGCTTTTGGATGAACAAAAAAAGCCCAGAGAGTATGGCGGACAGCTATTGTATCATTCGGAGGTTGGTTTTTTAAATGTCGTCCACCGGTTTCCGGAACTGAATGTCAGCGAAATGTCCAGCCTTTTGCGAATTACAAAAGGAGCCGTCACTCAAATTTCTGTGAAGCTTTCCAAAAAAGAGCTTTTGGAAATTTATACAAAGGCCGGCAATAAGAAAGAAAAGTATTTCCGTCTGACAGAAGCAGGAGAAGAAGTTCGCAAAGAACATCTGCGTTTTCACGAAAACTCAAATAGAAATTTGTGTAATTATTTGAAAACTTTAGATGCGGATAAAACGAAGGTGATTTTTGATTTTTTAAGTCATTTAAAAGATTGCGTACCGTTTTGCGAATTTGATTGTATGTGCAGTTCTGGAAATGATAAAGGAGGAGAGAACGAAAATGAGTCAAACACTGTTGAACATAAACAATTTATATGCAACGCTTGAATCGGACATAGAAATTATCCGCGGACTGGATTTAAAAATAGGTCTTGGCGAAACTCATGTAATCATGGGTCCTAACGGCGCAGGAAAGTCGACTCTTGCCAATGTAATTATGGGGCATCCTGATTACGTTGTGAAGTCCGGCAGCATATGCTGGGAAGGCGAAGATATTGTCGGTCTGGCGACAAATGAAAGGGCCAAGAAAGGCATTTTTCTGTCATTTCAGACGCCGGAAGAAATCGACGGTATAACTATGAGAGATTTTTTGAAATCGGCGAAAGCGGCCGTGGAAGGAAGGCCGATGCCTATGCTGGCATTTAGGAAACAGCTGGAAGATACATTAAATCTGCTGCAAATGGATAAGGCTTATGCCGACAGGTATGTAAACTTTGGCTTTTCCGGCGGTGAAAAGAAGAAAAGTGAAATTCTGCAGCTTTTGATGATGGATACCAAACTTGCCATTCTGGATGAAACTGACTCAGGTCTTGATGTAGATGCGGTAAAAACGGTAAGAGAAGGGATTGTTCATTACAAGAATCAGGATAAGGATCCTTCTCTTTTAATTATTTCTCATAGTACGAAGCTGCTAAGGGATTTGCCGGTGGATTATGTTCACGTTTTGGTAAATGGTAAAATAGTCTATACCGGGGGAAAGGAACTCATACAGAAAATTGACCGAGAGGGATTTGCAGATTTCCTCCAAAAGTGAGGTGAATTAGGTTGGAAAAGAAAAAAACGCAAATAGAAGAATTTGAACGGAATATCTATGACATATATGATTCGGATAGTATTGATTATCAGGTAAAAAAAGGACTTACCGAAGACATCGTGACTGAAATTTCAGAAAGTAAAAATGATCCGGAGTGGATGCTAGGGCTTCGCAAGAACTCATTAAAGATATATAACGAAATGGAACTTCCGAAGTGGGGTCCTTCCCTGCACGAACTCGATATGGACAATATTGTAACTTATGTACGCCCTAAGGCTTCTATGACCGATGACTGGAGAGAACTGCCGGATGATATCCGGAATACGTTTGAACGTCTGGGTATACCGGAAGCGGAATGGAAATCTCTTTCGGGTGTCGGAGCACAATATGATTCCGAAGTGGTTTATCATAGCATGAGAGAGCAGCTGCTCGAACAAGGGGTAATTTATACGGATATGGAAACTGCGCTGCGCGAATACGAAGACATTGTAAAAGAGTATTTTATGAAACTTCTTCCGGCAACAGAACATAAATTCATGGCCTTACATGGCGCTGTATGGTCGGGCGGTTCTTTTGTATACGTTCCGGAGGGAGTTAAGGTAAATATGCCTTTGCAGTCATATTTTCGCCTGAATGCGCCGGGGGCCGGGCAGTTCGAGCATACCTTAATCATATGTGAGAAAAATTCCAGCCTGCATTTTATCGAAGGATGTTCCGCCCCGAGGCACAATACGATAAACCTTCATGCCGGCGGTGTGGAGCTGTATATAAAGGAAGGAGCGACACTTCGGTATTCCACTATAGAAAACTGGTCTAAAAATATGCTTAATCTGAATACGAAGCGTGCGCTTGTTGAAAAAGACGGGAAGATCGAGTGGGTTTCGGGAACGTTTGGTTCACACATCACCATGTTGTATCCGATGAGTATACTGAAAGGAGAAAACGCCAAGAGTGAATTTACCGGAGTCAGCTTTGCAAGCAGCAACCAGTATCTCGATACGGGGTCAAAGGTAGTTCATGCGGCACCCAATACATCCTCTACGATTTCTTCCAAGTCTATTTCCAAGAACGGCGGAAATACTACTTACCGCAGCGCGGTAACCATAATGCCGCAGGCGAAGAACAGTAAATGCAGCGTCATTTGCGAGTCCCTCATGATGGATGATTTGTCGCGTTCGGATACGATTCCTGTTATGGATGTGCGTAACGATAAGGCAGATATAGGGCATGAGGCTAAAATAGGAAGAATAAGCGAAAAGTCCATATACTATCTTATGACTCGCGGATTGAGCGAAGAAGAAGCGAAGGCCCTTATTGTAAGGGGATTTGTGGAACCCGTAACTAAAGAACTGCCGCTTGAATATGCGGTGGAAATGAACCGGTTGATCGGTCTTGAATTAGAAGGAAGTATTGGATAAAGGAGGAAGGACGTTGGGAATTTCATTTGAAAAAATTAATCAGCTGCAGGTGCCTACATGGAACTGGCTTAAAATAAACAGCGTTTCTCTCGATGTCGCAGAGAATGGCTTATACAGTTATTCGAAGGAAGCCAGGTTGACTTTACCGGAAAATGTGCGGGCAGAGCGTCTTTTTGTCCAACCTAAGTCCGCTAAGATTCCCAGTTCGATGAAACAAAATTATGATTTTATCTCAGAAAATCACAATAGCAGCGTTGCATTGACTATCCCGGAAGGTGCATTGCCGGACTCGCCGATTATCATAGATTATTTTTTGGATAAAGACAACAGCTTATTGAACGATTATATATACATCAAAGCGGAAAAGGACAGCGAGGCCACAGTGATCATAAAGTATGGCGGCGATAACTGCGAGGATGCTTTCCACTCCGGCTTTACATTTGTGGAGGCGGGAGAAAACGCGAAGGTTAAATTAATAAAAGTCCAGATGCTGCCTAAGAATGCCCTTCATATAGATGCGGTGGCAGTATGGTCAAAAGACCGGGCGGCCGCAGAAATCATACTGAATGAATTAGGGAGCGCACGGACAGTTGCTTCTTGCAATATCCTTCTGAAGGGAGAGCAAAGCAGCGGGAATCTTGGCGGAATATACATCGGTAAAGGTCAGGAAGAAATGGATTTCAATTATCGCATTGAACTGGCGGCGAAGGAAACAGAGGGTGACATAACGGTTAGAGGCACTTTGACGGATTCTTCAAAAAAGACACTGAAGAGTACTCTCGATTTTATGACCGGAGCCTCCGGCTCAAAAGGAAGTGAAGAGGAAACCGTGCTTACACTCAGCGATAAAGCAGTCAATCTTTCTGCACCGCTTCTGCTTTGCGGCGAAGATGATGTGGAGGGACGGCATGCAACTTCCACAGGAAGACCGGATTCGGGCAAGCTGCATTACCTTATGTGCAGGGGATTTGACAGAAGGGAGGCAGAGCAGTTGCTGGTAGAAGCTTCTTTTACACCGCTGCTAAGTAAAATTGAGATACCGGAAATCAGACAGGAAATCAAAGAGTATATTGGAGTGAGTATTCATGGATAATAATTATAGAATGGATTTTCCTTTGCTGCTTACGCGTAAAGAAAAGGACAAGAGGCTTGTATACCTGGACAGCGCAGCAACCAGCCAAAAGCCCCTTTCCGTGATAAAGGCAATAGAGGGATATTATAACAACTATACGGCAAACCCCCACAGAGGAGCCTATACTCTGAGCGAGGATGCAACAGGACTGTATGAAAAAGCAAGAGAAAAGGTGGCTCATTTTATCGGCTGCAATAATCCACAGGAAATTGTATTTACTGCAGGAACAACTGAGTCCATTAATATGGCAGCTCTGTCATTCGGCAGAGCAAATATAAAAGAGGGCGACGAGATATTGCTTACTGTTGCCGAACATCATAGCAACCTTTTGCCCTGGCAGCGTCTTGCAAAAGAAAAAAATGCGGTTTTGCGCTATGTATATGGAGACGAACAAGGACAAATATCCGTTAGGGAATGGGAAGAAAAAATAAACAGCCGTACAAAAATTGTGGCGCTTGGGCATATATCCAATGTGCTCGGAGGGATTAATCCGGTAGAAGAGATCGCCCGCATGGCCCACAGGCATGGAGCCGTTGTCGTGCTGGATGGAGCGCAGAGTGTTCCCCATATAAAAATAGATGTAAAAGAACTGGGTGTGGACTTCTTTGCATTTTCAGGGCATAAAATGCTGGCACCCGCAGGAATCGGCGTATTGTATGCCAGGAAGGACCTTCTGGACGCCATGGAGCCTCTTATGCTGGGAGGCGGGATTGTCGAAGATGTACAGGAGCAGTCGGTGGCTTTCATGGATGCACCATGGAAAATGGAGGCGGGAACCCCTAATGTAGAAGGTGTGGTCGGACTTGCGGCAGCGATAGATTATTTGAACCAAGTGGGATGGACCAATATCCATAACATAGAAAAACAGCTGCTTCAATATGCGCTGGAAAGATTAAACGGATTGAACGAAGTGGAGATCTATGGTTCGAGGCATCCGGAAAACCGGGCGGGAATCCTCTCCTTCAATGTCAAGGATGTGCATCCCCACGATGTCGCCAGCGTTTTAAACAGCTATGGGGTAGCAATTCGCGCCGGACACCATTGCGCTCAGCCGCTGATGAAGCATTTAGGTGTTTATTCGACCTGCAGGGCCAGTTTTTATTTGTATAATACGTTGGAAGATGTGGATATTTTTATAGATGCTTTATCAAAGGTAAGAGAGGTGCTTGGATATGGAACTTAGTGAATTATATTCTGAGGTAATAAAAGAACACAGCATTTCTGCCCATAATAAAAAGCATCTGCCGCATGCGACTATTGTGATGCCCGGCAGGAATCCCAGCTGCGGAGATGAAATAGAGCTTGAACTACAGGTGGAGGATGGTATAATAAAGAATGGAGCTTTTACCGGAGTAGGATGTGCGATCTCACAAGCATCTGTTTCAATCATGATAGATTTGGTGCGCGGCAGAACTGCCCAGGACGCCAGGAGACTGGCGGAGCTGTTTCTAAAAATGGCGCTTAGGCAGCCTCTTTTGCCCGAAGAATTGCAGGAGCTGGAAGATGCGGCTGCGTTACAGAACATTTCCGATATGCCGGCACGGGTGAAATGTGCCACTATGCCATGGCATACTCTGTTAAAAGTATTGGACAATATTTGACAATATGCGATAAAACCTACAGAAGGAGATTACAGAAAATGGAAGTGGTAAGAAATATTACACAGGACACAATATGGGTAGGCGGCGGTGATGTACGTCTGGCTTTGTTTGAAAATATGTTTCCGCTGGAAAACGGAGTGAGCTACAATTCTTTTCTTATATCGGATGAGAAAACGGCGCTGATTGATACGGTAGATGAATCGGTAGGAAGACAGTTTATTGAAAATATAAAGGCGGCATTGGACGGCCGGACGCTTAATTATCTTATCGTAAATCATATGGAACCCGACCATTGTGCTAATATAGATGAAATTTGCCGCTTGTTTCCTGAGGCTCAGATTGTAGGCAATAAAAAAACATTTCAAATGATACAACAGTTTTATGATATAGATATAGAGGGACGTACACTGGAAGTCAAGGATGGAGACAGCCTTACACTGGGTGTACATACTCTTCGTTTTATCTTTGCTCCGATGGTTCATTGGCCGGAAGTCATGTTTACCTATGATGCTTATGACAAGATGCTTTTTTCGGCGGATGCCTTCGGCACCTTCGGCGGATATACAGGAAATCTGTTCAGCGATGAAACCGATTATGAGGAAGTCTATTTAAGTGAAGCGAGAAGATATTATACAAATATTGTCGGTAAGTACGGAGTGCAGGTACAGGCCGCGATGAAGAAAACGGCAGATTTGGACATTCAAATGATCTGTCCGCTGCATGGACCTGTACTGCGCGGAGCGCAGATGAGAAAGCTGCTGGATAAATATGCTGTTTGGAGTTCTTACCGGCCGGAGGAAAGAGGCGTATTGCTGACGTATGCTTCCATGTATGGCAATACCGAAAATGCGGTAAGGCTGCTGGCGAATTTTCTCGCAGGGAACGGTGTCAAAAATATAAGGATTTACGACGTGTCCAAGACACATTTTTCTACGATCGTAGCCGATGCGTTCCGTTTCAGTCATCTGGTGTTCGCATCGCCCACCTATAACCTGAAGCTTTATGGAGCTATGGAAAATGTGATTAAGGATTTGGCCGCCTTAAATCTGCAAAACAGAGATGTCAGCGTTCTGGGCAACGGTTCGTGGGCGCCGGCAGCAGGCAAAGCCATGGCAGGTATGCTGTCTGAAATGAAGGACATGAGGCTTATCGGCGATGTCTTCGAAATAAGATCTGCACTTAAAAAAGAGCAGTATTCTGCGCTGGAGAACTTGGCAGAATTAATTTCATCATCAGTTTTATGTGTGGATGTGGAGTCTGCATAAGCCGGCAATATATATGTTACTGTTCACTCCGTTCACACCGCGATCAAATATATCAATTTAGTATTGATATATAGGACATTTTTTGATATAATGAAGTTAGTTATAACTAACTTGTGCATTATTAATTATTAGTATGTAAATTATAAAGGAGGTAACTTATGTATAAACAATACGAATTAACTTATGATTTTAATTCTTTGGAACCTTATATTGATACGCTGACCATGGAAACGCATTATTCCAAACACCATGCAGCATATACGAAAAATCTCAATGATGCTGTTGAAAAAGCAGGCATTGAAAATAAAAGCATAGAGACGCTGCTTGCTTCTCTCGGGCAGATCGGCGATGATAAGCTGCGTACTGCAATCCGCAATAATGGCGGCGGCTTTTATAATCATAATTTATATTTTTCAACGATGAGTCCTAACGGAGGAGGAGAGCCTGAAGGCGATTTAGCCGAAGCGATAGCTGACAATTTTGAGAATTTCTCTCTATTCAAAGAAAAGCTGACGGCTCTTGCATTAGGTCAATTCGGCTCCGGATGGGCATGGTTATCTGCAGGACCAAATGGTGAGCTGAAGCTTTCCGCCAGCCCGAACCAGGATAATCCGATAATCGAAGGAAGCAATCACATTCCTATTTTGGGAATTGATGTCTGGGAGCATGCTTATTATCTGAAATATAAGAATGTAAGGGCTGATTATGTAAAAGAGTATTTTAATGTTATTGATTGGAAGAGTGTAGCGGAATATTATAAACGTGCAAGAAATATCTAGAACAGTTTGTGTAAAACATTAAAACCTAAGGAGGTATGAATATGTCAAATAAATTATATGAAAAAATGAATTTGTATCTGGCTAATCAGGAAGTAAATTATATAAAACTTTTAAATTTACATTGGTATGTGAAAGGTCGTAGTTTCTTTACATTACATTCTAAGCTGGAAGAGCTTTATAATCATACAGCATCTGTGATAGACAGTGTTGCCGAACGACTGCTGGCTTTAGAACAAGCCCCTGTTGGAAACATGCAATCGGCACTGAAGATAGCGACTATCAAAGAACGCAGTGATACTCCTATTTCATCCGATGAGACGGTCGGACTCTTAATTACAGATATCCGGTATTGGATCAACGATACACAGGAAATTGTAAAGCTGGCAGAGGAAGCCGGTGATGGTGTTACGGCAGATCAGTTTAATGATTATTTGGGTGAATACCAAAAGTTATTGTGGATGCTGGAATCCTATGTTTCATAAGCAAATAAGTGCAAGCCTGATGCCCCGGTACATACCGGGGCATCAGGTTTCTATTACTTTATTTGGACTTTATTTTTAGAAAAAGTTCATATTTTTTATTGCCTTATTTTGTGTAATGTGCTACAATATCCTTCGTCGACACACAAGTGTCCGCGATAGAAAAACACTTAAATACAAGTGTGCATGGAAGGCGGACATGAGATTGGAAACGAAGGATGAAAGGCGTTTGTATGGATACGGCAAATGGGTATTTTGTTGTTAAAAAGAAAGCAATCCCGGAAGTGCTTCTGAAGGTGGTAGAAGCGAAACGTCTTTTGGAGACCGGAAAGGCACAGAGTGTGCATGAGGCTACCGAGCAGGTAGGTATCAGCAGGAGTTCATTCTATAAGTATAAGGACGATATCTTTCAGTTCCACGACAATGCGCAGGGAACGACGATCACGCTTACGTTTCAGATGGATGATGAACCGGGACTGTTATCGGATGTGCTGAAGGTAATCGCGGATTTCAAGGCGAATATCCTTACGATTCATCAAAGCATTCCCATCAATGGGGTGGCGTCCTTAAGCATCAGCGTACAAGTGCTTCCGGCAACCGGCGATGTATCGGAGATGCTGGAGTCGCTTGAAAAAAAGCAAGGAGTCCATTACGTGAAAGTATTGGCGAAAGAATAAAAGTCCGAAGACAGGACAGAGCGGAGGAAATTGTATGATAAATGTAGCGGTTTTAGGCTATGGCACGGTAGGCAGTGGGGTTGTAGAGGTAATTGGTAAAAATAAAGGGGAAATAAGCAAAAAAGCGGGAGAAGAACTGAACATCAAATATATTCTTGACCTTAGAGATTTTCCCGGAGATCCTTATGAAGACAAAGTTGTACACGACGTAGATATTATTTTGAATGATCCGGAAGTTAACATTATCTGCGAGACGATGGGAGGCATAGAGCCTGCATATACTTTTTCCAAAAGGGCGCTTACGAGCGGTAAGAGCGTATGTACTTCCAACAAGGAGCTGGTGGCGAACCACGGTCCGGAATTGATCCGTCTGGCGAAAGAAAACAACTGCAATTATTTGTTTGAAGCCAGCGTCGGCGGAGGTATTCCGATTATCCGTCCGATGAATTACTCCCTTACGGCGGAGAAGATCGATGCCATTACCGGTATTTTAAACGGTACGACGAACTATATCCTCTCTAAGATGGCGGCAGAGGGCGCTGATTTCAAAGACGTATTAAAAGAGGCACAGGAAAAGGGTTATGCAGAGCGCAATCCCGAGGCGGATGTAGAAGGCTATGACGCATGCCGAAAAATTGCAATTTTATCTTCCTTAATGACTGGAAAAAATGTTAGATATGAAGATATATATACGGAAGGCATTACGAAAATAACAGCGACAGACTTCGTATATGCCAGGGCTATGGGGCGCTCTATTAAGCTATTGGCCCTCAGCAGGGAAAATAGCGGTGATTTTTATGCGATGGTGGCACCCTTTATGATTCCGGTAAGCCATCCCCTTTACAGTGTAAACGACGTGTTCAATGCGGTGTTCGTTCATGGCAATATGCTCGGGGATTCTATGTATTACGGACGCGGCGCAGGCAAGCTTCCTACGGCGAGTGCGGTGGTATCCGACGTTGTGGACTGTGCACGGCATGCGGGTAAGACCATTATGTGCTTCTGGGATACGGAAAATGTGAAACTTATGGATGTAGCTCAGGTGAAGCATAAGTTCTTCGTCCGTACAAAAGCGGAGCTCGAAGAAAAGGCACTGGAGATATTCGGCTCCGTGGAGGCAATAGAAGCGGATGTGGCAGGAGAGTTTGCATTCGTTACGGACGAAATGACGGAGAAAGATTTTGCGGGAAAAGCGGAAGATTTAGGTTTTGTGCTTAACAGAATCCGCATAGAAAGTTAATAAGCACAGTGCTTGCCGCAATACGTAGAGAAAAGAGGATTTAGAAATGAAATATATTATCGTGCTGGGAGACGGTATGGCGGATGAGCCGATAGAATCTTTAGGAAACAAGACTCCGTTGGCTTATGCGAACACGCCTGTTATGGACAGACTCAGTAAGAAATCGGAAATCGGAATGGTACACACGATACCGGAGGGAATGAGCCCCGGCTCGGATACGGCGAACCTATCAGTACTTGGCTATGATCCGAAGATTTATTATTCGGGCAGGTCGCCGTTAGAAGCTTTAAGCATCGGCGTTCCTATGAAGGATACGGACATAGCGCTCAGGTGTAATATCGTAACGATATCGGAAGAGGACATTCCCTTCGAAGAAAGAACGATTATTGACCATAGCTCCGGCGAAATAAGCACCGAGGATTGTGCGGTTCTGCTGGAAGCCATAAGGAAGGAACTGGAGACGGACTTTTATAAATTCTATGTAGGAACGAGCTACAGGCATTGCCTGATTTGGGATAAAGGAGAAGTGGTGGAGCTGACGCCTCCCCACGATGTGCTGACTCAGGCCATTGGCAAGTATTTGCCGGAGGATGCGGTTCTGCGTGAAATGATGGAGAAGAGCTACCATATCCTGGTAAACCATCCTATTAATATAGAAAGAAAAAAGAAGGGGTTGAATCCAGCTAATTGCTGCTGGTTCTGGGGAGCCGGAACGAAGCCTATGCTCGATTCCTTCGAGGAGAAGACAGGGAAAAAAGGAATGATGGTATCCGCTGTGGATTTGCTCAAGGGAATTGCAGTGGGTGCAGGAATGGGAGTCAGCATTGTGGAAGGAGCTAACGGCGGGTTACATACGAATTATGAGGGAAAGACGCAGGCTGCGCTGAAGGCTGTTCTTGAAGACGGCTATGATTTCGTATATATCCATATTGAAGCGCCTGATGAAATGGGGCATCAGGGAAGCACGGAGCGTAAGGTGACGGCGATTGAATATTTGGATCAGAAAGTGCTTAAGCCTCTGACGCATAAACTGGACGAAGAAGGAACCGAATACCGTCTTATGGTGCTGCCGGATCATCCAACTCCGGTCCGCATAAGGACTCATACATCGGACAGTGTGCCTTATCTGCTCTATGACAGCAGGAGGCCCTGCAGTTCGAACTGGAATTATAATGAAGCGGAGGCGAAGGCCGGCGGTATATATATCTCGAAAGGGCATGAGCTGATAAATCATCTCTTTGAGCAATAAAAAGAATACATTATCAGGATAAATGCACATAGGTTTATCCTGATATTTATGAGATATGAGCTTTATAATAAGCATGAAACGAGGAGAAGAAAGAATTATGACGAAGGTAGTGAAGTTTGGCGGAAGCTCTTTGGCCAGTGCAGAGCAGTTTATGAAGGTAGGGGATATCATCCGTTCCGATGCAGAGCGGAAATTTGTGGTGCCGTCCGCACCCGGCAAACGCAATTCCAAAGACACCAAGGTGACGGATATGCTCTATGCCTGCTATGCGGCTGCCGAGGCGGGGGAGGATTTCAAGGCTCAGCTTAAAGCGATAAAGGCGCGCTACGAGGAAATTATTAAAGGACTGGGACTGGATTTGTCTTTGGAGGAGGAGTTCAAGACAATCGAAAAGCAGTTCAAGGAAAAGGCGGGCGACAACTATGCGGCTTCCAGAGGTGAATACTTGAACGGCATCATCATGGCAGCTTATCTTGGCTATGAATTCGTGGATGCGGCAACGGTGATTTTTTTTGGTGAAAACGGCGAATTTGACGGAGAAAAAACTAAAAAGATTTTATCAGAACGCTTAAAGAAAACGGAAAGAGCTGTTATTCCGGGATTTTATGGGGCATATGAGGACGGACGGGTAAAGACGTTTTCAAGAGGCGGCTCCGACATTACGGGCTCTATCGTAGCGGGAGCGGTAAAAGCGGATGTATATGAGAACTGGACGGATGTATCGGGATTCCTCGTGGCAGACCCGAGAATTATCGATGCGCCTCCCGGAATCGATACGATTACTTACAGGGAGCTGCGAGAGCTTTCTTATATGGGAGCTACCGTTCTTCATGAAGATGCTATTTTCCCGGTAAGAAAGGAAGGTATTCCGATCAATATCCGTAATACGAATGCACCGCTCGATGAAGGAACCTGGATTGTGGAAAGCACTTGTCAGAAATCGAAATACGTAATTACAGGTATTGCGGGAAAGAAAGGCTTCTGTGCGGTTAACATCGAGAAGGATATGATGAACTCGCAAATTGGCTTCGGAAGGAAAGTTTTGCAGGCTTTCGAGGATAACGGGATTTCTTTTGAACATGTTCCTTCGGGAATCGATACGATGACGGTATTCGTCCATCAGGATGAGTTCGTGGATAAAGAGCAGAAGGTGGTATCGGCGCTTCATAGGCTGGCAGATCCGGATATGGTCGATATCGAATCGGATCTGGCCTTGATTGCGGTAGTTGGTCGGGGAATGAAATCAATGAGAGGAACTGCGGGCAGGATATTCTCTGCACTTGCACATGCGAATGTGAATGTCAGAATGATCGATCAGGGGTCCAGCGAGCTGAATATTATTATCGGAGTTTCGGATGAGGATTTTGATAACGCGATACGGGCTATATATAATATTTTTGTAGAAGTGCAGCTGTAAAAAAGATATCATAAAGAGTGTCCGGGGAAAGCAGATTTTGTGGTCTGCTTTCCCCGGATATTATTCTTCCATTAAGTATTGTAGAAAGAGGTGGGAGTTTTCTTTTTTCTCGGAGGAGTAGACGAAGCCCAGGACAGGGGGAATTTCGTCGGTAACGTAGCATTGATACCCGGCCAGCTTGGGTGAGTCCTTGAGATAGATACCTACAGGTATCGGGTCTGCCATGGCGGAAGGATCCGAGTGGTCAATGGATTCATCGGTGACTACAGGCATTCCGTTTTCGTCATAGACGAGTTCATCGTCGGAGTCCAGAGCGGCGGCATCGATGTAGAAGAAATAGGGCTCGTATTTTTCGTATTCCGCGGCGGTCAGTTCTTCGCGCAAGTCGACGAACATCATTCCCTCCGCGAAGTTTGTGAAGGGGGCAGTGTCGCTGATGAGAACATCGAGGCCGTCAGTCTGGGACATAGCTGTTATTTTTTGGGAGACGGCGAGGTCCATCTGGGACATAGAGTCGTAGGATAGGGTGGAAGCGGTATCGATGTAGCAGTCGTACGTATTTAAATCGATATTCGCATACCCGGCGAATTCTGTTTCAAGCATTTCCTGGCTGTCGCTGCCGAAGGAGTTGAGAAGAATGGCGGAAAAAGCATGGTCTTTGGCAGTTACAGCATCATGGATAAAGACACCCCCGACAATGACTACGACAAGGGTTACAATTGTGTGAACCTTGTAATAATCCCAGAAATAACTGAGCTTTTCTTTAAAGGTCATATCTTTCAGTTTCTTTTGCTGATCCCGGATTTCTTCATGTATGGACATAACATACTCCTCGCTTTTTATATATTCTCGTAATTACCGTCGATATACCAGGGCGTGTCTGAAAACTCATTGTACCATTCTGAACGCCCTAATAAACTTGTCACTTTGATAATGATAACGTTTTGGAAAATGAGTGTCAATGAGGCTGTGCCAATAATGTATGAAAAAAGAATAAACAATTTATAAACGTTAAAAAAACTGGAAGGGATGCGGGTATATCCCTTGAAACTTTAGGGAATTTGTAATATGATATTAGCTAATAATAGAAAGAGGATGGTAAAGATAATATGATAAGTGATACCTACGTAGAATGTCTCGTTAAGAAAAAAACAAGTACGCTGTTTCTGCTGCTTCGGATTCTTTCGGTTATGCTTACCGTCGTTTTCATACTGCTCGGACTGATTCTTTGGCCGGCGCTGATCATCGGGGTATTGACCGGAGTTGCTGCATATTTCATCTATCTTAATTCTGATTTGGAATATGAATACCTTTATCTGGATAAAGAAATTACTATAGATAAGGTTATGGCTAAGACGAGAAGGAAAAGAGTGGCAAAGTACGATGTGCAGCGCATGGAGATTCTTGCGCCCATGAACTCTTATCATTTGGGCGATTATAAGAATAGAACTGCTAAGACCAATGATTACAGCTCCGGCGAAGTGAAGCAGCCGGAGGTCAGATACGTGATGTATTATGAAGGCGGGCAAAAGGTTATTCTGGAGCCTGGCAGCGAATTAGTGAAAGCGATTAAAAATGTGGCGCCCAGAAAAGTATTTACTGATTGACATAACGATGTAAGTTTGGTAAACTTTTTCAAACTTACATCATTTATTATGAGTTTTTTGCTCATTGATTACTGCACAAATAAAGTTACTGTGAACGGAGTGAACAGTAACCAAATAAAAAAACAGGAGGAAGAAAAATGGGTCAGATAATTGGCGAAGGAATTACATTTGACGACGTACTGCTGGTGCCAAGCTATTCGCAGGTAATTCCCAATCAAATCGACTTAACAACATGGCTAACAAAGAAAATCAAACTCAACATTCCGATGATGAGTGCCGGAATGGATACCGTTACCGAACACCGCATGGCAATCGCTATGGCAAGGCAGGGAGGTATCGGCATCATTCATAAGAACATGTCTATCGAAGAGCAGGCGGAAGAAGTAGACAAAGTAAAACGTTCGGAAAACGGCGTTATTACGGATCCCTTTTCATTGACTCCAGATCACACGTTGGCAGACGCGGATGCGCTCATGGCCAAATTCAGAATATCAGGTGTGCCTATTACCGAAGGAAGAAGGCTGGTAGGTATCATCACAAATCGTGACTTAAAATTCGAAACAGATTTCACCAAAAAAATTAAAGAATCCATGACCTCTCAGGAGCTGATTACGGCCAGGGAAGGCATTACATTAGAAGATGCGAAGCAGATTCTTGCAAAGGCGAGAAAAGAAAAGCTGCCGATTGTAGATGAGAACTATAATCTGGTAGGGCTTATTACTATAAAAGATATAGAAAAGACGATCAAATACCCTCTGGCGGCAAAAGACGGTCAGGGAAGACTTCTTTGCGGAGCCGGTGTAGGAATTACGGCGAATGTTTTGGACCGCGTAGGCGCGCTGGCCGATGCGAAGGTGGATGTGGTCGTACTGGATTCCGCACACGGGCATTCTGAAAATGTGCTCCGCTGTCTGCGCATGATCAAGGAAAAATATCCGGACATGCAGGTAATTGCGGGTAACGTGGCGACGGGAGAAGGCGCGAAAGCGTTGATCAAGGCAGGAGCGGACGGCGTAAAGGTCGGCATCGGACCGGGCTCCATCTGTACTACCCGCGTTGTAGCCGGTATCGGTGTGCCGCAGATTACGGCGATTATGAATGCATATGAGGTGGCAAAAGGGTACGGCATCCCGATTGTGGCCGATGGCGGCATCAAATATTCCGGGGATATGACGAAGGCCATCGCAGCCGGCGGCAATGTCTGTATGATGGGCAGTATTTTTGCGGGCTGCGATGAAAGCCCGGGAACCTTCGAACTGTTCCAGGGAAGAAAATATAAGGTATACCGTGGTATGGGTTCTATCTCAGCTATGGAAAACGGAAGCAAGGACCGCTATTTCCAGTCGGATGCCAAGAAGCTCGTACCTGAAGGAGTGGAGGGAAGGGTCGCATATAAAGGGACCGTGGAAGACACCGTATTCCAGCTTCTGGGGGGCCTGCGTTCCGGTATGGGATACTGCGGCACGTCTACAGTAGAAGATTTGAAACAGAACGGAAGATTTATCAAGATATCTGCAGCATCATTAAAGGAAAGCCATCCGCATGACATTCATATCACGAAGGAGGCTCCGAATTACAGCGTGAATGAATAGAGGAGAGCGAAATGTATTGAGGCTTGGGAGGTAACATGTGCAGAACTTAATCGATGAGAAGGCACTGAAGAGATGGCAGGATAAGTTTTGTAGTGCAACGAATGTATACGCTTATTGCATTGATTCGGATGGACAGCCAATTACGGAAATATCGGGAAGAGATACGGATATAGAGCAGATAAAGCGGGCGGTTTCGGAGGAAGCGCTTCGCAGCATTTTTAAGAGAGTCACGGAAGGCGGCCTGGAGGAGCAGGCAGTGGAGGAAACCGCCGCCGCGAATCTGCGCCTTGCGGCAGTTTCTATCATGCTGGAGGGAAAGGTTGCGGCGGTCTGGATTGTCTTCGGGATTCTTACAAACGAGGAAGAAAGCGGCGGCGAGAACGAGCCCTCCTATGACTTCGAATATGGAGTGACGGAACGAGAATTTTACTATGCGTTGGATTTGCTGAGAGATACCACATATGCTCTTTTGAAAATCAGATTTTCCATGCTGGATGCGGAAGCGGAGACGAGAAGAAGCCGCTACTCGGAGCATGAGATGAGCGCTTCTTTAAAGCGGGGTGAAGCGATAGCTGATGTGGTGCAGCTTCTCGAAAGCGACGACACGATTGAGGCGATTATGACAGACGTGCTTAGAATATTGGGAACCTATCTCGATATCAGTACGGCTGTTCTTTGTCGTATTCATAAAAGTGGAGGACTGATGGATATCGCCGGGGAATGGTGTAACAAAGGGGTCGTGTCGAATTTCGACAAGACGAAGGACCTGTCCTGCGGCGAGGTGCTGAAGACGGACAAAGTGCTGGTACTCTCCGCCGGCAGCGTGTGGGATGCAGCGGAACGGGACAAAATGAAGTTTTTCGGCGTAAAGGCGTTGATCGTTATTCCTATCGTCGTTGGCGGAACGATAAACCTCTATGCATGCTTCGGAGAAAATGCAAAGGAAAGGCAGTGGCGGGTGGAGGAAGTCAAGTTCCTCAATGACGGCGTTAAAATATTGCAGGGCATTATTACCAAGAGGATACAGAAGAATTCTCTTGCGGGCTCCTATGCTTCATTAGAGATGATTCTGGACAATGTAGGAAGCTCTATTTATGTAAGGGATATGCATACGAGGGAGGTGTTGTTCGCAAACAGAGGCCTGCGCAACAACTTTTCAAAAGAAATTAAGAACCAGACGCTCGACCTTCTCTTTGAGAAGGATCTGATTAAGGGCAACAGAAGGGGAAAGCAGGAGGTTTACCAGGAGGAGCGGGAGCGCTGGTACGACTTGTACTATACCCATATCACATGGGTGGACGGCAGACCGGTCACTCTTTTTGCTATTTATGATATTACGGAGAAAAAAGTATATCAGAAGAAGATCGAACAGCAGGCCTACACGGATTTCCTTACCGGTCTGTACAACAGATTGTGCTGTGAAAGAGATTTGGCACGTCATATCGATGAGGCGAAAAAGGACGGAAGTAAGGGAGCGCTGCTCTATTTGGATCTGGATGATTTTAAGCATATCAACGACGGTTTGGGCCATCAGTACGGAGATGTCTTGCTTAAGGCGATTTCCCACAGCCTTCAGCGTGTGGAGGAAATCGAGAATTCCTGCTATCGTGTAGGCGGAGACGAGTTCATCATCATCATTCCGCCGGAAAGCCGGAGCAAATTCGATCAGATTATCGCAGATATCAAGCAGATTTTCGTTAAGCCCTGGTTTTTGAAGGATGCAGATTATTACTGCACCATGAGCATGGGTATCGTAGACTTTCCTGATGAAGGGGAGAGCGTCCACGAGCTCATAAAAAAAGCCGATATTGCCATGTATGAGGCGAAGAAGTTAGGAAAGAACAGGGTGGCGCTGTATTCTGACAAGATAGATTCCAGCTCCAACAGACGCCTGGATATGGAAAAGAATATGAGAGACGCGGCCGTCTCCGGCTATAAGGAATTCGAGGTTTATTTCCAGCCGATCATGGATATACAGCTGCCGGGAACGCCCTGCACGGGCGCAGAGGCGCTCATCCGCTGGAACAGCGAGGAGCTGGGGTTCATTACCCCTGCTGAATTCATTCCTTTGGCGGAATATCTTGGGCTCATCAATCCTATCGGCAACTATGTGCTGAGAGAATCCTGCTTTTTCTGTAAACAGTGGAATGATAACGGGCACCCCAACTACAAGGTGAACGTGAATTTATCGGTGGTGCAGCTGCTGCAGACGGACATTGTGGAAATCGTCGCTCAGACCTTGAAGGATACCGGCATTAACCCGAGGAATCTTACCTTGGAGGTGACCGAAAGTCTTGCAATCAACGACATGGAGCGTATGAAGTCTATACTCGCTAAGATTAAGAAGCTGGGTGTGCGCATCGCTCTGGATGATTTCGGCACCGGCTACTCGTCTTTAAATCATATAAGAGAGATCCCCTTTGACGTAATAAAGGTAGATCAGAGCTTTGTGAAGGATTTGGCGGGTGATGCTTATTCTCAGTCGTTTATCCGCATGGTGGCGGAGCTTGCTGATGCCATAGATGTGTCCATTTGTGTGGAGGGCATCGAGACAAAGGAGCAATATAAAGTTTTAGAAGGCATGAAGGTACGTCTGGTGCAGGGCTATTATTTTGACAAGCCATTGCCGAGGGCGGAATTCGAGAATAGATATGTGAAGATTGATAAATACGAGGAGGAGAAGAAATGAGAGCATTGATCAGTGTTTCGGACAAAACGGGCGTGGTGGAGTTCGCCAAGGAGCTTGCGGGCTTGGGAGCTCAGATTATTTCCACTGGCGGTACCTATGCAAAGCTGAAAGAGGAGGGGGTTCCAGCGGTAGAAATTTCAGAGATTACCGGTTTTCCGGAGTGTCTGGACGGAAGGGTAAAAACGCTTCATCCGGCGGTACATGCAGGACTTTTGGCGATGCGTTCCAATCCGGAGCACATGAAACAGCTCGAGACTTTGGACATCCGGCCCATAGATATCGTGGTCGTGAATCTCTATCCCTTTAAGGCGACGATTTTGAAAGATGGAGTGACAAGAGCGGAAGCGGTAGAAAATATTGATATCGGCGGGCCGACCATGCTTCGGAGCGCAGCAAAAAATTATCAGGATGTTGCGGTAGTGACGGATCCCTCCGATTATGAAAAGGTGCTTTCCGAGCTTAAGGCGGAAGGCAGCGTATCTCTGGATACGAAGTTCTGTTTGATGCAGAAGGTGTTCATGCACACCTCCAACTACGATACGATGATTGCGGATTATTTGAAGAAGGAGAGAAATGATCACGGATTCCCGGAGACGCTGACCATGACCTTTGAAAAGGTGCAGGAGATGCGATACGGTGAAAATCCTCATCAGAAGGCAGCTTTTTACCGGGAAATCGGCAGGAAGAAGGGCTCTCTCGTGGATGCGAAGCAGTACAACGGAAAAGAACTTTCCTTTAACAATATTAACGATACAAACGGTGCACTGGAGCTTTTGAAGGAGTTCTCGGAACCTACTGTGGTAGGCTGCAAACACGGCAATCCTTGCGGCGTAGCCAGCCGCGACAATATTTATGATGCGTGGGCCGGCGCTTACAGCGCGGACAAGACATCCATCTTCGGCGGTATCGTAGTGTGCAACAGAGAAGTGACGAAGAAAATGGCGGAGGAGATGAACGAAATTTTCCTTGAGGTGGTGGTAGCGCCCTCATATGAAAAGGAAGCTTTGGAGACACTCTGCTCCAAGAAAAACATTCGCGTGCTCGAGCTGAAAGATATTGAAATTAGCCAAGACCCTAATGCATATGATATGAAGAAGGTAAACGGCGGTTTGATCATCCAGACCATAGATTCAGAGCTTTACAGAGAAGAGGATTTCAAGGTAGTTACGAAGACACAGCCGACCCAGAGCCAGCTGGAGGATATGAAGTTCGGCATGAAGGTAGTAAAGTTCGTCAAGTCCAACGGTATCGCCGTAGTGACGGATAAGCAGAGCATCGGCATCGGCCCCGGTCAGGTGAACCGCATATGGCCTACGAAGCAGAGCTTCGAGCATGCAGAGGAATTAATCGGACCGGACGCGACCAAGGGAGCGGTACTTGCTTCGGATGCCTTTTTCCCTTTTGACGATATCGTGGAGGCGGCTCACCAGGCAGGAATTACAGCTATCATTCAGCCGGGAGGAGCGATGAGAGATCAGCTCTCTATCGATAAGTGCGACGAATATGGCATCGCCATGGTATTTACAGGAATGAGACACTTTAAACATTAATAAAAATGAATAAATCTAGAGGAGAGAACATGCGGCTGAGGGAATTGGAGGGGTATGAGCACATCGCGATACAATGTCACGATAACCCGGACGCGGACGCCATCGCTTCGGGCTATGGCCTTTACTGCTATTTCAGGAGCATAAATAAGGACACGGCTCTCATTTACAGCGGAAAGAACCGGATACAGAAGAAGAATCTGGAGCTTATGATAGAAAAGCTTCAGATTCCCATTCAATATTGGGATAAGGACGAGGCGGTGGAAGGGCTGCTCATCACGGTGGACTGTCAGTATGGAGCCGGTAATGTGACGAAGCTTAAGGCTTCGCAGGTAGCGATTATCGACCATCATCAAATTGAAATCGAGGATGTCCGCCTCAGTGAGATCCGTTCCAACCTCGGAAGCTGTTCTACCTTAGTATGGAAAATGATGAAGGACGAAGGCTTTGATTTTGCGGGACAAAAGAGCCTTGGAACTGCTCTGTATTATGGTCTGTATTCCGATACGAATCAGTTTGCGGAGGTCTACAACCCGCTGGATATGGATATGAAGGACAGCGTGCCATATGAAAAGAGTCTGATTAATTTATTCCGGAATTCCAATCTGTCGTTAGAGGAGCTGGAAATAGCGGGCATTGCTATGCTTCGCTATATCTATAACGATGATTATCTGTACGCCATTATCAAATCCCAGCCCTGTGACCCGAATATTCTCGGTTTGATCAGCGATTTTCTGCTTCAGGTGGATGGGGTGAATACCTGCGTTGTCTATAACGAACAGGAGGAGCGGTATAAGATTTCCGTAAGGAGCTGTATCAAGGAGGTTAACGCCAGCGAGCTGGCAGCTTTTTTGACAGAAGGTATCGGCTCCGGCGGCGGACATAGAGAGAAGGCGGGAGGAGTCATATCCAAGAAGCTGTACTGCGAGCATTTTCCCACCCTTCATTCAGAGGCTTATTTCGGCCAGCGGATGAACGAATATTTTAAAGACTGCGAAATTATAACGGCAGGAAAAGTGTCCGTGGATTACGGCCTAATGAAAGCCTATAAGAAAAAGAGGATTCCGGTGGGGTATGTGAAGGCCGTATGGATATTGCCCGAGGGCACTCCTATCATGATCCGCACGCTGGAGGGCGACATAGATATGGTGGTGGAGCCGGATTTGATCATTATGATAGGCGTTAAGGGTGAGGTTTATCCCATAAGAGAAAAGAAGTTCCTGAAGTGCTATCAGGCACTTGATGAAAAATACAATGCTTCGATGTATACGGCAGGAAATGAATACGTCCCTACCGTTAGAAATATACTGGACGGAAGCAGTAAGATTTTGACCGATTATGCGAAGACCTGTATTACCAGCGGAGAGACCTACATCCATGCAATGGCTTTAGACCATAGGGTGAAGATATTTACAGCATGGGACAGTGAGAAATATATTCTGGGAAAGCCCGGTGATTTTCTGGCAGTCAGAAGCGAGGATGAGACCGATATTTATATTGTGGAAAAGGATTTGTTCCACAAAAGCTATGAGGAGATAATGTGATTTATTCCCGCGAAAGCGGGAATTATTACATTTAAAAGGGGAGTTTTTACATGGAGAAAAAAACGGACGAAATATGTGGTAATATTTTGGAGGTTCAATTGTTTATTATTTTTATTCTTAGAGCAGTATGAGCAGACGGAACAGGCAGAGTTTCCTCCGTTTGCAGGCGGGGGGAAAAGGACTGTTTAAACAGACAAAACAGTCCTTTTTTCATTACTATACAGCCTTAAATACCGCGAAGCCAAAATTGCGTCTCTATGCAATTATGCGAGGGCTGCAAGCGCCAAAATGCAGTTCTATCGCATTTTGTGTGCATACATGTTACAGTTTAGCCGAAGGTTGAACTGTAACCTTTTTTCGTGTGGAAGAAGGAAAGTCCTTTATTATTTCTTTTTTTTGTGCTAAGATAGGTGTGTTAGCAATTTTGCTTGCAGTCAGCATTGAGGAGGTAGCCTGTTGTAAATATTTATATCATAATATTTTTATAGGCAGAGAGTGAAACATGAGCGAAATAATAAAGGCAGAAAGTAAAGACAACAGTTCCAGAAATTTTATCGAACAGATTATAGATAAGGATCTAGCGGAGGGCGTTTACGATACCGTACACACAAGATTTCCTCCCGAGCCTAACGGTTATCTGCATATCGGACATGCCAAGAGCATTCTTTTGAATTACGGACTGGCACAGCAGTATAACGGCAAGTTTAACATGCGCTTCGACGACACGAACCCTACGAAGGAGAAGACGGAATTCGTAGAATCCATTAAGGCGGACATCGCATGGCTGGGAGCGGACTGGGAGGATCGTCTGTACTTTGCCTCCGATTACTTCGAGCAGATGTACGAAGGCGCCGTGAAATTAATTAAAAAGGGAAAGGCATATGTTTCCGATTTAACTGCGGAACAGATGCGTGAATACCGAGGTACTCTTACGGATCCCGGCAAGGACGACCCCAACAGGGACAGAGGTGTAAGTGAGAATCTGGAGCTGTTTGAAAATATGAAAAACGGCCTTTACAAGGACGGAGAAAAGGTGTTGCGCGCGAAAATCGATATGAAGTCGCCTAACATCAATATGCGGGACCCGATCATTTACAGGGTGGCACACATGACACATCACAATACGGGAGACAGATGGTGCATCTATCCGATGTATGACTTCGCTCATCCCATCGAGGACGCTATCGAAGGCATTACTCATTCCATCTGTACGCTGGAGTTCGAGGACCACAGACCTCTTTATGACTGGGTGGTGAGAGAACTGGAATATCCTAACCCTCCCAAGCAGATTGAATTCGCGAAGATGTATCTGACCAATGTGGTAACGGGAAAGAGATATATCAAGAAGATGGTGGAGGACGGCATTGTGGACGGCTGGGACGACCCGAGGCTTGTATCCATCGCAGCTTTAAAGAGGAGAGGTTTCACGCCGGAGTCCATTAAGATGTTTGTTGACCTGTGCGGCGTTTCCAAGAGCAATTCTTCTGCTGATTACGCGATGCTGGAATTTTGCATCAGAGAAGATTTAAAGCTTAAACGGCCGAGGATGATGGCGGTGCTGGACCCCGTGAAACTGATTATCGATAATTATCCGGAGGGTCAGACAGAGATGATGACCGTTCCGAATAATTTGGAAAATGAAGAACTGGGAACGAGAGAAGTTCCTTTCGGCAGAGAGCTCTATATTGACCGTGAGGACTTTATGGAGGAACCGCCGAAGAAATATTTCCGTCTGTATCCCGGCAACGAGGTACGTCTGATGAACGCTTACTTCGTTACCTGTACCAGCTTTGTCAAGGACGAAAGCGGCAAGGTGACAGAGGTTCACTGTACCTACGATCCCGAGACGAGAAGCGGCTTGGGCTTTACCGGAAGAAAGGTAAAGGGGACCATTCACTGGGTACCGGCAAAGCAGGCGGTAAAGGCCGAGGTTAGATTATATGAGAACATTATAGATGAAGAAAAGGGCGTTTATAATGAAGACGGCAGTCTCAATCTGAATCCTAACTCCCTCACCATATTGAAGGAATGCTATTTGGAGCCGGCATTAGCGGCGGCGAGGCAATTAGAAAGTTTTCAGTTTGTGCGTCAGGGGTATTTTTGTGTGGACCATAAGGATTCAAAGCCGGACGGTCTTGTATTTAATAGAATTGTATCCTTAAAAAGTTCTTATGTATTGCCTAAAAACTAAAGGAAAAATGGATATTGGAGGTTGAGTATGTCTGGATTATTATCGGGATTGGAACAATTTGGTCTGAGCGGCTTGGAGAATATGGATCTGTATGAGAAGCCGAAGCAGGAGGAAGAAGCGAAGGCGGATGCCCCGCAGGTCGTTCAGGAACAGGACTTTTTATTTGATAAGACCTTTACCTGTCCTATTTGTGACAAGGAGTTTAAGACGAGGACTGTTAAAATAGGTAAGGCTAAATTAATAGGAACGGATATGGACCTGCGTCCAAAATATGAGCATGTGGATTTGCTCAAATATGATATTATCATGTGCCCCAGTTGCGGCTATGCGGCGCTCAGCAGATATTTTAAATTTATCACATCACCGCAGGCTAAGAGAATTAAGGAGGCGATTTCCAGCAAGTTTAAGCCGATTACGGAATATAAGGAGATCTATACCTATGATGAAGCGTTAGAGCGCTACAAGCTGACGCTGGCTAATGCGATCGTAAAGGTTGCTAAGCCCAGTGAAAAGGCGTATATCTGCCTGAAAACGGCATGGCTTCTGCGCGGAAAGGGAGAATGTTTGGATAAGGGGTCTCCGAATTATGTTGCGGAGAGGAAGAAAGCAGACACAGAAGAGGCTGAATTCTTGAGAAATGCGTTGGATGGTTTTCTGGCAGCAAGACAGACGGAAAGCTTCCCGATGTGCGGTATGGATGAGCCTACGGTAGACTACCTGATTTCAGTAATCGCTATTAGATTTGAGCAGTTCGATGTAGCGTCGAAGCTGATTTCTCAGATTATCGCGTCTCCTACTACGAACCCTCGAATGAAGGAGAAGGCACGTACCCTGAAAGATCAGATTGTAAAGCAGATCAAGCTGAAAAATGCAGGAAAGTAGTAAGAAAGACAGGAAACGATGAACGATTTGACCATTGAACTTCGTCAGGACGGCGAAACACATTTATATGAGCAAATCTATGAACATATCAGGCAAGAGATAAGAAAAGGGAAGCTTCTCAAAGATGAAAAGCTTCCCTCTACGCGTTCTTTGGCGGAATTTCTCGCAGTATCGCGAGGTACGGTGGAAATTGCCTACGGACAGCTTCTGTCCGAGGGATATATAGAGTCCAAACCTTACAAAGGCTATTTCGTATGCGGGATGGACGAGATATTTTTTCTGGAAGGAGAAAGCGGAAGGAGGCCGGGAGAGCTGCCTAAGGCGAGATTCGAACAGGATGAGAAGAAAATGCACTATTTATTTGATTTCTCGCCTAATGCTATCGACATGACGGCTTTTCCATTCGCCACCTGGAAGAAAATAACGAAAAATATTCTTGTAGATGCCAACAGTGAGATGTTCGCTTCCGGCTCCTCTAAGGGTGATTGGAAGCTGAGAGAAATCATCAGCCGCTATCTGCATTCCTCCAGAGGAGTGAACTGCATGCCGGAGCAGATTATTGTGGGTGCGGGCAATGATTACCTGCTCATGCTTTTGGAGAAGATATTAGGGCGGCATGTGAAGATCGCCATGGAGAATCCCACTTATAAGAGAGCGTACCGCATCTTCGATTCCTTTGCGTACCAAATCAGCCCTGTAGAGCTGGACGGTGGAGGAATGAGCGTGGAGAGGCTTAGGGAAAGCGATGCGCAGGTGGCTTATGTAATGCCCTCCCATCAGTATCCTACGGGAATCGTCATGCCCATCGGGCGGCGTATGGAGCTGCTTAAGTGGGCGGAGGAGAAAGAGGAACGATATCTGATTGAGGACGATTACGACAGTGAATTTCGATTCAAGGGCAAACCGGTACCGTCTCTTCAGGCTTCTGATTGGGCTGGAAAGGTGATTTACATCGGAACGTTTTCTAAGGCTATCGCACCTGCCATTCGTATCAGCTACATGGTTCTCCCGCTGCCCCTGCTGGAGAGATATGAGAAAAAGTGTTCTTTTTATTCCACCACGGTGTCCAGAATCGACCAGCGGATATTGAGTGAATTTATTGAAAAAGGGCATTTCGAGCGCCATTTGAACAAGATGAGGAAAATATACAGGGAAAAGCACGATTTGCTTCTTAGTGAATGCAAGGATATGGAGGAACGCTTCCAACTATCCGGAGAGGGAGCAGGGCTTCATATTCTCCTTAGCGATAAGTCCGGACGGGGGGAAATGGAGCTGTTAAAGTTGGCAGCGGCAGAGGGCGTGAGAGCATATGGGCTTTCAGAGGCTTATATAGGCCAGGATGTGCCGAAAGGAAAAGAGGATATGGTGATCTTGGGATATGCTGCCCTAAGCAAGACGCAGATTAGAGAAGGGCTTGAGTCATTAAAAAAAGTCTGGATGTGATACGAGACTTTTTTGTGTAATAGGATTAGGGTGTCAAAAGGTCCTTTTTACGAACAGCCCTAGACAATATGTCCAAAACAAAAAGACTCCTGCGCCGGATTCCAATATATAAGAAGTTCTGATTCTCAGTCCATCCCCGCCAAACATAGCAGAAAACATATATCCGGAGAAAGAACTTCTAAATATTTTCATGGGCGCAGTCGTTATTTTTGTTTTAATTATATGGAATTTTCACTGTCGTCGTCAAAAAATTCTTCTACCTTGGACTCGGCAGTTTCAACCGCGTCCTTCACAGTATCCTTTACGACCGTCTTAGCGGTATCAGCAGCAGTGGCAGCGGCGTCACTCAAATGGTTTACGGCATCGGAGGCTGCATTTTCCGCTTTTTCCAAATGAAGGTCAACATAATTGCGCTTGCTGTCCTCTTTTTCTGTATCGCTGTCAAGGTCGTCGCTAAAGTCATCGAAATCATCATCATCCAAATCGTCGGAATAAGAAGAATTCTTATTCTGTAAATAATAATAAACACCGGCTGCGGCAGCTCCTGCGACAGCAGTAAACATCAAAAATTTACCGAATTTTTTTGCCATATAAGTACTCCTTTCAATTTCGAGGTTATAGAAACATATTAATACTATTTTGTCAAATTGAAAAGAGAATATGTATAAAAAAACCATAATTTTTTTGTTAAATATAAAATATCAAACTTTATTGTATCTATTGTGAAAATATGTTATATTAAAAATCGACCAATAAAGTCAATAACTGCGGAAAAAGGACCTGGAAAATACTGTGAATGAGAAATTTTTTGATCTAAAAAAAGAAAAACAAGATAGAATGATAAACGCTGCTTTGAAAATATTTGCGAAGAACGGCTATAGGCATGCCAGTACGGACGATATCGTGGCAGAGGCTGGAATAAGCAAGGGATTGCTGTTTCATTATTTTACGAGCAAGCTGGGACTTTATGAGTTTCTCATAGATTACAGCGTACGCTTTATGTCTTTGGAACTTTCAACCCGCGTAGGTAAGAAAGAAGAGGACTTTTTTCTCCTGTTGAAGCAGATAGAAGCGGCTAAATTCCAAGTGCTCAAGAATTATCCTTATATGCAGAAGTTTATAGATCGTACCGGATGGGAGGACGTGAAGGAGGCGCTGTTAGCTGCCGAAGAGAAGAAGAACGTCCTTAAGGAGGCGAGGGAGGCTATTATGAATAGGGCAGACCTATCTCCCTTTAAGCATGGCGCGGACCCGGCAAAGCTTTCATGTATGATCGAATATACGATTCAGGGTATAATGAACAGGAGCTTTTTTGAGGGGGCCTTCCATCCCGATATGTTAAACGAGGAGATCAACGGCTATCTGGACATGATAAAGCAATTAGCCTGCAAGTAGGTGAGGAACCCTGCTGGAATTACTTGTTACTTGTTCATTTTATAGGGTGGGTCGGCCGGATAGCCCCCCTTTAATTTCTGCATTCCCCTTTGGACAGCATCTTTGGAAGCCTTCCAATCCGCATCCTTATTCCTGTAATCGAATTTTTCTACGAGCCAAGCTACGTCATCAGCCATGCGCTTCATGTTTCTCTCCATGAGAGAGAACATCGCAGGGTAGAATGACGTTTTTTCTTTATTGCTGAGCTTGCTTTCAGCAGCCTCGCACAAATCTCCGAAATGGTGAAGGCAAAAACCTTTGCTGTGTTCTATTTTTTCGCGAAAAGCACTGTCTTTCTGATATAGAATGAAGAAGGTATCCATGTATCTGCCATAGGTTTCGTTAAACTGCTTGCAGATATAGCAGGAATTCTCTTTTTCCGCCGCCCAGATGCCGATGGAATTCTGACGGCCCTCGCCTTTCCCCCGCTTGTTTAAGAGAGAGGATTTTTTGGGTGAGAAGGCTTTGAACTGCTCCGACATCTCCTGATTCATGCGAACGTAGTGAGTCTTCAGGATCCAGCCGTTTCCGAGAGTGTTTCCATATTCGAACATTTTCTTGAAATGATTTCGGCAAAAGCCTTCCTTGTCCGTCATGCCGCGCACGTCACTTTCCATATAGGAAGAGCCGGAGCCCAGTACGAAATCCAATAAATCCTGTTCAACATTTCTTTCGATAATGCAAAAGGGGCATTCGTCATTTGCGTTTACCGCATCGTTTAGGGGGATCGTATATAGTTTTTCTTTCATATGTTACAGCCTCCAGCTATATTTTCAGACCTAAGATGTCTGCTTTTTATAATAAATGGAATTGTATATAAATTATATTTTGATTATATATTTTCAATTATACATGAAAAATTCGTTCTTTGTCGACTATATTTGGAACATATGGTATAATATTTATAAAATGTGTAGCGGAGAAGGGGCAGGTATGAGTAAATTTTTAGTGGCGGGAATTGTACAGAAAGAGACGATCATTAAGGTGGATAAGATTCCGATCGAATACTGTGGAGTGACGAATAAACCTGGTACCATCTTTATAAACGCCGGAGGGGATGCTTATAATGAATCCCTAGCGTTAAAGTGGCTGGGAAACTCAGTGGATTTCATGTCCATGGTGGGCGTCGATGAAAGCATGGAGCTGATTAACCCCAAGGGAAGCGAAGTAACACTGGTAACCGATTATATATTACCCCTGCTTCAGAATACACCTACTGCAGCAGTATTTTATGATGAAGAGAGGAAACAGCAGATTTTTGAGGATATTAAGGATTTGAGGGAGACTTCTTATGATTTGCATTTATTCGAGGAGCGCGCAGCGAGAGCGGAGATGCTCGTATTGTCCAACGCTAATTTCTGTCGGCCTCTTATTGGAATCGGTAAGGAACTTCGCAAGCCTATCGCAGTAAATATCAGAGAATATCAGGAAAGCAAGATCTGCTATAACGAGGATTATTTGAAGGCTGCCGACATTCTGTATGTCAGCGACGATCATCTGATTGAAGAACCCTATGAATTCGTGAAGTCTCTTGCGGCAAAATATCGGCCGGAAATCATTATCTTAGGTCAGGGAGCGGAAGGCCTCATATTATATGATAAGAACAAAAACATCATCGCTCATTATAATACGGTGAGGACCCACGGACTGGTGAATACGGTTGGTGCCGGTAATGCGCTGTTTTCCTGCTTCCTTCATTTTTATAATAAGACACAGGATTCAGTGTTCGCGGTGAAGAACGCGCTCCTTTTTGCTTCCTATAAAATAGGTTTTATGGGAACCTCTAATGGATTCTTGACAGAGGAGCAAATTGTACAATGGCGCAATTTGATCTGGAGGGACGGAAGATAGGAATAAGGCAGAAGTGAGGGAATAGGAAAATGAAGGCTGTAGATATGCACTGCGACACGATTTCCGAATTATATAAAAGGATAAAAGAAGGTCAGGACGAGAGCCTGCGCAGAAACAACTGCCACATCGATTTGACGAAGCTGAATAAGGGTGATGCCCTTTTGCAGAATTTCGCCATCTTCATCCATAAGGAGAGGGCTGAGAATCCTTTGGAAGAATTCCTGCGGATGGCGGACCTGTATTATAATGAATTGGGAAAAAACAGGGACATGATTGCTCCTGTTTTTTGTTGGAAGGATATTGAGAAAAATATTGCAGAAGGCAAAATATCAGCGCTGCTCACGGTAGAAGAGGGCGCTGTCTGTAAAGGAAACCTCGCCTATCTTAGAGATATGTACAGACTTGGTGTGCGCATGATGACTCTGACGTGGAATTATCCTAATGAAATAGGCCATCCCAATGTGCGTGCGGGGAACTATGAAGGCCGTCAGATAGAGGGTGAGAGTGTTCCCTTCTATAAGATTGCGGATACGGAGAACGGACTGACTGAGCAGGGGGTAGAAATCGTGACGGAGATGGAACGTATCGGAATGATCATCGATGTATCTCATCTGTCCGACAAGGGCTTTTACGATGTGCTTGAGACTACGAAAAAGCCTTTTGTGGCCAGTCACTCCAATGCCAGAGCAGTTTGTCCATGGGTAAGGAATCTAACGGATGAAATGATACGTAAGATAGCATTGCGCGGCGGAGTGATAGGGCTTAATTTCTGCCCCGATTTTTTGACAGAGGTGTCAAAAGGGGAAAAGAATACAGGTACAATTGCTTCAATTGTAGAGCATGCGAAATATATCACTAATGTCGGAGGCATTGACTGCCTCGGTCTTGGAAGCGACTTTGACGGGATAGAAGGGCATGAAGAGCTGCCCGACTATTCGCATCTTCAGGAACTCTCGGAAGCCCTTTGCATGGCGGGATTTTCTAATGACCAGGTAGAGAAGATCTTCTATAAAAATGTTCTGCGGCTTTACAAAGAGTTATTGTGAGCGGTAAAGCAATCGAACAACAAAATACAAATATTAACATACTTAGCAATGTGCCCGTTCTCCTTGGCGATATATAATCTAAGCATAGAAGGTTACGGATATATCCTCTGACTCTGCTTGGAGGTATACCGATTAGATTAGGAGGATGAAGTGGATGCAGTACGGACATTTTGACAACGAGAAGCGGGAATATGTAATCGACAGAGTGGATATACCCACATCGTGGACCAATTACCTCGGCGTACAGGATATGTGCGTGGTGGTGAACCACACGGCCGGAGGCTATATGTTCTATAAGACTCCGGAGTACCATCGAGTAACGAGATTTCGCGGAAACAGCATACCCATGGACAGACCGGGTCACTACGTATACATAAGAGATAATGACAGTGAGGACTACTGGAGCATATCATGGCAGCCGGTAGGAAAATCACTGGAGGAAGCGAAGTACACATGCCGCCACGGTATGTCTTATTCGATTTACGAATGCGGCTACAGCAAAATAAAAGCGACACAGACCCTGGTCGTGCCGCTTAATGATTCGGTGGAGCTATGGGATGTAACAATTAAGAATGAGGACGATAGACCGAGAGATTTAAGTCTGTTTTCTTATTGCGAATTCTCCTTTCACCATGTAATGATCGATAACCAGAACTTCCAGATGAGCATGTACTGCGCCGGCTCCTCCTATGAGGACGGCATCATCGAACATGATTTATTCTATGAAGAATTCGGGTATCAATATTTTGCGTCCAATTTCGAGCCGGACGGTTATGATTGCTTAAGAGACAAGTTTCTGGGGCTTTACCATACGGAGGACAATCCGGCGGCAGTGGAGAGAGGTAAGTGCAGCGGCTCTCATGAGCTTGGCAATAATCACTGCGGCTCCTTACAGAAGAACATCGTATTGCAGCCGGGAGAAGAAGTCAGAGTGGTATTCATGCTGGGGGAAGGCAGAAGGGATGAAGGAAAGAAAGCGAAGGCAAAGTACAGCGACTTTTCCGCAGTCGATAAGGTATATGAGGATTTAAGGAAATACTGGAACAATAAATTTGAGAAGCTTCAGATCAATACTCCGAATGAAGGCATGAATACGCTGATCAACACATGGACCTTATACCAAGCAGAAATCAACGTAATGTTTTCCCGGTTCGCATCTTTTATCGAAGTGGGAGGACGAGTGGGATTGGGATACCGCGATACGGCGCAGGATGCCATGACGATTCCCCACTCCAATCCGGAAAAATGCAGACAGCGTATCGTAGAACTGCTGCGCGGTCTCGTATCGAAGGGATACGGACTGCACTTGTTCCAGCCGGAATGGTTTGAACCGGATCATGAAGAAAAGCCGTTCAATTCGCCTACGGTCATTCCTTCTCCGGATAAGGATAATATCATACACGGCTTAAAGGACGCCTGCTCCGACGACGCGCTATGGCTGGTATCCTCTATTGTGGAATTTATAAAGGAAACGGGAGACAAGGCCTTTGCAGATGAAGTGATTACCTATGCGGACGGCGGCGAAGGCACTGTTTATGAGCATATGATGCGGATTCTGGACTTTTCGGCCGAGCAGGTAGGAGCTACGGGAATCTGTAAGGGACTTCGTGCGGACTGGAACGACTGCCTGAATCTCGGCGGCGGTGAAAGCGCCATGGTATCCTTCCTCCATTACTGGGCTATCGAGAACTTCCTGGAGCTGGCAAGATATTTGGGCAGAGAAAAGGAAGTTGTAAAATATACCGAAATGTCAGAAACGGTTAAAAAGGTATGTAATGATGAGCTGTGGGACGGAGAATGGTTTATACGCGGTATTACTAAGAACGGCAAAAAAATTGGCACTCATTCCGATAAAGAAGGAAAAGTTCATCTCGAGTCCAACTCATGGGCGGTTCTTTCGGGAGCGGCTGATCATGAGAAGGGAATCCGCGCCATGGACAGCGTAGACGAATATCTTTATACGCCTTGGGGAATCATGCTGAACGCTCCTTCCTATACAGTGCCGGATGAGGACATCGGTTTTGTAACGAGAGTATACCCTGGCGTTAAGGAAAACGGCGCAGTATTCTCCCATCCCAATCCCTGGGCATGGGCGGCGGAATGCAAGCTTGGACGAGGCGATCGTGCCATGAAGTTCTATAATGCATTATGCCCTTATTACCAGAACGATAAAATAGATATAAGGGAGGCAGAGCCCTATTCCTATTGCCAGTTTATTATGGGACGGGACCATACTGCCCACGGACGCGCGAGACATCCGTTCATGACAGGCACGGGCGGCTGGGCCTATTTCTCGGCAACCAGATACATACTGGGCATAAGGCCGCAGTTCGAGTATTTGGAAATCGACCCTTGTATTCCTGCTGAGTGGAAGGAATTCTCTATGCTAAGGCAGTGGAGGGGCGTGGATTATCATATCGAGGTGGTAAACCCTGATGGTGTCATGAAAGGGGTAAAGGAGCTTTACCTGGACGGTGAGAAAGTAGAGTGCATTCCGCTCGTGGATAAAGGAACGGCCCATCGGGTAAAAGTGGTGATGGGGTAACAAAAGAAGGGAGAGACGAAATGATTAAATTCGGAACGGGCGGCTGGAGAGCTGTTATTGGGGATGAATTTACAAAAGCGAATATTCAGCTTCTGGCAAAAGCGCTTAGTGATAAGATGAAGGCAGAAAATGCGGCGGAGGAGGGAATTGTCATCGGATATGACAGAAGATTTCTGGCAAAGGAAGCGATGCAGTGGGCTGGCCGTGTATTTGCCGCGGAGGGCATTACCGCTTATCTGATCAACAAATCTTCGCCGACGCCGCTTATCATGTTTTATGTGATGAAGCATGAGTTCCCTTATGGAATGATGGTTACCGCCAGTCACAATCCGGCCGTTTATAACGGAATAAAGGTGTTTACGGCGGGAGGCAGAGATGCTAACGAGGAACAGACTAAGGAAATAGAAGAATATATAGACAGGCTTTCACCGGAAGATGTGAAGGAAATGGAATATGACGAGGCTGTGGCGGCAGGCTTGATTCGAGAGATTTATCCGTTGAACGAATATCTGGATGATATCATCGCGGCAGTAAATATGGAGGCGATCAGAGGCTGTGGTCTGAAGGTAGTGCTGGACCCGTTATACGGCGTAAGCGAGACCTCTCTTTCTACCATACTCCTTACTGCAAGATGTGAGGTTATCACGATACACGATAGGCACGATACATTGTTTGGCGGAAAGCTCCCCTCGCCTTCTGTTGCGACGCTGCGCCCTTTGCAGAACGCAGTTATCGATAATAGGGCGGATATCGGAATCGCTACCGACGGTGATGCCGACCGCATTGGCGTTATCGACGATACGGGCCGTTTCCTCCACCCTAATGACATTCTTGTACTGCTTTATTATTATCTCGTAAGATATAAGGGCTGGGAAGGACCGGTAGTAAGAAACATCGCGACTACCCATATGTTAGATAAGGTGGCTGAGAAATTCGGGCAGAAGTGCTACGAGGTTCCCGTAGGTTTCAAGCATATTTCCTCTAAGATGTATGCCACAGGCGCCATCATCGGAGGAGAATCCTCCGGCGGTCTGACGGTGCGCGGCCATATCAACGGCAAAGATGGCATCTACGCGGCGGCGCTTTTAGCAGAGATGATTGCGGTCACAGGAAAGAAATTGTCCGATATTTATAAAGAAATCGAAGAGGAATGCGGCAGCATTTTCATGGAAGAGCGGGATTATAAATTTACGCAGGAGAAGAAGGAACAGATGCACAAGCTTCTCATGGAGGATAAGCAGCTTCCCAAATTGCCTTTCGAGGTGGAAAAGGTGTCCTATCTGGACGGAAGCAAGGTGTATTTCAAGAATGGCGGCTGGGTAGTGGGAAGGTTCTCAGGAACGGAACCGCTGATTAGAGTGTTCTGTGAGATGCCCAATTTAGAGGACGCTAAGAAGATATGTGATATTTATGAGGATTTCCTTGGATTGAAATAAAAGGTCTGCTCAGAAATTAAGAAGGGATTGCTCGAAAGAGCAGTCTTTTCTTGCTCTATGAAAAATGGCATGTTACTGTAAAGGAGTAGGCGGAATTTGCACGGGTAATATAGCTGGAATAAGGAGTGCGGGATGGGCGTTTCATCGGGTAAGAATATAAATAAAAAAGCGGAAAAGAAAGCAGAAAAGAATGCACGGCGGGAGCAGAAGAATACACCGCTTAAATGGAGCATGATCATGATCCTTATTTTGTGCTGGATACTGCCGCTTTCTATCATAGCGTATGCAATGCTGTATGTAACGACGAGCAAGATCAATAAGCAGATTGAGAGGACGATCGTCACTTCCGCGGATAATGCGATAAAAATAAGCGAGATGCAGATGAACGCTGCGATTACCGCGTCGAAGAACGCTTCTTATCTGCCTACGATAAAGGAAAGCTGGCGGCAGTATATGACGGATGGGAATAAGACGGCGCTTTACGGAGAGGTAATACGATTTTTGGAGCAGCATTACCGATATGATGAGCACTTTCTATTCACTACCTTGATGTTCACAGAGCAGCCCTACGAGCCCTATTTTACATCATTTTCAGGAAGTGCCAACAACGTCGCCTACCGGACGAATCTGTATTTTATGGAAAAGGTGCATCCGTTAGTCATGGAGATATATCCTGATCTGGATACGGATGTGAAGCTGCTCAATGTGGAAGGACATATTTATATGATCCGCAATATGATGGATTCGTCTTACCATCCTTTCGCGGTGCTTGTCATGGAGCTGGATAAAGACAATATTTTCGGGAGTCTGGAAAGTGCATGGGGTTATACCGGCAGTCAGGTCTATGTGGACGGAGAATTGCTGGTGGAAGATGAAAACAACGAAATAGAAGCGGATACTGAGAATTTTCAGACAAACAGCAGAACGTCGCGGTTGATTCAGGAGGATGGAGAATATAATGTTTATACGGTGAGAAAGCCGGACATACATTATATGGGATATGTTATATCGCTGAACAAGCAGCTCATCATCGATGAGACGGCAGCAATCAAATATGTCTGCGCGTTCTTTGTTATTTTCATGATACCGCTGACGGCCATCGTATTCATCTTCTTCCATAGGAAAGTAACGAGGCCCATAGAGGGCATGATTAAGGCCTCCCATATCATAGAAGAAGGGGAATTCGGTTATCAGATAGAGAGGGCAGGGAACAGTAAGGAGTTTAAATATCTGACAGAAGCGTTCAACAGTATGTCAGAGAAGCTGAAGCATCAGTTCGAAACCATATATTCGGAGGAGCTGGCTCTTAAGGATGCCAGGATAATGGCGCTGCAGTCGCAGATTAATCCTCATTTTCTCAATAACACTCTGGAGATCATCAACTGGGAAGCGAGAATTAACGAAGACTATAAGGTAAGCCAGATGATAGAGAATCTGTCCATCATGCTGGAGGCTACTATGGACAGAAGACACAGACGATTTGTCACCTTGGTGGAGGAGCTGTCCTATGTGGATGCCTACCTGTTTATCATTTCTAAACGCCTCGGAGAGCGTATGCACGTTGAGAAGAATACGGACGATACGCTGTTTAACGTGAGAGTTCCGAGGCTGATCATACAGCCTATCATCGAGAACGCGGTGGAGCATGGAATCATCGGTCAGCCAAACGCGAAGGTGACCTTAAATGTATTTGCGGATGGAGATAAGCTGGTAATAGAGGTGCGCAATACCGGTATGATGTCAAAGGAAGATGAAGAGAAGATAGAACTGCTTTTAGGAGATGAGCAGGAGATGGACGAACTCAGCTCCACGAGCCTGGGGATAAAGAATGTGAACAGGAGAATCCGGATCATATACGGAGAGGAGTGCGGACTTACTGTAAAAAACGACGAAAATAACGAAACAGTGAGCAGAATTACTGTCAAATTGGATATGACAACAATAAAAGACAATAAATAGCAATTCTGGCAATTTTACTATTTCTCAAGTTTTAATAGAATAAATAGTGTAGGGAAACTGAAATTTGCTATGAATAAATCAAAAAAATCATCGCATATCCATATATATATGGGGGGTTTCAGATATGAGAAAGGTATTAGCAGCGCTAATAGCAGGAGCAGGTATTTTGGGGGTGACGGCCTGCGGTACGGGTTCGGCAAAGACAGCACAGGCGCCTGCCGTAGAGCTTCCGGTTACCCTTAATGTGGTTACCACGTTTGCAGGTGAGGATACCAATGCGGCGAACTATCAGGAAGCGATTGCCAAATGGCAGGAGGAAACCGGAAACTCTATCAACGATGCTTCCGGAACTGTAACAGAGACTTTGAAAGCCAGAATAATATCGGATTTTGAAATGGGCTCTGAACCGGATGTGCTGTTCTATTTTAATGGTATGGATGCCAATCCCTTCGTAGAAGGAGGAAAGGTAATTTCTATCGATGAAATCCGGGAAACATATCCCGATTATGCGTCCAATATGAAAGATGGCATGATGGGGGCGTCGCCGGTGGACGGCAGGAATTACTCCGTACCGATGAACGGCTATTGGGAAGGCTTATTTGTTAATAAAGCGGTATGCCAGGCGGCCGGGGTCAAAGTGCCTGCCGGAGATACCACATGGGAGGAATTCATGACGATATGTCAGACCATCAAGGATGCAGGATATACTCCGATTGCAGCTTCTTTTGCGGAGGTTCCCCATTACTGGTTTGAATTCTGTATTTATAATTATTTGGACACGGCATCGCATAACATACTCCCGAAGAGTATTGATGACGAGCAGGGGACGGCATGGGTTAACGGTATCATGGATATGAAGAACCTATATGACAGAGGATTTCTGCCTGCTAATACATTGTCTGCTACCGACGGGGAAACTTTTCAGCTATTTGTGGACGGAAAGGCGGCATTTTTGATCGACGGCTCATGGAAGGTGGGAGGAATCGAGGAAGCGACGGATGATATCGACAATTTTACGGTTACATATGTACCTGCTAAGGATAAGCGCAAGTCTACGGACATTGTAGGAGGATTGTCCTCCGGTTGGTATATTACGAAGAAAGCATGGAACGACCCGGAGAAACAGAAGGCATGTGTGGATTTTATTACTTATATGACCAGCGATGAAATGGTAACCAGATTCGCATCGGTGGCTGCCACCGCTTTGAAGGAAGGTACGCAGGTGGATAAGAGCAGGCTGTCTTCTCTTGCAGTAGCCGGATTGGAAATGGTGGAAGGCGCTACCGGTATGGCTTCGGCGCTTCAGGACCAGCTTACACAGGAACAGCGGGCTCCGGTATTCAACGCTATGGCGGACATTCTGACGGGCAAGGAGGAAGTGACCGATGCTGTGGCCCAGCTCATCGATTTGGTGGCGGCGGCGCAGAGGGAGGAATTGCTTTTCAGATAACACTTTTTCGTTTTTATGGGTGCTTTTCTTGCCGTATTTTTTGTGATAGAATCCATATATGATTATGGAGGTATCGCATATGTATAAAGTAGTGATTATTGATGATGAACCCATTATTGTAAGGGGTCTTAAGAAAGCGGTAAAGTGGGAGAGTCTTAACTGTCTGGTAGTAGGAACTGCGGGGGACGGTGCGGAAGGCTTGGAAGTAATCAGAAGAGAAAAGCCGGATATACTCATATCCGATATTTCCATGCCTAAAATGGATGGGCTTAGCATGATAGCTGCCTTGAAATCGGAGTTTCCCGATATGGAGGTTACAATTCTTACGGGCTTTCGTGATTTCGATTACGCACAGGAGGCGATTCGGCTGGGGGTATGCCGTTTTTTGCTGAAGCCTTCCAAAATGGAAGAACTGGATGAAGCCCTTTCCACTATGCTGAGTAACCTGAAGAACAATCCTTCGGTAGCGAACCGCCTGCCGGAAGGCCAGGATGAGACAGCGGATGAAAATGAAGAGGTGTTAGACAGTGCGGCCAGCAGCTTTATTGTCAGAAACGCCCTCGCATACATAGAGAAGAATTATAAAGAGAGGCTCAAGCTGGCGGACGTTGCGGACAATGTATACGTGAGCCAGTGGCATTTGAGCAAGCTGCTAAATAAATATACCGGACAGAATTTTTCCGAGATACTGAACAATGTCCGGATGGAGCAGGCGAAGAGGCTGCTTACCAATCCATCTTTGCGGATTGGGGATATTGCGGAAGAGGTGGGCTTTTTAGATATGGCTCATTTTTCCAGAGTGTTTAAAAAGCAGGTGGGGATATCTGCAAATGAATACCGCAATACGGTATTGTGTGAAGGCAAGGATTCATAAAAATTCCTGACGCGAAGGATTTCCCCCAAGCCGTAAGATTACTATTGGGAGGAAGCAAAATGCGTAAAATTTCTACATCGATTATTGTTTCTATCATCGCTTGTATTCTTGTGGCGTCCATCGCGGTGGGGGCTATCAGCACAAATGTAGCGGTGAAGGAGATCAATACGGAAGCAAGAGAAAAGCTGAATGCGATGTCTCTGCAATATGCGGGCGACATCAATATGAAGTATCAGAATCTGGAAAGCCTTGCGGAGAGCATCTCTTCGTATATCGTGGGTACCTACGAGCCGATAAGGCTCAGCGATAAGGCGTATAACAAAGCATACATGAAGAAGCTGGGCGGATATCTGGAGCGCATTACCCAGCTTCATCCCGAGGTTGCGAGCATGTATGCCTACAGCGACCCGGAGGTACAGCTAGGGGTTACCGGAACATGGTATAGCCAGGGAAAACTGGTGGAAACAGATGCCGTTTCGGAGTATGAGAATTATTTACAACGCGCTGCGAACTGGGAATGGTATTATCAGACGAAGGAAGCGGGAGAAGCGATTTGGCTGGATCCTTATGAGAAAGAGATTTTCGACAAGTCCTGTGTGAGCCGCTGCGAGCCGGTATATGTAGAGAATAAGCTGGTAGGCATCGTTGGTGTGGATGTGGATTTTAATGAAATATCAGATATGATACGCGGGATTTCCGTATATGATACGGGAAGGGCGTTTTTGCTCAATACGAAGCAGCAATTTCTTGTGGATGAAAGCTATACGATAGCGGATACGCTGGAAAGCGTAGGCTATACCGGGCTGACGGAGGCTCTTAAAGAGAGCAGCACCGGGGTAGTGGAGATGGATCTGGGCGGCACCAAGTCGTTAGTGAGCTTCGTAAAGCTGAATAACGGATATACGCTGGTTCTCCTGGCGCCGGTTTCGGAAGTGGAAAGCGGGATTGCCTCTATGCAAAGAAGTGCAGTCTTTGTCGTACTGTTCGTGAGCCTGTTCATATGTATCTTTGCTTTTATGATAGGAAGCAGAATATCCAATCCTCTGAAAAAGATGGTGGTGGACCTGAAGAAGATGCAGGAAAGCGATTTTACCGGCAATGAATATGTGAAATACTTGAATAAGAAAAATGAGATCGGCAAGATTGCCATCACCATAAACAAGGTGCAAAGATCCATGGGACACGTTATTGAAACGATGTCCGGGGAGGGAAAAGGGATTAGAGAAGCGTCGAGCAATCTGGGCAGCATTATCGACGATTATAATAATATGGTCACAAATATTTCCTCCGTAGCGCAGGAATTGGCAGCAGGTATGGAGGAAACCTCTAACATGGCGGACCATCTTGGAGAGACCTCCAAACGCATGGAGGAATATGTTGCTGTCATGGGCAGGAAAAATGAAGAAGGTATTGAAAATATAGCGGCGATTTACGATAGAGCCAAGAGGCTGAACAAAGAGTCGAAAAATGCAGAAAAAGAAAATGAGATTCTAATCGATACGACCAAGAAACGCTTAGGAGAGGCAATCACGGATTCAGGTCAGGTAGAGCAGATCAACGAGCTGACCAAGGCTATTCTCAGTATCTCCGATTCCACCAATCTCCTCGCCCTCAACGCATCCATTGAGGCGGCCAGAGCGGGGCAGGCAGGAAAGGGTTTCTCGGTGGTTGCCGAGGAAATCAGGAAGTTGGCAGAGAACTCCAAGAATACTGCTGGAGAGATACAGCGTATTACCCAAATGGTAACGGAGAGCGTAAAGCATTTGTGTGACTGTGCTACGCAGGTCCTCTCCTATATGGATACTAACGTTAGAAAGACATATCAGCATCAGGTGGAAATCAGCCAGCAGTACCATGAGGATGCGGAAAATATTGACGGCATTTTAAAACAGTTCTCTGAAGTGGCAAGTAAAATAAGCAGAGAGAACGACATTATTATGGAGGTTATCAATAGCTTACAGAGGGCCACCTCGGATGGGGCTGCCGGTACGGAGGAAGTGGCTCACAGCGCGGAGAGAATGCTCCACGGTACACAGGGTCTGCAGGAAGCGGGTGTGAAGCTTCAGGAAATAGTACATGAGATGGAAGAGACTATTGCAGCCTTCCATGTGCCGAGCATCGAAGCGTAATATTGCTTGTGAAGATACAAACCGGACATCCTAAATAATAAGAAATACATAATTAAATAGCAGGAAACAGGTAAGAGGGTGGTGTCACCCTCTTACTTGTTTTTTGGGGCAGGGGAACGTATAATGAAGTGTAGCGGTGCAAAATGTTTATATTTGGCGGTGGGTGAACGTAGGGTGAATTTTATGTACAAGCTGGAAGGTTATGGGTCTTATAATGATCACAAAAGGCAGGAGATAATAAGAGATGAGCGATTTGACGGTACTTCCCGAGGTAAACAGGGATGAAGAGGGAATTCTTGCAGGCATTGAATGTTTTGCGCTGGATATGGATGGAACGGTCTATTTAGGAGAACGCTGGATAGATGGGGCGAAGGAATTTTTGAGGGAAATTGAGGATTCGGGAAGGAGCTATGTGTTTCTGACTAATAATTCCTCCAAGAATTCTCAGGTATACGTGGAAAAATTGAGCCGCATGGGTCTTGTGGTAAGCAAAGACAAAATAGTGACATCGGGGCAGGCGACCATATATTACCTTAAGAAGAGCTTTCCGGGGAAGCGGGTGTTCTTGTTAGGGAACGATATGCTCACCGCGGAATTTAAGGAGGAGGGAATCGTGCTTGTGGATGAGAACCCCGAGGTGGTAGTAACCGCCTTCGATACTACCCTCACCTATGAGAAATTGTGCAAGGTATGTGATTTTGTGCGGGAGGGACTTCCTTACATCGCTACCCATCCGGACTACAACTGTCCTACGGAAACGGGATTTATTCCAGATGTGGGTGCGGTTCATGCGTTTATTCATGCCTCCGCGCTGCGCTATCCTGACCGCATTATCGGCAAGCCGAACGCAGATATGATGGACTATCTGATAGAGCGGACCGGAGCCGACAGAGGAAAGACTGCCATGGTAGGGGACAGGCTCTATACGGATATCGCCGCGGGAAGAAACAACGGCTTATGGAGCATTCTCGTCCTCAGCGGTGAAGCTACCATGAAGGACGTGGAGGAATCGGAAGTAAAGCCTCATCTCATTTTCGACTCAATAAAGGAGATCATGCGGTATTTGTAGTCAGTGCCAAATTGCGTTACCGAGAACGGAGTGAACAGTAACAACAGGAGAGGAGTGTGGCGGATGGGATTACGTTTTTATTTCGGTGCTTCGGGCGGAGGAAAGAGTACGAAGCTGCATGAGGAAATAGTGAGGCGCGGGATGGAGGAGCCCGACACTAATTTCCTCATTATTGTGCCGGATCAGTTTACCATGCAGACGCAGATGGACCTGGTAAAAGCTCATCCGAAGAAAGGAATCATGAATATCGATGTCCTTAGCTTCGGAAGGCTTTCCCACAGGATATTAGAGGAGGTAGGGGCGGACAGGCGCGCGGTGTTAGACGACACCGGAAAGAGTCTCGTCCTTAGAAAGGTAGCGGAGAATATACAAGAGGAAATGCCGGTCATCGGAAGCAATCTTCGTAAAATAGGGTATATTCACGAGGTAAAGTCCGTAATCTCGGAGCTCATGCAGTACGGAATCGGAGAAAAGGAACTTGGCGAGCTTGCGGCCTACGCTGAAAAACGGGGGGCGCTCTATCATAAGCTGAAGGATTTGGAGCTGCTTTATAAAAACTTTCTCGAATATATACAAGATAAATACATCACCACAGAGGAAACTCTGGATCTGCTTTGTGGGCTGCTGCCAAAATCCAGGATGATAAAGGGGAGCGTGATAGCTTTCGACGGCTTTACGGGATTTACACCGATTCAGAACAGACTGATCCAGCGTTTGATGATGCTGGCGGGGGAGGTAATCGTTACGGTGGTGCTGGATGCCGGTCTGGATCCTTATAAACTGGACGGAGAGCAGAAGCTCTTTTACTTGAGCAAAAAGACCACGGCGGACTTAAGGAAGCTTGCGGCTGAGGCGGGCGTACCCTTTGGAAAGGACGTGTTTTTAAAGGAAGAGAGGCTGCCCAGATTTCAGAACAACGAAGAAATGCAGCATTTGGAGAAATATTTGTTCCGGTATCCTGCTAAGGTATATGGGAAGGATAATGAAGCGCTGCATCTTTTCGAGACCTCTTCGCCGGGAGAAGAAATGAGGCAGGTATGTATAGAGATAAAACGGCTTATTAGAGAGAAGCATTATTGCTATCGGGATTTCGCTATCGTGACGGGAAATATGGAGACTTATGCGGGACATGCCCAGACGGAGGCGGCGAAATTCGAAATTCCTGTATTTATCGATCAAACGAAGGGAATTCTTCTGAATCCCTTTATCGAATATATCAGAAGCGCACTCAGGATCGTTATGGAGAACTTTTCCTATCAATCCGTATTTCATTACCTGCGCAGCGGTCTTGCCGACTTTACGAGGGAGGAAACGGATCTGCTGGAAAACTATGTGATTGCCCGGGGAATCAAGGGCAAAAAAAGGTGGACTGACATTTTCACGGGGAAGGACGATGAAGGGGGAGCAGAGGAGCTTGCCAGACTAAACGGCATACGGGAGAGGTTCGTGGAGCAGTTAACTCCTCTTACCCTGAAAGCGGGCACTGCCGGGGAAAAAATAAGGGCGTTGTACGGGTTTATAACGGAGAACAAGGTTCAGGAAAAGCTGGCGGCATATGAAAAAATGTTCGAGCGGAGAAATGATGCTGCCAGAGCCAAGGAGTACGGCCAAATTTACCGTTTGGTCATAGATCTGCTGGATCAGATAGAAAGCCTTCTTTCGGATGAAAAAATGAACATGAAGGAGTTTGCCGATATTTTAGACGCAGGTTTTGGAGAAATAGAAGTAGGAATGATTCCTCAAAATGTGGACCGGGTGGTGGTAGGCGACATCGAGAGAACCCGCCTAAAGGAAATAAAGGTGCTCTTTTTCATAGGGGTAAACGACGGAAATATACCCAAAAATGCGGGAATGGGCGGAATTATATCCGACATCGACAGAGAATTCCTTCAGGAATCGCCTTATGCGCTGGCGCCTACGCCAAGGCAGCAGATGTACATACAAAGGCTGTATCTATACATGAATATGACGAAGCCTTCGGAGCACTTATATCTTTCCTACTGCAAGGTGGGAGGGGAAGGAAAGAGCCTGCGCCCTGCATATCTGATCGATACGGTAAGCAAGCTGTTTCCCCGATTAAAGGCGCAGAAGCCGGAGCTTAAGCATCCTGAGGAGAAGCTGGAGACGAAGCGGGCAGGGCTGGACTATCTGACGGCCATGTTAAGGGAATATGCGGCGGGAAGGCTTGGAGAGGAAGACAGAAGACGATTCTTTACGGTTTACCGCGCTTACCTGGGGGATGAAGCATATAAAAGCCGTACCGGCGAGCTCATTGAAGCTGCGTTTACTTATTACCGGGAGAAAGGGCTTGGCAGAGAAATTGCCGGGGCCTTATACGGGAATCTCTTGGTCAGCAGCGTGAGCCGTCTGGAAACCTATTCGGCCTGTGCCTATGCCCACTTCCTGAAATACGGCCTTTCCTTAGAGGAACGGGAAGAATACAGCTTCGAAGCGACGGATATGGGAAATGTGTTCCACGGAGTACTGGAGCTGTTTGCCGGAAAGCTGCAGGAGCGGGGCTATACATGGTTCGACTTCGGCGAGAAGGAAGCGGAGGAAATGCTGGCTCAGGCTATGGAGGGCTATGCGGCCGCCTATGGGAATACGATTTTATACAGCACTGCGAGGAACGAATATGCCATAGACAGAATGTACCGCATTTTAAAGCGTACGGTGCTCACCTTGCAGCACCAGTTGAAAAAGGGCAGTTTTATCCCCGAGAACTTCGAGTTGTCCTTTCAAATGGCGGATGATCTGGATGCAGTGAATATCGCTCTTTCGGGGGAAGAGAGGATGAAGCTGAGGGGGCGGATCGACCGCATAGATACCTATGAGGATGAAGAGCACGTGTATGTAAAGGTAATAGACTATAAATCGGGGAACAGGAAGTTTAATCTGGCCGCGCTTTACTATGGACTGCAGCTTCAGCTTGTTGTGTACATGAATGCTGCGGTTGAACTGGAAAGGAAGAAGAACCCGAATAAAGAAGTGGTTCCGGCGGCTCTTCTATATTATCATGTGTCCGATCCGATGGTAAAGACTGAGGTCGAGGTAACGCCGAAGGAAATCAATGAGAAACTTCTGAAAGAACTTAGAATGACCGGTGTAGTCACCGAAAATGACAAGGTCATCAGTTTGCTTGACGGGGAATTCTCGGATAAGTCCGACGTTGTACCTATAGAACGGAAAAAAGACGGAAGTTACAGTGCGAAATCGAGTGTCATAACCGGAGACGATATGGGAGAAATATCGAGTTATGTAAATCACAAAATCAAACAAATTGGTATGGATATTATGCGGGGAAACATAGAAATCAATCCTTATGAGCAAAGCGGGGGAACCTCCTGTGATTACTGTGAATATAAAAGCGTCTGTGGATTCGATGAAGGAATAAGCGGATACGGATACAGGAAGCTTGAGAATCTGGAGGAACAGGAGGCGCTGGAGAGAATCAGAACGGCGAATTCGAAATCCTGATATGAACTCGAAATTAGAAATAAATTCGAATTTCAAATATAGATTCGAAATTCAAATATAAATTTGAATAGGAGACAGAGGATATGAGCGTTACGTATACGAAGGAGCAGCAGGAGGTTATCGATACGCATGGATGCAATATATTAGTATCTGCGGCTGCCGGATCTGGAAAGACGGCTGTGCTTGTGGAGCGTATCGTGGAGATGATCAGCGACGAAACCAAGCCCGTGGATATCGACAGGCTTTTAGTGGTGACCTTTACTAACGCGGCTGCTGCCGAGATGCGGGAGAGAATCGGAAATGCCATAGCGGCGCGGCTGGAGGCAGAACCTCGGAACGAACATCTGCAGAAGCAGGCTGCGCTTGTTCATAATGCGCAGATCACTACCATCGATAGCTTCTGTATGTTTGTGATAAGGAATAATTTCAACGATATCGGGCTTGATCCCGGCTTTCGGGTGGCAGACGAGGGTGAGCTGAAGCTGTTGAAAAAGGATGTGATGGCTGAACTTTTGGAGCAGAAGTTCGAGAAGGGAGACGCATCCTTTCTGCACTGTGTGGAGTATTTCAGCACCGGTAATCATGATAGAGCCATCGAAGAGCACATTTTAAAGCTGTACCAATTTGCGGAAAGCTATCCCTGGCCTGAGGAATGGCTTCTTGAAAGAAAGGGCGACTATGAAATCGGCTCTCTGGAGGAGCTGGAAGAAAAAGGAGAAGGCTCTTGGATCGATTTTTGCATGGAGCAGATAAGGAGCTTGACGCAGGACTGCGTAAGGAAAATTGAGGAGTGTATTCTTATTTGTGAACAGCCGGACGGCCCTTATATGTACGGAGAGGTTTTGGAGAGGGAGAAGCAGCGGCTTGAACGGCTGACTTTGTTGACGCGCTATAGTGAAGGATACGAGCTTTTTGGAGGAATGGTTTTCGACAGGCTTCCTTCCAGGAAGGATGACAGCGTATCCGGTGCGAAGCGTGAAATCGTACAGGGGATACGGAAGGAAATCAAAGAGATATGGAAGGACCTGTGCGCCAAATATTTCCCGGTTCAGCCTGAGACAGTGCTTAAATATATGAAGGGAAGCAGCGAGGCTGTTGTGGCGCTGGTGGATTTGACGCTGGAATATAAGGAGGCTCTGGATAAGAAGAAGCGGGAAAGCAATATCATAGATTTTTCCGACATGGAGCACCTGGCGCTCTCTATCCTGATAAAAAGGAAAGACAATGGAGCAGCTGAGATAACGAAAACGGCTCTGGATTATCGTGCGTTCTTTACGGAAATACTGATTGACGAATATCAGGACAGCAATCTGGTTCAGGAACTTTTGCTGGAAAGCGTTTCGGGTGAGTCGGAGCGGGTGTTTAACCGATTTATGGTAGGCGATGTGAAACAGAGCATTTATAAGTTCCGTCTGGCGAGGCCGGAGATTTTTATGAAGAAGTACAATGATTATAAGGCCGGCTCGGATACGGAAAGGAGAATCGACCTGCATAAAAATTTCAGAAGCCGCAGGGAGATACTGGATAGCGTGAATTATATCTTCGCCCAGATTATGGGAAAGAGACTGGGCGGCGTGGAGTATGACGATAAGGCGGCGCTGTATCCGGGGGCGGTCTATCCCGATGTGGAACAGGATGAGGAGGGAATATCCCAAAACTGCACGGAGCTTCTGCTGATAAAAAAGCAGGAATCGGAGGCAGGCAAAATGTCCGTCCGTCAAAGAGAAGCCTACGCTGTGGCAAAGCGTATTAAAGAGCTGGTGGGACGCTTTCCGGTGATGGATAAGGAAAGCGGCACTCTGCGCCCTGCACGGTATCAGGATATTGTAATCCTGCTTCGCACCAATGCGGGCTGGGACGAGGACTTTAAGAGCGTGCTTAAGGAGGAGGGAATTCCCTCTCACGTGGCATCGAAGACGGGATATTTCGCGGCAAAGGAGATACAGACCTTGCTTCAGGTACTGAGAATCCTGGACAATCCTTGGCAGGACATTCCGCTGTTCGGTGTGCTGAAATCTTATTTCGGTAATTTCGAAGAGGAGGAGATCGCAAAGATACGGGCGGCCTTTTCCGATAAGAAGAAAAAGCTTTATTTTTGTTTAAAGGAATTCGAGTCTGAGGATGCAGTTCTTGGAGAAAAAGTAAGGAGCTTTCTTGAATTCCTGGAGGAATATAGAGACAAAACCGTATATATGCCTATTCATGAGCTGATGCGGGATATTGCCATAGAAACGGGCTATCTTCATTATGTAACGGCCCTGCCGGGAGGCGAGCAGCGTAAGGCTAATGTGGAAACGCTGTTAGAGCGTGCTTCGGCCTTCGAGAGGACCAGCTATTACGGTTTGTTTCATTTCATACGATATATGGAACAGCTTGAGAAATACGATGTGGATTATGGAGAAGCCAATATTTTGGATGAAAATGCGGATGTGGTGAGAATCATGAGTATCCATAAGAGCAAGGGACTGGAATTCCCCATTTGTTTTGTCCCCGGTCTGGCGAAGCGGTTCAATATGATGGATACAAACGGAAAAATGATTGCTGATATGGATATGGGAATCGGCGCAGATTACGTGGATGTAGAAAGCAGGCTGCAAAGCAGGACACTTCGAAAGAACGTCATAGCGGAAAAGATGCGTCTGGACAATCTGGGGGAGGAGCTGCGGGTACTCTATGTTGCGCTTACGAGAGCGAGGGAAAAATTGATAATGACCGGAGTAGTCGATAAAATGGAAAGCAAGTTGAATGCTCTTGTTCCCATGCGCATATCGAAGGAGCCCAAGCTTTTTTACAGCGAGCTTGCGGGAGCCGGAAGCTATCTCGATTTCATTTTGCCTGCGATTGTAAGACACTCCGCCTTTGATTCCATATGGAAAGAATTCGGATATGAAAATATCACAGACATCTCGGATGTTTCAAGGGCCTCAGCCAGAGCGGAACTGTATGCCGGTGATGCACAAATAAGAGTAAGGATTATCGGAGATGAAGAGCTGGCAGAGGCAGAAATAAAAGAGCAGATACAGGCGGAAGGAGCCAGGCGGAGACTATATCTTTCTGACAGACAGCTTCCCGTAGATGAAAAGTTAATGACACATATGTCAGAAATTTTTGGTTATACATATGAACACGAAAACCTAAAGGACCTATACACGAAGACTACGGTATCTGAGCTAAAAAAAGAGGGACAGGAGGAGGAAACGGACTTTGCGTTTCATCTGTACGAGGAGGAACAGGTGATTCCCTATATTCCCAGATTCATGCAGGAAGAGGAGGCTTTAGGCGGCGCCGGAAGAGGCAGCGCCTTCCATAAGGTAATGGAGCTTATGGATTTTGCAGGCGGAGAAGGGAAGATATCTGTGGAAGAACAGATTGAAGAGATGCAAAGGCAGGGACTTCTTAGCAAGGATTATGCCGCAGCGGTATCCGTTACAGCTATTGAGGACTTCATGAATACCGGTCTTGCTGTGCGTATGGCAGAGGCGGAGAAGCACGGCTGTCTGTACAGAGAACAGCCCTTTGTATTGGGCCTTCCGGCAAGTGAACTGAATGAAAAATTTCCGTCTGAGGAGCTGGTGCTCATTCAGGGAATCATCGACGTCTATTTCGAAGAGGACGGAGATCTGGTGGTGGCCGATTACAAGACGGATAAGGTGAATGTGCCGGGGGAGCTCGTAAAAAGGTACGAAAAACAGCTGGACTATTACGCAAAAGCATTGGAGCAGCTCACAGGAAAACGGGTAAAGGAAAAAATTATATATTCATTTGGACTTAGGAAAGAAATTATGATATGATAAGGCGTGGACTCATAGGAAGTCCGGAAAAGTTGATATATAACGAGTGAGGAGGAAGAAAGCATGAAGACAAGTTTTGGTGTAAAAGAAGTGGTTGCAGTCGGTATTGGAGCAGCATTATTTGTCGCTTTGACTCAGGTACAGATTCCGCTTGGAATCCCGAATACATATTTGCAGCCGAGAGCTGCTCTTCTGGCATTTCTGGCAGCGGTGTTCGGGCCTATAGTAGGCGCAGCGGTAGGTCTTATCGGGCATGCTGTGGGAGACATGTTCTTCTACGGAAGCGCATGGTGGAGCTGGGTATTTCCCGAGGCAGTATTCGGAATTATCGTAGGTGTGTTCGCGAAGAAGTATGCTATCAAAGAAGGCGGATTCGGCAAAAAAGAAATCATCCATTTCAACGTGGTACAGGTTATAGCCAACGCAGCAGCGTGGATTCTGGTAGCCCCCATTTTGGATCTTATTATTTACAAAGAGCCCGCAAATAAAGTATTTTTGCAGGGTGTGGCAGCATGGCTCGGCAACGTGGTGATTATCGCGATTCTCGGTACGCTGCTGGCTGTGGGATATTCGAAGGTCGGCGCAAAGTCCTCCAGCTTAACGAAAGAGGACTAGATGAAAAATGACACCGATTATCGAATTTAAGGACTATACATTTAAATATCGATCACAGGTAGAACCTACTCTCCGGGATATCAATTTAAAGATTTATCCCGGAGAAAAGGTCTTGATTGTGGGACCATCCGGTTCGGGCAAATCGACGATTGTCCACTGCATCAACGGTTTGGTTCCATTTTCATTTGCCGGCGATATCACGGGCACGCTGAGCGTCAAGGGGGAGGACCCCGCGAAGCTGGGCGTATTTGGAATGTCCAAAATTGCAGGGACCGTATTGCAGGATACCAACGGACAGTTTGTTGGTCTGACGGTAGCCGAGGATATCGCATTCGCCCTGGAGAACGATATGGTGCTTCAGGAGGAAATGTTCGAACGGGTAGAAGAGGCAGCGCAGGTGGTGGATGTGGAGACACTGCTCACCCATGCGCCGTGGGAGCTGTCAGGAGGACAGAAGCAAAGGGTTTCCATGGCAGGAGTCATGGTGGATGATGTGGAGATACTGCTGTTCGACGAACCCCTTGCCAATCTTGATCCGGCCACGGGAAAAAAAGCCATCGATTTGATCGACCGAATCAGCAGGGAAAGAAATACAACGATTTTAATTATCGAGCATCGTCTGGAGGATGTTCTGTACCGTGATGCGGACAGAATCGTGGTGGTAGGAGACGGCCGTATTGTGGCGGATTTGAAGCCTGATGAGCTGCTTTCCAGGGATATTCTCATGGAACAGGGAATCAGAGAGCCGCTTTATATCGCGGCGATGAAGCATGCGGGCTGTAGGATCACAGAGGAAAGCAGACCCCAGCATATAGAGACTATGGTTTTAGACGCTTATAAGGAGCGGGTAAAAGAGTGGTTTCGCACATCGGAGTATGAGAAGGGAAAAAGAGCGGAAGAAAGTGTGCTGACGGTTAAGGACTTGTATTTTTCCTATGTTGAGGGAAAGCAGGTGTTGCAGCATATTCATTTCGATATACATAAAGGTGAAATGGTAAGCATCGTGGGAAAGAACGGCGCGGGGAAATCTACGCTTGCGGGGATCATCTGCGGATTTATGAAGCCCACGAGAGGAAGCATTCTTTTGAACGGTCAGGATATGGAAGGCCTGTCGGTAAAGGAACGCGGGGAGAAGATCGGACTGGTAATGCAAAGCCCCGGTCAGATGATATCCAAGCCGATGATTTATGATGAGGTGTCATTAGGCCTTACGGTGCGTGGAGTGCCGGAGGAGGAAGTAAAGGAGAGGGTATACCGCACGCTAAAAATATGCGGACTGTATCCGTTTCGCAACTGGCCGATATCAGCGCTCAGCTACGGGCAGAAGAAGAGAGTGACCATTGCGTCTATTCTTGTTATGAACCCGGAGGTCATCATTTTAGACGAGCCTACGGCGGGTCAGGATTACAGGCATTATACGGAAATTATGGAATTTCTCAAGGAAATTAACGAAAGCTACGGCATCACGATTATCATGATCACTCATGACATGCACCTGATGCTGGAATATACGGATAGAGCTATTGTGATTGCGGACGGGCACCTTCTTGCGGACGACACTCCTGCCAATGTGCTTACGGACGGGGGGATAGCGGACAGAGCATATCTGAAAAAAACTTCTCTCTACGACCTTGCCATAAGGTGCGGCGTGGAGAATACTTCCGAATTCGCAGAACGTTTTATCCATTACGAAAGAGCTATGCGGGAGGAGGATAAATAGATATGGCCAGAATATTGACCTATGAAGAAAAGGATACGTGGATTCATAGACTTTCCGGCGTTACCAAGCTTATATTCTTCCTGTTGTGGACGATGGCAAGCATGCTGTCCTATGATACGAGGGTACTATTGGCGATGGTGTTTGGAAGTCTGATTATTTATAAGATGTCTAAGATTCAGTGGAGACAGGTAGGAACGGTTTTTATGTTCATCTTGTTTTTTCTCATCTTCAATTTGCTTGCCATTTTCGTTTTTTCACCTTATGAAGGAGTGAATATTTACGGCAGCAGGACGGATATTGTTCACATGTTCGGAAACTATTATCTGACAAAGGAGCAGCTTTTTTATGAATTCAATGTAATGATCAAATATGTTACGATCGTGCCGGCGGTATTTATGTTTATCATTACTACCAATCCCAGCGAATTCGCAGCCTCATTAAACCGTATTGGAGTCAGTTATAACGTAAGCTATGCGGTTGCTATTACCCTTCGGTACATACCTGATGTTCAGGACGACTTCACGCAGATAAAGCATGCGCAGGAGGCGAGAGGCATAGAGATGTCAGGAAAGGCATCCTTGTTCGGCAGGATAAAGAATGTTGCCTCCATTATATTTCCCCTTATCTTTACCAGTATGGAGCGTATCGACGTGGTGAGCAATGCCATGGAGCTGCGCGGTTTCGGAAAGCATAAGAAACGTACGTGGTATGCAGGGAAAAAGTTAAAAAGAGCTGATTATATCGTAATCGGTGTCACTGTGGTCATCGCAGCAGCGGCACTTATCATTACTTTTCACGATGGTAACCGTTTTTATAATCCCTTCGTGAAATAGAAAGGTTATTAGAAAATTGTATTTTGGAACAGGAGATGAAGTGTTGGAAAATGTAGGAATTATATTGGAAGGAGGGGCCATGCGCAGCATGTTTTGTGCAGGTGTGCTGGATTTTTTTCTGGACAATGATATACAGATTCCCAATGTAATGGCAGTATCGGCTGGCGCGTACGCCGGTATGAATTATGTGTCGGGACAGAGAGGGCGCGCAGTGAAAGCTATTATCGAGCCGATGGAGAAAGAGAAATATCTTGGATTTTCCACCTTTTTTAAAAAGGGTACTTTTTTTGATATGGATTTGTTGTTCGATGAGATTCCGAAACGGAGAGTGCCTTTTGATTTTGAGGCGTTTACCGCTTCTGCAAAGAGATTTATTACCAGTACGGTAAATTGTGTGACGGGAGAATCCGTTTATCATGAGAAATTCGTTGATGAGGACGATTTCCTGAGAATATGCAGGGCTGCTAATTCGCTGCCGTTTATCGGGAAAGTGACCCATATTGACGGGATTCCCATGTTAGATGGCGGTATGGCTGATGCGATTCCGATCGGGAAGGCGTTAGAAGAGGGATGGAAGAAGGTGATCGTAGTCGTCACTAGGAATACGAAATATCGTAAAAAACAGAGATATTTCTACCTTGCCATGATTAGGCTCTTGTATCGTAAGTATCCCAAATTCGTTCATCTGGTGGCCGGAAGGGCGGCCAGATACAATCAATCCCTCGATATGCTGGAGCATATGGAGAAGGAAGGGCGGGCTTTTGTGCTGCGTCCCTCGGACGACATCTATCTGATTAACAACGAGACGGATGCATCGCGGCTTAAGGAATATTACAGGCATGGATATGAAGTGGCGGAGGAAAAAAAGACAGAATTGAAGGACTTTTTGGCTGAGTAAGAACGCGATTCGGGAGATGATTTCTGCTTTGCGAAGCGAATTTAAATGCAAAAAGTTTGCATTGCAGAACATCATGCGTTACTGAGAACGGAGTGGACAGTAACAGATTATGAGAAAGACTTGACAAAGATATTGGTATGTCGTATATTGTAGACAAATTAAATAAATCGCTAGGGGAGCAATAGCTGAGACTGACTCCGTTCTGTAAGACGGATTCTAACCCTCATAACCTGAACCGGATAATACCGGCGTAGGAAAGCACTTTTTTTGTAAATACGAGTGTTGTTTTTTGTATATGCAAAAGAAAGATTTGAGCCCCTCCATGTGATTTAAAATTACAAGGGAGGTTTTTTTATGTCATTTTTTGCAAAGGAAGTAGTGGATCAAGAGTGGGGAAATTATTTCGAACTCACGGGAGCTGGCTATGGAGTGTTGGTAGCCGTTATGCTGGCAATTCTGCTGGTGGCAAGTTTTATTTCAGGTAAGGATGGGAACAAAAGGTTCAGCACGAGGCAGCTGGTGTTTTCCGCTATGGCTATGGCACTGGCTATGGTAACGTCGATGCTTAAAGTAGTAGATATGCCTATGGGAGGTTCGGTTACTTTCTTCAGCATGCTGTTCATCTGCCTGATTGGCTACTGGTTCGGCCTTAGGGGAGGACTGATGGCGGCTATCGCATATGGTTTTTTACAGCTTATTGTAGATCCGTATATTATCAGTATTCCTCAGATGCTGACCGATTATATTTTTGCTTTTGGGGCGCTGGGTCTTTCGGGAGTCTTTTCCAATGCGAAGCATGGATTGATAAAGGGATATTTACTGGGTGTGCTTGGGCGGTATTTCTTTACCTTTTTGTCAGGGATGATATTCTTTGGAAGCTATGCTTCGGCTTATAATATGGCAGCGCCGGTTTATTCGTTAGTGTATAATGGAGCTTATATTGGATTGGAGACGTTGTTTACGTTGGTGCTTATTGCTATTCCGCCGGTTAATAAGGGACTTGCCAGAGTGAAAGTGATGGCGGTTGGGGAAGGTTCATAAGGGATTGTGAGAATTTTACGTTTTTCTTAGATATGGTAGATTTCATTAAGTAAAATCATACGCATACTGACGGATTTAAAACGAAATAACAGAAGAAAGTCTGTAATATCAAAGAGCAGGGAATCTGAAAACAGGTTTCCTGCTCTTATTTTTTATAGAAAAATTTAAATTTTATTGGATAGTAATAATATGGGTTTGGACTAAGTATAATTCTAATTTGAATCAGAATTCGGATTGGGATACCATGAGGTATCCAGCTGCGAGCCGTTGAAAATGCGTTTAATGCCGTTGGATTTTTGCATATACATATTTTCATCGGGATAGTAGCATGTATCTTCACTTTCATTCGTTCCGGCATCTAAGATGACAAGTGTTTCCTCTCCGGAGTTATAGAAGGTATGTGCAATGTCCTTTCCCGCCGGCTTCGCTATAAAATCACCCTGCTTTATGCGATGCTCCGCTCCGTCTAAGCGAAGGGTTCCCGCCCCCGAGAGAATCAGAAAGAATTCCTCCTGTTGGGAATGGCTGTGGTATCTTGCGCTGTATGCTCCCGGAGGAACGTAGTCGATATTCACATAAATCTTCTGACTTCCAGCGGCCTCTCCTAAGGACTTCGATTGGAGCCCTGCGGAATCTTCCCATAGATATTCTTCAGCTAAGCTATCTATATTGTTAATATCCATTTTTAAAACCTCCCCTGTTTTTGACTTTCATTTGATTGCTGTTATTATTCATCATACAAGAAAATCTGTTAACTAACAATACTATATAAAAAGATAGATTGAAGTTGAAATAAGTATATAGAAAATTGTTTTTTATTTTGTATGTTTTTACTATTGCAATAACCGAACATATGTTCTATATTATGGTTAACACATGTGGAGGAACTATTAATTGACAAAATTTAAAACGAAAGGGAATTATTATGCAAAAAGGATTTCAGAAAGTGTACATTCATAGTTGTGGAGATGGCGTTATTGCAACGCCGGTTATAGGTGAAAATGGAAATTGGTATGTTGGAAATGAAGATACCGGTGTAAAAGCAGAAGGAATTGATGGTAAAGACGGCGAGATGGGCCCAGAAGGACCGCAGGGCCCGAAAGGTGAGCAGGGTGATGTTGGCCCGGAAGGTCCTCAGGGCTTAAAAGGTGATACAGGAGCGGAAGGCGCCCAGGGCCCGAAGGGTGAAAAAGGTGACAAAGGAGACCAGGGCGAGATGGGCCCTCAAGGTCCCCAGGGAGATACCGGTGCTACGGGTATCCAGGGCCCGAAAGGAGACACCGGTGCTACTGGTCCTCAAGGTCCGATAGGTGAAACTCCTGCGCTGGCTGCAAACCTAACCACGACGGTTACAGGTAAAGCCCTTGATGCAACAATGGGTAAGGTGTTGGACGATAAGATTACGACCACTAATAATAATTTAACTTCTAATATCAACGCAATTACTGGTACATGGCTTGGAAATAATAAGATATCTTTTGACGGTACAAATTTTTATGCTACAGCTTCAAACGGCGTAAAAAAAAAATTGGGTGATCCACAAATTGTATCTCAAACATGGGAGGGCTCCAATACGGCAACCTTAACATTCGGTTTTAGTACTGTAGCTGGATATGCAGAGAAAACAGCAGAAGATTTCTTTGTGCAAATCAATAGCTTTTCGCCCTTTCGTACAGGTGGATTATTAGGAACCAATACTTTTACGCTTAATAAAAGTTATAATGCAGTGACTGGTGTTTTAACGCTAACAGGACTCTACAAATCAGGAGTTGAAAATAATTTTTACGTTAGTTCAATAACTGTGTATACTGTAGCAGCTTAATAATCTACATTACAGTCGTTTTCAAGGATTATTGTGGCACTTTTTCCCAGTATTGAGCAATATATACATTTGTATTGAGTGATTATTAGCTTGTACTTGTGAAGATAAAATACCAGTTAATTGGTTGTAGGAAAATGTTTGCGTAATCAATCCGGCAGAGCCTATATATAACATTACTAAGTAATTATAACAGATATTTAAAAAGTACGTCAAAGAGCCGGCTAGAGAGCAATCTTTACCGGCTCTAAGGCTTAAGGAAAGAAGGGAGTAGTCGAAACAGTAGCCCAGACGGCAGTAGCCACCATAGGTATCGCCGCAATCATGTCGGAGGTAAACTGGACGGTGGTAGCATCCGTATTGGCATAGGCGAACAGGGAGGATTTGGACTGGATTATCAGTATTCATTTCAGCGTGTCGCCAATCCCACACCGGACAAGGTGTAGAGGTCTATACCTACGAGAGCAGGCAGTATCAGGATGTTTTGAATTTTTGCAATAACCTCTCTGCTTTTGTGATAACGAGCAGGACGCTGTTCTTTATAATAGCATAGGCAGCTTTGACACCAAAGAGCAGGCTATTTTAATGGTATTTGTGATTATACGATAACACTGGAGGAATCTGTAATTTAAAATAATATAATGCAAAAGAGTAGAAGAATGCCCGAGTCTGTGAATTTTTCATGGTTTGAGGTTTTTTAATTTTATAGGCTTTATCCATCGGAAACAGAACGAATATTCTGTTTTAATATTAAGGAGAGTATATTTGAATCAAAGTGTAGTAAATAGGCCTAACTTTATTGCCCAAAGTAATAGAATTTCTATTTTCACCGGAACATGTAGAATTAATATAGTATCTGAGATTATCACAGATGAAAATATATTATATCTCAAGTAACTCAATATGCAAAATAAATTTTAGTATATTTACTATTGCAATAATCGAACATATGTTCTATATTATCATTAACACATGTGAGGAACTTATTAATTAGCAACTTTTATAGTGAAAGGAAATTATTATGAAAAAAGGTTTTGAAGTAGTAAACATACACGGTAATGCCAGCGGCATTATTCCTGTACCAATTATAGGTGAAAATGGAAATTGGTATGTTGGAAATGAAGATACCGGTGTAAAAGCAGAAGGAATTGATGGTAAAGACGGTGAGATGGGCCCGGAAGGACCTCAGGGACCGAAGGGTGAAAAAGGTGAGCAGGGTGATGTCGGACCGCAGGGCCCGGTAGGCGAAACTCCCGAGTTGGCTGCAAACTTAACCACGACAATTGAAGGTAAAGCATTAGACGCGATCATGGGTAAAGCGCTTGACGATAAAATTAAAGATTTAGATACTGAATTTGAAGGATTTAAAACGTCTTTTCAGAATGGCTGTAACACAATTGCTGGTAAAGTGACAGAATTGGGATGTGCTACAGCCGGTAATGCAGGTCCCAATGTCATTGCGGAAAATATTGAGATAGTGGCAAATAAAAAATACAATGATGGAGTAGCTGCTACAAAAGTCGGAACTGCAACGCCAGGGCATGTATTAAGCGGATATACCTTTACAAATAATAATGCTGTAGGAATATCTGGAACAATGGCAGATAGAGGGGCAGTTAATGCTTCACTGAATGCAGGACAATCTTACACTATTCCGGTCGGATATCATAACGGGAGCGGTAGTATTACTGCTAATTCGTTGGCAAGTCAGACAGCTGCCACAGCTACAGCAGATAACTTAAGTACAGGCAAGACGGCATGGGTAAATGGAGTAAAAATAACAGGAACAGGTGTGGATAATACGGCTCAATATAACGCAGGGTATAATGCCGGACAATCCAGGATACTTGCAGAAAAAATTACAACAAATATTTCAGCAGGAAAAAACGGTATAACATTAGATATATCGAAGTCCGGTTATAAAGCTATATATGCAGGTGTTTTATCTGCTCAATATGTGGCATCTGCCAATTCAAATACGGAATTAGGAACGTTAAGTACGTCGGTATCATCATCCGGAAATACTGCGACATTTACTTTCACGACTAATGCAACTGTTGGATATGATATGTTAAGTATTTTAGAAATAGTTGTAGTATATACTGCTGTATAATTTGTATTATACCTTAAAGCACAAATATAAGGGATGAGTTAATATTATAGGAAATTTATAAACAGAATTAAAGAGCCGGCTAGAGAGCAATCTTTACCGGCTCTAAAACTTAAGGAAAGAAGGAATGCGATGGAAACAGAAATCGCGGTAAAACTGGAAGCGCACGAACACGAAATAGCCTCTCTGAAACACCGGGTCAAGGAACTTGAAGCGGAAAGCAAAGTTATTCAGGAACTTGCCATATCCGTCAATAAAATGGCAGTGAACATGGAGAACATGCTGGAGGAGCAAAAAAAGCAGGGAGTTCGTTTGGAAATGCTGGAAAAGGTGCCGGTAGAGACCAACCGTCAAGTAAAGGCGGCTATCATTACGGCCTTTGCAGGCGGGATTGTGGGGGCCTTTATAACAACAATAGCAACAATTTTTAGATGATTGCAGAACTATAGTCTTACATAAATTTTTATATATAATGACTGGGGCGTCAAAGGTCCTTTTTTCAGATATCGAATCGACTGAATCAAACCCAAAAGACTCCTGCGCCGAATTCAAATATATAAGAAGTTCTAATTCACTGAACATCCCCGTCAAACATAGCAGAAAACAAAAACTCGCTGCTCTTAAACAGTTTTGTTTTCTACTATAATTATTTTGTAGGAAAAGTTGCTTTAATATCATGGAATCATACATAGAATTAATAAAAGTCAGGAGTTCCACAATCGTCTAATAACAATCTTATAAAAAAGGAGAAAGAATATGAAAAATAATGAACTCATAAACTGGTTAAAGGCAGCAGGCATAAGAGCAGTCAAAACAGTAGCCCAGACGGCAGTAGCTACCATAGGTACCGCTGCAATCATGTCGGAGGTAAACTGGACGGTGGTAGCATCCGCATCAGTACTGGCCGGGATATTATCCCTCCTGACCTCAACAGCAGGGCTGCCGGAGCTGAAATAGTAAGGAGTGTATACTATGACAATAGGAGTAAACTGTGGGCATACGATAAGCGGTGCCGGTTATGGCGCTGTGGGCCTCATCAAGGAATCTAACCACACGAGGCTTGTCGGATATTCTCTCATGGAGAAATTACGTGCCGCAGGTGTAAAAGTGGTTGATTGTACGATAGATGAAGCGGGTACACAGAATGAATATCTTGCGGCAGCGGTGGCGTTAGCGAACAGGGAAGATCTGGACTGGTTTATCAGTATCCATTTCAATGCTTCGGCGTCCCACACCGGACAAGGTGTAGAAGTCTATACCTACGAGGGCAGACAGTATCAGGATGCGTTGGACGTTTGCAATAACATTGCCGCTTATGGATTTAAAAACCGCGGAGTGAAAGCCGGCAGCGGGCTTTATGTCATTAACAAGACAAAAGCAAAGGCCATGCTGATTGAGGTATGCTTTTGTGATAATCAGGCAGATGTAGATCTCTATAATAAAATAGGTGGCGCGGATACTATAGCACAGGCCATCTTTAACGGTATCTATGATTATGCGGTAACGCCGGAGACGGTACCGGAAGAAGAGCACGACATGCCCCTGGATGATTTTATGGAGTTCGTAGGCGAAGTCGCAAGGCAGGACTGGATAGACAGAAAAATAATGCTGCCCTCTGTGGTGTTGGCTCAAGCCATAAAGGAATCCGCAAGAGGTACTTCGGAACTAGCACAGAAGGCGAATGCTTTGTTCGGAATCAAAAAGAATGGCTGGACCGGCAAAACCTATATCAAGGCTGCCACGGAACAGCGGTCTGACGGAAGCTATTACATAGTTGACAACACCGAATGGCGTGCATATGGAAGCTGGGAAGAGTCCATTCTGGACCACAACACCTACATATCCGAAAGGAGCACGGACGGCGGAAAAACGCTGCGCTATGGGCCTATAATCGGTTGTGCGGAATATGTACTTGTATGCCAGTATTTGCAGGATTTGGGATATGCTACTTCCTTGACTTATGCGGAGTCCCTTATCAATGATTACATAGAAAAATATGATCTTACAAGATTTGATGCAGCAGATGATGAGATTGCCCCGGGAGGAAAGAAATGGATCGTGCAGCTTGGTGCATATAAAAGCCGAAACAAGGCGGAGAGTCTTGTTAAAAAGCTTGAAAAGATCGGTGTGATCTCTATGTTACAATTATATGATACGAATGAGGAATCTTCTATGTGATAAGGGATGATTCGGAGTATATTTCTTCAAGCCATACGCATACTATTCCAGAGGTGAATCGCATGGACAAGAAAAAGCAGGAAAAGCAAAATCGGCAAAAGAATCATGATAAGTACAATAGTATTACGCAAAAGTCAGAACCCGAAAATCAAAACTCAGGGCACAATGTCAGAGAAGAAGGAATACATCCCATTAACCAGAAAAGATAAGAAAAGGCAGCCCTGCGTAAGACGGTATAAGAAAACTATATTGTTTATGGGCTGCTGCCAAGGAAAAATGTTTAAAACAAGCGTATTGTTCAAAGTGGACGATACGCTTGCTTTTTTGCTTTTTCTGTCCCAATAATTAGAACGAGTTAAATGAATCATGGGGGCTAAAATATTATGTCAAAAAAAGGATTTTGCGGGTTCATATCATGATAATCCATGAAGAATTAGCTGCCATACGAGAGTGCATGGCGGAAGTGAACAGCCGGAATCAGGGCGTATTTATTCGCGAGCTTTCGTATAAGGTAGCTATATCATGTATTCTGCGTTTCATTTCTGTGTGGATATGTAACGGCTCTAAACACTCGCATTTATCCCCAAAACTGAAAAGAATATTGTAGTAGTATTCGTTCTCTATGAAAGGAAAACTAACAATGTAGTGCTCATCACCGTCTGGAGAAAAGTGTTCATAAGTGCAATAATCAAGTACCCTGTCCATGATAGATTTATGAATGCGAATCTTGATTATTGTTTGCATAGTTGCCAAAATATCAGTAAAATCGAACTGCGGTTTTTGATAATCTCGTGGTGTAAAAAATTTCTCTTGTATTTGCAAATTCGATGTGCGGGACAGCTTGAATAAGCGAAAATCATTTCTTTTATGGCAATACCCTTGCAGGTACCAGTGACTACTTTTCAATACAAGCTGATACGGTTCGGCTGTTCGTACGGTTTTATTTCCGTAGCGGTCCGCATATTCAAAGGTCAGCAGCTTACTTTCCTGTAAAGCTGTTTTGATAATTTCTAAATATGGTTGAATGTTCCGGTTGCCCATCCACGGACTTAAATCTATATATATTTGATTTGCTTTTAATTCAATGTCTTTCGCTCTGTCGGCGGGGATAAAACTCTTGACTTTCGCAAGGGCGTTTACCAGTTCATCACCTCGTATCATGTTGGAAAGACTGGAAAGCCCCATCAAGATAGCGGAAAGGTCGGCAGTCGAAAACACCTTTTTATCAATCTTGTATTTCTGCATGATTTCAAAGCCGCCGCCCACTCCCGATGCCCCGCGAACAGGAATACCCGCCATGTTGATAGTGTCTATGTCGCGGTAGATTGTGCGGGGTGAAACTTCAAACATATCTGCTAACTCCTGTGCACCTATACGTTCTTTATCAAGGAGTATCATAATAATACTAACAAGCCGGTCAACTTTCATCTGATAGCCGCCTTTCAAAAATTCTTTTTATCATTATAGATTGCTGCCATACTGTTGTCAACAATTGCGTGGTACAATAAAAAAGCAAACAAATCAATGTACCTGTCAGGAGGAGACACTATGCAAAAAAAAGCCTTAGTAATAATTGATATTCAAAATGACATAACAAAGAATTATAAGGATATTATTGACAATATCAATAAAGCTATTGATTGGGCAGTCAATAATAATATTCATGTTATTTATATAAGGCATGAAAATTTATCAGCCGGCACGAGGACTTTTAAACCAAATACATATGGGGCTGAATTAGTTTCAGATTTGAAAATAGTATCAAAAAATATTTTTACAAAATACAAAGGAAACGCATTAAGCAGTGAAGAATTTACAGACTTTATTGGTAAAAATGAAATATGCGATTTCTACATAACAGGAGCAGATGCTGTTGCTTGTGTTAAATCAACCTGTTACAACTTACGCAAAGCAAATTATAGCGTTAATGTATTATCAGATGGCATTACAAGTTATGATAAAAGAAAAATCGACGAAATGCTGCGCTATTATGAAAGTAAAGGCAGTAAAATAATTAGTTTAAATGATTTGTTAGCTAATCACATCTTTGAAGCACAGAAACACGGCTGAACTCCAGTCGATGAAGAAGGCCTGTTGACCTTGGATAGCGCCTGGCGGCAAACGATAAGACTTCGGGCCACTAAAGCATAGGCGGCTCCGGTTGTCTTGTTCATTTTTGCTTTATTATTTTTTATTCGAAAAGGCTTGACTTTGCTTAGTTGGTCTGGTTAGCGGAAAGCAAGACATTTTCAACTCGATACTCAAAGACATGGAGCATCGTTATCAGGAGGAAGTTTCTGCTTTTATTCCCCGTCATAAAGCCGATTATCGGTAGGTTTGCCTCATTGATAGTTAAATAAATAGCCGCCTTTTTCTCTTGACTATACACATACATAGTACTATAATTATTGCTGTTACAATTAATGCATATGCAACAATTGTGATAGCGATAATTTAGGAGAATCTATTATGAAGAGATTTTTAGTCTATGCCAAAGACTATAAAAAGGAACTGATTCTGGCAATTATTTGTATTGAGGTAGAGACGGTATTTGAGCTTATCATTCCTATGATTATGGCGGATATTATCGACGTTGGGATTGTGAACAGGGATAAAAGCTACATTTTGTGGAAGGGCTTCCAGATGGTGGCCTGCGCGGTAATTTCTCTATGGCTTGGAAACTTATATGCCAAATTTACTGCCGTCTGCGGCAATGGGATTGGAGCGGCTATCCGGGCTGCGGAATTTAAGAAAATGCAGACCTATTCCTTTCCTAACACGGATAAATTCAGTGTTCCGTCTCTGGTTACAAGACTTACCAGCGATGTTACGACCATTCAGAACTCGATTACCAACGGTCTGCGGCCGGGATTTCGATCTCCTGTCATGCTGTTTATCGCTATTTTTCTATCCTTTAAAATCAACGCGGCGCTGGCAGTAGTTTTTTTGATTGCAGCTCCTATGCTTGGAATCAGCCTGTTCTTTATTGTCAGGAATGTCCGCCCTCTATATGCGAGAATGCAGGCGGCGGTGGATTATGTAAATCGTATTATCCAAGAGAATCTGGCAGCGATCCGGGTAGTAAAAGCTTATGTCAGGGAGGATTATGAAATTGCCAAATTTGAAGAAGTAAATCAGAATCTTAGGGATAATTCTGAAAAAGCCTTTTCTTTGGCGGTTCTTAACATGCCTGCATTCCAATTCGTAATGTATGTAACGATTATAAGCATTCTCTGGTTTGGTGGAAATCTGGTGGCAATTGGAGGAATGAAGGTAGGAAGCCTCACCAGCTTCTTAAGCTATGTTCTCCAAGTGCTGAACTCCCTTATGATGTTTTCCAACGTGTTTTTAATGTTCACCCGTTCCTTGACTTCATGGAAACGAATCCTGGAAGTAATGGAAGAGGAGCCTGCCATTAAGGACGAACTGGCAAAGAATATCGAAATGAAAAGCGGGAGCATCCGCTTTGAACACGTATATTTTAAATACAAGGAAACTGCAAAGGAATACGTATTGTCCGATATTTCGCTGGATATTGAATCGGGGCAGACTGTGGGAATCATCGGGTCTACCGGTTCTTCTAAGAGCACTCTGGTTCAGCTGATACCGAGGCTTTACGATGTGACTGCGGGAAATATTGTTATCGACGGGCATCCTATTTATGAATTTACTCAAAGAAAGCTGCGGGATTCTATTGCTATGGTACTCCAAAAAAACACGCTGTTTTCAGGCACGGTAAGGGAAAACCTCTTGTGGGGCAAGGAGAATGCTTCTTTGGAGGAGATAGAGCGTGCCTGCCGTATTGCTTGTGTGGATGAATTCATCGGCCGTCTGGAAAATGGATATGACACTGAGCTGGGGCAGGGAGGCGTTAACGTATCAGGCGGACAGAAGCAGCGTTTATGTATAGCGCGCGCCATACTGAAAGCGCCGAAGGTATTGATTCTCGATGATTCCACAAGCGCTGTGGATACTGCGACGGAAGCAAGGATAAAGGAGGCGCTTGATAAGGAACTGCCGGGAATGACAAAAATCATTGTCGCCCAGCGGATAAGCTCTATCATGGATGCGGATCAGATCATAATTCTTGACGACGGTAAAATAAATGCCATAGGAACCCATGAGACCCTGCTGAAGGATAATGAAATCTACCGCGATATTTATTACCGTGAAGGCAACGAATCGGAGGCAGATTTGCCTGACTTTGGTGACTGCTTGCAGCAGCCGCAAGGAGGTAATTTATAATGGCCAGACCTACGTCTAATGTAAAACCGAAAAATGCGAAGAAAGCTTTGCTGCAGCTTCTTCGTTATTTAGGACGGCATAAAGCTTCTTTGCTTGTGATTGCGGTATTCGTCTGTATAAGCTCTGCTTCCGGTATCGCAGGTACCTATTTATTAAAAACCGTGGTAAACGATTATATTATGCCGGGAGATATACCGGGACTTATGAAAATGATAGTTATCATGGGAGTTATATATGGGGCGGGAGTGTTGACCTGCTATTTTTACAATAAGCTTATGGTCCATGTTTCCCAAAAGATAGTATCGGAAATCAGAAGCGATTTGTTTGAGCATACGCAAAAGCTTCCGCTGCGCTACTTCGACTCCCATACCCATGGTGATTTGATGAGCCATTTTACAAACGATGTGGACACCATATCGGAGGCCCTGAACAATAGTTTTACGCTGCTCATTCAAAGCTTTATAACCTCTGTTGGAACGATTGTTATGCTGATCATTCTGGATCTGCGTCTGTCACTTATCGTCATAGTGTTTTCGGCTTTTATGCTTCTGTATATCCGTCATAACGGCAAGATGAGCAAAGCGTATTTCTCCGCTCAGCAGAAGAATCTGGGAGCGATTAACGGCTATGTAGAGGAAATGGTAGCGGGGCAGAAGGTGGAGAAAATCTTCAATCACGAGGAGCAGGACTTTATGAGGTTCAGCGAGTTGAACGAAAAGTTGCGGGAAGCTTCTACGAAGGCCTTTACTTATACGGCAAAGACGATTCCCACCATCGTGGCGCTTTCCTACATCAATTACGCGGTTTCGGCATGTGTGGGAGGACTGTTTGCGCTGGCGGGTCTTACGGATATCGGGACACTGGCTTCTTATCTTGTATATGTACGGCAAAGTGCAATGCCCATGAATCAGTTTACCATGCAGATTAATTTCCTTATGGTGGCTTTGGCCAGTGCGGAAAAGATATTTGCGATGATGGAGGAAGAGCCTGAAATTGATGAAGGAACCATTACATTAAAAAAAGTAAGGAGAGAGGATGACGGCACGCTTCGGGAAAGCGATACGTATACGGGAGCCTTCGCATGGAGAATACAGCAGGCGGACGGCAGTTTTTCCTATGTGCCCTTAAAGGGAGACGTGCGTTTCCACGACGTCGTATTCGGATATACGAAGGAGCACACAATACTAGACGGAATCAATCTGTATGCAAAGCCCGGTCAGAAAATAGCTTTTGTGGGTTCTACCGGCGCAGGAAAAACTACCATTATCAATCTGGTCAACCGTTTCTATGAAATAGAGGAAGGGCAGATTACATATGATGGAATTGACATCAGGGACATTAAAAAGTCTGATTTAAGGCGCTCCATTTCTCTTATTATTCAGGATACCCGTTTATTTACCGGAACCATAGCCGATAATATCCGTTACGGAAGGCTTCAGGCAAGCGAGGAGGACGTGGTTAGGGCTGCAAAGTTAGCCAATGCACACTCCTTCATTCAAAGACTGCCGGGAGGCTATAATACTCTGTTAGAAAGTGACGGAGCAAATTTATCACAAGGACAGAGGCAGCTCCTGGCGATTGCGAGGGCTGCAATTTCTCAGCCGCCCGTGCTCGTAATGGATGAGGCTACCAGTTCAATCGACACCCGTACGGAGAAGCTGATCGAAAAGGGCATGGATACCCTGATGGAGGACCGTACAGTATTCGTAATCGCCCATAGGTTGTCTACCGTCCGCAATTCCAAGGCGATTCTTGTTCTGGAACAGGGCAAGGTCATAGAACGGGGCGACCATGAAGAGCTACTGTCGCAAAAAGGGCGATATTATCAGCTTTATACTGGTCAGTTTGAATTGAGTTGATGAAATTTGCTATAAGCGAAAGTAAGAGGAATACGGATATAAGAGAGGAAGTGGATTATAATGAGCAGCAGCATAAGAGAACTTTTTATACGTGAAGAAAAGGCGCGGAAACAGCTGATTTCTCCGGTGCTTCTGGATAATGGGCTGACGCCCGGCCAGGGTCAGGCCGGAATCTTGAATAATCTTCTAAAGGAAGATCATATAAGCCAGAAGGAGCTTTCCGTCCGCTGTCACATGGATACCACCACGATGTCGAGGGCTATCGATAATCTGGAAAAGCTGGGGCTTTTGAATCGTGAAATCAATCCTGAGAGCAGGCGCTCTACCCTCATCTGCCTGACGGAAGAGGGCAGGGGAAAGGCATTGAATATCCGGGCGGCTTTCGAACAGTTGGAAGGTATACTTGGCAAGAATATTCCCCGGGAGGATATGGAGACTTTTCACAGGGTTCTTATGAAGGTTTGTGAGAATCTTGAGAAGGGCATCCTTTCATAGTTATAGGAAAGGCATTATTTGGCTGGTTGCAGGAGGTTTTAATGGGAGAAAGTATTTTTTATCAATTATTGTGGCTGTTTCTTCTGTATTCCTTTATTGGATGGCTGGGAGAAACCTGCATAACGGTTATAAAGACGAAGGTATTTTCTAACAGAGGTATATTGAGCGGACCGTTCTGTGTCGTATACGGTATCTGTGCGGTCATTATGACTGTAGGTTTTAACGACCTAAAGGAATCGTGGATTTTCCTGTTTTTGGGATGTATGAGCGTTAGCACGGTAATCGAGTGGATAGCCGCACATATGCTGGAAAAGACAGGGCAAAGCCGATGGTGGAATTACTCCAATAAGAAATGGAATCTGGACGGATATGTCTGTCTTCAATACTCTGTGGCCTGGGGAATCCTGGGAGTACTGGGACTTAAGTATGTGAATCCGTTGCTTTTAAGTTTCTATGAAATGTTTCCGGCAACCGTTATGAAAATTGTCCTCTGGACAGTGGCGGCAATAATGATCATGGACGGAGCCGGTTCTTATATGGTTGCTGCCGGAATACAGGAGCGGTTCCCCAATGCGGAAAAGATGAAACACCGGCTGGGAAATATCAGTATCCGCCTTGGAAACTATATTGCGGATTACATCAATAGGCGTATGGAACGGGCTTACCCCAAGCGGCAGAAGCAGCAAAAAAGCTGCGTAAAGGAGACAGTATTTGCAAAGGGCTGCGGATTTTATAAGCTGGTCCTGTTGTTTTTTATCGGAGCCTTTCTGGGGGACATTATCGAAACGATATTTTGCAGACTCACTGCCGGAGTGTGGATGAGTCGCAGCAGTGTGGTATGGGGCCCTTTTAGCATTGTCTGGGGATTGGCAATCGTGCTGGCTACCGCTCTTTTACATAACCATAGGCATAAATCGGACAGTTTCGTGTTTCTGTTCGGAACTGTACTTGGGGGTGTGTATGAATACCTATGCAGCGTGTTTACGGAGGCCGTGTTCGGCCAGGTGTTTTGGGACTACAGCGAGATTCCCTTTAATCTGGGAGGAAGAATCAACCTGCTATACTGTTTTTTCTGGGGAATAGCGGCGGTCATCTGGCTGAAAAGACTATATCCGGTTTTGTCGGAAAAAATAGAAAAACTTCCGATGAAAATAGGGAAAGTTTTCACATGGTCTTTTCTCGTGTTTATGATTTGTAATATAGCCATGTCCGGGATGGCATTGACACGCTATACGGAAAGAGCGTATGGAGTAAGCCCGGAGAGCAGGCTGGAGGAATGGATAGATGAGCGTTTTAGCGATGAGGTAATGGAGAGAATCTATCCGAATGCTAAAACTACTTCGTGATTCTGTAGAAAAAGACCGTTTTTATTATCAGCCATAGGATAAGCAGCCAGACAAGAAGTATAGGTATGGCATAGTACCATTTCTTCGGTTTCCCGCTTTGCCAGATATGTTCGGCTTCCGCTTTGCAATTTTGAAAGATTTCTTTTGGTATGAATTTTATTGTCAGAGAAATCAACGCGGGAAGAAGGATAACGTCATCCAGATAGCCTAGTACCGGAATAAAATCGGGTATGAAGTCGATGGGAGAGAGGGCGTAAATTACGGTGATTCCTGCCAGGATTTTGGCAATAACCGGCGTTTCCGGACTTTTTAAAGCTAAAAAAAGTGCAGGGATATCGGTTTTCAACTGTTTTGCTCTTTCGCTTAAATTCATAAATGAACCTCTTTTTGCTTATATATAGTTAGGGTGTGTCTTTGAAGTCAACAATCTAACGTTTCTGTAAATATAGTTTGAATTATTTTATACGGAACTTCCTGATGAAGATAAACTTGCAGCATTCCTTTTGGCGTGACTTTATAACCTTTCAGTTGAGATTTATAATCGACAACGGCAGCAGCCTCTACATTGACATGGTCATTAAACGGAATAAGACGGACGAACCTTTCGCCTGCATAAAAGCTTGGCAGCTTCGCCCACATCTTTTCCTCTATTTCGCAGGATACGCTTTTATAGATGTTCTCCCGCAGTCTGCTAAACAATAATTGAATTTCTTCGTTATAGTTATCGATATAGCTTTGAATATCCTGATTCATAAAAATCCTCCTCGTTTTCAATACCTGCAAATTTCGGCAAAGGTATAATGTTCGAAAGAAAAATGCAACATCATCTCAGCACTACAATTTTACCATATAATGAATCGATTTGTGACATCATTTTTATATAAAACAGATGATTCAACAAAAGAATATCCGAATAAAAATATAATATGACATACTGTTGACTACTTAAAATGTTATAATATCTCCAGGGTGTGCCTGAAAGCTTTATTGTGTCGAACCGAATAATTCGCTTAGTGTTGTACAAGCAATTTTCAGACACACCCTAAGGATAAGTTCAGGAATCAAAATAGATATCAAGACATATTGGGAAGGTAAATAAAGCGTGGAAGGAGCGTGGCATAAAAATGATAGAGATACCGGAAAGTCTAACGTTGGCAAAGCAACTGACCGATACGGTCAAAGGAAAGAAAATAGCGGAGGTAGAGACCGGGCATACGAAGCATTCCTTTGCTTGGTATACCGACGATCCGCAGGAGTATGCCGGAAAGCTTCAGGGAAAGACCGTAGGAGAAATCCATGGGATCGGAAGCATGGTGGAGATGGAAGCGGAGGACTACAGGTTTACGGTGGGAGATGGAACAAATATAAGGTATTTTGAAAAGGGAGAAAAGCTTCCCGAAAGATATCAGATGAGGATAACCTTTGAGGATGAAAGCTCTCTCATATGTACAGTCCAGATGTATGGTTCGATGTTTCTGTTTCGGTCAGGGGAATACGATAATTTTTATTATCTTGTGGCGAAGGAGAAGCCCATGCCCGGAACGGAAGGCTTCGATTACCCGTATTTCCAATCGCTAAGAGAGGAGTTGAGCGGGAAGCTTTCCGCAAAGGCGATGCTCGCTACCGAGCAGAGGATTCCGGGACTTGGCAACGGCGTACTGCAGGACATCCTTCTGGAGGCCGGAATCCATCCGAAACAGAAAATCGGCAGTCTGCGCGAAGTGGATTGGAAGCGTTTATATACGGCAGTTTCGAATGTTCTTCGGGAGATGACGGAAAAGGGCGGAAGAGATACTGAGAAAAATCTCTTCGGACAGGCCGGAGGATACCGCACTAAGCTCAGTAAGAAGACACTTGGAGGTCCATGTCCATATTGCGGTAATCCCATACAGAAGACGGCTTATCTGGGAGGAACGGTATATTTTTGTTCTCAGTGCCAGCGGGCTTGATTTTGCCGGAAAATGCGGGATATTACTTTCACACACTTTTCCACTCCGGAGGCAATCTCCTTTTTTCAGGACCCGCAGGAAGTATAATGCTTTACTCCGGACTTCCATAGCAGAAGGCAGGGAAGGAGGAATAAACATGCAGGAAGCGGCAGCAGGCCATAGAATGGCTTGCCCCGGTCCAATAAATTTAAAAGCGGATAATATTGAATCAAAGAATATGGGATGATGAAGGTGCAAAACTGAAGAACCCGTTTTCCATAAATGTTCACCGGATATTTGCCGTATTCCCTCGCTCCGTCCGTCAGCACATTCATAAATTCCAGGCCCTCCGTGGTAAAGAAGCATAGGGCGGCATAGATGAGGAAAATGCCGGTAAAAACAGCCGTACCGCCAATCAGCATAAGGACTACAGTGCCTATTTTCTGAACATCCCATGAAATGTTACTGTTTGCAATGCCATAAGCGAACATGACGATTGCCTGAAGTATTCTTCCGATGCGGGTGAATTCGAAGCGGCTGCCGAGAACCTGAAGGATCTCATTTCTTGGACGTACCATGACCCTGTCGAATTCCCCTTTTTTGATCATCTCCGGGAACATATCGAAGCCTCTGGCAAAGGCCTCTGCCAGAGAATATTCCATGAGTGTGATGCCAAAGCAAAGCAGAACCTCGCTGTAGGTGAAGCCCTCGACACTTGAAAATCGCCGGAACATAAAGTATATGCCGAGAAATACGTTGAAGGACACAAGAAATTGTCCGATGCAGGTGAGCAAAAAAGAGGTCTTATATCCCATAATGCTTTTAATGTGTATAAGAAAATATTTGGCGTATAATTTCATTTTCATCGTCTCCTTTCAGCCGCCTTGCAGCGAGATACGCTTCATTGCGAGGGAATTCAAGAGTTTTCCTATGAGAACAAGAATCATAAGCCATAGGAACTGGAGCAAAATCGCCTTCCACATGGGAGCGCCGATCAAATCCCCGCTGTAAATCCGGAGAGGAACATTCTGCATCGAAGCAAAGGGAAGCAGCTCCAGTATTTTCCTGATATTTTCAGGAAAAAAGGGCAGCGGAATAATTGCTCCTGAGAAAAATTCCACCGTCGAAACAGCAACGATACGGATTCCGGCTGGAGATATTGTGAAAAAGGAAATCATATACACGAGCATGCAGAAAGCTACCGTTACCCCTGCTCCCGTAAGCATGGTGAGCAAAAAGAGCATGAACGCCGGAAGGCTTTCGGGAAGCATCATTCCATAAGGCGCAGGCAGAAAGCCTGCCACAAGGAGTATAGGCATGCATCTGAGAACCGCTTTGGAAATTCTGTTGGCGAGACTTCTGGAAAACCACATGTTATATATATCGATAGGGCGGCAAAGTTCATAGGCGACATTGCCGTTTACGATGGAGTCGAAGATTTCGTTCTCCATAAGCCAGGCCATGAACAATGCAAGAAATGCCTGCTGCATCCAGATATAGGCGGAGGTAGCCTGAAACGTCATCGGGAATACATCGGGATCTGTATTGTAAAAAGCGCGGAACATCATGATTTCCATCCCTCCCCAAACGAACTGGGTAACGACTCCCGCGGCAGCCGCGGCTCGATATTGAAGTCCCATAGAGAAGCGGAGGCGGAAAAATGCGATATATTTTTTCATACCGGCCTCCTTATATGTCGTAAGAGCGGTAAAAATCCGCCAGTGCTGCTTCGGTACTTTCGAAATCCTTCCGGATATCGCTCAGAGTTCCGTCAAGGAGGATGTGCCCCTTGCCTATCAGAATGACTCTATTGGTCAATGACTCGATGTCCTGCATATCGTGAGTCGTTAAAATGACAGTAGTGTTATTTTCTTTATTCAGTTGTAAAATAAACTCTCTGACGGCAAGCTTCGATACGGCATCCAATCCTATGGTGGGCTCGTCCAGAAAAAGTATGCGGGGATTATGTAAAAGCGAGGCCGCGATCTCACAGCGCATCCTCTGACCTAAGGAAAGCTGTCTCGTAGGAGTTTTCAGCAGATCCGCAAGGTTCAGCATGGAAGTGAGCCGTTCCAGATTGCGGCAGTAGGAGGCGGTATCTATCCTGTAGATTTCCTTCAGCAGCTCGAAAGAATCCGCAACGGGAACGTCCCACCATAGCTGGGTGCGCTGACCGAATACGACACCGATGTCTTTCACGTGTTCGATACGGTTCTTCCACGGAACGCGTCCATTGATCAGACAAGTACCGCTGTCCGGTGTAAGTATACCGCTTAGAATTTTGATGGTAGAGCTTTTTCCGGCTCCGTTGGGGCCGATATAACCGACCATTTCTCCCTCTCCGATGGAAAAGGAGACATCATCCAGCGCATGGATATATTCATAATCTCTGCGAAATAGAGCCTTGCATGCCGAATAAAATCCTGCGTCACGTTTAGAGACCTTGTAGGTCTTGCTTACATGTTCCAGTGTAATCATGTTTGCTTCCTCTTAGTAGTAATATAATTTACAGTTACTTATATCTTGCCAAGTCGGTTTATAATTTTGGATTTTGCCAAAAAAGGCTGTGACAATTAATGCAGTGGATAATTATAAGTGAAGGATAGTGTATCACGGGCGGGGTTGCGCGTCAAGAAGGTATAATGATATAATTCCGTTATGGTTAATGAACAAGGAGAAATGGAATGAAATACAAGTATTTGTTATTTGATTTGGACGGAACCCTGACGGATCCCAAGGAGGGAATTACGACATCGGTACAATATGCACTTAAGTCTTTTGGAATTGACGAGCCTGATCTGGACAAGCTGGAGCCCTTCATCGGTCCTCCGCTTAAGGACAGCTTCATGAAATATTACGGCTTCAATGAAGAGCAGGCCCAAAAAGCAATCGTAAAATACAGGGAATGGTTTTCCCCCACAGGAATCTTTCAGAACAGAATATATCCGGGTACAGCACAGATGCTGGCAGCGCTGAAAAATGAAGGGAAGGTGCTGGCGGTAGCATCCAGTAAACCCACCGTATTCGTAGAAAAAATCCTAAATCATTTTGAAATCCGCCAATATTTCGACGTTGTGGTAGGAAGCGAGCTAAACGGTGTGAGAGGAAGCAAAGAAGAAGTGGTAGAGGAAGCCCTTCGCCAGCTTTCCGCAAGCATAGATAAGGAACACACTGCAATGATAGGCGACCGGGAATTCGATGTATTCGGAGGGAAGGAACACGGCCTGACAACTGTGGGAGTGACCTTCGGCTATGCGGGAGAAGGTGAACTGGAGGCAGCAGGAGCCGATTATATCGTGAACACAGTAGAAGAATTGAGGAGGCTTTTGATACAATGACACCCCAACCGGAATCTTCATTAAAAAAGACATGGAATATACTCATGCCCTTCGTGGTATATTTCATCGCTCACGATTTAGCACAGGTACTGCTTGCATTTCTTATGAATATGAGTTTAGGTTTGGGAGGAAGTTACGCGAAATACATTCTTGCCCATCCCCAGACAATAAACGCCGTCCTAAATGCCCTCTCCCTGTTAATAGGCATGGCCTTCGTCTGGCCCATGGCTAAAACAGAATTCCGGCTTGCCAAGCTGCTTCGCAAAAGTCCCGGGAAAAACGCCTCCCAGGCAGCGCTTCAGACAACGTCCAAAGCAAAGTTCCGGGCATTAAATCAGGCAACATCCGGAACAAGCGCTTTCATATCGTACATTCTGCTGGCAATATTTGCAATAACGCTGGCTATGGGAACCAATATTCTCCTATTGCTCACCGGAATCGCAGGAAGATCCGCCGCCTATCAGGACATAGCATCCAGGCAATTCGGAGTGGCTTTTGCCGCAGGCATAGTCATTTACGGTATTTTATCCCCGCTTGCCGAGGAAATTGTATTCAGAGGCCTTATCTACAACCGAATGAAAAGATACTTCAACTCCGTACTATCCATTGTCGTCTGCGGCATATTATTCGGCAGCTATCACGGTAATCTCGTACAAGGAATCTACGGCTGCATACTCGGAATAGCGATTACCTTTTCCTACGAACTGTTCGGAAACTTCGCTGCTCCCGTTCTCTTTCATTCTCTGGCTAATCTGAGCGTTTTCATGACTGCATACAGCAGTCAGGGATTGACAGGAATGGCTACTATGTTAAATTGCTTTATTTTTCTGACAATTTCATTCATAAGCCTTTTTCTCATGTGGAAACAAAAAAAATATATCTAAAATTTTTCCAGAAGTCTTATTTTTTTTAAATGATAAATTTCGGACTATATAGAGTCTGAAACCTAGAATTTATCTGGAAAAAACGACGATTATCGAGAATAAATCCGAAATAAAATAGTGAGAAAATATTAATAAAAGTCTGACAATAATCAATACAATAATCAAATAGTCAAATTATCAGACAATAATGGCTAAAATAATTATTTACAGCATAAAAAAATAGGTGTATAGTAATTGCATAGGTCGCAAAGAAGCGTATTAAGAGCTTTTTGCGCCCTTTTTTGCTATAAATTAAGTTATGAATAAGTTATTTATTAAGTTCCCCAAGGCCTAGGCTATTGCCAAACTCACAATTTCCTGGCGCCAACATATGAAAGGAGAAAAGATATGTTTGATGTGAAAATGCCCATCCCGGAAGCGCCGCTTTACCGCCCTGAATTCGAACACGACAACTGCGGTATCGGTGCCTGCGTTAATATCAAAGGTAAAAAAAGTCATGAAACAGTTGAAAATGCCCTCAAAATAGTGGAGAATCTGGAGCACAGAGCCGGAAAAGATGCAGAAGGAAAGACAGGTGACGGTGTTGGGATCCTGACACAGGTGCCTCACAAATTCATGGTAAAAGTTACCGCTCCTCTGGGAATCACGCTTGGCGGAGAAAGGGAATACGGAGTAGGCATGTTTTTCTTCCCTCAGGAGGAAATGAAGAGAAATCAGGCCATGAAGATGTTCGAAATCATCGTGGAAAAAGAAGGCCTGACTTTCCTCGGCTGGAGGAAAGTGGAAACCGTTCCATCAGTACTCGGACATAAAGCGGTTGAATGTATGCCCTATATTATGCAGGGCTTTGTTAAAAAGCCGGCGAATGTGGAAAAAGGTCTCGACTTTGACCGTATTCTCTACATCGTGCGCCGTGTATTCGAGCAGTCCGGTGACAATACCTATGTAGTATCCCTTTCCAGCAGGACTCTTGTATATAAAGGAATGTTCCTGGTGGGACAGCTGCGCACCTTCTTTTCCGATTTACAGGATAAGGATTATGAATCAGCCATTGCAGTAGTACATTCCCGCTTCTCGACCAATACCAATCCAAGCTGGGAGAGAGCGCATCCTAACCGCTTCATCGTACACAACGGCGAAATCAATACGATTCGCGGAAATGCGGATAAGATGCTGGCCAGAGAGGAAAACATGGAATCCGAGCACCTGAAAGGACAGCTCCATAAAGTCCTTCCCGTAGTGAATGCTTCCGGCTCCGACTCCGCCATGCTTGATAACACCCTGGAATTCCTCGTTATGAGCGGTATGGATCTGCCTCTTGCGGTGATGATTACCATTCCTGAGCCTTGGGCGAATAATAAGACGATGAATCAGCATAAAAAGGACTTTTATCAATATTATGCCACTATGATGGAGCCGTGGGACGGGCCTGCTTCCATTCTATTCTCGGACGGAGATATTATGGGTGCTGTGCTTGACCGCAACGGACTTCGCCCTTCCCGTTATATGATAACCGATGACGGACAGCTCATTCTTTCTTCCGAAGTAGGCGTACTGGATATTGATCCGACAAAAATTGTGGTGAAGGAAAGGCTGCGTCCGGGCAAGATGCTCCTTGTGGATATGGTGAAGGGTGAAGTCATCGACGACGATAAGCTGAAGGAAAAATACGCTTGTGCACAGCCCTACGGCGAGTGGTTGGACAATAATCTGGTTACGCTAAAAAGCCTGCATATTCCTAATCAAAGGGTGCCGGAATTTACCAATGAAGAAAGAAGGCGTATGCAGAAGGCGTTCGGCTATGCATATGAGGAATTGAAGACGAGTATTCTTCCTATGGCCAGAAACGGAGGGGAAGCTATTGCCGCAATGGGAGTAGACACTCCGCTGCCGGTGTTAAGCAAGACCTATCATCCGTTGTTTCATTACTTTAAACAACTTTTTGCACAGGTGACCAACCCGCCTATCGATGCGATCAGAGAGGAGGTCGTGACTTCCACTACGGTATATATCGGAACGGAAGGAAATGTGCTGGAGGAGACGCCCAAGAACTGCAACGTGCTGCAGATCAATAATCCGATTCTTACGAATACGGATTTGATGAAGATAAAGAGCATGAAAGTGGAGGGCTTTAAGGTAGAAGTGGTGCCGATTACCTACTATAAGAACACAAGCCTGGAACGGGCCATAGAGAGGCTGTTCGTAGAGGTGGACAGAGCTTATAGAGAGGGTGGAAATATTCTGATCCTTTCGGACCGGGGCGTGGATGAGAACCATGTGGCGATTCCGTCCCTGTTAGCGGTATCCGCTTTGAACCAGCATCTGGTCAAAACGAAAAAAAGAACGAGCGTGGCATTGATTCTGGAATCGGGAGAGCCGCGGGAGGTTCATCATTTTGCGACGCTGCTGGGCTATGGCGCTTGTGCTATCAATCCTTATCTGGCTCAGGAGTCTATCAAAGAGCTGATCGACAGCAAGATGCTTGACAAGGATTACTACGCGGCAGTGGATGATTACAACAACGCCGTTTTGCACGGAATCGTGAAAATTGCTTCTAAAATGGGTATCTCTACTATTCAGTCCTATCAAGGCTCCCAGATATTCGAAGCTATTGGTATAAATTATGACGTTATCAACAAATATTTTACAAATACCGTATGCCGTGTCAGCGGCATCGCTTTAAAAGACTTGGAAAAGCAAGTGGACGATCTGCATTCGGGAGCCTTTGACCCGTTAGATCTTCAAACAGATTTGACGCTGGATAGCCTGGGGCACCATAAGATGAGAAGCGGTGCTGATGAACACCTTTACAATCCGGCTACCATTCATCTGCTGCAGCAGTCTACAAAGCGCGGTGACTATGGTATGTTCAAGCAGTATACCCAGCTTGTGAACGATGAAAACTCCGTTAAAAACCTTAGAGGGCTTATGGATTTTAATTATCCGAAGCAGAGCATTCCTCTGGAGGAAGTGGAGAGCGTGGAGGAAATCGTCACGAGATTCAAGACGGGTGCTATGTCCTATGGTTCCATTTCCAGGGAAGCTCATGAGACGATGGCGATAGCCATGAACACGCTGAAGGGTAAATCCAATTCGGGAGAAGGCGGAGAGGATCTGGAGCGCCTGACTGTAGGACAGGATGGACTGAACCGCTGCTCTGCGATTAAGCAGGTGGCAAGCGGACGTTTCGGTGTGACCAGCCGTTATCTCGTCAGTGCCAAGGAAATACAGATTAAGATGGCACAGGGAGCAAAGCCCGGAGAAGGCGGCCATTTGCCCGGAGAAAAAGTATATCCGTGGGTGGCAAAGACGAGACACTCGACTCCCGGCGTAGGCTTGATTTCCCCGCCGCCTCACCACGACATTTATTCCATCGAGGATTTGGCGGAATTGATTTATGATTTGAAGAACTCCAATAAGGATGCAAGAATTTCTGTGAAACTCGTTTCAGAAGCAGGTGTGGGAACGGTTGCTGCAGGTGTTGCCAAAGCGGGCGCGCAAGTCATCCTCGTATCTGGCTATGACGGCGGTACAGGAGCGGCTCCGAGAAACTCCATCCACAACGCGGGACTTCCGTGGGAGTTAGGCCTTGCGGAAACGCATCAGACTCTTATTATGAACGGTCTGAGAGGAAAGGTGCGCATTGAGACAGACGGTAAGCTGATGAGCGGACGAGACGTGGCTATTGCGGCGATTCTCGGCGCGGAGGAATTCGGCTTTGCGACGGCTCCCCTTGTAACCATGGGATGCGTTATGATGAGAGTATGTAATCTGGATACCTGTCCGGTGGGTGTGGCGACACAGAATCCGGAGCTTAGAAAGAATTTCAAGGGTAAACCGGAGTATGTTGTGAATTTCATGAAATTTATTGCGACTGAGCTTCGCGAGTATATGGCTAAGCTGGGCGTACGCACTATCGACGAACTGGTAGGACGTACCGATTTGCTGAAGATGAAGGAAAGCCTGACGAAGAGACAGCAGCAGGTGGATTTGGTGCAGATTCTCTCCAATCCCTATGCAGGAAGTCAGGAGAAGATGACCTTCGATCCTAAGCAGGTATATGATTTCCAGCTGGAAAAAACTTTGGATGAAAAGGTGTTGTTAAAACAGCTTTCCGGAGCGATTGCCAAGGGAACGAAGCGGAGTATAGAGGTAGATGTGAAAAATACGGACCGCGCGTTCGGAACGATCCTCGGCTCGGAAATTACCAAGCAGCTTGGAGATAGTGTTGAAGAGGATACTTACCGCATTTTATGCAAGGGTACGGGAGGACAGAGCTTTGGCGCATTTATTCCGAAGGGTCTTACGTTGGAGCTGGTAGGCGACAGCAACGACTATTTTGCCAAGGGCTTATCCGGCGGAAAGCTGATCATTTATCCTCCGGCGGGAAGCGGCTTCAAGGCAGAGGACAATATCATTATAGGAAACGTTGCCCTATATGGTGCGACAAGCGGAAAAGTGTATATAAACGGTATGGCGGGAGAGCGCTTCTGCGTTCGTAATTCCGGTGCCCATGCTGTAGTAGAGGGCGTAGGAGATCACGGCTGCGAATATATGACCGGAGGACGCGTGGTGGTACTGGGGCCTACGGGTAAGAATTTTGCAGCGGGCATGAGCGGCGGTATCGCTTATGTGCTGGATGAAAACAACGACTTGTACATCCGGTTGAATAAAGAGATGGTTTCTTCTCACGAGCTGACTTCCAAATACGATGTACTGGAGCTTAAGGAAATGATAAAGGAGCATGTGGCTCTTACCAATTCGGCAAAGGGAAAGAAAATCCTCGATAACTTTAAGGATTACCTGCCGAAATTCAAGAAAATCATTCCTCATGACTATGAAAGGATGCTGACGACCATCGTACAGATGGAAGAAAAGGGACTTAGTGCGGAGCAGGCACAAATAGAAGCATTCTACGTAAACAGCGCGAAGTAGGAAGGAAAGGAGGTATATACGATGGGAAAACCAACAGGATTTATGGATTATAACAGGGAAGTTTCCAAGGAAACGGAACCGAAAAAAAGAATTAAGAATTTCGATGAATTTCACGAGCATCTCCCGAAGGAAAAACAGAGAATTCAAGGAGCCAGATGTATGGACTGCGGTGTGCCTTTCTGCCAGTCAGGCTTGAACTTGGGCGGCATGACTTCCGGCTGTCCTCTTCACAATCTGATACCGGAGTGGAATGACTTGGTGTTTACAGGAAATTGGCAGCAGGCATACAACCGTCTGAAAAAGACTAACAGTTTCCCGGAATTTACCGCCAGAGTGTGTCCTGCACCCTGTGAAGGAGCGTGCACATGCGGGCTGAACGGCAGCCCCGTGGCAATCAAAGAAAATGAATATGCCATTATTGAAAACGCTTATGCGGAGGGGTATGCGTCTGCGAAACCGCCTAAGGTGCGCACCGGAAAGCGTGTGGCGGTAGTAGGCAGCGGACCGGCAGGGCTCGCAGCGGCAGATCAGCTGAATAAAAGAGGACATCAGGTAACTGTATTTGAACGCTCCGACCGTATGGGCGGGTTGTTGATGTATGGAATTCCGAATATGAAATTAGATAAGAGCATTGTGGAGCGTAAAATAAAGATTATGGAGGAGGAGGGGGTAGTCTTCGTGGCCGGAACAGACGTAGGCAAGGATTTGACCCCGGAAGGCCTGCAAAAGGACTTCCATAGAGTTGTTCTAGCTTGCGGCTCCTCTAATCCGAGGGATATTTCCGCACCCGGAAGGGACGCACAGGGTATTTATTTCGCAGTGGATTTCCTTAAGGCGAATACCAAGAGTCTGTGTGATTCCAATCTTCAGGACGGAAACTATGTGAATACAAAGGATAAGCATGTGGTTATCATCGGAGGCGGTGATACGGGTAATGACTGTGTGGGCACAGCTGTGCGTCATGGCTGTAAATCCGTAACGCAGATAGAAATGATGCCCAAAGCGCCGGATGCGCGCACCGAGAACAATCCTTGGCCGGAATGGCCGAAGGTCTGCAAGACGGATTACGGCCAGGAGGAAGCAATTGCGGTATTCGGACACGATCCCCGCATCTATGAATCTACCGTGAAGGAGTTCATCAAGGATAAAAACGGACGTTTGAAGAGCGTGAAAATTGTAAAGCTCGCTTGGGAAAAGGATGAAAAGACAGGCCGTATGAACATGAAAGAGGTTCCGGGAAGTGAGCAGACGCTTCCGGCGGATGTAGTCCTCATTGCGGCAGGCTTTCTTGGCAGCCAGAAGTACGTGACGGAGGCTTTCAAAGTGGAAACCGATGAAAGGACCAACGTTAAAACCGCTCCGGGAGCATATGAAACCAATGTGAAGAACATCTTCGCTGCCGGCGATATGCGCAGAGGACAGTCATTAGTAGTATGGGCTATCCGTGAAGGTATGGAAGCCGCCAGAGCAGTAGATGAGAGTCTGATGGGATACAGTAACCTAAACGTGCAATAAAGAAATTATTTAAAAAAGAGGGTATTTACCGGGAACTTACGGTAGATATCCTCTTTGCATCTTTATTTGTTGTAGTAATTGTGCAGTATGGTCTCCAATAAGCTTCTATCCATTTCGGTAGTGATTATATCGGAAATATTTCTTTTTTTGAATTTCTTGAGAATACTGTGGACCTGCGATTTTACGGTGCTCATTTCCACACAGCGCAGTTCGCATACTTCCTTTTTCGTGTGGCCGTTGATCAGAAGGTTGAGGGTATCAAGCTCACGAGGTGTCAATGTAGATAAGATATTGAGCATAAAAAGAAAGCTGCTTTCGTAGGTTTTGACCCGTTTGAATTCATTCCGTATCTTGCTTGCAATCTCCGGCCGGATAGGAGACTGGTTATGGTAAGCGCCGATAACACCGTTTATAATATCTTCATTTTTGGATATCTTTAAAATATAGTCGCAGGCACCCAGCTGGAAGGCGGAAAAAATCATCTCGTCTTCTTCATATACGGTGAGGAGAATGATCTTCACATTCGGAAGTTTGGACAAAATCTGGCCGGTGGCACGGATACCGGCGTCCTTGCTCTCCATTTCTATATCCATAAGAATAACATCCGGCTTGAGGGAAAAGGCAAGTTCGCATGCGGTGCTTCCGGTAGCAACATCCCCGATTACCTCGATATTAGGATCAGAGTTCAGTACGTTGACATAACGTTTGCGGATAGGCTCCATGTCCTCCGCAATCAAGACCTTTATTTTATTCGACATTTCTTAACCCCTTTCTATAGTGTTTCGGCGGAGCCGATTCTAGTATATCATCCACAAATTAACTGGTGCGGTTATTTGATGATATACTAGGCAGCAGAATCTGGACAGTAGTACCGGCTCCGGGAGAGCTTTCCACAGCAATTTTTCCTTCATGGGCAGTGATGATTTTATAGGTAAGCGTAAGCCCTACGCCCCAGTGCTTCGAATAGGGATGGGAGGAGTAGAAATGAAGGAAGATTTTGCTTAAGTTTTCTTTAGAGATACCCTTTCCGGTATCCGTAATTTCTAACTGAATCCATGGACTTAAGATCTCCAGCTTTAAGGACAGCTTTCTATCCCTGACCGGTATATCTTCCATGGCATCCATGGAATTTTTAATGATATTGTGTATTGCCTGTCCCATATAAACGGGGTCGATGAGGGCATATATCTCTCGTTTGGGGAAGTCGCATATGACGGAGATATTTTCCGGCTTAAGTGAGAAGCCCTCTAAAGTTTCATAAAGCAGTCCCTGCATGGACTGGGATTTCAAGCTAAGCTCGCTGGTTTTCGTACTTCTGTGTATTTCATCGATTCGTGCATACAGAGTATCGCATCGTTTCTTTAAGTCTTCCAGCAGCTCCCTGTTGTCATCCTTAACGGGAATCATATCCATTTCGGAAGAAATAGCAAGTATTTCATTTTTAATATAATGACAGAAAATCTTGGAGGTCGTTTCAGAGGAGCTGATTTCTTTGGACAGGCTGAATTCGTTTCTATTGGTTTGGTTGGTGTATTTGATCAGGCGGTAAGCGCAGAAAGCGACAACAATGGTGGCTATGATTAGGAAATAAGGCAGTACGTTGTATATAAATGCATCGCTTTTAAGAGGTATGGAGCGGTAGCTTAAGGTTTTTGATATTTTCGATATTTTCAGATAAAAGGCAGGAACCGAAGAGATGAAAAAGATATAGATGAAGGACAGGATGGAATAGCTGATGGTCAAAAACAAATAGTGCAGGCGAAAAATCTTGAGCTTCGGCGCTTTTCTATAAGCCCCGGCGATAATGCCCAGACTGATTAAAATGATCAGATTATTGGTAGCCCTGGTAAGGGTGAAGATTATCTTTTCGCCGCGAAGGTACTGCTCCACGGATACGTGGTCAGGATAAAGAAAATAATAAGCCTTCAGGTCCATGGAAGGATCGTAGAGGAAGAACAAAAATAAGCAGTAGATCCATACGAAATAAACGATTCCTTTTTTTAACTTCGTCGTTTCAAAGGGATGGAAGTTCAAGGAAAAATATACGCTTATAATCAAGATGCTAAGGCTCGATAACGACATGGTGCGTATGATATTCAATTTACTTACATCGATGAAGAAAAGCCATTTCCAAAGGGCTGGAGGCAGATAGAAGTAATTTTTCAGAAGATTATAGTAATAAATATCCTTGGAAATATAGAGGATCATGCTGCTTATCGCTATAAAATAAGAAAAAAACAAAGTGGTAAGCAATACATTTTTTTCTTTAGATCCAAATGATGCCATAAAGATAATAAGTATTAATATCAGAATTAAGAAATAAATCACAAATAATCATTCCTTTCCCGCTAATTCCCCTATTATCTTAACACGATCGCTAAAAGCAAAGAAGGTTGATAAAATTTCAACCTTTCACGAAAAAGCAGCTCATGTTAAGGTCAGTATAGCAAACGCAACATGCAAGGTCAATAAAGAGTAAGATGTACATAAGGAGGGTAAATTATGAAATCGGGACGTTTGTTAACGCTGCTCATGGCAGCAGTATTATCTGTTGCCGCGCTGGCAGGCTGTGGAGACACAAGTGCTCAGGGTGTTGTAGAGAAAGCAGATACAGAAGCGGCGGAAGCGGTAGATACCGCAGAAGCCACAGGGGAAAAGGTTAATTTGAAATATTATATATGGAGTGACACGGAAAGCTATACGAAAGAAATTGCTGAAAACTTTAACAACAGCCAGGACAGAATCCAGGTGGAAGTCATCAGCATGCCGAACGAAACCTATGACGACAAGCTGAAGGTAATGCTTTCTGCGGGAAGCGATGCGGATTTGATCAATCTGCGCTCTTTAAATCTTTTATCGCAGTTTCAGAAGGCGGGCGCTCTGACAGAGCTGACGGATATGGTAAAGGCAGGAAATCTGGACGTGAGCAAATATGGTTCCATGTGGGATGTATGCTATCCCGACGGTGTGGTATCCGCCCTTCCGATGAGAACCTCCTGCTGGATGCTTTTTTATAACGTGGACTTGCTTGAGGAGGCCGGACTTACTATGCCCGAGCAGCTGACCTGGGATGAGTATGCGGATATGGCGAAGCAGCTTACTTCAGGCGACGGCACCAGATACGGCGGCTGCTTTGTGGATTGGAAAATTTATCATGCCATAGCAACACAGATGGGCACCTATTTGAACGATGACGATATTTCCAATGAAAAGACGGGATTGGAAATACTGAACCGCTTATTTAACGAGGATCAGTCCCATGTCCCGCTTGCGGAAGTGAAAGCCAATGACAGTCAGTATTTAACTGATTTCGAAAACGGAAGGGTAGCTATGATCCCTCAGGGGGAATGGCTTTTCGATATGCTTAAGACCGATACGGAAGCGGGAAAGACCTCTGTTAACTGGGAAGTAGCGCCGGTCCCCGTACCGGACGGAGTAGAACCGGGCACCACATGGGGAGCAACGCAGTTCACAGCAATTCCGGGGGACAGCAAGCACCCGGCGGAAGCATATGAATTCCTGGAATACCTTTGCGGAGACGGAGGAGGCTCTGTACTTCCCAAGTATGGCATTCTGCCTGCATATTCCAGCGAAGCAGGAGAGGAATCCTTTAAGGAATCGGTAGGTAAAGACAGTGCGGTCGAGGTGGTGTTCAATTCCAAGACACTTCCGGAGGCGCCTGCCTATGATAAATATAACGACTTAATCGATGCCTTTACCGAGAATGCAGAGCTTTATTTGTACGGCGAGAAGGGAATCGATGAGACGATGACGAATTTTGAGACTCAGCGTGAACAGATTATAAGTAAATAATGTTCGTACGCAGCAGGGAAGCAGTTCTTGGAACATAAGCTTCCCTGTTCTTATGAGGGCATCCTCTGCTGTTTCATTATTCCTCAGATGCCCCCGGAAAGGAATAATAATGATAAAAAATAAAAAAGCGCTCAGGTATCTGAAAGGATATTTATTCCTGCTTCCTAACTTCGTTGGTTTTTTCGTATTTATGGCTTTGCCGATCATCATGGGTTTTATCATTTCTCTTACGGATTATAACGGCTTTCGTCAATTTAACTTCGTAGGGCTTAAGAATTATATCGACATGTTTCAGGATGAATACTTCAGAGTATCGCTTATACATAACATTGTTTACACCTTAGTTACCGTACCGGGAACAATCGTGTTTGCGCTGATGCTCGCTATGGCGGTAAATCAGGGCATAAAGGGCAGCGGCATATTTAAAACTATGTTTTTTCTTCCCAATATCAGTTCTATGGTTGCGGTAGGTATTGTATGGTCCATGATATTCAATCCTACGGTAGGACCTTTAAATCAGCTCTTGCGTTCACTCGGCATCGATAATACGCCTATGTGGATCTCCTCTACCAGTACAGCACTCGGTTCTATTATGCTGGTAGCGATATGGAAGCAGGCAGGGTATTACATGATTATACTGTTAGCAGGACTTCAGGCAATACCTTCTCAGTTGTATGAGGCATCCTCTATAGACGGAGCCGGTGCAGTGGCCAAATTCTTCAAAGTGACCCTTCCGATGCTGTCGCCTACAATGTTCATGGTAACGATACTTTGTATCATTAACTCTTTTCAGGTTTTTGATCTGGTCAATATCATGACGGCGGGAGGACCGGGAAGATCGACCAACGTGCTCGTATTCCGCATCTATCAGGAGGGTTTTCAGAAGCTGCAGTTCGGTTATGCGTCGGCAATGGCCTATTTCTTGTTCCTGCTCGTAATGATCATCACGCTCATCCAGTTCAGAGGACAGAAAAAATGGGTTAATTACATGTAGAAAGGAAGAGAAACACAATGGTAAAAGGTACTGGTAATTTAAAAACAAAGGCCTCCCGCAGCGGGCTGTTCGCCATTATGCTGATTCTGGGGATCTGTATGATTATTCCTTTCCTGTGGACGCTTTCGGCCTCGTTTAAAAATAACAATGAGATATTTTCTTATCCGATTAAATGGATACCGGAAATTTTTCGATGGTCCAACTACAAGGAGGTATGCGAAAAAATCCCATTTATTGCTTATTATCTAAATACGCTTAAGATTTCCATCATTGTAACGGTGGGGCAGGTGGTTACTTGCTCGTTAGCGGCTTACTCCTTCAGCAAGATGCACTATCCTGGCAGAGACAAAATATTCTTATGCTATTTAGCAACACTGATGGTTCCATGGCATGTAATTATGATTCCGCAATTTATTATTATAAAGAATCTTGGACTGAACGATTCTCACTGGTCTCTTATTTTGATCAATCTATTCAGTGCATTCGGGGTTTTTTTGCTTCGCCAGTTCATGATGGGCATTCCGGAAGAGCTTTCGGAAGCGGCACGGATTGACGGCTGCGGGGAATTCAAGATATATTCCACTATCGTATTTCCCATGTGTAAGCCGGGTATTGCAACCCTGGTAGTTTTCACCTTCAATTTTATGTGGAACGACTATATGGCACCGATGATTTATCTCACTTCGGAACGGCTTAGAACGATACAAATCGGTCTTGCATCCTTTCGGACCCAGTATGGGTCGGAATATGGACTGATTATGGCGGGCACGGTCTGCGCTCTCATTCCGATGCTTTTGATATTTGCTGTCGGACAGAAATATCTGGTAGAGGGCGTCGCTTTCTCGGGCTTAAAGGGATAATGATATAAGAATGCATAGGTGGATAAAATGGAGCTTTATCAAAAAATGAACAAGATCCTCTACGGAGGTGATTACAACCCGGAGCAATGGCCGGAGGAGATACGCAGGGAGGATATGGAGCTGCTTAAGAAAGCAGGGATTGATATCGTCACCTTGAACGTATTCAATTGGTCGTTATTGCAGCCGGAGGAAGAGGTTTATGACTTTACGGTGTTAGATGAGGTCGTAGAACTGGTAAGCGAGGCGGGACTGCAGATATGTATGGCTACGGGTACCGCTGCGCATCCGGCATGGATGGCCAGGAAATATCCGGATATTTTGCGGACGAATTTTCAGGGGGTGAAGAGAAAGTTTGGCGGAAGGCATAATTCCTGCCCTAACAGCCCGACGTTTCAACGGCTTTCTCCTGAGCTTGCCGGAAGGGTCGCACAGCGTTACAAGGATAGGAAAAATATTCTCCTATGGCATGTGGGTAATGAATATGAAGGTGCATGTTACTGTGAAAACTGCGAGAAAGCATTCCGTCTATGGCTGAAAGAAAAATACCATACGCTGGAAAGGCTGAATAAAGAATGGAACACCCGTTTCTGGGGCCATATATTTTATGATTGGGAGGAGATTGTGGCTCCCAATCTTTTGAGCGAGCATTTCGAGGAAACGAGAAGCATGAACCAGCCTATTACCTTAGATTACATGAGGTTTAATTCGGATAGTATGCTGGCAAACTACCGGGCGGAGTCGGATAGTATTCGACGCTTTATTCCCGATGCGGTGGTTACGACGAATTTCATGGGTGCTTATAAGCCGCTTGATTACCGTAAATGGGCTCCTTATCTGGATATCGTTTCGTGGGACAGCTATCCCCCTGCGGGAGCTGAACCGGCCTGCTGTGCAATGAATCATGATCTGATGCGTGGACTGAAGAATGGACAGTCCTTCCTGCTGATGGAACAGACTCCCAGCGTGTGTAACTGGCTCACGGACAATCGGGTGAAAAGGCCGGGTGTCATGCGGCTTCTAAGCTATCAGGCAGTGGCCCATGGAGCCGACAGCGTAATGTTTTTCCAAATAAGGCGTTCTGTAGCAGGCTGTGAGAAATTCCATGGGGCGGTCATCGATCATGCGGGAAGCAGCAATACGCGAGTTTTTCTTGAATGCAGCCGGCTCGGCGGGGAACTGAAAGCCTTGGGGGACAGTTTTACAGGCGGCAGAACCTTTGCCAAAACGGCTTTGATTTTCGACTGGGATACGTGGTGGGCGTTAGAATGCTCCGCAGGACCAAGTGCGAGACTGAAATATTTGGAGGAATTTTACCTGTATTATAAAGCCTTCTATGAACTTCAGGTGCCGGTAGACATTATCGGAATGGGAGGGGACTTTTCAAGGTATGAGCTTATAGCCGCACCGCTGTTCTATATGATTAAGGATGGAGCGGCAGAAAGGCTTGAAGAATTTGCCGCGGAAGGAAAGACGGCAGTTTTTAGCTACCTGAGCGGCTATGTGAATGAAAACGATACGATTACATCAGGCGGTTATCCGGGAAAGCTTCGCAAGCTTGCAGGTATATGGGTGGAAGAAATCGATTCCCTGCCGGAGAAAAGCAGTAATTCCTTTTGTTATAAAGGAAAGGAATATCCGGCCCAGCTCATCTGTGATTTAATGCACAGCGAGGGGGCCGAGGTACTTGCATCCTACGAGTCTGACTTCTACGCAGGAATGCCGGTGCTTACGCGCAGTACCTATGGAAAAGGAAGTGTATATTATATCGGAACCCGGTCGTCGGAGAAATTTTATAAAGAGCTTTTCTTAGAAATTTGTAAAGAAAGAAATATCTGTGCGGCGGATGGAGCCGATGTGGAAAGAGGCAGAGAACGGGCTGAAAAGAACGTGGAAATGGCAGCGAGAGAGAAGGACGGCAGCCAATATCTGTTCCTGCTGAATCACGGGGAGCATGAGACGGAGGTTTACATAAAGGCTGGAGGAACAGAACTTTTGTCGGGAGAAAGTAAGCCGCCGGAAAGCGTTTGGCGGCTGGAGGCGAAGGGAGTACGAATTATTTTGGCAGAAGAACAAAAGCATAGGAGGGAATAGTGGCATGAGGTTTTCTAACGGATGCTGGTTATGGAGATTACTATGTGGAGGAGGAACAAAAGGGCTACATGCGCCAGCAGCTTTCTCTGGGTGTAGGCAAATATTATTTGCAGGAAAACCTTCATTCAGTTCAGATTGTTGCTTCCAGAAATGAATATGCGGTAACAATTACTGCGGCAATCCGGGGAAAAATTGTAGAAATTGATATGAGGTAGAAGCTTATGGATTTTGTGAAGATTAAAAATAATAAATTTTATTTTAGGGACAAGGAAATTTCCTTTGGCGGGCTGGGTATTGGAAGCTGGCTGAACATGGAGCATTTCATGCTTGGAATACCAACGCCCGAAAAGCAGATAATAGAAGCCTTTGAGGAAGTATTCGGGGTAGAACGAAGCGATAGTTTTTTCGATGATTTTATTTGTTCCTTTGTAAAGGAGGAGGACTTTCAATTTTTAAAAGAGACCGGTGTAAATATTATCAGGGTTCCTTTTAACTATCATCTTTTTTTTGACGATAAAAATCCTAAGGTTTTGAAGGAGAGAGGATTTTGCTATTTTGACAGATTACTTGCATTTTGTCGAAAATACGAAATTTTTCTGCTTCCCGACCTTCATGCTGTGCCGGGAGGTCAGAATCCCGACTGGCACAGCGATAACCAGACCGGTATACCGCAATTCTGGCATTTCGAGGCATTTCAGGATCAGATCGTAGAGCTCTGGAAAGAAATCGCCGGATATTATGCGGAGGAAACTTGGATACTCGGCTACGATATTCTCAATGAACCCTTCCTTATACCGGGAGAGGACGGAAGGCTTCAGAAGTTCTATGACAGGGTAACGGCAGCCGTCCGTGAAGCTGATAAAAATCATATCATTTTCCTTGAAGGAGATTATTTTGCCATGGATTTCTCCGCGATGAAGGAGTTAAAAGATGAACAGACAGCTATAACTTTTCATTTTTATCCGACAGTATGGGAAGCAGATTTGTGCGACCCCGATTATCCGAGAGAGAAGAGGCGAAGTGTATTCGAGGACCGGCTCGTCACTATGATAGCGGGCATGCAGAAATTTGGGAGACCTCTGCTGTGCGGCGAGGCTGGATATGATATTGCAGGTCATGGACTTGCCCATGTGATGGAGATGGTGGAAGATACACTGGATTTGTTTAAAAAGCACGATATTTCCTATACTCTATGGTGCTACAAGGATGCGGGATTCATGGGACTTGTGTATCCGCAGGAGGATTCCTTATGGATGAGATTCGCAAGGGAAATGCGCGTAAAATGGACCCATTACGGAGAAATGGAGATGGGAAAAGAACTGGTGGAAATAATGTGCGGGCATTTTCCGGGCGAGGTGGAAGAAAAGATAAAATATCATCTTCAGTTCAGGCAGCGGGCGCTGCTGTATACTCTGCAGAAAGAACAGTTATTGAAGCCTCAGCTTATGTCCTGCGGATGGGAACAGATATCAGGGATGCCTGAATCTTTTGCAATGGAAAACTGTACATTCTATGAAGAATACAGGGAGTTATTAAGGAAATATATGAGAGGATAAAATTTCTTCTTTACCCATTGAAAAAATAGAACAAGTGCGATATACTGCTTATCGAATACAGAGTTATATGTGGATTCTAAAGATAAAATCTACAAAAGCGGAAGGATATGAGTAAGAAAATGTCCGGTAATTCGATGCAAGATAAAAACAATATAAAAGTTACGGGTATGGGAAAAAGTAATGCCATAACGGAAGGAGTAATCTGGAAACAGTTGCTCCTCTTCTTTTTCCCTATTTTGTTCGGCACCTTTTTTCAGCAGTTATATAATGCGATTGATGCCATTATCGTAGGGCGATATGTGGGGAAGGAGGCGCTTTCTGCCGTGGGCGGAAGCACCAATACAGTAATCCAGCTAATCGTAGGCTTCTTCGTAGGTCTATCCAGCGGAGCCACTGTTATCATATCCCAATATTACGGCGCGAAGAAGCAGGAGATGGTGGAATACGCGGTGCATACCGCCATCGCCTTCAGTGTGATCGCCGGTCTTGTCATGTCGGCAGCAGGCATTATCACTGCTCCGGCGGTATTACAAGCTATGAATACTCCGGAGGACGTACTTGGGCCGTCGGTTACCTTTCTTCGGATTTATTATTTAGGAATGGTAGGAAATCTCGTTTACAATATAAGTGCGGGAATACTCAGGGCAGTAGGAGATTCCAAGCGGCCGCTCTACTTTTTGATCGTGAGCTGTATGACCAACATCATTCTTGACATGCTGTTTGTGGTAGGCTTTGGCATGGGAGTGGCAGGGGCGGCGTTAGCGACAATCATTTCCCAGGCGCTCAGCGCGGTATTGGTTATTATGCTGTTAGTAAAGACGACGGATATGCACCGTCTGTACATTCGAAATATCCGTTTGGATAGAAGAATGCTGGCAAGAATCATCAGGATTGGATTCCCCGCAGGAATGCAGTCGATCATGTACAGCTCCTCTAACGTCATTATACAGGCCGGCATTAATTCTCTGGGAACTGATACCGTAGCGGCATGGACAGCTTATAGTAAAATAGACAGCATATTCTGGATGATCGTCAGTGCCTTTGGCATCTCTGTAACTACTTTTGTGGGACAAAACTATGGAGCCGGGAAGAGGGAGCGGTTGAGGAAAGGCGTGCGGATATGCATGGCTATGACCTTTGCCTCCACCCTTTTCATTTCCTTCGTATTGTATTTTTGGGGGATATATTGCTACCGGCTGTTTACCACGGATGCTGCGGTAATCCGCATAGGGATACATATGCTGCGCTACCTCGTGCCGGTCTATTTCACATATGTGACGATTGAGATTCTATCCGGAGCTCTGCGCGGTGTGGGCGACAGTTGGATCCCAATGCTCATATGTCTGATAGGGATATGCGCACTGCGTGTTGCATGGCTTATGCTGGCGGTGCCGCTTCGAAAGAATATTTATACGATCATGTTCAGCTACCCGCTCACATGGGTGGTTACGACGATTCTGTTCATTATATATTATTTGTTTTTCAGTAAAATCAGAGGGCGTCAAAAATAATATTTTACAAGGATACTTTTAGAATCATAAAAAGAATTTACCGGAGGATAATCCCCGATCAAAGAATATTCATATTCAGCCGGAGAGCCAGCGTCTTTACAATGCGGGTGGCGACCGGGCATATCTTTCCATTTTCCAGAGTCACCAGACAATTTTTGATATTTACTTCTTTTACGTGAGAAAGGTTTATGATGCAGGATTTGTGGCATTGAAAAAATGAATCATCCAAAAGCTTTTCTATTTTCTTCAGGGAATAGAAAAGCTCGGTGTATCCGTTTCTCTTATAGATCCGAATCTTATGCGCTTCGGTGGAGGTCTCGATACAGTAGATATCGGGCAGTTTCATGGAAATGATGCGTCCGTCGATTTTTAATGCGATAGCCTTCTGAATGGTATTGGTAGGAAGCGTATACAGTTCCAGGGCTTTGAGAATACATTCCCGCATGCGGGAGGAAAGCTCCTTGCTGCCTTTTATAATATAATCCATGGCTTCGACTTTGTATTTGAAGGAAAGATAAGAAAGCTCGCTGTGAACAGTAACGAACACGATAAAGCCCCGCGGATCGTATTTCCTTATTTCTCTGGCGAGGGAGAAACCGTCCATGGAGGTATTCAAATTAATGTCAAGAAAATATAAAGATGGAGTCTTATGTTCGGTCAAATAGGAAAGAAGCTGATAGGGAGAAGAAGTGGTGCAGACGATAGAAGCATCCATATCTTCAATCATGATTGTGTTGGATACCAATTTTTTAAAATGCTGCAGTTGATTTTCATCGTCATCACAAATGTATACCGGTAACATCATTCCCCCTCAATAAAGTTGATATTAACGATGTCATGATACGACATAACAATCGAATTTACTACCAATTACAACAAACTTATGATAATATTTTCATATATGAATAAGTTGTAAGAAAGTAATCGTTTAAGAAATGGAATTGAGCGTTTAGGAAAAATATGGTAAAATTTTATCAAACTATGGTATAAATAGAATCACGAGATGAGGCGAGGTGTACAGCATGGAGCATATGCTTGCGAGTAAGATTACGGCTTGGTGTTTGAAGCGCAATGAGATGTCGGAGACACAAGCCATAGCGGTTACCTATGGAATAGAATTAATCTTTAATTCTCTGTTCAAAGTAATAGGGCTGATATTGCTCGGGCTCGTTTTCGGTCGTGCATGGGATGTGATCCTATCTATTGGATGTTTTTCTTTGTTGCGTTCCTGTGCAGGGGGAGTGCATATGAAGTCAAGCCTTGGCTGCTTCTTGTCCATGGCGCTCGTGTGCGTCCTTTCCTGTGTGGGAGCGGATTATATCGGTTATCTGCCGGTTGGCGTAATGATAGCCTTAACGATAGGGATTATTGTGGTTAATAAATTGTATGCACCTTTTTTTACTGAAAATAATCCTATTGAAGACGAAAAAATCATTAAGAAAAAGAATATTGGTGCGGTAGTAATCTCTGTAATATTGCTGGTGATTATATGGATCACACCTATTTGGAATGTTAAAATGTTAATGCTTATACCGGTGACACTGGAAACTTTAAGTATACTGCCGTGTTGGCACGGAACAAAAAAAGCAGTGCAGAACTAAACGGATGTAAATCCTGCACCGCAGCACAAACTTAATAATAAAGCAAGCATATTATTACTTAATGTCAAAGGGGAATTTGCAGAATCGTCTTAATATGCTTGCTTTTATTATGTCCAAATTGATCATCGCAGGAGACGTTATGGAATAGGCTTCCTGCGATGATTAATTTGGAATGTCATATTTCCTAGTGGTTAATAAAATCAGCCTTTGCGTTAAATGCACGTCCATTGTTTTTTTAATGCTATAATATTAATATAAAGACAGATACTTATTTTTCTTTAAGGAGCAAATGACATGGCATTGAATATTGGAGAGATCATTATAACAAAACGTAAAGAAAAATCCTGGACACAGGAGCAACTCGCGAATGCATTAGGTGTTTCCGCCCCGGCAGTAAGTAAATGGGAAACCGGAGCAACTTACCCTGACATTACATTGCTTTCTCCTATTGCACGCGCTCTAAATACTACGATAGATGAATTACTCTCTTATCAAAACGAGCTCTCCGGCGAAGAGGTCAGTGAATTAGCCAAAAGGGCCGGCAGTGTCTACGAAACCGAGGGATTTGAAGCAGGCTGGTCGTTCTGTCAGAAGATGTTAAAAGAATATCCCAACAGCATCCCGTTAAAGTTTCATCTCGGCAATCTGTTCCAAAGTTTTATGTTTTTAAAACCGGGTATCGGACAGGAGGAAATACGATCGTATTATCGATGCGCCGCTGATATTTACGAAGAAGTATTGTCTAGCATATGCACAAAGTATTCCGGAATTAAGTTACGACTATTCCAATAATCCTTGCTTTGACAAGTTGACCGGGCACCCAAGCGATACATCATATATTAAAAAAATACTTGCCCACAGCATAATAATTGACCGGGAATATGCCCCCTTAGTAAATGAGCCGCGCTATCACGAGATCATTGACAGGTTACAGACGGTAGTTGATGTTCAAACCCACACTTTTAGTGAGTTGCCGTATCGGAGCATTTAACCGATGAACGGCCCGCATAATTCCCTAAAGTAACTGCAGTCCGTTCTCCTTGGCAGCAGCTATCGTCTCATCCGGCCAAAGCGAGCACTGTACCTCCCCAATGTGCGCTTTACGCAAAAAGAACATACAGATACGCGACTGTCCAATACCACCGCCGATCGTATACGGAAGTTCTTCCTCAATGATCGCCTTCTGAAAAGGAAGTTTTGTGCGTTCCGGGCATCCCGCTTTTTCCAGCTGGGAAAGCAAAGCCTCTTTATCCACCCGAATCCCCATGGAAGACAATTCCAGTGCGATGTCCAGAACCGGATAATAAACAACAATATCCGCATTTAAAGCCCAATCATCGTAGTCAGGAGCACGCCCGTCGTGCTTTTCGCCGGATTCAAGCAGATCCCCGATCTGCATAATACATACGGCGCCTTTTGCTTTAGCGATATAATATTCTCTCTCCTTCGGCGTGTTATCGGGGAACATGTTCTCCAATTCCTGCGTTGTGATAAAGAAGATGTCGTGAGGCAGGATCTCTTCTATATAATCGTATCTGATTGCCAGATACTTTTCCGTCTTGCGCAGCACCTTGTATACGGTGCGGACTATCTCCTTCAAGGTTTCGATATTACGCTCTTCTTTGGAAATTATTTTTTCCCAATCCCATTGATCTACATAAATGGAGTGAATATTATCAGTCTCTTCATCCCGGCGGATAGCGCTCATATCGGTATAGAGGCCTTCTCCATGGGAAAAGCCGTATTTTTGAAGCGCCGAGCGCTTCCACTTGGCGAGGGAATGAACGATTTCGGCCTCTGCGTCTCCTTGCTCTTTAATGCCGAAGGTAACTGGGCGTTCTACGCCGTTCAGATTGTCGTTCAAACCCGATTGGGGAGTGACAAATAAGGGTGCGGATACACGCAGCAGGTTCAAACGCTCGGCAAGAAGATTCTGAAAGAAATCCTTGACAGTTTTAATACCGATCTGAGTATCGTGCAAATTAAGTGCCGACTGGTAGTTTTTGGGAATAACCGGCTTGCTCATAAGTAATCATCCTCGCTTTATTTTTCATTATTAATAATTATACATAAATATAATTATACACAACTAATATTTAACCGCGTTTCGCCCAATAATGCAAGCGATAAATAGTGCGAAGCAGTATTTATGTGCATTAAATGCCGCTATGAAGCCTACTGCTTCACAGCGGCATTCTTTTGCCTGACCAGTTCGATCGCTTCCTTGCCTGCGCTTCGTCCTCTATGATCCGGGCTTTCCCGAAAACGATGACACTGCGAAAATAAGAGGTATATTCCTCCGGTACCACGCTGTCTTTATCGATAACGCAGAAGGAAGCCTTTTCATTTCTTGCAATGGAATCTATCTTATGCCCCGTTTTGGCACAATGAAAAAAGATTTTGGAATCATGGTACGCGTAGCTGAGCGGGACCGCATAAGGATAGCCGTCGTCTCCGGATACGGCCAGAACACCGGAGGTTCCTCTTTGCAGGACATCGATACATTCTCCTTCCGATAAAATCTGTTTTTTTCGTCTCATTTCTCTAAACATATGACACCTCTTTCTTATTTTGTATTGATTATGATCATGCCGGCAATGCAAAGGACGATTCCCGCCAGCCTTCCTCTTTTGTTAGAAAGAACAAGAGAATGCTGGAAATAAGGGCTACCCCATAGGTAGCGATAAGGCCCAGAAATGGATTTACGTCGGAGGGTGTATTTTTGCTGAACATATGGTAGAAGACATTGGAAAGTATGACCAGCAAAATAGGCATTACATATAGGAAATTCAGATTATTCATTCCCGGCCTCCAACTGCTTATACATCAGGACATGGAGACAGTATTCGTCATAATAGGGTTCCCCCGACGTCACGTAACCTTGTTTTTCGTAAAAGCCTGCCGCCTGTACCTGAGCTGACAGATATATTTTCCGTCCTCCGGATAAGCGTATTTGGTCTTCGGCTTCCTTCAGGATATGTGCACCGATATTTTTCCCTCTATATGCCTTGGCTACGGCAATACGGCCCATGATATACGCTGATTTCCCGCTATCGAAATAGTAGCGGCAGGTTGCTATCGGCAGCGCTCCATCAAATAGGACGAGATGGGTGGAAATATCGTCGATGTCGTCGAATTCATCTACAAAGCCCTGCTCCTTTACGAATATATCTTCCCGCAGAAGCGAGGCTTCTTTTGGTAAATAATCATAGCTTCTTGTGGTCATAATGAAATATGTTCCTTCGTAATATAATCGGTTTATGCGTTATTAAACAAAAAACATCCAAAAACAAACCTTCTGATGCGAAAAACGTATCATACCTACGGTCTGCCCCTGAATGCCTTATATGCTTTATCCGGTGACAAAGCATCAGCTTTTTCTGACAAAAGTATACTAAAAATGGGCAGGTATGTCAATGAAACAAGGCCGAACTGTAACAAAAAACATTTGTTCGATAAAACTGTTGAAAAAGGGGAATGAATATGATATTATAATACAAACAAGTGTTCTAAAATGGCGGTGAGTTATGATGAATTATAAGGTTTCGGAAGAGATGTCCGTAATGGAGAAGCTGGGAATTTTAACGGATGCGGCAAAATATGATGTGGCATGTACCTCCAGCGGTGTGGACAGGAAGGGCAGCGGAAGCGGTATGGGCAATACCGTAGCCGGCGGCATCTGTCATAGCTTCAGCGCAGACGGAAGATGCATTTCCTTATTGAAGATACTTTTTACAAATGAATGTATTTATGACTGCAAATACTGCATTAACAGAAAATCCAACGATGTCGTCAGGACCTCGTTTACGCCGGACGAGGTGTGCGAGCTGACTATGGGCTTTTATAAAAGAAATTATATTGAAGGACTTTTTCTGAGTTCAGGGATCCTGTATAATCCGGATTTTACCATGGAATTGATTTACCAAACACTGTATAAGCTGCGCAGGGAGCATCGATTTCAGGGGTATATTCATGTGAAAGCGATACCCGGCGCAGACCCGTTTCTCATTCAGAAGACGGGGCTGCTGGCTGACAGGATGAGTGTGAATCTGGAGCTGCCTACAGCAGAGGGGCTTAGCCGCCTCGCTCCCAATAAGCATCGGAAGAATATTTTAGCGCCCATGCGCCAGATTCAAAATGGAATTAAATCCAGTAAAAATGAAATCGTTCTATATAAAAATGCACCCCGGTTTGTCCCTGCCGGACAATCTACCCAGCTTATCGTAGGTGCGACGCCGGAAAATGATTATCAGTTGATGACGGTGGCGGAAAATCTTTATGAAAAATTTGAATTAAAAAGAGTATTTTATTCTGCCTTTGTGAATGTGAACGAGGATAAGGAGCTGCCTGCTCTGCCCGGAGGCCCTCCGCTCCTTCGGGAGCACAGGCTGTATCAGGCGGACTGGCTGCTTCGGTTTTATGGGTTTAAGGCAGGAGAGCTTCTGAGCGAGGCGCGGCCGAATTTCAATATACTTCTGGACCCCAAGGCCGATTGGGCGCTGCGTCATTTGGAGATGTTTCCTGTGGAAGTTAATAGGGCGGATTATCAGCTGCTGCTCAGAATACCGGGAATCGGGGTGAAGAGCGCGCAGAGAATCGTGATGGCGAGGCGGAGCAGTTTTCTTAGCTTTCCTGATTTGAAAAAGATAGGAGTGGTGCTTAAGCGGGCGCTCTATTTCATTACATGCAATGGAAAGATGATGTACAACACGAAGATAGAGGAGGACTATATCACGAGAAATCTTCTTACGGTAAAGGAGAAGCTTCCCTTTGACAAGGATGGAATTACCTACAAGCAGCTATCCTTGTTCGATGATGTAGGCTTTACTATGCAGCCGAATATTATCGATACTCATAAAGCAGTGCTGGGGCAGATGTAACGGAGGAATCAATAGTATGGAAGAGAAATATCTAATATGTGAGGATTCCCTGGAGGGCATTTTCACAGGAATCTATAAAGCGTATTCCTTGAAGGAAGATCACAGTCGTCTTCATATACAGATCGGGGAGGAGGAGAACCTGCGCTTATTCGCGGAATATATCCCCATCGTGCCCGACGCCGGAACGGCGGTAAGAGTATCCCGCACCATTCAGAGGGAATTGGGTGAAGAGACGTATATAAGTATATGCCGCGCGCTTGCTTCTATGGACAAGCAGAAGGGAGAGGCTGTATACAAGACCGTTGTGTGCGGCTTGCAAATGCAAAATGGCAGGCAAGTCATGGGCAATCTGACGAATCCCTATGTGCACAAGGTATTTGAACTGAACCGGGGAACCAACAACGAGGTGCTTCATTTGATGGGATTTCTCAGGTTTCAGGAGCTGGAAAACGGCATATTATTTTCTAAGATAGGGCCTAAGAACAATATATTAACCTTTTTAGCTCCTCATTTCGCAGATAGATTGTCTCTTTTAAATTTCGTCATATATGATGATATCAGGGGGATATTTGTCGTTCATCCGGCTTCAAAAGACTGGTATCTCGTTACGAATGCCGAGATCGACAGTGAAATGATGGAGAATTATTCGAGGGAAGAGCTGGAATACCAGGAACTGTTTACGTATTTCTGCCATAAAATAGCGATAAAGGAGAGAAAAAACCTGAATTTACAAAGAAGTATGCTTCCCTTAAGATTCCAAGAATATATGGTAGAATTTAGGAAATAATGATCAATATGCAGTTTAATAAAGTAAAGGGATAAAAAATAAATTGTGCATTCTTTATATTTTGACAAATATTGAGGATTGGAAGTGGTCAATATGAAAAAATATTTCAGCGGCTAATATGTCAATAGATCCAGTTTATAAAAATTTCACTTTACTTTTATAGGAAATAAGGTATAATACTCAAGTAACTGCGAGAAAGATATTTTCATGAAAGGATTTTTCAAGGAAGGGTGATATTTATGATACATCGTAAAATAAGGTTGAGACCCGACGAAGTGAAAAAGTTTGTGGCAGCGGCATCGAAATGTGACTTTGATATTGATATTGCTTATAATAGATACGTAGTTGACGCGAAATCCATCGTCGGAGTGTTAGGATTGGACTTTAATCAGATTTTGACAGTTTCCTATTCGGGCTATGACGAGGACTTTGAATCGTTTATGAGGCATTTTGCCGTCGCATCTTAACCTCGAAACGGTCTGGTGGATGTGAGAAACGGACAATGGCAAATAAGAATGTAATGTTGTTTGACTCCCTATAAGAGATAGAGTAGACTATCTTTATGGGGAGTTTTTATGTAATAGGATTAGGGTGTCAAAAGGTCCTTTTGCAAACGTCTCAAGTCAATATGCTCAAAACAAAAAGACTCCTGCTCCGAATTCCAATATATAAGAAGTTCTAATTCTCAGTCTATTCGCGCCAAACATAACAGAAAACAAATATCCAGAGAAAGAACTTCTAAATATTTACATAGGCGCAGTCATTCTTTTTGTTTTGGTCATATTGACCAGAATGTATTTATAAAGGACCTTTTGACACCCTAATCGTAATAGGAAAGTGCTCCTATTACATAAAAAATGTATGCGCAGCTGCGCGCAGAATAAAAGCTGTGCTGCCGAAATACTTGGCTGCGAAAGTGTTTGGAAATGAAATTCAATTATTAAGTCAAGAACAAGAGGAGAGTTTAATGTTATGGCACCAAAAGTAAAATTACAGGGTATTGTTTTGGACTGTACAGAACCATCAAGACTCGCAAAATTCTATGCTGATTTGCTTAATTGGAAAGCGCAGGATGGACAATATGATTTCAGTACTGTCTCTGCTCCAGAAGAAAGCATCATATTATCTCCAGTATGTTGCTATGTTAAGGCAGCTAGCGGTTTCCAGCGTCATAGGCGGTCGCAGCCAAACCAAACATGGTAGACCTGATAACCGCCGCAATGATATATATGCGCTATTTTTTCCGTTCTATGGGGCTATTGTGGAATGGATTATATTGGTTGAGGATTTGGAGAGAAGAGATTGGATATGGGGTATAAATATGGAACAGAATAAAAAGGAAGAAATACATATATCCGTCCGCAATCTGGTAGAATTCGTACTGCGTTCCGGGAATATCGATAATAGAAGGACCACGGCACCGGATCAGGCGATGCAGGAAGGCAGCCGGGTGCATAGGATGATACAAAGGCGAATGGGGTCCGATTATCATGCGGAGGTAGTTCTCAGGCATCCGTATGAGACGGAGGAATATACTGT